>NZ_AVPL01000043.1 GCF_000768695.1 Knoellia aerolata DSM 18566
CCGGTCCTGGGCGAGGGCTGGTCGCCGCCACCACCCGACGACATCCTCGACCGCTTCGACGACCTTGACGAGCCCGTCGACCCGTACCCCGACGGCTACCTCCCCGACGAGCTGCCCCCACTCGAACTGCTCCGGATCCCCACGGATCCCATCCCCGACCCGCCTGACGAGTGGTGCACGGCTCGCGACGTGACGACGGCTGCCTGATCGAGCCACCCCTGGCGTCCGCACTAGGCTGGCCCGCGTGATCGACCTGAAGCTGCTGCGTGAGAACCCCGACCGAGTGCGCGCCTCACAGCGCGCGAGGGGTGAGGACGAAGGCGTCGTCGACGCCGTCCTCGCCGCGGAGGAGAAGCGCCGCTCGAGCCTCACGGCCTACGAGCAGCTGCGGGCCGAGCAGAAGGCCATGGGCAAGGACGTGGCCAGGGCCCAGGGCGACGAGAAGCAGGCCCTGCTCGCGCGCACCAAGGAGCTCGCCGCCCAGGTCAAGGCCAACCAGGCCGCCGCCGACGAGGCCGCTGCGGAGCTCGCCACCCTCACGCGCACCATCGGCAACGTCATCGAGGACGGCGTGCCGGTCGGCGGCGAGGACGACTACGTCGTGCTCGACGAGGTCGGCACCCCACGCGACTTCGCCGCCGAGGGCTTCGAGCCCAAGGACCACCTCGCCCTCGCCGAGGGCCTGGGCGCCCTCGACATGGAGCGCGGCGCCAAGGTGTCGGGTTCGCGGTTCTACTTCCTCAAGGGCGTGGGCGCCCGCCTCGAGATGGCGATGCTCCAGCTCGCGATGCAGCGCGCCATCGACGCCGGCTTCGTCCCGATGATCACCCCGACGCTCGTCAAGGCCGAGGTCATGGCCGGCGCCGGCTTCCTCGACCACCACGCCGACGAGGTCTACCGGCTCGAGGCCGACGACCTCTACCTCACCGGCACGAGCGAGGTGGCGCTCGCCGGCTACCACGCCGACGAGATCATCGACCTCTCTGCCGGACCGGTCCGCTACGCAGGTCAGTCGACCTGCTACCGCCGCGAGGCGGGCAGCTACGGCAAGGACACCCGCGGCATCATCCGGGTCCACCAGTTCAACAAGATCGAGATGTTCGTCTACTGCCGGCCCGAGGAGGCCGAGGCGGAGCACCAGCGCCTGCTCGCCTTCGAGCGGGAGATGCTCGAGGCCATGGAGCTGCCCTACCGCGTCATCGACACGGCGGCCGGCGACCTCGGCGGCCCGGCGGCGCGCAAGTACGACTGCGAGGCGTGGGTCCCGACCCAGGGGCGGCACCGCGAGCTGACGTCGACCTCGAACTGCACGACCTTCCAGGCGCGCCGGCTCAAGACCCGCTACCGCGTCCAGGGCGGCGGCACCGAGGTCGCGGCCACGCTCAACGGCACCCTGGCCACGACGCGCTGGCTCGTCGCGATCCTCGAGAACCACCAGCAGGCCGACGGCTCCGTCGTCGTGCCGGCCGCGCTGCGCCCCCTCATCGGGCTCGACGTCCTCAGCCCCGCCTGACGGCCCGAGGACGACGCCGCGTCACCCCTCCGTGCAGCCGTCCCAGTGGGCGAGGAGGTCGCTCACGACCTGGCCCCACGGCACGTCGATGAAACCCTTGATCTCGGCGATGCGCACCGCGATCGCCCGGGGGTCGCCGGTGGCCTGCGGGACGAAGACCTGGCCGACGCACGAGGCGTGCGGTGACGGACCGGCGGCAGCCGGTGAGGCCAGACCGACGGCACCAGCCGCGGTCAGGGCGAGGACAGCCGCGGACACTCCTGCTCTGCGCATCTCGTTCCTCCTTGCTCGCCCCGTCGGGAGTCAGGGGACTGAGCAAAGGACTACCACCGCGCTGGCTCGGCTCGCCGGCATACGGGCGAAATGGGCTCGGGCACGGAAGCGGGTCCCTACCGTGGGGTCATGACAGGCAACGGAGCGGCCCTCGACGTCGAGGGGCTCTCCCGGTCGTTCGGTGACCTGCGCGCCGTCGACGACGTGTCCTTCACGGTCCCGGGAGGACTCCTCACCGGGTTCGTCGGCGGCAACGGCGCGGGCAAGACGACGACGATGCGGATGATCATGGGCCTGCTGGCCCTGCACGGGGGAGAGGTCCGCTGGAACGGCGCGCCCATCACCGCTGGCGACCGGCGCCGGATCGGCTACATGCCCGAGGAGCGCGGCCTCTACCCCAAGCAGAAGGTCCTCGACCAGCTCGTCTACCTCGGTGAGCTCTCCGGCATGAGCCGCGCAGACGCCAGGTCCGCGGTCATGGTCACCCTCGAGCGGTTCGACCTCGCGGACCGCGCCGGCGAGCGCGTCGAGAAGCTGTCGCTGGGCAACCAGCAGCGGGTGCAGATCACCGCCGCGCTCATGACGACGCCGGACGCGCTCATCCTCGATGAGCCGTTCTCCGGGCTCGACCCGCGGGCGGTCGACTCCATGACCGACCTGCTCCGCGAGCACGCCGCGCGCGGGATCCCCGTCCTCTTCTCCTCGCACCAGCTCGACCTCGTCGAGCGCCTCTGCGACCGCCTCGTCATCCTCTCGAGGGGACGCGTCGTCGCCTCCGGTTCCGTGGACGACCTGCGCAGCAGGGGGCCGGTGCGGTACCGCACCACCCTCGGAGGTGACGCCGGATGGATCCGGGACGTGGGCGGCATCCACGTCGTCGACCTGGACGGGACCACGGCGCTCGTCGAGGCCAGCGACCCGCCCGCCCTGCAAAGGCTGCTGCGCGCGGCGGTCGAGCGCGGTGACGTCCTCGACTTCGCGAGACACGTCCCTGCGCTGTCCGAGGTGTACCGGGAGGTGACCGCATGAGGTCCACCGTCTGGGTCACCGTGGCCCGCCGCGAGATCGTCACCAAGCTCACCGACCGGACGTTCCTGCTCAGCACGTTCGGGCTCATCGGCCTCCTCGCAGTCGTCCTGGGCGTGCAGGCGTTCATGGCCAACCGCACGGAGACCTACACCGTCGTCACGAGCTCCGCCCCGGCCGCGCAGATGGCCGCGCAGGTCGAGCTCGTCGCGGAGGCGACCGACGACAAGGTGTCCGTCACGGTGACGCGGGCGGCGGACGACGCGGCCGCCACCCGCGCCCTGCGAGCCGACGAGGCCAGCGTGTGGTTGCACGAGGGCGGCGACGGGTGGCTGCTCACCGGGAAGGCCGACGTCCCGGACGGGGTCGAGACGTTCGCCGCCACCGCGATCCGCGAGGTGACCCTGGGGGCCAACGCGGCCGCAGCGGGGACGTCCGTCGAGGAGCTCGTGCGCGGATCCGCGCTCAGCACGGCCGTTCTCGAGGGGGATGCAGAGAAGGCCGGGGTCGCTCAGGCCCTCGGCTTCGCCCTGGCCCTGCTCTTCTACCTCGCCTCGTTCACCTTCGGCTACGCCCTGGCGAACAGCGTCGTCGAGGAGAAGGCCAGCCGCATCGTCGAGATCATCGCCACGAAGATCACGACGAGGGAGCTGCTCGCCGGCAAGGTCCTGGGCAACCTCGTGCTGGCGTTCGGTCAGATGGCGATCTTCGTCGCCGTCGGGCTCGTCGGGCTGACCTTCACGGAGTACGACCGGTTCATCCCCGCCATCTCGGGCGCGGTGGGGTGGTTCACGGTCTTCTTCGTCGTCGGGTTCGGGCTGCTCGCCTGCCTCTGGGCCGTCGCCGGAGCGCTCGCCAGCCGCACCGAGGACGTGCAGTCGACGTCGACGCCGCTGACGTTCCTCACGACCGGCGTGTTCTTCGGCGCGCTCCTCGCGACCGGGACGGCCAAGACGGTGCTGTCGTTCGTGCCGCCCTTCTCCGCGGTCATCATGCCGGTGCGCGTCCTCGAGGGCTCGGCGCCGTGGTGGCAGGCCCTCGTCGCCCTCGTCATCCTCGTCGTGGCGGCCGCGCTCGTCGTGCAGGTCGCGGCGCGCCTCTACCAGCGCTCGCTGCTGCAGACGCAGGGCCGGCTCAGCCTCAGGCAGGCGTGGTCCACCCCGGACTGAAGTTCGCTACGGTCGGGCGATGGTGACCCGCCGCCGTCCCCGGATCAGCGAGCTCGCGCCGCTGCTGCGCCCCAAGCCGATCGAGTGGAGTGCCCGCCGCCGGCGGCTCGACGGTGCGCTGACGATCGCCGACCTGCGCACGGTCGCCCGCCGGCGGACGCCACGCAGCGTCTTCGACTACACCGACGGTGCGGCGGAGGGGGAGATCAGCCTCGGCCGTGCTCGGGACACCTTCGCCGGACTGACCTTCCACCCGGCCGTGCTGCGCGACGTCGGCGAGGTCGACACCTCGACGACGATCCTCGGCGGCCGCTCGGAGCTCCCGTTCTCGTTCGCCCCGACCGGCTTCACCCGGATGATGCAGCACGAGGGGGAGCCGGCGGTGGTCCGCGTGGCCGAGCGGGCCGGCATACCGTATGCGCTCTCCACCATGGGGACGACCTCGATCGAGGACGTCGCCCGGGCAGCACCGGGCGCCCGGCGCTGGTTCCAGCTCTACGTGTGGAAGGACCGGTCGGCGGGGGAGGCGCTCATGCGCCGGGCCGCGGCGGCCGGGTACGAGGCCCTCGTCCTCACGGTCGACGTCCCGGTCGCCGGCGCGCGGCTGCGGGACGTCCGCAACGGCTTCTCGCTGCCCCCCGCGCTCACCGCGAGGACCGTGCTCGACGCGGCGATGCACCCGAACTGGTGGGTCGACCTGCTCACGACCGAGCCGCTCGAGTTCGCGTCGCTGACGTCGTGGGACGGGCCGGTCGCGGACCTGCTCAACTCGCTGTTCGACCCGACGATGACGCTGGAAGACCTCGCCTGGGTGCGCTCGGTCTGGGACGGCCCGCTCGTCATCAAGGGGATCCAGACCGTGGCCGACGCGCAGCGGGTCACCGACGCCGGCGCGGACGCGATCGTCCTGTCCAACCACGGAGGGCGCCAGCTCGACCGGGCCCCGGTCCCCCTGCGAATCCTCCCGGACGTGCGGGCCGCGCTCGGTGACGGCGCCGAGATCATGCTCGACACCGGGGTGATGTCCGGCGCCGACGTCGTCGCGGCCCTGGCCCTCGGAGCAGACAGCGTCATGGTCGGGCGGGCCTACCTCTACGGGCTCATGGCCGGCGGCGAGGACGGCGTCCAGCGGGCCGTCGACATCCTCGGCGCGGAGGTGCGCCGCACGATGGCCCTGCTCGGCGTGCGCTCCGTGGCCGAGCTCTCGCCGGGGCACGTGAGCCTCTGAGCGGACGGGCCGGGCCGCCCGCGCGCGGGCCACGAGCGGGACGGGATTTGACAAGGTAAGGCAAGCCTCACTTAGGGTCGCCTTACTCCCGTCGCCGCGGCACCCGCGGCCCGACCCAGAAGGTCCCATGTTGACTCGCCGCTCCCTCGTGGCCGCCGCCTCCACGGCCGCCGCCGCCCTCGCCCTCACGGCCTGCTCGACCGGCCCGACGAGCGAGGCCTCGGCCGACCCGTCGACGTCCTCGTCGGTCGGGGTCGACCAGGACGCCTTCCCCACGACGATCACCCACGCGTTCGGCGAGACGACCGTCAGCGCCGAGCCCCGGCGGATCGCCACCGTCGGCTGGAACGACGCCGACGTCGTCGTCTCCCTCGGCGTCATCCCGGTGGGCGCCACCAAGATCACCTGGGGCGGCAACGCGAACGGCTCGACGGACTGGTTCGACGCAGGGGTCACGAAGCTCGACCCCGGCGCGACGATCACCCGCTACGACGACACCGCCGGTGTCCCGGTCGAGGAGATCGCCGCGACCAGGCCCGACCTCATCCTCGGGGTGAACTCGGGCATCTCGAAGGAGGAGTACGACACGCTCTCCAAGATCGCGCCGACCGTGGCCTACCCCGGCGCCGCCTGGGGCACGTCGTGGGAGGAGAGCGTCAAGATCGTCGGCCAGGCCCTCGGCCGCACGACGCGGGCCACCGCGCTCGCGGCGGACACCAACGCCACGATCGACGAGGCCGTCGCGAAGTACCCGCAGATCAAGGGCAAGTCCGCGGCGTGGGCCTGGTTCACCCCGACCGACCTCTCGGTCGTGAGCCTCTACACGACGAACGACCTGCGTCCGCAGATCCTGCGGCGCTTCGGCATGGTCGACGCCCCGACGGTCACCGCGCTGAGCAAGGGCAACGCCCAGTTCAGCACCAACCTCTCCGCGGAGAAGTCCTCGACGCTCGACGCCGACGTGCTCATCTTCTACGTGGAGAAGCCCGAGGAGGTCGACCTCCTCAAGAGGAACGCGCTCCTCGGGCAGATCCCGGCCCTGAGGAGCAACCACTACGTCGCGAGCGCCGACAACGCCGTGGCCCTGACGATGTCGTCGCCGTCGCCGCTGTCCATGCCGGTCGCACTCGAGAAGTTCCTGCCCAAGATCGCCTCGGCCGTGGACGGAACCCCCGCACAGTGACGGTCCGGGCCACCACTGCGCCCGGTATGCCGGCCGCCCACGCAGAGCGTGGGACCCGCGTCCCCACGAGTGCGGTCGTCGCCGGTGGGGTGGCCGTCGTGGCGGTGGCCGTCGCGCTCTCGCTGCTCGTCGGGACCCAGGCCGTCGCTCCCGCCGACGTCGTCACGGCCCTCACGGGTGGGGCCGTCCCGGACGACGTCGCCGGCATCGTCGCCTCGCGGGTCGACCGCACCCTCGTCGGCCTCGTCGTCGGTGCCGCGGTCGCGGTCTGCGGCGTCGTGCTGCAGGGCCTCACCCGCAACCCCCTCGCCGAGCCGGGGATCCTCGGCATCAACTCCGGCGCCGCCCTCGCGGTCGTCGTCGGCATCAAGCTCTTCGCGATCTCGGGCGTCGGCGGCTACGTCTGGTTCGCCCTGGCGGGAGCGATCGTCACGGCCGTCGTCGTCCAGCTGCTCGCCCTGCTCGCGCCGGTGCGCGCCCAGCCCGTGACGATGGCGCTGGCCGGCGCCGCGGTCATGGCGACGTCGACGAGCATCGTGGGCGCCATCCTCGTCTCCGACCAGGGTGCCCTCGACGTCTTCCGCTTCTGGCAGGTCGGGTCGGTGGCCGGCCGAGGCGCCGGGATCGTCCTCGACGTCGCGCCCTTCCTGCTCGTCGGCTTCGTCCTCGCCCTCTCGTCGGGCTCGGTGCTCAACACCGTCGCCCTCGGTGACGACCTCGCCCGCGGACTCGGGCAGCGCGTGCTGGTCCACCGCCTGCTCGCTGCGGCCGGCGCCATCCTCCTCGCCGCCTGCGCCACCGCGCTCGCCGGGCCGATCGCCTTCGTGGGCCTCGTCGTCCCGCACGTCGTGCGCGCCGTCGTCGGCCCGGACCACCGCCGCATCCTCGTCGGCACCGTCTTCGCCGGTCCGGTGCTCGTCGTCGTCGCCGACACGCTGGGCCGCGTCGTCGCCGCGCCGAGCGAGGTCCAGGCCGGCATCATCTGCGCCGTCATCGGCGCCCCCTTCCTCGTCGGGCTCGTGCGCCGGATGGACGTCACATGAGCGCGGCGGTCCTGGCCGTGCGCGAGGCGAGGCGCGGCGTGCACCGCCGGCAGCGCGTCCTCCTCGTCGCCCTCGGTGCGCTCGTCGTCGGCCTGTTCCTCGTGCGGGCCCTGCTCGGCGACTACCGCATCTCGTTCGTGGACGGCATACGGATGGTCACCGGGACCACCATCCCCGGCGCGTCCTTCATCTTCATGGAGTCGACGCTGCCCCGGGCCTGCATGGCGGTGCTCGCGGGAGCGGCCTTCGCGTCGGCGGGGGCGGCCTACCAGTCGATGCTCCGCAACCCGCTCGCCAGCCCGGACGTGCTCGGCATCACGCTCGGCGCCAGCGCCGCGGCGGTCTTCGCGGTCGTCCTGCTCGGCTGGACCGGCACCCCCGTGGCGCTCGTCGCCTTCGCGGGGGCGGTCGGCGTCGCGGCGACAATCCACGGCTTCGCCGGGCGGGGTGGGGCCGCCACCGGCCGGATGATCCTCGTCGGGGTCGGGCTGGCCGCCGTGCTCAGCTCGGTCGTGCACTGGGTCCTGCTGCGCGCCGACGTCTACCGCGCGCAGGACGCGCTCGTCTGGCTCACCGGCAGCCTCGGCTCGGTGTCGTGGAGCGAGATCACCCGGCTCGCGGTCGTCGTCGCCGTCGCCCTGCCACTGCTCGTCGTGGTGACCCGCCAGCTCGGGGTGCTCGGCCTCGGCGACGACCTCGCCGCCGGGCTCGGCGTCCGCGCCGGCCGGATGCGGCTCGTCGTCACCGCGCTCGTCGTCCTCCTCGCGGCCTCGGCGACCGCCGTCTGCGGGCCGATCGCCTTCGTCGGCTTCCTCAGCGGTCCGATCGCCCGTCGCCTCTCCCGGGGGCGCACCTCCGTCCCGGCCGCCGCCCTCGTCGGTGCCGCGATGGTGCTGGCCGCCGACCACGTCAGTGCGTATGCCGTCCCCGGCACCGCCTACCCCGTCGGTGTCGTCACCGGGCTCGCCGGCGCCCCCGTCCTCGTCTGGCTGCTCGTCGCGGGCCGCCGTTCCCTCCAGGAGGCATCATGAGCACCCTCGTCGCCGAACGCCTCACCCTCGCCTACGACAAGCGGGTCGTCGTCGACGGACTCGACCTCGTCGTCCCCACCGGCCGGGTCACCGCCGTCGTCGGGCCCAACGGCTGCGGCAAGTCCACCCTCCTGCGCGGGCTCTCGCGGCTGCTGCCACCCACCGAGGGACAGGTCCTCCTCGACGGCGAGGTCATCGGGTCGCTCCCGACCAAGGAGGTCGCCAGGCGGCTCGGCCTGCTCCCGCAGCAGCCGACCGTGCCCGAGGGCATCACCGTCGCCGAGCTCGTCGAGCGCGGTCGCCACCCCCACCACGGGCTCTTCCGCCAGTGGTCCCACGACGACGAGGTCGTCGTCGCCGCGGCGCTGGAGATGACCGAGCTCGTCGAGCTCGCGCGCGTCCCCGTCGACAGCCTCTCCGGCGGCCAGCGGCAGCGGGCGTGGATCGCGATGGCCCTCGCGCAGCGGACCCCGGTGCTCCTCCTCGACGAGCCGACGTCGTTCCTCGACATCGCGCACCAGATCGACGTGCTCGAGCTGGTCCGCGACCTCAACGCCCGAGAGGGCACCACCGTCGTCATGGTGCTCCACGACCTGGCGATGGCCGCCCGCTACGCCGACCACCTCGTCGCCATGTGCGGGGGTGAGATCGTCGCCGAGGGTGCACCGTCCGAGATCGTCACCCCCCGCGTCATCGAGTCGGTCTTCGGGATCGCGGCGTCCGTCGTCACCGACCCGACCACCGGCGACCCCGTCGTCATCCCCCACCGCAGGAAGCGAGACCCGTCGTGACCGTCATCGACCGCGTCGCCACGAAGGCGGCCACCACCCACGCCCGGCTCACGATGGCGTCGCCGGTCCAGCGCGAGGGACACGCGCAGTTCGAGATGACCGTGGCCGCCGTCAGCGACCTCGGGGGCGGGATGCGGCGGATCACCTTCACCGCGGACCAGCTCGGCGACTTCCGCCTCGCCGGGGCCGACGAGTACTTCGGCCTGCTCATGCCGCGCGAGGGTGCGGCGCTGACGCTGCCGGACGGCACCCGGGAGAACGTCCGCGCCGCCATCGCCGACCTGCCCGAGACCGAGCGACCGAACCTGCGGTGGTACACGATCCGGGCCCACCACGCGCTCCACCGGACCATCGACGTCGACGTCGTCACCCACGGCGACTCCGGCCCCGGTTCCGCGTGGGCCTGCGCCGCACGGGTCGGCGAGCGCGTCGGGTTCCGCTCCGGTGGGGCGCTCTTCCGCGGTCACGAGTGCGACGGTCCCATGGTGCTCGTCGCCGACGAGACGGCCCTGCCGGGCCTGGCCGCGATCGTCGACGCGCACCCGGAGGTCGTGGACCGGGCCACGATCCACGTCGAGGTCGCCGACCGGGCCGCGCTCGCGGCATACGCCTTCGGCGGAGCCGACGTCCACGTCCACGACCGCACCGACGGCGTCCCCGGGTCGGCCGTCCTGCCCGCGCTGCGCGAGGAGGACCTCGGCCGGATCGCGTACGCCTGGCTGTGCGGGGAGTCCGGCATGGTCACCGAGGGCCGCCGCCTGCTCGTCACCCGGGCCGGAGTCGACCGGCGCCGCGTGCTCTTCTCGGGCTACTGGAAGCTCGGCCAGGAACGCGGCTAGATAGGTTGGCGACCATGACGGCCGCCCCTGCCCAGCTCACCCCGCACCTCGTCGCGCTCGACGTCGACGGCACGACGATCAACCACGCCGGGGAGATGTCGGCCGCGGTGCACGCCGCGGTGCGCGCGGCGGTCGACGCCGGACACCACGTCACCATCGCGACGGGGCGCGCGATCCTCGCGACCCTGCCGATCCTCGCGAAGCTCGGGATCAGCACGGGGTATGCCGTGTGCTCCAACGGGGCGGTGACGCTGCGGCTCGACCCGGAGGCCCCCGACGGCTACGAGGTCATCGAGGCCGTCACCTTCGACCCGCGGCCCGCCCTCGACCTGCTCCGCAGCGAGTGGCCTGACGCCGTCGTCGCGGTCGAGGAGCTCGGGGTGGGGTTCAAGGTGAGCGCCCCCTTCCCCGACGGCGAGCTCGAGGGCCGGATCACCGTCGTGTCGTGGGACGAGCTGCTCGCCGACCCGGTGACCCGTGTGACGTTCCGGTCGCCGAACGGCACGAGCAAGGACTTCACCGACCTCACCGAGCGGATCGGTCTGCACGGCGTCAACTACGCGGTCGGCTTCACCGCCTGGCTCGACATCAACCCCGAGGGCGTGAGCAAGGGCTCCGCCCTTGAGCTGGTGCGGCGCCGGCTCGGCGTCGAGCCCATCCACACCGTCGCCGTCGGGGACCAGCGCAACGACCTCGAGATGCTGCACTGGGCCGCGCGCGGGGTCGCGATGGGCAACGCGCCCGACGAGGTCAAGGCGGCCGCGGACGAGACGACCCTCGACGTGGACGACGACGGACTCGTCCCTGTGCTCCAATCACTGGTGTGACTGACACCGCTCGCAAGGTCGGCGACCACGACATCATCGAGAAGGGCGCCCGGCTCGGGTTCGTCATGAGCGGGGTCATCCACCTCGTCATCGCCTGGATCGCCCTGAGGATCGCCTGGGGGATCGAGGGCGGCTCCGGCAGCGCCGACAAGTCCGGTGCGCTCGAGACGGTCGCGGGGGGCACGACGGGGCCGATCCTGCTCTGGCTGACCGCGATCGGGTTCGTCCTCCTCGCCGTCTGGCAGGCCACCGAGGCCGTCGTCGGCCGGCACGGCAGCGAGGCGAGCGACCGGGCCAAGGCCGCGGCGAAGGCCGCGATGTACACGTTCTTCGCCTGGTCGGCCTACGCCGTCACCAAGGGTGCCACGAGCTCGGACGAGCAGAAGACCGACGAGGCCACCGCCGGGCTGATGTCGAGCCCCGGCGGGCGCGTCCTCGTCGGGATCGTCGCCCTGGCCGTCCTCACGGCGGCCGGCTACCACGTCTGGAAGGGCTGGACGAAGGGCTTCCTCGAGGAGCTGCGCTCGCACCCGGCCCCCTGGGCCGTCAACGCCGGGCGAGCCGGCTACGTCGCCAAGGGTGTCGCCCTCGCGGTGGTCGGGCTGCTCTTCGGCTCGGCGGCCGTGTCCTCCCGGGCGGCCGACGCGGGTGGTCTCGACGCCGCGCTCAAGGAGGTGCGCGACCAGCCGTTCGGCCCGTACCTGCTCACCCTCGTCGCCCTCGGCATCGCCGCCTACGGCGTGTACGCCTTCGTCAAGGCGCGGCTCGCGAAGCTCTGAGCACAGGGCAGGATGGTCGGCATGCCCAAGGCCCCCCTGCCCCCCGAGGTCGCCGAGCTCTTCGCGCGCCCGAACCCCGCCGTCGTCGCCGTGCTCCAGCCGAGCGGCGCCCCGATGTCCGTCGCCACGTGGTACCTCGTCGAGGACGACGGCACCGTGCTGCTCAACATGGACGCCGGCCGCGCCCGCCTCGACTGGATGCGTGAGCGCCCCGAGGTCGCGCTCACCGCGATCAAGGAGGACGAGTGGTACACCCACGTGTCCGTCCGCGGGAAAGTCGTGCGCTGGGAGGACGACCCCGAGAAGGCCCTGGCCGACATCGACCGGCTCTCCGTGCACTACACGGGGAAGCCCTACCGGGTCCGTGACCGCCCGCGGGTGAGCTGCTGGGTCCGTGTCGACCACTGGCACGGGTGGGGCGAGGCCAAGGGCGACTGATGTCGTCCCGTCCCGACCTCGAGATCACCTCGCCCGCCAACCCGCGGCTCAAGCAGCTCGTCGCGCTTCGGCGACGGCGGGCCCGGGACGAGGCGGGGGTCACCGTCGTCGAGGGGTTCGAGGAGCTCGGGCTGGCCCTCGACGCTGGGGTGCGTCCGCGGACCCTGTTCTACTCACCCGAGCTGATGCTCGACGCCGACGCCCAGCTGGCCCTCGTCGACGCCGTCCGGGCGTCAGGGGTCGAGACGGTGAAGGTCTCCCGGCCGGCGTTCGAGAAGGTCGCCTACCGCGAGGGACCGGACGGCTTCCTCGCCCTCGTGCCGGCGGTGCGCGGCGACCTCGCCGACCTCTGGCTGCCGCCCGCCCCACTGCTGCTCGTCTGCGAGGGCCTCGAGAAGCCGGGCAACCTCGGCGCCATGCTGCGTACCGCGGAGGCCGCCGGCGTCGACGCGGTCGTCGCCGTCGACCCCGTCACCGACTGGGGCAACCCCAACGTCGTGCGCGGCTCCAAGGGCACGGTGTTCTCGGTCCCGGTGGCAAGCGCCACCCTCGGTGAGACGGTCGCGTGGCTGCGGGAGGCCGGCATACGCCTCGTGGCGACCACCCCGGACACCGAGACGCTGCACACCGAGGCCGACCTCACCGGCGGTGTGGCGATCGCCGTCGGCACCGAGAAGTTCGGGCTGACCGACGAGGCGCTGCGGGCCGCCGACGCGCGGGTGCGCATCCCCATGCACGGCAGTGTGAACTCACTCAACGCCTCGGTGGCCGCGGCGATCGTCGTCTACGAGGCCGTGCGGCAGCGATCGGCGTAACTGCAGGTCACGGCTTCGGCGGCCCCCTCGACCCCCCGGGGTGGCCCCGTGTCAAGAGCACCCTCTGCCGTGTGTCACGATGATCGACATGCGAGTCGACCATGTTGTCTATGCCGCAGAGAACGACGGTGCCCGGGCCACGGCTGCGCGCCTGGCCGAGCAGCTGGGCGTCGAGGGGGTCGACGGCGGTGTGCACCCGAGGTTCGGGACACGCAACGTCATCCTTCCGCTTCTCGGCGACCGTTACCTCGAGGTCGTCGAGGTGCTCGACCACCCCGCGTCCGACAAGGCTCCCTTCGGCCAGGTCGTCCGGGCCCGCTCCGCCGCCGGTGGCGGCTGGCTGGGCTGGGTGCTCTCCGTGGACGACATCTCGGTGCAGGAGCAGCGCTTCGGCCGCGAGGCCGTGAACGGCAGCCGGCACCGCCCCGACGGCGTCGAGCTCCGCTGGAAGCAGCTGGGCGTCAAGGGGCTGCAGTCCGACCCGCAGCTGCCGTTCTTCGTCGAGTGGGACACCGACGTGCCGCACCCGTCCGGTGTCGGCCCGACGGAGTGCTCGCTGCGCTCGCTCGAGATCGCCGGTGACCCCGATCGCGTCCGCGACTGGATCGGCGTCGACCGCGACTACGTCCCCGAGGGCATCGACTTCAACTTCGTCGCCCCGCGCGGCAACCCGGGCATCCTCTCGGTGACCTTCGACACGCCGAACGGCCCCGTCACCCTCTGACCGGCTCCTGCACGACACGGTTCGCGAACTGTGACCTCGCTCGTGAACCGGTTCGATCCGGTTCACGAGCACCGGTGCGGTTCGCGAACCGTTCCGTGCGACCGACTCAGCCCAGGTGGTCGACGAGCGCCGGCGCGATGCCGACGTAGGTCTGCGGCGTCATCGTGGCGAGGCGCTCCTCGACGTCGGCGGGCAGCCCGAGGCCGCGGACGAACTCGACGAGCTCCGGCTGCCCGATGCGCCGGCCGCGGGTCAGCTCCTTGAGCCGCTCGTAGGGCTCCTCCATGCCGGGGACGCCCTGGGCGCCGAGTGCCCGCATCGCCGACTGGATCGGCTCGCCGAGGACCTCCCAGTTGGCGTCGAGGTCGCGGGCCATCGCCTCGGGCACGGCGTCCAGGCCGGCGAGACCGCGGGTCGCGTTGTCGAGGGCGAGGAGCGAGTGGCCGAGGGCGACGCCGATGTTGCGCTGCATCGAGGAGTCGGTGAGGTCGCGCTGGAGGCGGGACTGCACGAGGGTCGAGGCGAGGACGTCGAGGAGAGCGTTGGAGACCTCGAGGTTGGCCTCGGCGTTCTCGAAGCGGATCGGGTTGACCTTGTGCGGCATCGTCGACGAGCCGACGGTGCCCTGGCCACGGACCTGGGCGAAGTAGCCCATCGAGATGTAGGTCCAGACGTCGGTGCACAGGTTGTGGAGCACCCGGTTGAAGCGGGCCACGTCGGCGTAGAGCTCGGCCTGCCAGTCGTGGCTCTCGATCTGGGTGGTGAGCGGGTTCCAGGTCAGGCCGAGTCCCTCGACGAAGGTCTCGCTGACCTCCTCCCAGTCCGCGTCAGGCACGGCGGCGACGTGGGCGCCGTAGGTACCGGTCGCACCGTTGAGCTTGCCCATGAACTCGGCGTCCTCGACCCGGAGCAGCTGTCGCTGGAGCCGCCAGGCGAGCACCGCGAGCTCCTTGCCGAGCGTGGAGGGCGTCGCCGGCTGGCCGTGCGTGTGCGACAGCAGCGGGACCGCGCGCAGGTCGGAGGCCATCGTCGACAGCGCCTCCACGAGGGCGGTCGCGCGGGGCAGCCACACCTGCTCGATCGCGCCCTGCACCATGAGGGCGTAGGAGAGGTTGTTGACGTCCTCGCTGGTGCAGCAGAAGTGGATGAGCTCGGCGAGGCCCGCGTCCTCGGCGGCCGGCGCGATCTCGGCGAGGCGCTTCTTGAGGAAGTACTCGACCGCCTTGACGTCGTGCTGCGTGACGCGCTCGGTCTCGGCCAGCTCGGCGATCTCGGCCGGACCGAAGTCGGCGACGAGGGCGCGCAGCCGGGCCTTCTCGTCGTCGGTGAGATGCCGGACGCCCGCCACGACCTCACGGTCGGTGAGGTGGATGAGCCACTCGACCTCGACGTGGATCCGCTGACGGTTGAGCGCCGGCTCGGACAGGTGGTCCACGAGCGGGGCGACCGCGCCCCGGTAGCGGCCGTCGAGGGCGCCGAGCGCGATGGCAGGGGTGACGTCAGCGAGGGAGCCCATGGCGGTCATTGTTTCACTGCCGCGCGCACGTGCTCGACGACGCCGGGCACCGCGGCCCGCACCTCGGCGTGGGTCCGCTCGAACGCGTCGTCGTCCCCCCACCACGGGTCGGCCATGTCGAGGTCGTCCGCGGCCGTCCCCGGGTCGAACGAGCGCAGCAGCCGGACCTTGGCCCGGTCCGTCTCGGTGGGGGCGAGGCGGAGCAGGGCTCGCTCGTGCCCCCGGTCGGCGGCGAGCACGAGGTCGAGGTCGGCGAACTCCCCGGAGTCGAAGTGCCGCGCGCGGTGCCGGTCCCACCCGGCGTCGATGTGGCCACCCCGGCGCATCACGGCGATGGTGCGCGGGTCCATGGGGTTGCCGCTCTGCTGGGCGGAGGTCCCGGCCGAGCTCACCTCCACGCGGTCGCCGAGGCCCGCGCTGTCGAGCGCCTCCCGCAGGAGCCACTCGCCCATGGGGGAGCGACAGATGTTGCCGGTGCAGACGACCACGATCCGGTATGCCGTCCGCCCGCCTCTCGTGGGTCCACTCATGTCCCGATCCTCACACGGGCTCGAGACGGCCTTGCGGGGCCCGGCGGGGCCGAGCAGCATGTGGCCATGAGCAGGGTGGTCGGCGACATCTCCATGTCCCTCGACGGCTTCGTCACCGGGCCCGAGCCGGACCTCGAGCACGGGCTCGGGCGCGACGCGGACCCCCTGCACGCCTGGGTGTGGTCCGGCGACCCCACCGACCGCGCCGTGCTGGAGGAGGCGACGGCCGACTCCGGGGCCGTGGTCATGGGCCGGACGCTCTTCGACGTCGTCGACGGCCCCCACGGCTGGACCGACGAGGTCGGCTACGGCGCCGACCGGGCCGCGAGGCCGCCGTTCTTCGTCGTGACGAGCAGCGAGCCCGCCTCCGTCCGCCTGGCGCCGACCCACGACTTCACCTTCGTCCTCGACGGCCCGGCTGCGGCGGTCGAGCAGGCGCGCACGGCAGCGGGGGAGCGGGACGTGTTCGTCATGGGCGGGGCCGCCGTCATCCGAGGGTGCCTCGAGGCCGGCCTGCTCGACGAGCTGCGCCTGCACCTCTCGCCGGTCGTCCTGGGCGGCGGGACGCCGCTCTTCGTCGGGGCGACCCGGCGGGTGCTCACCCAGCGGGACGTCCGGGTGTCACCGAACGCCACGCACCTCACCTACGCGGTGGGTGACTAGCGCTCAGTCGTCGTCCTCGGGCAGCACGACGCTGAGGAGCCACGAGACGATCGTGATGATGACGGCCCCCATGACGGCGTCCCAGAAGAACTCGTCGATGGTGAAGGCCAGCCCGAGGGGCTCGGCGATCCACTCGGTGATCTGCAGCATGAAGGCGTTGACGACGAACGTGAACAGGCCGAGCGTCAGCACGATGAACGGGAACGACAGCACCTTGGCGATCGGCCGGATGACGGCGTTGACGAGGCCGAAGAGGAGCGCGACGAGGACGATCGTCACGACCTTCTTGGTCCACTCGTCCTCGTCGCCGAAGCTGATGCCGGAGATCAGGCCGGCCGCCGCCCACAGGGCCACGGCATTGATGAGGACTCGGATCAGGAAGTTCTGCACGTCGTCATCGTCCCACGAGGGCGATGCCGTGGTGTGGAGGTACCCGAACCCCGCCCTACAGTGGCGAGCATGAGCGAGAGCACGCCCTCGACCCCCTCCACGCGCGTCCGCCTGCGGGACGCGCTCGACGCCGTACCGGCATACGTCGCGGGCAGACCGGCGGTCGCGCAGGCGGGGACGACGGCATACAAGGTCTCGTCCAACGAGAACCCGTACCCGCCGCTGCCGTCGGTCCTCGACGTGGTCCGCGAGCAGGCCGGACAGATCAACCGCTACCCCGACATGGGGGTCACCGTCCTCACCGAGGCGCTCGCGGAGCGTCTCGACGTCCCGGCCGCGCGGATCGCCACCGGCCCCGGCAGCGTCGGTGTCCTCGGGCAGATCATCACGGCGTTCTGCGACCCCGGCGACGAGGTCGTCTTCGCCTGGCGCTCGTTCGAGGCCTACCCGATCCTCGTCGCGCTCTCCGGCGCCACCGCCGTGAAGGTGCCCCTGACGAGCGAGGCCCGCCACGACCTCGACGCCATGGCCGACGCCGTCACCGAGCGGACCAAGGTCGTGCTCGTCTGCACCCCCAACAACCCGACCGGCCCGAGCGTGCGCCGCGACGAGCTCGAGGCCTTCCTCGACCGCGTGCCGCAGGACGTCCTCGTCGTGCTCGACGAGGCCTACCTCGAGTTCGTCACGAGCCAGGACGCCCCCGACGCCCTCGCCATCCACCGGGCCCGGCCCAACGTCGCCGTGCTGCGGACCTTCTCCAAGGCGTACGGTCTCGCCGGGCTGCGGGTCGGGTATGCCGTGGCGCACGAGCCCGTCGCCGAGGCCCTGCGCAAGGCGGCCATCCCGTTCGGGGTGAACTCCCTCGCGCAGGTGGCGGCCGTCGCCTCGCTGGAAGCGTTCGACGAGCTGGACGTCCGGGTCAAGGAGCTCGTGGCCGAGCGCGCCCGCGTCCTCGCCGCGCTCGCCGAGCAGGGCTGGGACGTGCCGGACACCGACGCCAACTTCGTCTGGCTGCCCGTGGGGGAGCGCACCCCCGATCTCGTCGCCGCGTGCGAGGCGGCGGGGCTCACGGTGCGCCCGTACGGCACCGACGGGGTTCGCGTGACCATTGCCGAGCCCGAGGCCAACGACCGCCTCCTCGCGGTGACCGCAGCCTTCCCGCACGGGCGGCTCCACCCCAAGGGGTGATTGCACAATTTCTTCGGCATAGGTCTGGCGGGTCGCGCCCGCACCGGTCACACTGACACGGCTGCCCGGAACCCATGGGTGGCGACTCGTGGACCCAAGGTGGTGTCCACGAAGGACCGAGAGGACACCACGTGACCCGACGCACTCTGCGCCGCAGCTTCACGACGGTTGCCGGAATCGCTGCCGCGGCCCTTGCCGTGACAGCCGCTGCGCCCCAGTCGGGTGCGGCTCCCGGAGACCGTGAGACCACCGTCGCGAAGGCGCCCACCGCGCAGTCGCAGAAGGACAAGGTCAAGAAGGCCAAGCCCGGCGACAAGCTGGGGCGCCACGACCGCGACCTGCTCGAGAAGGCCGTCACCGACAAGACCGCGCGCGTCGTGGTCATGATCGCGACCGCCAAGGGCCAGACCGCTGCGGCGGTCAAGGCCATCACGGCTGCCGGTGGATCCGTCGCCACGGTCAACGACAAGGTCGGCTACATCAGCGCGAGCATCCCGACCGGCAAGGTCGACGCCGTCGCCAAGAACGCCGCGATCGTCGCCGTCGACCTCAACGAGCGCATCGCGCTGCCGCGTCCCGACGTCGACGGCGCCTCCGGCGCCGAGGCGACCGGTGTCTCGGCTCCGGGTGCAGGCACCGCGGACGACAACCCCTTCATGCCCACGCGTGACACGGGGTCGATCGCCTTCAAGAAGGCCAACCCCACCTACGACGGCCGCGGGACCACCATCGGCGTCATCGACTCCGGTGTCGACCTCGACCACCCGGCGCTGCAGAAGACCTCGACCGGCGAGCGCAAGATCGTCGACTGGGTCACCGGCACCCACCCGCTCCTCGAGGGCGACGGCTCTTGGCGGGCGATGCTCACGACCGTCACGGGCCCGTCGTTCACGCTGAAGGACATCGGTACCTACACGGCACCCGAGGGGACGTACAAGTTCCAGCGCGTGGCCGAGAACATCTCGGCCGCGTCCGAGGCCAAGGGCGATTTCAACCGCGACGGTGACACCTCCGACCGCTGGGGAATCCTGTACGACGAGGCGACCAATGACATCTGGGTCGACGCCAACCAGGACATGACGTTCTCGGCCGACGAGAAGATGCGCCCCTACAAGGAGAAGTTCGACGTCGGGCACTTCGGTGTCGACAAGCCCGAGACGGACATTGCGGAGTCGATGCCGTTCGTCGTCGAGTTCCGCGAGGACGTCGACCTGACCGCGGCGGGCCTGCCCGGCCAGAAGGCCGACTTCGTCAACATCGGCGTCGTCGAGTCCGCGCACGGCACCCACGTCGCCGGCATCGCTGCTGCCAACTCGCTCTTCGGTGGCGAGATGGACGGCCAGGCGCCCGGCGCCAAGATCGTCTCCACCCGCGCCTGCTCCTGGGGCGGCGGCTGCACCGCGGTCGCGCTGACCGACGGCATGGTCGACCTCGTCGCCAACCGTGGCGTCGACGTCGTCAACATGTCCATCGGTGGCCTTCCGGCCCTCAACGACGGCAACAACGCCCGGGCCCGCCTCTACGACTCCCTCATCAAGGAGTACGGCGTCCAGATCGTCATCTCCGCAGGCAACAGCGGCCCCGGCATCAACTCGATCGGTGACCCGTCCGTGGCCACCGACGTCGTGTCCGTCGCCTCCTCAATCACCAAGGAGACGTGGAAGTCCAACTACGGCGCCGACGTGAGCTCGGACATCGCGCTGCACAACTACTCCTCGCGCGGCCCGCGTGAGGACGGCGGCTTCAAGCCCAATGTCATGGCCCCGGGCTCGGCGATCTCGTCGATCCCGACCTGGCAGCCCGGCGGCCCGGTTCCCGAGGCCGGCTACGGCCTGCCCCCGGGCTACGCGATGTTCAACGGAACGTCGATGGCCTCCCCGCAGACCGCAGGCGCCACGGCCCTGCTCATCTCGGCCGCCAAGGCGACCAACGTCAAGATCACGCCCCGTCAGATCCGCGACTCGCTCTACACGACCGCGGACTACAAGGCGAACATCGAGGCCATCGGCCAGGGTGCCGGCCTCGTCGACGTCCCCGGGGCGTGGACCCTGCTCAAGACGGCCCCCAAGTCGCAGGACTACACCGTCACGGCTCCCGTCTGCACCCCGCTCTCCGGCTTCCTCGCGACGCCGAACCAGGGCACGGGTCTCTACAACCGCTGTGACGCCGCCTCCGGTGGTCTCACGGCAGGTGTCGAGCAGAACGTCGTCGTGAAGTCGACCCGCACCTCCGGGGTCAAGGGCAACGTCAAGCACGCGCTGCGTCTCGTCGGCAACGACGGCACGTTCAGGCTTCCGGTGACCCAGCGTCCGCAGCCGCTCGGTGGCACGGTCGACATCCCGGTCAAGGTCAAGACCTCGACCCCGGGTGTCCACTCGGCGATCCTCGAGATCGACGACCCGGCCACCTCGGTCGTCGACAAGCGGGTCCTGCTCACCGTCGTCCTCGCCCAGGACCTCAAGGCGCCGTCCTTCGAGGCGTCGAAGACCGGCTCGGTGGAGCGCAACCTCTTCCAGAAGTTCTTCGTCTCCGTCCCGGCGGGCGCCAAGGCCCTCCAGGTCAACCTCGGCAAGTACGCCGACGGCTCGCAGGTCCGCTGGATCGCCTACAACCCGTACGGCAACCCGGTCGAGTCCACGTCGTCGCTGGTGTGCTTCACCAACTACAACGCCGGTGGTGGCTGCAACGCCACGTCGCGCAGCTACTCGAACCCGCTCCCGGGCATCTGGGAGCTCCAGGTCGAGGCGCGTCGCACCACCCCGACGATGGCCAACCCGTTCACGATCACCGCTGGTGCCCAGGGTGTCCTCGTGAACCCGGCCACCCAGACCGTCCCCACGGCCCAGGTCGGAGTCCCCGCCCCGGTGTCCTGGACGGTCACGAACCAGCTGGCACCCGTGACGATCGCGCCGAAGGGCGGGCCGCTCGGCTCGGCCGTCGCCGGTCGCAAGACGATCGCCAACCACGAGCTGCAGAAGTTCACGGTCACCATCCCCGCGGGTGCGACCAAGTTCGTGGCCAAGATCGGCAACCCGTCCGACCCGGCAGCCGACCTCGACCTCTTCGTCCGCAACGCGGCCGGCGCGGTCGTGGCCCAGCAGGCCGACGGTGACAGCGAGGAGGCCGTGACGATCAACGCCCCGGCCGCCGGGACGTACACGGTGGAGGTCGACGGGTACTCCATCCCGGCCGGCTCGAGCCAGTACGACTACCTCGACGTCTTCTACTCGGCTGGTCTCGGCACCCTCACGGTGCCGGCGACCACGACGGCACTCGCCACGGGTCAGTCGACGACGGTCACCGGTGCGATCACGGCGGCTGCCGTGGCCGTGCCCGGACGCCAGGTCTCCGGCGAGATGCAGGTCCTCTCGGAGCAGGGCGCACTGCTCGGCACCGGTGAGGTCCTCATCGGGACGGTCACCCCGTGACCTCGGTCTGACTCAACGCAGAGGGCCCCACGGCGACCAGTCGCCGTGGGGCCCTTCGCTGTCGACGGGGGCGGGTGTCAGCCGGTGGGGGTCATCGTGAGGACCTCGAGCACCGGGCCCTGCTGGCAGGTACTCGCCCAGTCGAGCCGCTTCACTCCGCTCACGGTGACGCGCGTCCCGTCCGGGACGGTGATCGCGCCGGTGAGCACGAACGTGCCCTCGTCGGTCTGGAGCACCCGGCACCCCGCCTCGACCCCGGCGGTCACGAGGCCGGTGACGCTCACCAGTGCCTCGGATCCTTGGGTGGGGGCCGACGGCACGGGGGTGAGGTCCTCGATGACGTCGACCTGCGCAGCCTTCGTGACGTGGAAGGGCAGGGCCTGCGGGCACCGGGGGTCGAGCGTGTCGATCGCGACCCCGTCGATCTCGTATGCCGTCCCCGCGAGCAGGCCGCGCGTCTCGCCGACGAGGACCCACTGGTGGGCGTCGCGGTCGCTCGTGAAGACCACGCAGCCGCCCTCGATGCTCGTCACCCGTCCGGTCATGCTCGTCGGCCGGGCGCGCCCGCTCGGCGGCATGGCGGTCGACCCGGAGCCCGACCCGGAGCTCGACCCGGAGCCGGACGGAGAGCCGGACGGCGTGGGGGTGCTGGAGGACGAGGGCATCCTCGAGGGTCCCACGTCCGCGCCGCCCCCGGACCCCTCCGAGCCGCACGCGGTGAGGAGGGCGGCAGCGCACAGCGCGCCCACGGCATACGCGCTGGTGATCTGGCCACGGACGGTCGGCATGGTCATGAACCTACGACGCGAGCGCGCGCCCACGCGTTCCGTGACCGGCGCGTTTGGGAGGGATCGCCACCCTCGCGGTACGTTGTGCCCAGCAGGCTTGGTGACTCGTCCCACACCCCGGGACGGCTCCCAGACACCGCCGTCCGGGCCGCGCGCGCACGAGCGTGTGGAGCCGGCGGCCCGAGCCGGGCATCCCGCCACGAACGGGTGCCCCAGGGAACAGGAGTGCCCGTGAGCGACACCGACGTCGCTGCAACCCCGCCGGTCGGCGGAGTGGACCACCACGTCTCGGTGGACCCCGCGGTTGCAGTGCCCGAGCCCCGAGCGGCCGCCGACGGCGGACCCGACATGGTCCAGCTGCTCACCCCCGAGGGGGAGCGCGTCCCGAACGCCGAGTACGACGAGATCGTCGCGGCGCTGAGCAACGAGGACCTGCGCGGGTTGTACCGCGACCTCGTCCTCATCCGGCGCTTCGACCTCGAGGCGACCTCGCTGCAGCGGCAGGGTGAGCTGGGCCTCTGGGTCTCGCTCCTCGGCCAGGAGGCCGCGCAGATCGGCTGCGGCCGCGCGCTGCGCCCGCAGGACCACGCCTTCCCCGGTTACCGCGAGCACGGCATCGCCTGGACCCGGGGCATCGACCCGATGCGGATCATCGCGATGTACCGCGGTGTCGACAAGGGCGCGTGGAACCCGGACGAGCACCACTTCCACGGCTACACGATCGTCATCGGCAACCAGGTCCTCATGGGCACCGGCTATGCCATGGGCGTCCAGCGGGACGGTGCGGTCGGCACCGACGACCCCGAGCGCGACACCGCCGTCGTCGCCTTCATGGGCGACGGTGCGACCGCGCAGGGTGACGTCAACGAGGGCTTCGTCTTCGCCGGCGTCTACAACAGCCCGATCGTCTTCTTCTGCCAGAACAACCAGTGGGCCATCAGCGAGCCCAACGAGCGCCAGACCCGGGTGCCGATCTACAAGCGCGCCGACGGCTTCGGCTTCCCCGGCGTGCGCGTCGACGGCAACGACGTCCTCGCCGTGTATGCCGTGACGACCCAGATGCTCGACCGCGCCCGCTCCGGCCAGGGTCCCTCGCTCATCGAGGCCTTCACCTACCGGATGGCCGCCCACACGACCTCCGACGACCCGACGAAGTACCGCGTGTCCGCGGAGGTCGAGGTGTGGAAGCTGCGCGACCCGGTGGCCCGCTACAAGCGCTGGCTCATGAGCGAGGGCATCGCCGACACGGCGTTCTTCGAGGCGGTCGAGTCCGAGGCGGACGAGCTCGCGGCCCACGTCCGCACCGCCACGGTGACGATGCCCGACCCCGACGTCGACGACATCTTCGACCAGGTCTACGTCGAGCCGCACCAGCAGGTCGAGGACGACAAGGCCGCCTTCCACGCGTACCAGGACACGTTCGAGGAGGTGCAGGCATGACCGCGTCGAAGACGACGATCGCCAAGGCCCTCAACGCCGGGCTGCGCAAGGCGATGGAGCGCGACCCCAAGGTGATCATCCAGGGCGAGGACATCGGCAAGCTCGGCGGTGTATTCCGCATCACCGAGCACCTCCAGAAGGACTTCGGGGAGGACCGGGTCATCGACACCCCGCTCGCGGAGTCCGGGATCATGGGCACCGCCATCGGCCTCGCCCTGCGCGGCTACCGCCCGGTCGTCGAGATCCAGTTCGACGGGTTCGTCTACCCCGCGTTCGACCAGATCGTCTCCCAGCTCGCCAAGCTGCACTCGCGCTCGCGCGGCGCGATCCGGGTCCCGGTGGTCGTGCGCATCCCCATGGGTGGCGGCATCGGCGCGGTGGAGCACCACAGCGAGTCGAACGAGGCCTACTTCGCGCACACGCTCGGGCTCAAGGTCGTCTTCTGCTCCAACCCCGAGGACGCCTACTGGATGATCCAGCAGGCCATCGAGTGCGACGACCCGGTGATCTTCTACGAGCCCAAGCGCCGCTACCACGAGAAGGGCGAGGTCGACCTCGACGCCACCGCGGCGCCGCGCGACCTCTTCTCGGCGCACGTCGTGCGCGAGGGCACCGACGTCACCCTGGCCTGCTGGGGCCCGATGGTCCGGACCTGCCTCGACGCGGCCGCGGCCGCGGCGGAGGAGGGCCACTCGCTCGAGGTCATCGACCTGCGCTCGGTCAGCCCGATCGACATCGACGCGATCACGACCTCGGTGGCCAGGACCGGCCGGCTCGTCGTCGTCCAGGAGGCGCCGTCGTTCGTCAGCGTCGGCTCCGAGATCGCGGCCCTGGTCACCGAGCGCTGCTTCTACCAGCTGGAGGCGCCGGTCATCCGGGTCGCCGGCTGGAACACGCCCTACCCGGCGAGCAAGCTCGAGGAGCACTACCTGCCCGACCTCGACCGCGTGCTCGACGGTGTCGACCGCGCCCTGTCCCACTGAGCCCTGACCTCCCGAGGAGACGCAACGCATGGGTGTGAAGCACTTCAACCTTCCGGACCCCGGTGAGGGGCTGCTCGAGGCCGAGATCGTCGAGTGGAAGGTCGCCGTCGGCGACACGGTGAAGATCAACGACATCGTCGTCGAGATCGAGACCGCCAAGTCCCTCGTCGAGCTGCCCATCCCGTGGGCCGGCACCGTGTCCGGGCTCCTCGTGAACGTCGGCGACGAGGTGGAGGTCGGCACGCCGATCATCGCCATCGACGACGGCCTCGGTGGAGAGGCCGCGAGCGGAGGGCCGAGTGCCCAGGCGGCCATGGAGGTCGACCCCGACAACGCCGCGGCGGCGCAGCCCGACGTCGCCGAGGAGGAGCCGGTCAAGACGCTCGTCGGCTACGGCCCCAAGGCGAGCGGGACGACCCGCCGCGCCCGCAAGGCCCCCGCCCCTGCCCCGGCCTCCCCTGCCCCGGCCTCCCTTGCGTCCGCAGAGGTGGTCGAGAAGCCGGCCAAGGTTGCGGACGCAGCGGCTCCGGCGCCGCGTGCGTCCGCAGAGGTGGTCGAGAAGCCGGCCAAGGTTGCGGACGCAAGCCCCGAGGCAAGGGGCGGCGCGGTGCTCGCCAAGCCGCCGGTGCGCAAGCTCGCCAAGGACCTCGGCGTCGACCTCGCCTCCGTCCCCGCGTCCGGTGACGGCGGCGTCGTCACCCGCGCCGACGTCGAGTCGTATGCCGCAGGCACACCCTCGGCTCCCGGCTCGACCTCCGCTCCGGCCGGGATCGGCTCCGGCGCACCGGCATACGGTCCGTTCGGGTCCGGTGAGCGCGAAGTCCGCGTGCCGATCAAGGGCGTGCGCAAGATGATGGCCCAGGCCATGGTGGACAGCGCGTTCACCGCGCCGCACGTCACCGAGTGGGTCACCGTCGACGTCACCGCGACGATGGACCTCGTCGCGAGGCTCAAGCGCGACAGGGAGTTCAAGGACGTCAAGGTCACGCCGCTGCTCATCCTCGCCAAGGCGATGATCCTCGCCGCCCGTCGCAACCCCGGAATCAACGCGTCGTGGGACGAGCAGGCGCAGGAGATCGTCCTCAAGAGCTACGTCAACCTCGGCATCGCCGCCGCGACCCCGCGCGGGCTCGTCGTCCCGAACATCAAGGACGCCGACCGGCTCTCGATGCGCGAGCTCGCCGAGGCGATCGGTGCGCTCACCGCCACCGCGCGCGAGGGTCGCACGCAGCCCGCCGAGATGTCCGGCGGCACGGTGACGATCACCAACATCGGCGTGTTCGGCATCGACGCGGGCACTCCGATCCTCAACCCGGGGGAGGCGGCGATCCTCGCGTTCGGGACGATCAACCGGCGCCCGTGGGTCGTCACCGACGAGGACGGCACGGAGCGGATCGAGCCCAGGTCGGTGACGACGCTGGCGCTGAGCTTCGACCACCGTCTCGTCGACGGCGAGCTCGGGTCGCGCTACCTCGCCGACGTCGCCGCGATCCTCGGCGACCCGTCGCGCGGCCTCGTCTGGGGCTGACCCCACCAGCACCACCTTTCCCGCCTGAGGCGGGAAAGGGGACGTCCCCCCGGAGCCGTTCGCCGGGGGGACGTCCCTGTTCCGGTGGCGTGCGAGAGTGAGCCGTGCTCTCGACGTACCGGCCCCTGTTCGCGGTCCCCGGGGCCCGGCGGTTCGTCGCG
The DNA here is from genome assembly GCF_000768695.1 of Knoellia aerolata DSM 18566. Taxonomy (GTDB): domain Bacteria; phylum Actinomycetota; class Actinomycetes; order Actinomycetales; family Dermatophilaceae; genus Knoellia; species Knoellia aerolata. The sequence goes on from NZ_AVPL01000043.1 coordinate 26,295, forward strand.
GCGAGCGCCCTGTCGCGGGTCGGCGGCGCGATGTTCGGCGTCGCGATCATCGTCATGATCTCGACCCGACGGGACTCCTACGGGCTCGCCGGTGCGGTGTCCGCCGGCGGGATCGTCGTGCTCGCCGTCGCCGGCCCGGTCATCGGGCGCCTCGTCGACAAGCGCGGCCAGCGCCGCGCCTCGATGCCCTTCGTGCTCGGGACGTTCGTGGCCGGGATGGTCACCGTGGTGCTGTCCGCGGTCGGCGCCCCCGCGTGGACGCTCTTCGTCGGGTATGCCGTCTCGGCCTTCCTCCCCGAGATGGGGCCGATGTCGCGCGCCCGGTGGGCCCACCTGCTGAGGGACGAGCCGGACGCCCTGCACGCGGCCATGTCACTCGAGCAGGTGGTCGAGGAGGGGGCGTTCGTCCTGGGACCGGTGCTCGGGGTGCTCGCCGCGACGACCCTCTTCCACGAGGCCGGGCTGCTGCTGGCCTACGTCGTGTTCACGGCCGGGGCCGTGCTCTTCCTCGCCGAGCGCCGCTCGGAGCCACCGGTGGTGCCGCACGACGAGAGGCCGCACGGCCTGGCGATCCAGCGCCCGGGGGTCGCGGCGGTCGGAGCCGCCCTGTTCATGGTCGGGGTCGTCTTCGGCGGCAACGAGGTGGTCGCCGTCGCGGTGGCGGAGGAGGCGGGCAGCACCGGGATGAGCTCGGTCATCCTCGGCGCCTTCGCGCTGGGCTCGGCCCTGTCCGCGGTCGTCTTCGGCACCCGCACCTTCAGCGGCTCCATCGCCCGACGGTTCGTCTGGTGCGCCCTCGCGATGTTCCTCCTCGAGGCGCCCGTGCTGCTCATCGACAGCCTCTGGGGGCTCACGGTGATGATGTTCGTCGCGGGCTCGGCGACCGCGCCGACGCTCATCACCGGCATCACCCTGGTGCAGCACCTCGTGCCGCGGGCCTTCATCACCGAGGGCATGGCGGTCGCGATCACCGGACTGCTCATCGGGCTCGCGTCGGGAACGGCGCTCAGCGGCATCCTCGTCGACTCGTGGGGCGCCCACGAGACCTACGCCCTCCCGGTGGCCGCCGCGCTGGCCGCGGCCCTCATCGCCGCGGCCTGGGGCCGCCGGATCGCCCGCTCGGTCACCGTCCCCTCCCGTGCCTGACTCGCCAATTCCTCCCGTGCGGTACGCGACACACCCGGCGTGTCCGTACCGGAGGGGAGGAATTGGCGAGTTGGGCGCAGGGCCGCGCAGGCGAGCTCAGTGCGTTGGGGTCGCCCCCGCGCCCGCGCCGGCGTCGGCTTCGGCGTCGGCGTCGGCGCGCTCCTGGTAGGCCGAGCCCTTGCGGAGCTCGACCTCCGGCAGGAACCAGATGATGACGAGCCCGAGGACCATGACGGCGGCCCCGACGAGGAACACGTGGTCCATCGCCTCGGAGAAGCCGATGAGGAACGGCTTGGCCAGGCGCTCGTCGAGGGTGGTGAGGAACGAGCTGTCCTGCAGCACCCCGCTGGACTGTGCGGCCCCACCGCTCGACTGGGACGCGGCGAACTGCCTGGCGAACTCGGCGTTCGCCGGGTCGCGCAGGGCGTCCTGGAAGTCGGGCGTCGGGGCGACGGTCCGCATGGCGCCGGTGATCTTCTCCGGGACGAGGGAGAAGAGGATCGACAGGAAGACCGCGGTGCCGATGGTGCCGCCGATCTGGCGGGTGAACGTCGCGGTCGAGGTCGCGACCCCGATCTGCTGCGGCGGGACGGCGTTCTGGACGGCGAGGGTGAGCGGCTGGAAGTTGAACCCCAGGCCGAGCCCGAAGAACACCATGACGATCATCGTCTGCCACAGCGGGGTGTCGAACTCGATGTAGTGGAAGACGAACAGCGAGACGGTGAGCAGCGCGACGCCGACGATCGGGAACCAGCGGTAGCGGCCGGTGCGGCTGATGACCTGGCCCGAGATGATCGAGCCCGACATGATGCCGAGGGTCATCGGGACGAGCTGCAGGCCGGCCTCGGTCGGGGTTGCACCCTTGACGATCTGGAGGTAGAGCGGAAGCGACGCAAGCCCGCCGAACATCGCGATGCCGATGAGGATCGAGGCCGCCGACGAGACGCCGACGGTGCGGTTGCGGAACATCGCGAGCGGCAGGATCGCCTCCTCGCCCATCCGCGCCTCCTGCCAGAAGAACAACGCGGCCGCGACGAGGCCGACGGCGTAGCAGGCGATGGCGTTCGTCGAGCCCCAGCCCCACTCGCGCCCCTGCTCCGCGACGAGGAGCAGCGGCACGAGGGAGGCCGAGAGCAGCGCGGCGCCGGTCCAGTCGATGCGGTGGTCGAGGCGGGTGTGGCGGAGGTGGAGCGTCTTGCTCACGAGGAGGAGGGCGCCGATGCCGATCGGGACGTTGACGAGGAAGACCCAGCGCCAGCCGGTGATGCCGAGGATGTCGTCGGAGCCGGCGAGGAAGCCTCCGACGACCGGGCCGAGCACCGACGAGGTGCCGAAGACCGCGAGGAAGTAGCCCTGGTACTTGGCGCGCTCGCGTGGCGGCACGATGTCGCCGACGATGGCGAGCGCGAGCGAGAAGAGACCGCCGGCGCCGAGCCCCTGCACCGCACGGAAGGCGGCGAGCTCGAGCATCGAGGTCGAGAAGGTGCAGAGGACCGACCCGATGACGAAGATCGTGATGGCCGTGGTGAAGAACTTCTTGCGGCCGTAGATGTCGGAGAGCTTGCCGTAGAGCGGCGTGACGATCGTCGACGTGATGAGGTATGCCGTCGTCGCCCAGGCCTGGTGCTCGAGGCCCTTGAGGTCGTCGGCGATGGTGCGGATCGCGGTGGCGACGATGGTCTGGTCGAGGGCGGCGAGGAACATCCCGGACATGAGCCCGACGAGGATCGTGACGATCTGACGGTGGGTCAGCGGCTGGTCGGTGGTGGCGGTCATGCGAGGTCCTTGGCGTTGAGGAGGGGGTGGGCCGCGACGTCGTCGGCGAAGCGCTGCAGGAGGCGGTCGAAGTCGGCGAGGTCGGCGTCGTCCCAGTCGGCGGTGACCTCGGCGAGCCACGCGTTGCGGCGCTCCCGGATGGCGACGAGCAGGTCGCGTCCGGGCTCGGTGAGCGTGAGGACGTGGGCCCGGCCGTCGGAGGGGTCGGGGAGGCGCTCGACGAGGCCCTGGGCGACGAGGTGGCTCACCTGCCGGCTCACGGTCGACACGTCGAGGTGGATGGCGGCGGCGATGTCCGAGACCCGGCGCGGCTCCTCACGCAGGTTGAACATCAGCGGGTAGCCCATGGGGTCGACGTCGGGGTGGACGCGCGGGGCGCGCTGTCTCACCGCGGCCATGATCTTCATCGCGCGGACGAGGGCGTCACCGAACGCCACCCGGGCGTCCGACGGGTCTGTTGCTTGCGGCATACAAGCAAGTCTCACTCCCCGCGGGCCCCTCGTGCAACTCTCACCGCGGGGACAGGGCAGGGGCCGGGGACAGGCGGGCCGGGGACAGGCGGGCCGGGGGCAGGGGGCCGGGG
>NZ_AVPL01000044.1 GCF_000768695.1 Knoellia aerolata DSM 18566
AGCCGGCGAGGGCGCCGGCGAGCGCCGCGCAGGTGAGGGCCGCGACCGGGGCGCGCGAGGCGCGACGGTGGCCGGCGGTGTGACGGGCGTGACCGGGCACACGGTCACTATGGCACCGGCATGGGCGAAGATGGCCGCATGCGTATCGGCTACAAGGCCTCGGCGGAGCAGTTCGCCCCAGGCGACCTCGCGGCATACGCCGTCCTCGCCGAGGAGCTGGGACTGGACTCGGTCACCATCTCCGACCACTTCCAGCCCTGGCGGCTCGAGGGCGGGCACGCGCCGAACTCCCTTGCCTGGCTGTCGTGGGTGGCGGCGCGCACCGAGCGGGTGCTCCTCGGCACCTCGGTGATGACCCCGACGTTCCGCTACAACCCGGCGGTCGTCGCCCAGACGTTCGCGACCCTCGGGTGCCTCGCGCCGGGGCGGATCATGCTCGGCGTCGGCACCGGGGAGGCACTCAACGAGGTGGCCGTCGGCTCGGTCCCGGAGAGCGGCTGGCCCGAGTTCAAGGAGCGGTACGCCCGGCTCCGGGAGTCGGTCCGCCTCATGCGGGCGCTGTGGACCGAGGAGTCGGTGACCTTCGAGGGCGAGTACTACCGCACCGAGGACGCGCGCATCTTCGACCGCCCGGACCAGCCTGTGCCCGTCTACATCGCCGCCGGTGGTCCCCTCGTGGCCCGGTATGCCGGCCGGTCCGGTGACGGCTTCATCTGCACCTCCGGCAAGGGCCGCGAGCTCTACGCCGACAAGCTCCTGCCCGCCGTCGCCGAGGGCCTCGCGGCGGCAGGAAAGGGCGACACCGACATCGATCGGATGATCGAGATCAAGCTGTCCTGGGACCCGGACGCCGAGCAGGCGCTCGAGAACACCCGCTTCTGGGCGCCGCTGTCGCTCACCGCCGAGCAGAAGCACTCGATCCACAGCCCGGCCGAGATGGAGAGGGCCGCCGACGAGCTGCCGATCGAGCAGGTCGCGAAGCGGTGGATCGTCGCCTCGGACCCGGACGCCGTGGTGGCGGCGGTGCGCGAGTACACCGACCTCGGCTTCGACCACCTCGTCTTCCACGGACCCGGCGGCGACCAGGAGCGCTTCCTGCGCACCTTCAGCGAGCAGGTCGTGCCCGGCCTGCGCGAGCTCGTGCCGGCGGGTGGCGCCTGATGGACCCCACGGCGATCTCCACGACCGAGCTCGACGTCGCCTCGCTCGTGCTGCGCCTCGCCCTCGGCCCGATGCTCGTCCTGCACGGCCTCAACAAGGTCCGCGGCGGGCTCTCCGGCACGGAGAAGTGGTTCGCGTCGCTCGGCCTGCGCCCGGGCTGGCTGCACGCCCGTGTCGCCGCGGCCACCGAGATCGGTGCCGGGGTGTTCGTCACCCTCGGGCTGCTCACCGGCCTCAGCGCGATGGCCTTCGTCGGACTCATGACCGTGGCCGCGCTCACCGACCACCGCGGCAAGGGCTACTTCATCTTCAAGGGTGGCGCCGAGTACGTCGTGCTCGTCGCCATGGTCGCCGTCGGCCTCGCCGTCGTCGGTCCCGGCCGTTGGTCGCTCGACTCCGCCCTGGGCCTCGACCTCGCCGGGATCGGCTGGGGCGCGGTCGCCCTCGTCGGTGGGCTCGCTGCGGCCGCCGCCCTCCTCGCCACGTCCTACCGTCCCCAGAACACCAGGAGCAACGCATGACCCTCTCCCCCCGCGACGCCGTCATCGTCGACGCCGTCCGCACCCCGATCGGCCGCCGCAAGGGGTCGCTCGCCGCGGTCCACGGCGTCGAGCTCTCCGCGCACGTCCTGCGTGCCCTCGCCGAGCGCTCGCAGCTCGACCCGGCGATCGTCGACGACGTCATCTGGGGCTGCGTCCAGCAGGTCGGCCAGCAGTCGTTCAACCTCGGCCGCAACGCGGTCCTTACCGCCGGGTGGCCCGAGTCCGTCCCGGCCACGACGATCGACCGCCAGTGCGGCTCCTCGCAGCAGGCGGTCCACTTCGCCGCCGCGGCGATCCAGTCCGGCCAGCAGGACGTCGTCGTCGCCGGTGGCGTCGAGATGATGACCGCCGTCCCCATGGGCTCACCGCTCGCGGTCAAGGACCTCGGCTTCCCGTACCCACCGTCGCTGCTCGAGCGCTACGGCGTCGACACGTTCAACCAGGGCATCGGGGCCGAGATGATCGCCGAGAAGTGGGGACTGTCCCGCGAGACCCTCGACGCGTATGCCGTCCGCTCCCACGAGCGCCTCGCGGCCGCGATCGACGCGGACCGCTTCTCCGACCACATCGCCCCCGTCACCCTCGCGGACGGGTCGACCTTCTCGGTCGACGAGGGCCTGCGCCGTGGCACCTCGATGGAGTCGCTCGCGCAGCTCAAGCCGGTCTTCAAGGACGACGGCGTCATCCACGCCGGCAACGCCTCGCAGATCAGCGACGGCGCCTCGGCGCTGCTGCTCATGGCCGCAGAGAAGGCCGACGCGCTGGGCCTGACGCCGATCGCCCGCTTCCACACGGGCGCGCTCGCAGGGGACGACCCCGTCATGATGCTCACCGCCCCGATCCCCGCGACGCACAAGGTGCTGGAACGCTCCGGGCTCGCACTGTCCGACATCGGCGTGTTCGAGGTCAACGAGGCCTTCGCCTCGGTGCCGCTGGCGTGGCAGGCGGAGTTCGGCGTCGACGAGGCGCTGCTCAACCCCAACGGTGGCGCCATCGCGGTCGGCCACCCGCTCGGCGGGTCGGGCGGTCGGATCATGAGCGACCTCCTCTTCCACATGAAGCGCGAGGACATCCGCTACGGCCTCCAGACGATGTGCGAGGGCGGCGGCATGGCCAACGCGACCATCCTCGAGCTCGTCCGGGCATGATCGACGACACGGCGACCCCGGCCGACCAGGTCCGGGTCGGGGTCGACGGGGCGGTCGGGCGTCTCACCCTGTCCGCGCCCGAGCGGCTCAACGCGGTCGCGCCGGACATGCTCCGGGCGGTCGCCCGCGGCATCGGGCGGCTCGACGACGACCCGGCGGTCCGCGTCATCGTGCTCTCGGGCGAGGGCCGCGCGTTCAGCGCCGGTGCCGACCTCGGCGTGCACGTCGACGAGGGCGACCTCGACGGGACGCTCTTCGGCGTCGGAGCCGCCGTCCGGGCCGTGCTCGAGGCGGGCACCCCCGTCATCTCGCTGGTGCCCGGGGTCGCGGCGGGCGCCGGGCTCTCGCTCGCGCTGTCCGCCGACTACGTGCTCGTCGCCGACGACGCGACGCTCGTCCTGGCCTTCGGCGCCCTCGGCCTCATGCCCGACGGTGGCGCGACGGCCCTCGTGGCGGCGTCGGTCGGGCGCGCCCGCGCCCTGCGGCTGGCCCTCAGCGGTGAACGCCTCACCGGGGCGACGGCCGCCCAGTGGGGCCTCGTGTCGGAGTCGGTGGCACGGGAGGACTTCGCGGCCCGGGCCGACGAGCTCGTCGCGCACCTCGCCACACTCGCCCCCGAGGGGACGGCGCTGACGACGGCGGCGATCACCGCGGCCACCCTCGACCTCGACGCCACCCTCGGCCGCGAGGAGAGCGGCCAGCGGGCCCTCCTCCGGACCCCGGACTTCGCCGAGGGCCTCGCCGCGTTCCGCGGGAAGCGGCCGCCGACCTTCGGGTCGTGACGAGAGCGATGGGCGAGGCGGGCATCAACCGGGCCGTGACGGCATACCGGGCCTCGGACTGGACGACCGCGGACCTCATCGCGCTCAAGGGCGACCGGACGATCTCGGTCGTCGTCCCCGCCCGGGACGAGGAGGCGACGGTGGCGGCCGTCGTCGAGCGCCTCGTCGCCGACCTCGGGAGTGTCGCCGGTGGGCGCGGTCTCGTCGACGAGGTCGTCGTCATCGACTCCGACTCCACCGACGCCACGGCGCGGGTCGCGGCGGCCGCCGGCGCGCGGGTCGAGCCCGCCGCGGGGATCCGCCCCGACCTCGGCACGGTGCCCGGCAAGGGGGAGGCCCTGTGGAAGTCCCAGTTCGTCACGCGCGGTGACCTCGTCGTGTTCGTCGACGCGGACCTCCTCGACTGGGGCACCCACTTCGTCACGGGGCTGCTCGGTCCGCTGCTCGTCGACGAGGACGTCCACCTCGTCAAGGCGGTCTACGACCGGCCGATGATCGACGCCGAGGGGCGCGAGGAGGAGGCCGGGGGCCGGGTCACCGAGCTCGTGGCCCGCCCGTGGCTCGCCCTGCACCGCCCCGAGCTCGCGGGGATCGTGCAGCCGCTGTCGGGGGAGTGGGCGATCCGGCGCTCCGCCTTCGCGTCGTACTCGGTGCCCGTGGGCTACGGGATCGAGATCGCCGCCCTCATCGACACGGCCGACACCCACGGCGTCGGTGGGATCGCGCAGGTCGACCTGGGGCGGCGCACCCACCGGCACCACCGCCATGACACGCTCGGCCTCATGGCAGTGCAGGTCCTCGCGGCCGCCGACCGGCGACGGTTCCGGCCCGTGGACCGGCGACGGCTCCGGCCCGTCGGCGAGCCCGTGGACGGTGACCGCCGCGACCGGTCCGGCCTCGGTGAGACGGCCGTCCTCACGCAGTACGCGCGGCGGAGCGCCGGGTTCGAGCCCGTCGTCACGCCGGTCGGCATCGGTGAGCGTCCCCCGGCGGCGTCGTGCTGACCTTCCGGCTCGGGAGCCGGGAGTTCGACGCCCGCTCGCGCCTCGTCATGGCGATCGTCAACCGCACGCCCGACTCGTTCTACGACAAGGGCTCGACGTGGAGCGAGGACGCCGCGTTCGACCGCGTGCGCGAGGTCGTCGAGCAGGGCGCGGACATCGTCGACATCGGGGGGATCAAGGCCGCGCCCGGCGTCGAGATCGGTGCCGACGAGGAGAAGGCCCGGGTCGTCGACTTCGTCGCCGCGGTCCGCGCCGAGCACCCCGACCTGCTCATCAGCGTCGACACGTGGCGCGCCTCGGTCGGCCGGGCCGTCCTCGAGGCCGGCGCGGACATCCTCAACGACGCGTGGGGTGGCGCCGACGCCGAGCTGGTGTCGGTGGCCGGGGAGTTCGACGCCGCGGTGGTGTGCACCCACACCGGCGGCGTCGCGCCGCGGACCCGCCCGCACCGCATCGAGTACGACGACGTCGTCGCCGACGTCGTCCGCTCCCTCCTCGCCCAGGCCGACCGCGCCGTCGCCGCGGGCGTCGACCGATCGCGCGTCGTCATCGACCCGGCGCACGACTTCGGCAAGAACACCTGGCACTCGCTCGAGGTCACCCGCCGGCTGGACGAGCTCGTCGCGCTCGACTGGCCGCTCCTGGTCTCGCTGTCCAACAAGGACTTCGTTGGTGAGGCGCTGGACCTGCCGGTCGGCGAGCGGCTGACGGGGACGCTGGCCGCGACCGCGGTCGCCGCCTGGCACGGAGCCCACATCTACCGGGTGCACGAGGTCGTCGAGACCCGCCAGGTGCTCGACATGGTCTCGGTCATCGCCGGCGACCTGCCGCCGGCGCGCACCGCCCGGGGCCTCGCGTGACGCCCGGAGCGACGTCGGCGCCGGCACGCGGGCCGGTCACCGACGTCGTCATCGTGCCGGGCGCCCCCCTGCTCCTGCCCGAGTACCGGGGGAGGGCCGCCGTCGCCCCCGACGTCTCCGAGTCCTGTGTCGAGGCGGTCCGGTCCGCGGTGGCCACGGCCTCCCACGTCGTCGTCGTCCACGCCACCGACCGTGAGCCCCGCAGCACCAGGCCCCCGGTGGGCCTGCGCGTCGCCGACCACCTGCTCGCCGCCTCGCACCTCGACTTCGACGTCGAGCACGTCGCCGTCGCGTGGGACGCCACCACCGCCGAGTGCGTCGCCCTCGGCAGCGCCCTGGCAGCCGAGGGGCAGGCGACCACGATGCTCGTCGTCGCCGACGGCTCGGCCCGGCGCACCGAGAAGGCCCCCGGCCACCTCGACCCCCGCGCGGCCGAGGTCGACGACGCCATCGTCGCTGCCATTCGTGGCTGCGCCGACGGTGGACTCGCCCGGCTCCTCGACCTCGACCCGGGCCTCTGCGCCGACCTCCTCGTCGCGGGCCGCGCCCCGCTGCAGGTCCTCGCCGCCGCCGCGGGGCAGGTGCCGCTCGTCGTCGGCTCCCTCGACGTCAGCGACCCGTTCGGCGTCCTCTACGTCGTCGCCCACCTGACCCGCGCTACCTGACCCCGCGCCCTCCCTCCGGTCGGCGGCGGCAGCAGGATCTGCACGGAACCTTCACACACCGTGCCCCCGCCACCCGCCCGCTTTCTCCTAGCGTCCCTCCCATGATCTCGGTGAGCGGAGTGACGAAGACGTACGGCTCGGTGCGCGCGGTGGACGACCTGAGCTTCGAGGTGGAGTCGGGCAAGGTGACCGGCTTCCTCGGGCCCAACGGTGCGGGGAAGTCGACGACGATGCGGGTCGTCATGGGCCTGGACCGGGCCACCTCCGGGACGGCGACGGTGAACGGCAGCTCGTATGCCGCGTTCCCCGCGCCGTTGCGCGAGGTCGGCGCGCTGCTCGACGCAGGGGCGATGCACCCGGGCCGGACGGGCCGGTCCCACCTGCGGATCGCGGCCCACAGCAACGGTATCCGGAGCGAACGCGTCGACGAGGTGATCGAGCAGGTGGGGCTCGGCAAGGCGTCCGGACGGCGGATCAAGGGCTACTCGCTGGGGATGCGCCAGCGCCTCGGCATCGCCGCGGCCCTGCTCGGCGACCCACCGGTCCTGCTCTTCGACGAGCCGGTCAACGGCCTGGACCTCGACGGGGTGCGGTGGATCCGCGGCCTCCTGCGCGGGTTCGCGGAGGAAGGGCGCACGGTCCTCGTGTCGAGCCACCTCATGAGCGAGATGCAGCTCATCGCGGACCGGGTCGTCGTCATCGGCCGCGGGCGGCTCATCGCCGACACGGACATGCCCGGCCTGCTGCGGGGCCTGGGTGGACAACGGGTCCGCGTGCGCACGCCGCAGGCGGACGAGCTCGAGAGCGTGCTCGGACCCGACACCGCGGTGGAGCGCCCGGGGCCGGACGAGCTCGAGGTGAGCGGGGTGCCCGCGAGCGAGGTCGGTGACCTCGCCCACGCGCACGGCATCCGGCTGCACCACCTCGCCGAGGTCGAGCAGTCCCTGGAGGACGCCTACCTCTCGCTCACCGAGGGCAGCGTCGAGCACCACGGCCACGTCCCGACCGCGCTCGCGCAGGGAGCGGTCCGATGAGCACCGCGACGGTGCTGGCCCGGGCGAGCCGGGCGGAGTGGGGTCGGATCTGGAGCGTGCGCTCGAGCTGGGTCTTCACGGGTCTGATCTCGTGCGCCGTGGTCGGGCTGGGCCTGCTCGTCGGGATCGACGTCGCCAACAACCCCGAGTCGGTGCCGGTGGGGGCGTCGGCGTGGGAGGGTGCGCGCTTCACCGCGATGTTCGCCCTCTTCGGGACGGTCGCGATGGCGGTGGTGACGAGCACCGCCGACCACGGAACCGGAGCGATCGTCCCGACCCTGCAGTGGACCCCGCGCCGGGGAGTGCTGCTCGCCGCGCGCGCGCTCGTCATCGCGCTCACCGTCACCACCCTCGGGGTCGTGCTCGTCGTCGCGGCCAGCGTCGTGGTGCGGACGCTCGCGCCGCCGCGGGTCGGGCTGCCGTTCGGCGACGGGCTCCGGTCGATGGGCGACATCGTCGTCGTCCTGGGCTGCGGGGCCCTGCTCGGCATCGGGCTCGGTCTCGCGACCCGCAGCACGGCCGCCGCGCTCGTGCTCGCCATCGCCCTGCTCCTCGTCCTGCCCCTTCTCGTGGCGCAGCTGCCGTTCGACTGGGCGGCGACCACGTCCGCGCGACTGCCGGGGTCCGGGGCGCTGTTCCTCATCTTCGGCGAGGGGCCCCTGGACGACATGACGGTGACGTCGGCGAGACTCACCCTGGCTGCGTGGGCGCTGGGCGCCTTGACGGCCGGAGGGTGGCGGCTGCTGAGGAGCGACGCGGGGCATTGACCGCATGGCCGCGTTCGGGCCTCGTACGCCAGTCCGGCAGACATACTGCGGTGCATGCCCCGCGACCGCCTGACCCGAGCGCAGACCGCGGGGTACGCGGCCGGCAGCGTCGGCACCGGCGGCTTCGGCACCCTTCCGGGCCTCGTCCTCGCCTACTACCTCACCGACACGCTCGGCGTCGCCGCCGCGCTGGCCGCCGTCGTCGTCCTCCTCCCGAAGGTGTGGGACGTCGTCATCGACCCGGCGATCGGTGCCCGCAGCGACCGCGAGCTGACGACGCGCGGCTCGCGGCACCGGCTCATGACGCTCGGGGCGCTCACCCTGCCGGTCGGCTTCGTCGCGATGTTCGCGGTGCCGGACGGCTGGTCCGGAGCGGTCGCCGCGGTGTGGGTGACGGTCGCGTTCGTCCTCGCCACGACGTCGTTCAGCCTCTTCCAGGTCCCCTACATCGCCGCGCCCGCCGACCTCACGAGCGACTACGCCGAGCGGACGAGGATGATGGCGTGGCGGGTCGGCGTGCTCGCCCTCGCGATCCTCGTCTTCGGCGCCGGCGCGCCGGGGGTGCGCGCCCTGCTCGGCGGCGGACGCGCCGGCTACCTCGTCATGGCCGTCGTGTCGGCGCTCGCCCTCACGGCGGGGATGCTGGCGACGGTCGCCAGCCTCCGCGGCCACGACGCACCGGCCGCCCGCGTCGCGCAGCCGCCCACCCTGCGCGCCGGGGTCGACGCCCTCCGTGAGCTCCCGCGCTTCCGCGCCCTCCTCGTCGTCTTCGTCCTGCAGGCCCTCGCGGTCGGGATCGTCCTCGCGGCCACGCAGTACGTCGCGACCTACCTCCTCGGCTCGGCGTCGTGGGTCAGCGTCCTCTTCGCCGCCGTCGTCGCGCCGGCGCTCGTCGTCATGCCGGCCTGGAAGCGGTACGGGGCAGCACGAGGCAAGCGGACGGCATACCTCGCGTCGTCCCGGTTGTTCGTCCTCGCCTGTGCGCTGCAGCTGCCCGCGCTGGGTCTCGGGTGGGTGTGGCTGTCGGTGCTCGCCCTGGCGCTCGGCGGTGTCGCGTACGCCGGCATGCAGCTCTTCCCGCTCGCCATGCTCCCGGACGTGGTCGAGGAGGCCGGGCGGGCCCGCGGTGGAGCGATGAGCGGGGTGTGGACGGCGCTGGAGACGGCCGGGCTGGCGCTCGGACCGGGCATCGTCCTCGTCATGCTGGCCGTGGGCGGGTTCGTGTCGTCGACGGGCGACCCGGTGGCGCAGCCGCGCGGTGCCGAGGTCGCCATGGCGCTCGCGTTCTCTCTCGTGCCGGCGCTGCTGGCCGTGCTGTCGATCGCGGCCCTGCGCCGCTACGAGGAACCGGAGGTGGGGCATGACGGGCGCTGACGAGGTGCTGGGACGGCTGCGGGCGTATCGGGAGCACGACGCACCGACGCACGGCGGACGGGTGCTGTCCTACGTCTACGACCACGGCCGCCCGGAGGTCGACGAGCTTGCGGCACAGGCGATGCGGATGCTGCAGCCGGTCAACGGGCTCGACCCGACGACGTTCCCGTCGGTCGCCCTCATGGAGGCCGACCTCGTGACCTTCGGGCGGAGAATGCTGCGGGGCCCGGGCGCGACCGGCTCGGTGACGTCGGGCGGCACGGAGAGCTGCCTGCTCGCCGTCAAGGCGGCGCGCGACCTGTGGCGGGCCGGCGGAGGACAGGGCCGCCCGCGGATCGTCATGTCCACGTCCGCGCACGCCGCCTTCCACAAGGCCGCGGACTACCTCGGGCTGGGGACGACGGTGCTGCCCGTCGACCCGGCCAGCGGTCGTGCGCCCGCGAGTGGCTACGTCGAGGCGCTCGGTGACGACGTCGCGCTCGTCGTCGTGTCGGCGCCGTCGTACCCGCACGGCGTCCTCGACCCCGTCGCCGAGGTCGCGGGGGCGGCAGCCGACCGGGGCATCCCGAGCCACGTCGACGCGTGCGTCGGCGGATGGGTGCTGCCGTGGTGGCCGGTGGCCGGCGGCTGCCCGGTCCCACCGTGGGACTTCTCCGTGCGCGGGGTGAGCAGCATCAGTGCGGACCTCCACAAGTACGGCTACGCGCCGAAGGGGGCCTCGCTCCTCCTCTTCGCGGACGCCGAGCTCGACCGCGCCCGCTACTTCGCCCTGACCGACTGGCTCGGCTACCCCGTCGTCAACCCGACGGTCCTCGGCACCCGCTCCGCGACGTCGCTCGCCGCGGCGTGGGCGGTCGTGCAGTCTCTCGGGGACGAGGGGTATGCCGCCCTCACCGGTCGCGTCGTCCGCGCGACGTCGGCCGTGGTCGCCGCCGTCGAGGGGGTCGACGGGCTCCGCGTCGTCGGGGACCGGGTCGGTCCCCTGGTCGCGGTCGCGACGGACGCCACCGTCCCGGCGGAGCGACGGGTCGACCCGCTGCTGTGGACGGCGGCCGTGGCCGAGCGGGGCTTCGTCCTGCAGGGCCAGCCGTCGGTGGTGCAGTCCGACGGCTCGGTGGTGCCACACACCGCGCACCTCACCATCACTCCGGTGACGGAGGGGCTCGTCGAGCAGCTGGCGGCGGCGCTCGAGGGCGGCGCGGCGGCGGTTCGTGGTGCTGTCCTGCCCGGCCCGGAGGCGTTGTCGGAGAACGGCATGCCGGACCCGGTCGCCCTCGCGGATGCCGCCCGGTCGGGTGGGGACCTCGACCTCACGTCGGTCCTGTCGCTCATCGAGGCCCTGCCGCGGGACCAGTCGGCCCGGCTGTTGACGGCGTTCCTCCAGCGCTTCACGGCACCCCGGGACGTCTAGGCTCGGCAGGGAACCGAGGAGGAACCATGGCGAACGACCACACCGCGCGCTCCGCGACCCGGGTGACGGTGACCCACGACGGACCGGTGCTCGTCGACGGTCCGGTGGAGGTCGTCATGGAGGACGGCACGACGGTGCGCTCCGAGCGGCGGGTCGTCGCGCTGTGCACCTGCCGGCGGAGCCGGATCGCCCCGTTCTGCGACACGAGCCACCGCACCAAGGTGCGCGCCGACCGGGCGGACGCCTCATGACGGCGACCGAGACGCGGGTCCGGGCACCTCGACTGCCTTCGGACCGAGGGCCGCTCTCCCGGGCGGTGATCGACCACTGCGCCGGTCGTTCCGGGCCGCTACTCGCGGACGTGTCCGTCGCGGACCCCTACGGCGACGACCTCCAGCTCGCCCTCTACGTCTGTTACGAACTGCACTACCGCGGGTTCGCGGACGTCCCCGACGCGATGGAGTGGGACCTCGACCTCCTCGCCCTGCGCCTCGAGCTCGAGGCGACCTTCCTGGGGGCGCTGCGCAGGGACGTCGCCGGCGGGGCCGACGTCGAGGCCGAGGTCGCGGCGCTGCTGACCGAGACCGTGGGGGCGCGCGGCATCTCGCACCACCTGCTCAGGGAGGGGACGAAGGAGCAGTTCCGCGAGTACGTCACCCACCGGTCGGCCTACCACCTCAAGGAGGCCGACCCGCAGCTGCTCGTGGTGGCCCGGATGTCCGGCCGGGCCAAGGCCGGGATCGTCACGGTCGAGCACGACGAGTACGGCGCCGGCCGGGCCGACGAGATGCACTCCGAGCTCTTCGCCGACATGATGCGCGAGCTCGGCCTCTCGTCCGCCTACGGCGACCACCTCGACCGGGTGAGCGGGTCGGTGCTCGCCGAGGTCAACCTCATGTCCGTGTGCGGGCTCCGCCGCGAGCTGCGCGCCGCTGCCGTCGGCCAGTTCGCCGTCATCGAGCTGACCTCGTCCCCGGGGTCGGCGCGCCTGGTCCGGGCCGCGCAGCGACTCGGCTGCGGGCCGGCGACCGAGTACTTCTACGCCGAGCACGTCGAGGCGGACGCGGTGCACGAGCAGATCCTCCGGCGCGAGGTCATCGGTCCGATGCTCGCCGACGAGCCCCACCTGGCGGAGGACCTCGTCTTCGGCGTCCAGGCCAGCCAGCTCCTCGGCGGCCGGTTCGCCGACGAGGTCCTCGACGCGTGGGCGGCCGGACGCTCGAGCCTGCGGTGACGCCCCGGACGGTCGGCGTCGAGGAGGAGTTCCTCCTCGTGGGCGCCACGACCGGTGAGCCCGTGCCCTTGGGCCCGCGCCTCGCCGCCGACGCCGCCGACCCGGACATCCGCACCGAGTTCAAGCAGGAACAGGTGGAGATCACCTCGCGCCCGTGCTCGTCGATGGCGGAGCTCGCGCGGGATCTCGACCGCCTGCGTCGACGCGTCGGCGAGCTCGCCGCGGCACGAGACGGTCTCGTGGTGGCGTCGGGCACGTGGCCCGGTGCCCACGACCCGGTGCCGACCGAGTCCGAACGCTTCACCCGCATCGCCCACGAGTTCGGGCACCTCGCCGAGCACCAGCTCACGTGCGGCACGCACGTGCACGTCTCCGTCTCCTCGCCGGAGGAGGGCATCGTCGCGCTCGACGGCATACGTCCGTGGTTGTCCGTCCTCACGGCCCTCACGGCGAACTCACCGTTCTGGCAGGGACGCGACACCGGCCACGCGAGCTTCCGCTCGGTGGTCCTGTCACAGCTGCCCACCGCCGGGCCGACCCAGGTGTGGAACGACGTCGACACCTACCGGCGGGCGGCGACGCAGATCATCGACGTCGGTGGAGCGTTCGACGAGGGAATGCTCTACTACGACGCGCGGCTCTCGGCGCGCTACCCCACGGTGGAGGTGCGCGTCACCGACGTCTGCCCCGACCCGGGTGTCGCGGTGGCCGTCGCCGCCCTCTGTCGTGCGCTCGTGACGACGATGGCGGAAGGGTCGGGTCGGCGGTCCGACCTCCCCACCTCGACCCTGCGCGCGGCCGCCTGGCGGGCCGCCAGGCACGGACTGGCTGATCGGCTCGTCGACCCCGCCACGGGCGACCTCGTCACCGCCGCGCTCGCGGTCGAGTCGCTGCTGCGGGCGACCCGGGAGTCGCTCGAGGCAGTCGGTGACCTGGCCCTCGTCCGTGAGACGGTCGACCGCGTGGTGCGGGAGGGCGGCGCTGCGCGACGTCAGCGGGGCGAGGTGGATCCCGCCGCACCGGCGCCCGGGCTGCGGTCGTTCCTCGTCGGTGGACGGGGCGACTGAGCAGGGCGCGCGACGCGTCGACCCCCTAGGGTGGTTCCGCCACCCGGACCACCCCGATCCGCTCCGGACCACCTCTCGTGCGCGATGTGGTCGCACCAGATGGGACAGCTCCATGGAGATCCTGCACTCGGCCATCGCGATCCTCGGGGCCATCCTGCTCATCATCAAGTTCAGGATCGACCCGGTGATCTCGCTGCTCGTGGCGTGCGTCTACCTCGGGCTCGCGACGGGACTGGGCGCGGACGGCACCGTCGAACAGATCACCGGCGGCTTCGGCGAGATCATGGCCGAGGTCGGGCTGCTCATCGGGTTCGGTGTCCTCATCGGCGCGCTGCTCCACGCGATGGGGACCTTCAACGACCTCGTCGGCATCCTCGCGACGCGGGTGGGCAAGCGCCTGCCCTATGCGATGGCCGGCACGCTCGCCACGATCTTCCCGTCGATCTACGTCGACGTGCAGGTGGTGCTCGCCGCCCCGATGGCGAAGGAGTCGGCGCCGGCCGTCGACCGCCGCCTCGGGCTGCCGTGGATGGCGGGCGCCCTCGGCATCGGGATCTTCTCCGGCTACGTCTTCGTCGTGCCCGGCCTGGCCGCGGTCGCGGTGGCCGGGCTCATGGACGTGCCCCTCGGGACGTACCTGCTCTACGGGCTCCCGATCGGGCTGGCGACGGCGCTCATCACGACGTTCCTCTTCCGGCTCATCCTCGGTCGCGGCTTCTGGAACGCCGAGACCGACATCGACCCCGACGCCGTCATCGTCGACGACCGCCCGCACAGCGAGACCGAGGACGTGCCGCTGGCCGAGTCGGCGGCCCGGCTGCCGCTGGTCGTGCGGCTGCTGCCGATCCTCGTGCCGTTGGTGCTCATCGCGAGCGGGGCGATCGCCCAGGTCGCCGACGTCTCGCACCCCGTCCTCGACTTCCTCGGCGACGCCAACATGGCCCTCTTCATCGGCCTGCTCATCGCGTTCACCATGGTGCGCCGGTCCCTCGGGGCGGACGGTGTCGGCAAGGTCCTCACCGCCGGCTTCCACACCACCGGCGAGATCCTGCTCGTCACGGGCGTCGGCGGCTCCCTCGGTGCCGTCATCGCCGAGAGCGGGATGCAGGACACCCTCAAGGAGCTCTTCTCCGCGGACGAGAACGCGTCGGTCATCGTCAGCATCCTGCTCGCCTGGTTCATCGCGGCGGTGCTGCACTTCGCCATCGGCTCGGTCTCCGTCGGGGCGATCACGGCCGCCGGCATCATCTCGCCGGTCGTCGGCTCGCTCGGCGTGGACCCCGTCGTCATCGCGCTGGCGATCGCCTCGGGGGCCATGTTCGCGCTGCACGTCAACAGCAACTTCTTCTGGATGTTCAGCACCCTGCTCGAGCTCTCGACCAAGGGCAGTCTCAAGACCCTGACGATGGCGACGTCGCTGGGGGCCCTCGTCTCGCTGCCGCTGGTCTTCGTCGCGAGCCTCGTCGCCGCCCTGTAGCTGCCCTAGCGGGCGAGGTAGCCACCGTCGATCGGGTAGTAGGTGCCGGTCGCGAACGACGCGGCGTCGCTGGCCAGCCACGCCACGAGCTCGGCGACCTCCTCCGGCTCACCGAGACGCTGCAACGCGTGCTGGGCAGCCAGCGCGGTGCTCACCTCCTCGGTGAGGTTCGCCTCGAGGAGCGGCGTGCGGATGAAGGCCGGGCCCACGGCGTTGACGCGGATGTTGTCGGCCGCGTGCTCCCAGGCCGCGGCCTGGGTGAGGCCGACGACGCCGTGCTTGGCGGCGGTGTAGGCGCTCGCGGTGGCGTAGCCGACCGCACCGAGGATCGAGGCCATGTTGATGATCGACCCGCCGCGCTCGGACTCCTTCATGGCCCGTATGCCAGCTCGCTGGGTGTAGAAGACGCCGTCGAGGTTGACCCTGATCACCTGGTGCCAGCCGTCGTCGGTGTAGTCACCGCTGCTCAGGGCCTCACCCCCGATGCCGGCGTTGGCGACGACGACGTCCACGTGGTGCAGGGCGGCCAGCGTGGACTCCATGGCGGCGTCGACCGACGCGGAGTCACCGACGTCGACGAGGGCGCTGTGGGTGCGGCACTCGAACCCCTCGAGCTCCTGGAGGACGGCGTCGATGTGGTCCTGGTCGCGGTCCCAGATGGAGACGTCGGCGCCCGAGCGGGCCATGACGTGGGCGCAGGCCCTTCCGATGCCCGACGCCCCTCCGGTGATGACGGCGACCTTGCCGCCCAGGCCGTAGCTGTTCACGGCTCAGGCCCTCGCGATCGAGCTGCCCCAGGTGCGGGCTCGGTCGAGCTCGCCGTCGAGCACGGGGCCCTCCGTGCCGTGCACCCAGAACGACTCCGGGTCCGTCTGCGCCGTCGCACCCCGCTTGCGCAGCCGCTTGGCGGCCTTCTTCGCGGCGGACCCCGGAACCCGGGGGTGGTTCACGCGGGTGTCGAAGGTCGCGAACCGGGGCGGGGTCGCGTCCGGGGTCAGCTGCTCCAGCCACTCACGCACGCCCATGGACGTCGACTCGACCGCGCGGTGGGCCTTGGTGGCGGCGTCCTCGCGGGTGGAGGGCCGGCTCAGGCCGAACGCGTGGGTCGGGGCGCCCACGACGAGCAGGTCCAGGTCGGCGGGCAGCGACCGGGCCGTGGACACCTCGTGCACCTCGACCTCGGCATGCTCCTTGATGCCCTGGGCGACCGCCTCGGCGACCTCGCGAGTGTTGCCGAACATCGACTCGTAGACCACCCATGCCTTCGTCATCGTCTTCTCCTTCTCGGGTGCGTGCGTGCGCACCATCGGACTCGTGTGTGTGTCGGGGTCAGGTGCGGGCGGGGGTCCGGGCGACCTCCCGCATCGCGAGGGTGATGAGCGCGGCGCTGAGGGCGGCGACGAGGAGACCGGCCACGATCAGGCCGACGCCGAGACGGCCCATCCATGGGAAGGTCGCTCCGACGGCCACGTCGGCGGTGACGCCCGCGCTCCCGTCGGGGTTCATGATGACGGCGGACCAGTCACCGTCCTTCGGTGTCCAGACGAGCTCCTGCGTCCCGGTGCCCTCACGGGTGGCATCCCAGAAGTCGACCGACGACGGCGAGTTCGGGCTGCCGGACCCCGCGACCTCGCGGGGCTCCAGGCCGGGCCCGCGCTCGACGCTGTACGACGCGCTGCCGAGGAACGCGTCGACGTCGGCTCCGGGGCCGATGCCGAAGAAGATCGCGGCGCCGGTGGTGCCGGACGTGACCGTCACCTTGACGTCCCCGATGACCTGCTCGGGCACCCACCTCGCACCTGCGGTGTGGATCTCGAGGTCGCTGAACACCACCGCGTGCCCGTCGGAACCGACGGGCTCGACCCGCGACATGACGTAGCCGTCCGCGTCGCGGGCGACGCTGCTCGCGACGAGGGTGGTGACGCCGCCGGAGAGCAGCCCGAGCGACGTGAGGGCCGCGAGGGTGCCGATGACCACGGTGAGGACGGAGCCGGTGCCCCAGCCTCCCCGGGCGACGGGAGCGCCACCCCCGGTCGGGAGCTGGCCTGATGCGCGCTGGTGCCCGGCCGGCGGGGCAGCGGGCGGGGGAGGCGGAGGACCACCGGACGACGTGAGGTCCATGCGGCCGTGCGGCTCGTGCGGGCCCTGGTCGAGGCGGAAGGGCGGGTACTGGTCGGTCATCAGGCCGGCATACGCGGCGACGCGCAGGACCCAGCGGTTGAGACCGAGCAGCAGGTCGTAGAGGGGTCGGGGGTAGGCCCCGGTGACGGCGACGACCACGGCGGCCACGAGCGCCAGCAGACCCACGAGGCCCCCGCCGAGGACCCACCGGGCGTCGCTGTCGGCCTGCCAGGCCACCGTCGCGCCGCTGCCGACGAGGATGCCGACGATGAGGTAGTGCGGGATCGCGAGCAGCCACCACTTGACGAGCGCGAGGCCCCGTGACAGGTGGTCGGGGTAGTCGATCTCGAGGTGTGCGGGGTAGCTCGGGTCCTCCGCGAGGGTGAAGGGCGGGTACTGGTCGGTCGCGAGCGCGCCGTAGGAGTAGTAGGTCACCCGCCACCACCACCGGAGCACCCCGACGTTGAAGTCGAAGATCGCTCTCGGGTAGCGACCGGTGAAGAGGATCGCGAAGAGCGCGACCACGCTGAGGACGACGAAGGCCGCCCAGAGGAACACGAGGACCACGTAGTGCGGGATCGCGAGGAGCCACTTGACGAGCCACAGCCATCGGGAGACGGCGGGCTGGTCGACGGCGTCGACGTGGACGGGGTACGGCGTGGGGGAGGGTGCGTAGGGAGTGGTGACCGCCATGATGATCAAGACCTTCGGTGCGGGTGTCCTTGTCCATTCCACGCTCCACCTGCAACCACGGGTCGGGTAGGGACCTTCGGCCCGCCGGCCGTCCTCGCCGGCCTCGCCGGTCAGGGGTGAGGAAGTCCACGTCGTGCGGGAGTCGTCACGGCGCGCCCACCTCACGCCCCGGCGCGGCGCGGGACCCGGATCGGAGGAGGAGCCAGAGCGGGACGAGGCCGACCACCGCGAGGACGAGGAACGGTGGGATGACGGACAGGGACACCACGGGGGAGTCCGGGTCGGCGCGGACACCGAACCACTGGTCCACCGCGATGCTCACCGACTCGATGGCCCACAGGCCCAGGACGGCGCCGACCACCAGCGCACCGCGGGCCTCCCGACGCCACAGCCACAGCGCCCCCACGGCCGCGAGGGGGAGCCAGACCGCGAGGTCCTGGACGTAGATGGCGTTCGTCTGCACCCCGGTGCCCTCGAGCATGGGGGCCGGGTGGTCACCGAGCGACGGGATGATCATGGCGAGCCAGGCGATCGCGTTGAGGACGGCGACGACCCACACGTAGACGGCGACTCCCCGGACGGGGGCGCGGCGAGCCGCGTCGCGGGCGACCTGCCACAGCCCGGGTGACATCGCGAGGTGGCCGACCGCCCACAGGGAGGTCCCGAACAGGGCCACGTACACGAGGAAGGCCGCGTTGAAGGGTGTGAGGAAGAGGAAGAGCACCGCGTTGTAGACGACGTAGAGCAGCGCCCCGGCCCATGTCACCAACGCGGGCCCCGAGCCGAGCCTGGCCCGCCACACGGACACGAGCAGGACGGGGACGGCCAGCACTCCCAGCACGAGCGCCGTCCCCCGGGCAGACCCCTGCATCGCCGCCGGGCCGTGGAGGAGACCCGGGTCGACGAAGGTCCAGACGGCCGACACGAGCGCGAGAACGGCCGTCACGACGGCGAGCGCCGTCGCGGGTCCGGGGCCGCGTGTCGTCGAGGTCCCGAGGGTGGGTGTCGTCGCGGTCGTGGTGTCCACGTCGAGCAGCCTCGCCGTCGGGGACGCTGCTGGGACAGGGCACTTGGTCCCGTGGCCTGCACCTGCTCGACTACGGATGCATCGTCCTCGCGCCCACCAGTGCCTCCAGCTCGCGTCGCAGGGACGTCGTGAGCAGTCCGATCTCGGGGACGACCTCCGGGTCGGTCATCGCCACGACGGTGAGCGACCCGGCGTAGGACAGCGCCGCGAAGGACACGCCGATGTTTCCGGCCGTCGTCGTCACGGGAACGATCCGGCGGATCGGGACTCCTGCCAGGGTGAGCTCGCGTCGTGGGCCCGGCAGGTTGGTGAGGAACGAGTTGACGAGCTGTTGGCCGTTGATGAACCGGGTGAACAGCCCTGTCGCGGCGACCAGCCGGAAGGCCGGCCCGACGAGCGCAGCCGAGGCGCCCCGGGTCTGGGTCTTCTGGACCCGTGTGAGCGTGGCGACCGCCTCGAGGCGTTCGGTGGCCGACCCGGAGAGCGGCACCCGGACGGGCATGACCCCCACCCGGTTCCCGAGGTCACCACCGGTGGTGTGCGCGCGGGCCGAGACGGGCACCGAGACGACGAGCTCCCGCACGTGCTCGCCCCGTCGGCGGAGGACCTCGGCCATCGCGCCGGTGACGGCGACGAGCACGCCGTCGTTGACGGTGGCTCCGTGACGTCGGGTGGCCTCGTGCACCGCGTCGAGGTCGACGCTGACCACGGAGATGCGTCGATGCGGACCCGTCGCCCGGTTGAGCGAGGTCGCGGGCGCCCGGAGGAGGCGCCGGGTTCCGAGCTCCGCCGCCCCGCGGCGCAGCCGGGACGCGGTCGACGACGGGCCCCGCAGGCCGCGCGCGATCTCGCGGGCGCGGTCGGAGAGGAGATCGCGTATGCCGGGGGCCGCTCCGCGTGACGCTCCCGCCGGTGCGGTCCCCGGTTCGCCCCCGTCGACGAGGCGGTCGAGCACGGCGAGACCACCGATCCCGTCGGTCAGGACGTGGTGCAGGACGACGACGACCGCCGCTGCCTCACCACCCTCGTGACCGAGGACGACCGCCCGCCACAGGGGCAGGTCTCGCGGGAGGGGTCGGGTCACGGCGTCGACGGCGCTCGCCAGCAGACGGTCCTCGTCGCCGGACCCCGGGAGGGGCTGGCTCGTCACGTGCGACCGGGCGTCGAACGCCACGTCGTCGGTCCAGTAGGCCCGGCCGAGCCCGGGTGGCGGTGACACGAGGACCTGGCGCAGCCGGTAGATCTTCCCGGCGCGCCGCTGCAGCGTCTGCTCGACGTGGGAGGCGCTCGCACCGGGACCGAGGGTCAGGAGCGCACCGATGTTCATGGGGACGGGCCCGACGTCCGTGGCCAGCTGGAGCGCGTCGCCGACGCTGATGCGCTCCACCGGGCCTGCCGCTGTCGCGCCGTCTGCCCCTGATGCGCCCATGTCGCCAGCCTGCGAACGGTCTCGGGACCGGACAAGGCCCGAAGGTCCCGACCCCCGTCGGGGCCAGTCCGGAGGGACCACCGACGGCGGCCACACCGAACCGAAAACGGACCATTGTCGGGTCCGGAGGGTCGCCCTTAACGTGGAACGGTTGTGGGCCGTGAAGCAGGGGCGGCGCCGCGGAGGAAGGGGCGATGGCGGTGGCGCAGACACGGATCGCGGACGTGGGCAGGCTCGCCTGGTTCCCGGCGTCCCGGAGGACCAAGTGGCTCGTCGTGGTGTTCTGGGCGCTCGTGCTGGCCGCCGCGTTCGGGCCGTCGGGCAGGCTGCCGGACGTCCTCAACAACGAGGCGGTCGCCTGGCTGCCCGAGGACGCGCAGTCCACCCAGGTCGTCCGGCAGATCGAGGCGTTCCGGAGCAAGAACGAGTTCCCCGCGGTCATCGTCTACGAGCGCCCCGGCGGCCTCACCCCTGAGGACACGCAGGCGGTCACGGCCCACGCCGCGCGGTTCGGCGCGATCGAGGAGGTCCGGACCGACGTCGTCGGTCCCCTCCCGTCGCAGGACGGTGAGGCGCTGCAGGTGATCGTCACGGTCGACGCTGGCGAGGAGGGGTGGGACTCGCTCGGCGCGACCGTCGCTGAGCTGCGGGCCGCCGCCCAGGACCGCCCGGACGGGCTGTCCATGCACGTCACGGGTCCGGTCGGCCTGGCGGCGGACTCCTCGGAGGCGTTCGCGGGGATCGACGGCAAGCTGCTCTACTCGGCGATGGGTGTCGTCATCGTCATCCTGCTGCTGACCTACCGCAGCCCGGTGCTGTGGCTCGTCCCCGTGGTCTCGGCCGGCACCGCCCTCTTCGTCGCCCAGGGCGTCATCTACTTCCTCGCCAGGGACGACACCCTCACCGTCAACGCGCAGAGCTCGGGCATCCTCACCGTCATCGTCTTCGGCGCCGGGACCGACTACGCGCTGCTCCTCGTCGCCCGATACAGGGAGGAGCTGCGGCGGCACGCGGACCGGCACGAGGCGATGGCGTTCGCCCTGCACCGGGCCGGCCCGGCGATCGTCGCGTCCGGCGCCACCGTCATCGCCGGCATGCTCTGCCTGCTCATCGCGACGATGAGCTCCACCAAGGGCCTGGGGCCGGTGGCGGCGATCGGCATCGCGGTGGGGCTGCTCGTCATGCTGACGCTGCTGCCCGCGATCCTCGTCGTCTGCGGGCGGTGGATCTTCTGGCCGGTGCGCCCGTCGTACGGGTCGGCCGACCACACGCGCGACGTGCTGTGGGCCCGGATCGGCGCTCGCATCGCCCGCGCCCCGCGGCGCACCTGGGTCGTGACGTCGATCCTGCTGGCGGTGGCGTCCCTCGGTGTCCTGCAGCTCAACGCGACCGGCCTGGAGAACAAGGACTCCTTCTACAACACGCCGGAGTCCGTAGTCGGGGAAGAGGTGCTCGCCGACCACTTCCCCGCCGGAGCCGGCTCACCGGTCCTCGTGCTGGCGAACGCCGGCGCGGCCGGCGAGGTCAGGACCACGCTGGAGGAGGTCGACGGGGTGGCGTCGGTCGCCGAGCCGGTGACGCGGGGCGAGCGCACGCTCCTGCAGGCGACCCTGGCAGACGCTCCCGACTCGGACGCGGCCACGGAGAGCATCGACCGGATCCGGGACGCGATCGCGGGTGTCCCCGGTGCTGACGCGATCGCCGGAGGGGACACCGCCACCCGCGCCGACACGCTCCGCGCGGCCGCCGACGACAACGTGCGGATCATCCCGCTCATCCTCGTGGTCGTCCTGCTGATCCTCGTCCTGCTGCTTCGCGCGATCACGGCGCCCCTCATCCTCATCGGCACCGTCGTGCTGTCCTTCGGGGCAGCGCTCGGCATCTCGGCGCTGCTCTTCCGGCACGTGTTCGACTTCGCCGGCGCGGACTCGTCCCTGCCGCTGTTCGTCTTCGTGTTCCTCGTCGCCCTGGGGATCGACTACAACATCTTCCTCATGACCCGCGTCCATGAGGAGGCCAAGGAGATCGGCACCCGCCGCGGTGCCCTCGTCGGACTGGCCGCGACCGGTGGTGTCATCACCTCGGCCGGCCTGGTGCTCGCGGGGACGTTCGCCGTGCTCGCGACGCTCCCGCTGGTCGCCTTCGCCGAGATCGGCATCGCGGTCGCCCTGGGCGTCCTGCTCGACACGCTCGTGGTCCGTTCGGTCCTCGTCACCGCCCTCAACCTCGACGTGCGGGGCCGGATGTGGTGGCCGAGCGCCCTCGCGCGGCGGGATGCGGAGCTCGATGCGGAGTCACCGGCGAGGTGGGAGGAGCCACAGCCCGCCGCGACGTTGGAGGCGGCCCGTTGAGGGTGGCACCACGTCCACAGCAACCAGTCAACAGCAACCACCAGACACCAGGAGGTCGTGATGTTCGCGCAGATGTTCACCGGCAAGGTCACCGACGCAGAAGCCGTCCGCGCCACGCTCGAGAGCTGGCCGACGGGAGCCGGGCGTGACGCGAAGGGATGGCTCGGATCGACGGCCGGCATCACCGACGACGGCGTACTCGTGGCCCTGGCTCGGTTCGAGTCCGCGGACGCGGCGCGCACCAACAGCGACCGCCCCGAGCAGGGTGAGTGGTGGGACTCGCTCGCGGCGAACCTCGACGGCGAGGCGACCTTCTTCGACAGCACCGAGGTCGACGAGGACCTCGTCGGCGACCCGGACACCGCCGGGTTCGTCCAGGTCATGCGAGGACAGGTCAGCGACACCGCCCGTGCGCGTGAGCTGGCCGCCACCGACCCGGAGGCGTGGGCACGCTTCCGTCCCGACATCCTCGGCTCGCTCCTGCTGACCCGCGACGACGGGGAGTACGTCATGGCGATCTACTTCACGTCCGAGGCCGAGGCCAGGGTGGGGGAGAAGACCGAACCCCCCGCCGAGGTCGCGGGCACCATGGAGGAGATGAACGACCTCCAGGTCGGCGAGGTCACCTACTACGACCTGCGCGACCCGTGGATGATGTCGCCCTCCACCCAAGGCTCCGGGACGAGGGCGGAGTAGTTGCTGCGGAAGATCCGCTGGCCGACGAGCCGGAGGGCGGTGTCTCGGGCGAGCCGGGGGAGGCCCGGGTGCGGTCGCGTCGACGGCGTCGCCGACGAGCACGGTCGACCCCTTCACCCAGGGCGTGTGGTCGACCTCCTGGATCGGGGTGAAGTGGGGCGTTCCACCGGAGCCGAGGAACTCGTTGACGAGCGCGGGCACCGGCTCGGCGAAGCCGGCATACCTGCGTGCCAGTGCCTCCGGGTCGCCGACGGCCGGGTCGCCCGCGGTGGGCGAGTCGGCGTCGGCGTAGCAGTACGTCAGCCCTCGTCCGAGCGGGACCGTGAGGAAGGCTGCCCGGCTTCCGAGGTGCACCGTCCATGTCGTGACCTCGTCCCATCCCTCGACGAGGAAGCGCCAGCTCACCTGGCGCAGGAACCGTGGCTCTCCCCCTCCGAAGGCGGCGTCCCTCACCCAGGAACGGACGCCGTCGGCGCCGACCACCAGGTCGTGGTCACGGGCCGAACCGTCGTGGAGGACCGCGTGGACCCGGGGGCCCCGGGGAGCGAGTTCTGTGACCGTGGTCCCCATCCGCACGGGGATCCCGTCGGCCAGCACCTCGTGGAGGTCACGGTGGCTGATGGCGACGCACGGCCCGACAGACACCCAGACCGATCGAAGGTCGACCTCGAGCAGCACGCGCCCGCGCCGGTCCAGGAACCGCTGCCGGGTGATGGGGCGGGCCAGGTCGAGGACGGCGTCCCGGACCTGCAGCGCACCGAGGGCCCGGACGGCATTGGCCGGCAGGTAGACCCCCGCGCCCGGGTGCGAACGACCGGCGACCTTCTCGACCACGTCGACGTCGGCGCCGCGCCGGGTCAGCGCCCGCGCCGTGGCAAGCCCCGCGATCCCACCGCCCACGACGAGCACGTGCTTCGGGTCAGCCATGGGTCTCCTTCCTCAGGAGGCGGTCGTCGAGCCGGGCGACGACGTCACGGTCGGTGGGGTGTGCGACGGACAGGGTGAAGCGCTCGACGAGTGCCGCCACCCGCTGGGGGTTCCCGAGTTGGGGCACGTGTCCGGCCGGCAGCAGCTCGAGGCGAGCGTCCGGGATCAACGCCGCCACGGCTCTGGCCTGCGTCACCGGCAGGACCGGGTCGTGGGTGCCACCGACCATCAGGGTGGGGACGGCCAGTCGGCGCAGGTCGTCCGCTCGGATGCGGGCTGCCGGTCGCGGGCCGATCGGCGAGAGGAGGGCACGGAACTCTGCGCCGTTCGCCGCGACCGCGAGCGGGTCCCGTGCCGCGTCGACGAGGGAGTCGAGCAGGTCGGGATGCCGCCGAATCGTCTCGCCCTCGCCCATCGACGACATCAGGCGCGACACCATCCGCCGGTTCGGTCTCACGGTTCGGCTGAGGAGGGTACCCACCACCGGCGTGGCCAACAGCCGGATCGGCACGGGGATGCGGCTGCCGGGCATGAGCGGCACCGAACCGAGCAGGACGAGTCCGCGCACCCGCTCGGGACGGGCCAGGGCATACCAGACCGCCCAGCTCCCCCCGCCCGAGGCGCCGACCAGCACCGCCGAGTCGACCCGAAGGCTGTCCAGGACCTCGTCGACGAACCGCACGGCAGTGTCCCGGAAGGACGCACGTGGGACGTCGACCGGCTCACTGAGTCCGAAGCCCGGTCGGTCGACGAGGACCGAGCGCACTGCCGTCAGGTGCTCGAGCAGCATGAGGTGCGAGAGGGACGACGTGTTGTTGGCGTGGAGGTGGACGGTGACCGGCCCGTCCCCGGCTTCGATGACGTGGACCCGCGCCGACCCGGCCCTGATGAAGCGGCCCTCGGCGCCGGCGGCACGGACCATCCGGACGTACCGTTCGTGCAGGGCGCTCGGGTGACTGCGGACCCGCGGTCCGCTCAGCTGTTCCGTCATGGCCACTCCTTCGTCGGGCTCGTCCCCCCGGAACGATCCGCCCGTCCTCCCACTCCCGACTAGTTCGAATCTCGCACCGGTCAGGGCCGCGCCCGGTGGGACACTGAGGGCGTGGGCTCGAGCGAGGTCGCCGGATACTGCTCGTTCACCAAGGCCATCGAGCACCTCGGTGACCGATGGAGCCTGCTCATCGTGCGGGAGCTGGGGGTCTTCGGACCGCAGGGTTTCAACGCTCTGGCGCTCGCGCTGCCGGGCCGGATCTCGCGCTCGGTGCTCGCCGATCGGCTGCGTCGTCTGGAGAGCCTGGGTCTGGTGTCGCACGCCGACGACGGCGCCGCGCATGCGGCATACCGTCTCACCGAGGTCGGGCAGGGTCTGATGCCCACGCTCGCCACGCTTCGAGACTGGGCGGACACGTGGCTGCCGGACGATCCCGACCTGCTGGACCGCGACCCGACGTCCTGCTCGCCTGGCTGGCGCAGCGCGCGGATCTCGACCGGGCCCCCGAGCGGCCCGTGGTCCTGGAGGTGAGGCTGCACCATCGGTTCGACCGGAGGTACTGGCTCGTGCTGCAGCAGGGGCAGGCGTACGGGTGCCTGACCGACCCGTTGCTGGACGGCAGTCGCTACGTGTACCTCGACTCCTCCCTGCCTGCGCTGCTCGCGATCGCGAGGGGGAGGAGGAGCTGGTCCGAGGCCTTCGACGACGGCTCCGTGCGGGGCAGCGGCAACCCTGACCTGCTGCGCCGGGTGCCGCCGTGGTTCGTGCCCGCCGCGAGCACGGCGCGCTCGGTGCGCGCGGCGCGCGGGTCCGTGGACCTCAGCGGTGCTTGGCCACCGTGAGGAGGACCGCCGAGTCCTCCAGTGCCTCGAGGCCGTGCCGGGCGGGAGGCACGACGAGCAGGTCGCCGGGAGAGCCCTCCCAGGACTGGTCGCCTGACACGAGCCGCACCCGACCGAGCAGCACGTGCACGGTGGCCTCACCCGGGTTCTCGTGCTCGTCGAGGCGGCGACCCGCCGCCAGCGCGATCACCGTCTGGCGCAGGACATGTTCGTTGCCGCCGTAGACGGTGTCCGCCCCACGCCCGCTGGACGCCTGCTGGGCAATCTTGAGCTGCTGCCGGGCCAGGGCGGTGAGCGACGTCTTCTCCATGTCCTGACCCTGCCACACCTTCCCGGCCGGGGTACGCGACCAAGGATGGGATGGGCGGGGACCAAGGATGGGGGCCTGGATGACGCAACGGGAGAAGGACTCAGGTGGTCGTGGTGGCCAGGGACGGGGTCGAACCGTCGACCTTCCGATTTTCAGACAGAGACATAAGGGCAGGTCAGCAGGGGGAGAGGGCTGGCGTGCAACTTCTCGTGCAACTTCTCGGCAGTGTATGAACTGCGGGAGTGGCTCCATTACGTGAAACACGGTCGTCAAGGGGGCACCCCGTAATTGGTCCGCCGCGATTTGTCCAGCGCCGGTCCGGTAGACGCGCTCCCAGACCCCGCCCGACAGGCGAGATTTGTCGTCAGCCTCTGGCGCCGTCTGGGATGGATGAGCAGCATCGAGCGCAACTCCTATGGGTGGCCAAGGCCAGTGCACGCTGACATTGCTGCACCTCGGAAAAGGGGGGGTCTGCGCCGAGGCGACGAGGTGTGTTTTCAAACGATGGCCTGGGGGCGGCGCGCGAGGTCGTCGTTCCCGATGACGCAAGAGCGCGGGTCCTCCCTCGCGAGCCGACCAGGGCTCGACGAGCTGCGGCCTTTCGTCCAAGTGGTGATCGCGGTCAACGCGTCCACCGCAGCCTCGATGGCGCCCGGAGCAGGTTCTGCCGTACGGCCCTGACCACGACCGGCCCTGGGAGATGGCCAACGATGGGATGCCACGGCAGGACGGGGGTATCGGCGGAATGAGAGTTCAGAATCGGAGCGGCAAGACATACTCAATGCCACGTTCGTCGCGGACGAAGACCTTGTAGCCCCGCTGCCGGAACTCGGCCACCTCGACTGCGAGCCGGACGGCATCCCTCACGAACGACTGAGGGGGCAAGCCTGTGAGGTCCGCGCCATGCATGACCTTCTGGAGGGCACTGCCGCTGAATGAGGTCGAGATTTTTCCACTCACGGTGGTGGGCTCGCGGTCGTCGACCTCAGGAGGTGTACCTGCGCCCGTAGTGGTTGTCATACCCCGAACCATACGAGAAGAGAGACTGTGTAGCGCCCTAATCACCAATGAACGTCATTATTTCGGCGCCTAAAGGGGGAATATTTGCCCACATACAGGCATCTTTAGTCCGTACTGTCGCACTAGAGTCTCCTTATGGGCAAGAAGGCGCGCCGGGTCGCGGACGAGACCCCCGTCGCAAGCTACGAGCTGCACACCTTGGATCCGGACGTCGAGCCGACCCGGGTCGCGGACCCTTGGGACGCACCCACCCGAGTGGCCTACCTGGTGGTCTTGTTTCTCGCGCTGTCGGTTTTGGCTCTCGTGGTGGGCATGGCCGGCCTCGGTATGTTCCCTGACGGCGCGGTCATCCCTGTAGTGATCGGGGACGTGATCCTCGCGACTCTAGGCCTCGCGGTTCTCTCGCCGTCCCGATCGGTGCGGCTCATCAAGGCGCTATCGGCCGTCCGTGGTGTGTTCAAGGCAGGTGAATGACATGGCCGCCAAAAAGACGCGGGCTGCGCGCCCGTCACATGATGCCGTCACGACGTTTCTGGCGACTGTTCCCCCTCGCTCTTGGGACCTCCTCCGTGTAATGAGGGAGCTCGGGGATGCAGCTTCGTTCGAGAAAGTCGGAAAGCTGTCGGGAGGCTTGGACAAGAGGAGCGTCGCGACGGCCCTGACTCAACTCGACGCGACGTACAGGGCGATGACTACCGACGGGAAACTGCTGGTTCTGGTGGGCCGGCACTACGAGCTAACTCCGGCTGGCGAGGCAGTGGCAGACGAGCTAATCGAGGCCCGAGTGCACTTCGCTGACCTCCTCCGCGGCACCTCCACAAAGCACCGTGAGGCATGGGTTCCCGTCACCAACGAGTGCATCAAGTATCTGCCGGCCCTGAAGAAGCAGGTTGCCCGTATGGACGCCGATATCCAACTGCACGCATCGCCTTACCGATCCACCGATCTGCAGCCAGGTAGCGAGCCGGTCCAGGCAGGTAAGCCACGCGGCCCGCGCCATCACGCGTTGTACTCGGCGTGCATTGACATTGGGCAATTGACTCCGGGTGAGGTCAGCAAAGTCGACGTCTATGCCGGTGGGCCGACCAGCGTCGTTGTTATCGAGGAGCCGCAGCCATTCAAGGTGCTCGCCCACCGGAATCTCTTCCCGCACACCGCATCAGTTTCGATTCAGGACCTGTGGGACCTCGACGGCGGCCTCATTGTGCCCGAGGGGGGTGCTGTCCGAGATTTGCTTGACGGGCTCGAGGGTGGCTGGGAACGTCGCCGCCCGTACCAAGGTTCGACCGACTTGGAGACCGGTTTGCAGTGTCTGACCACGGAGAGCCTGGTCGATTCTCCCGCGCTAATCGTTCACGGCCAAGGCAGGTTCGACCACCTCACAAATGACGGATACCGCTTGTACGAGCTCTCCGGAACTGGCGGCCGGCGAGCCGTCACTGGGATGTACCAGCGCGACGACTTGGCGGAGGCGCTGCTGGACGGGAAACGGAAGATCTGGAGCACGATATGGCAGGCGGCCAGCGATTTGTGGCTCGAGCCCAAGGAGGGTGTCGCGCGATGAAGCCGGCGATCGTTGTCAAACTCAGCGGGGCTGCCCTAGGGGCCGATCGTCCTATCCGTACGGCTGCGTTCCAACAGATCGCCGCGCAGTTGGAGACGATCCAACGGCTTGGCCACCGCGTCGGAGTCGTGGTGGGCGGAGGGAACATCTACCGTGGAAGTGAAACAGTCAACTCGGGGGAGTTCGACGACCTGCTGCCCGAGCAGCGCGACAACTTGGGCATGCTCGCGACTGCCTTGAACGCACAGGGGTTGGTCTATGCGCTGCAGCGCCGAGGCTTGCCAGTGCGCCTCATTGCACTCCCGGGGGTCGCGGCCCCCTTGGGGCAGCCGTGGAAAAAGGATGACTTGGCTGCAACAACGGACATCGTCGTTGTCGGCGGCGGCACCGGTGTCTCGGGGGTTTCTTCCGACGTAGCGGCGCCCCTCCTAGCTCGAGACTTGGGAGCCCCCCTAATCATTGTGTCGAAGCATAACGTCAGTGGCGTCTACACTTCCGACCCGAACATTCAGCGGCCCGGATCTCCGCCTGCCCGCTTTCTTGAGGAACTGACCGCTCAGGATGCCCTCGATATGGGCCTTTTGATCATGGATCGAAAAGCTCTCGAATTGTGCCAAGAGTTCGGCTGCATCGTCCGCGTCGTAAAGGCGAACGATGGCCACTCCCTCCTCCAGGCGGCACGCGGTGAGCGGATTGGTTCGACTGTCCGCCCGGCGCCACAGCTCGCCGCTGACCTGTTCGTCGAGGCGGTCGTCTGACTGACATCCTTATCCTGGACGCGATCAGTGCCGACCATCTACCGAACTTTGACGGCTCTTCCCAGATGAGGGTGTAGGTCGG
>NZ_AVPL01000045.1 GCF_000768695.1 Knoellia aerolata DSM 18566
CGACGCCGACGCCGACGCCGCGCTCCCCGTGCCGCCGGCGGGGAGCCGGCTCTCGGCCCGGTGGCGGGCGACGCCAGCGCACGCCCGCGCCGTCCTCCTCGGGGTCGTGCTCGTGGGCCTCGGCGCGATCATGCGCCGACCGGACGCCGTGGCCATGGGCACGCCCCTCGTCGTCGTCGCCGCGTGGTCCCTCATCCTCCGGCCGACGGTCTCGCCCGTCGTCCATGCCTGGCTGCGGCACCCGGTGCTGCGCGAGGGGCAGACGACGGCCTGGACCGTCGACGCCCGGCCCGGCGAGGGCGTCGAGGACGTCGCCCTCGCCGTCACCGAGACCGAGTTCACCCGCTACACCCCGACCAGCCAGTGCGCGGCCAGCGGCGACGTCACGCAGTCGCCCCGCATCGACGTCCTGTGCGAGAGCACCCGCTGGGGACTGCGCCAGCTCGGACCGGCCACGTGCGCGGTGAGCAGCGCCTTCGGGTCCCACGTGTGGGCGCCCCCCGCGGTCGAGGCTCCCCCGGTGCCCACCGTGCCGTTGCCGGAGGCCTTCTCGGCGCGCAGCCCGACACCCGACCCCGACGGCCTCGTGGGCCGCAGCCGGTCCCGACGGCACGGTGACGGCAGCGAGCTCGCCGACGTGCGGGCGTTCCGCTTCGGCGACCGGCTGCGCCGGATCCACT
Source organism: Knoellia aerolata DSM 18566 (assembly GCF_000768695.1). Classification (GTDB taxonomy): domain Bacteria; phylum Actinomycetota; class Actinomycetes; order Actinomycetales; family Dermatophilaceae; genus Knoellia; species Knoellia aerolata. The sequence continues at coordinate 681 of NZ_AVPL01000045.1, forward strand.
GGCCGGTCTCGGTGCGCACCGGCGAGCTGCACGTGACGACGACGTACTCCGACGAGGACAGCGAGATCCTCCTGCTCGTCGACGCCATGCAGGACCTCGGCCGCAGCACCGGCCTCGACGGTGACGGCAGCAGCCTCGACAACGGGGTGCGGGCCGCGGCCGCCGTCGCCGAGCACTACCTGCGGGCCGGTGACCGGGTGGGCCTCCAGGTGCTCGGGGCCCACCGCAGCCCCCGCCTGACCGCCGGCCTCGGCAGCAACCAGCTGCGCCGCGTCCTCGACGTGCTGGCCCGGGTCCGGGTCGCCGACGGTGGCGTCGTCGACGAGAAGCGCCTCACCGGGCAGCTGCGCCACCCCGTCTCGGTGGGCACCCTCGTCGTCTTCCTCACCCCGGCCGTCTCCGTGCAGGTCCTCGCGCACGCCGCCCAGCTGGCCCGTCGGGGCATCTCGACGATCGTCGTCGACACCCTCCCACGCTCGATGGCCTCCGGGGACGTCACCGACGAGCAGCTGAGCGGTCTCGTGCCCGAGCAGGACCTCTCGCCGGGTGCCCGGCTGGCGTGGCGGATCCGGCTCCTCGAGCGCTCGCGCGAGATGACGCGCACCCGGCTCGGCGGCGTCCCCATCGTCACCTGGGTCGGCCCGGGCACCCTCGACCTCGTCCTGCGCGACCTCGCCCGGCAGCGGCGCGCCCCGAGGATGGTGACCCGGTGACCTCCCCCTCGCAGAAGGCGCTGCGGGCCGTCATCGCCGTGGCCTCGGTGGGGCTCGCCCTGCTCACGACCCTCGTCGCCCCCGGCGGATCGATCGTCGCCGCGCTCGTCCTCGTCGCCCTCACGCCGTTCGTCGTCCTCGACCCCGCGTCGCGGCTCACCACGGTCCTGCTCGGCCTGCACGCGGGCAACTGGCTGATGAGCGTTCCCGTCCCCGGCGACCCCGGCGCCTGGCTGGCGGCGCTCGTCGCCGCCGTGGCGCTGGCCGCGATCCACCTCGCCGCCGCCCTGTCCTCCTCGTTCCCGGCAGCGGCCACGGTCCCCGGCGCCACGTGGCGTCGGTGGGCGCGGCGGTCTGCGGCCGTGCTCGGCCTGTCGGTCCCGGTCTGGGCCCTGCTCGTTGCCCAGTCGGAGGCGGCTCCCGAGGGCGACCCCCTGCTCACGTATGCCGCGCTGGCCGCCCTCGCGCTGCTCGCGTTCGGCTTCTGGCAGGCGGGTGCCGGAGCGACCCCGGCCGGGCGGGCCGGCGCGCCAACCGATCCCCGGGGCCGGTGAGACGCCCGGGGCGGTGGGACGCCCGGGTCGGTGGGACGCCCGGGGCCGGTGACACGGCCACGGCAGGGGCGCGGACGGCATACGCGCCGTCGGTGCGTGCGGGAGGGGTCAGGCGGTGCGCTTGCGGCGCTTCGGGCCGGCGTCGCGACGCACGATCGTCGGGAGGACGTTCTTGCGCACGACCTCGTCGGTGACGACGACCTTGGTGATCTCGTCGTCGCTGGGGACGTCGAACATCACCGGGAGGAGGACCTCCTCCATGATGGCGCGCAGGCCACGGGCGCCGGTGCCGCGGGCGAGGGCCTGCTCGGCGACCGCCTCGATGGCCTCGGTGGTGAACTCGAGCTCGACGCCGTCGATGCGGAACATCTTCTGGTACTGCTTGACGAGCGCGTTGCGGGGCTCGGTGAGGATCTGGACGAGCGCGCTGGTGTCGAGCGGCGCGACCGTCGTGATGACGGGCAGCCGGCCGATGAACTCGGGGATGAGCCCGAACTTCATGAGGTCCTCGGGCATGACCTCGTGGATCGACTCGGCGAGGTCCTTCGGGGAGTGCAGCTCGGAGCCGAAGCCCAGGCCCTTCTTGCCGTTGCGCGACTCGATGAGCTTCTCGAGGCCGGCGAACGCGCCGCCGACGATGAAGAGCACGTTGGTCGTGTCGATCTGGATGAACTCCTGGTGCGGGTGCTTGCGGCCACCCTGCGGCGGGACGCTCGCGGTCGTGCCCTCGAGGATCTTGAGCAGCGCCTGCTGCACGCCCTCACCGGAGACGTCGCGGGTGATCGACGGGTTCTCGCTCTTGCGGGCGATCTTGTCGACCTCGTCGATGTAGATGATGCCCGTCTCGGCCTTCTTGACGTCGTAGTCGGCGGCCTGGATGAGCTTGAGGAGGATGTTCTCGACGTCCTCGCCGACGTAGCCGGCCTCGGTCAGGGCCGTCGCGTCGGCGATGGCGAAGGGGACGTTGAGCATCTTGGCGAGCGTCTGGGCGAGGTAGGTCTTGCCGCAGCCGGTCGGGCCGATGAGGAGGATGTTGGACTTGGAGATGTCGACGTGGTCGGCGTCCTTCTTGCCACCACTGGCCTCACCCGACTGGATGCGCTTGTAGTGGTTGTAGACGGCGACGGCGAGCGAGCGCTTGGCGACGTCCTGGCCGATGACGTACTGCTCGAGGAAGTCGAAGATCTCGCGGGGCTTGGGGAGCTCGTCGAGGCCACCGAGCTCGGAGGACTCGGCGAGCTCCTCCTCGATGATCTCGTTGCACAGCTCGATGCACTCGTCGCAGATGTAGACCGCGGGTCCGGCGATGAGCTTCTTGACCTGCTTCTGGGACTTGCCACAGAACGAGCACTTCAGCAGGTCGCTGGTCTCTCCGACTCGTGCCACTGGTCTGGGGTCCCTTCGTCCACTCGCCCGGTGTCGCGCCCCGGCCACCGGCCGAGTGTCTTCAGCGACGTCACCGACGCTACCTCGCAGCGACGCCGACGCAACCCATTGAACGCCTCCGGGGCGTCGCGAGTCGCCCTTGTCCGCTGAGGGCAGAACCTCCCCGGGCCGGGGGCAGAACCTCCCCCGGGCCGGGGGCAGAACCTCAGCGGTGCGGGCGCGCGGTGGGGTCCGGGCCCTCTCCTCGGGCCCTGCTCGCGCCCGCACGTCGTTCTCGCCGCGGCATGCCGCCGCACCGACAGGGACCGTCGGGAGCGCCATGGGCCTGCGGGAAGGACCCGACGACCCGGCGCGTCAGGACGCGGCGCCGGACCCCCGCTGCGCCACGCCCCCTGACGCGCCCGCGCCGAGGTCGAACCACCCGGGACGGGCGACGGGCCGGACGCCCGCCGCGGCGAGGACCCGGGCCAGGAGCTCCGGGTGCATCGCGTCGCGCCAGGTCCAGCGGGCGACGGCGGCCTGACGCCGCAACCGGTCCTCCCGCTTCTTCTCGCGCCAGAGGGCCTCCGCCGCCTCCCGCGGGTCGGCCCCGTCGCGCACGCCGTACTTCATGCGTCCGTCGAACTCCCCCACGACCCCCTGCCACCAGAAGTCGACGACGCCGATCTGCCCCTGCTCGTCGCTCATCGGGTGCTGCAGCGTCGGCCGCGGCAGGTGGAGCACGAACATCTGCACCCGCGAGAGGCTCTCGCCCGGGGACATGCCCAGGGGGTCGGCGAGGTCGCGGGTCAGCGCCGCCCGCACCCGGCCGTGCGCGCGGGGACGGAGCCGCGCGACCTCCTCGGCGAGGTCCGCGGCGGAGCACAGGTCGTGCCGCAGGGCGTGGTCGGCCGCCGCCACCGCGGTGACGAGCGTCCCGGACCGCGCGAGGTCCACGACGGTGCGCGCGACGGGGGTGACGAGCAGCCCGTGCACCTCGACCGGCTCGACCTCCTCACCCAGGTGCGGGCGCAGCAGGGCCGATCCGCGCACGTGCCGGCCCGTGACGAGGTGCCGCACGTGTCGCGGCCACTTCTCGATCCGCGGCAGCCCCCACACGGCCGCGGCGGACTCGACGGCACACACCAGGGGCTCGTCGAGCCGGCGCAGCAGGGCGGTGGCGTGGGTGAACGCGGCATACCGCTGCGTCGGGTCCAGCCCGGCCCAGACGCCGGCGTCGACCCACACCCCGCGCCGCACGTGGTGCCATCCGCCCCGTGAGGGCTCGATGCCGCTGCGACGCAGGTCCGACGCCAGGCGGAGGGTTCCCGGGTCGAACGGGAGGGGAGCAGCGGCACCGAGCATGGTCCGAGCCTGACACCGTCTCCCGTCCCGCCGGCGGCGTTGTCCACAGGCCCCGACGGACCCGCACCGCCCGGTTGTCGGGTCCCTCCCGCGGGGCCATGTCGCTCCCGCACCGGCATGCCGCCGCGGGGCCATGCCGGTGCGAGGACGCCATGGACGACGGTCGGCGACCCCCGGACACAGGTGTGCCGCCCGCTCCCTGAAGCGGACGGCATACCCGAGCTGTGGGCCGGGGCTCAGACCTCGAACGCGGCCTTGCGCGAGACGAGGACCTCGTCGATGAGGCCGTACTCCTTGGCCTGCGCCGCCGAGAGGATCTTGTCGCGCTCGATGTCCTTGCGGACGAGCTCGACGTCGCGGTCGGCGTGGTGGGCGATGGTGTCCTCGAGCCAGGCGCGCATCCGGAGCACCTCGTTGGCGTGGATCTCGAGGTCGGAGGCCATGCCGCCGGTCCCCTCGATCGCCGGCTGGTGGATGAGCACCCGGGCGTTGGGCAGGGCGTAGCGCTTGCCCTTGGCGCCGGCGCCGAGCAGCACCGCGGCGGCCGAGGCCGCCTGGCCGACGACGAACGTCTGCACGTCCGGCCGGATGTACTGCATCGTGTCGTAGATCGCGGTCATGGCCGTGAACGAGCCACCGGGGCTGTTGATGTACATGAGGATGTCGCGGTCGGGGTCCTGGGACTCCAGCACGATGAGCTGGGCGATGACGTCGTCGGCGGACGCGTCGTCGACCTGCACGCCGAGGAAGATGATCCGGTCCTCGAAGAGCTTGGTGTAGGGGTCGGTCCGCTTCATGCCGTACGAGGTGCGCTCCTCGAACTGCGGCAGGATGTAGCGGCTCGAGGGCCCCGGGACGGTCATGCCGCTCGTGCGGGACGGGTAGTTCGCGTTCATGTGTATGTCTCCTGGTCGCCGGGTCAGTCGGTGACCGGGTTGTCGGACGAGCGGCCGGCCTGGTCGGCGCGCGAGAACACGTGGTCGACGAAGCCGTACTCCTTGGCCTCCTGCGCGGTGAACCAGCGGTCGCGGTCGGAGTCGAGGCCGATCTGCTCCGGGGTCTGGCCCGTGTGCTCGGCGATGAGCTCGGCCATCTGCTTCTTGATGTGGAGCAGCTGCTCGGCCTGGATCTTGATGTCGGACGCCGTGCCACCGATGCCGCCCGAGGGCTGGTGCATCATGACGCGCGCGTGCGGTGTGGCGTAGCGCTTCCCCGGCGTGCCCGCGGAGAGCAGGAACTGGCCCATCGAGGCCGCCATGCCCATGGCCACGGTCGCCACGTCGTTGGGGACCCACTGCATGGTGTCGAAGATCGCCATGCCGGCGGTCACCGAGCCACCGGGGCTGTTGATGTAGAGCCAGATGTCCTTGTCGGAGTCCTCCGCGGCGAGCAGGAGCATCTGCGCGCAGATGGCGTTGGCGTTCTCGTCACGAACCTCGGAGCCGAGGAAGATGATCCGCTCCTTGAGGAGGCGGTTGTAGATGCTGTCGTCGAGCCCGAGCCTCTCGCCCGGTCCGGCTGCGACGATCTCGTTGCTGCTCACGCTGGTCTCGCTCCTGCCGTGATCGGTGGTCTTGCCTGTCGCTGACCCTAACGCGCGGGTTCGTCCCCGCACTCCCGCTGCCGGGTCGTGTTCGCCATGAGCACAACGGCGTATGCCGGTCAGCCGCGGTCGTGGACCGCCTCCCCTGCCGCGACAGCGGCGGTGGGCTCGGGTCCGGGGACGAGCTCGCGCACCGGCTCGCGCACCGACTCGAGGATGAGCTGGACGAGCAGCGCCATCGTGCCGACGGCGAGCAGGGAGCGGAGCACACCGACGTGGTCGCCGAGGAAGCCCAGCGCGGGCGGCCCGGCGATGAACGCGAGGTAGCCGATCGTCGCGACGACCGACATCCGCGCGCCGGCCCGGGCGGGATCGTCGGCGCTGGCGCTCATGCCGACGGGGAAGCCGAGCGAGACCCCGACACCCCAGACCGCCGCGCCGACGAAGGCCAGCCACGGGTTCCCGAAGATGACGAGGACCGAGCCGAGGACGGCCAGGGCGAACGTCAGCCGCAGGACCGGCACCCGGCCGTAGGTGTCGAGCCACCGGGTGCCGAGCAGGCGACCGACCGTCATGAAGGTGAGGAAGGTGGCGAAGGCCAGCACGCCGGCCCACGCAGGGACGCCGTGGCCCTCGACGAACGCGACCGCGAGCCAGTCGTTGGCCGTGCCCTCGGTGAAGGCGGCGACGAGCGTCACGAGGCCGATGAGGAGCGTGCGCGGCTCGAGCCACGCCGACCGGGGTCCCCGGACGGCGTTGCCCTCCGTGGCCGCGTCGGAGCCGTGCGCGCCCGCGGCCTCCGCGCCCGCGGCCCCCGCGGCCTCGGCGTCCTCGAGCTCGCGCGGGAGGAACTGGCGCATCGCCCAGAATCCGCCCGCAGTGACGACGAGCGCGGAGCCGAGGAGGTGCGGCAGCAGCGGGACCGACCCCCACGACATGCCGGCGCCGACGAGCGCCGAGAGGACGGTGCCACCGCTGAACGCGGCGTGGAACTGGGGCATGACGGTCTGGCCGAGGAGCCGCTCGACCCCGGCACCCTCGAGGTTCATGGCGACGTCCCAGACGCCGACACCGCTGCCGATGAGGAAGAGGCCGACCGCGACGACGGCCCGCGACTCGGCGAGGTCCACCCCGGCGCCGACGACCGCGAAGCCGAGCACGCCGATGAGCATGCCCGCCCGGATCGTGCTGACGACCCCGAACCGGTCGGCGAACCTCCCGGTCGAGGGCATGGCCAGCAGCGAGCCCGCCGACATCGCGAACAGGGTGAGCCCCAGCTCCCCCGCGGTGAGGCCGAGCGTGGCCTTGGCGTCGGCGATGCGCGAGGCCCAGGTCGCGAACGCGACGCCCGCGAGGGCGAAGACGACGAAGACGGCGGTGCGTGCGGACACGACGCGCTCGCGGGGCAGGGCGGGGCTGGTCATGGAACGGGTCTCTCTCGGGGGTGCGGGCAGGTCGACGGGTCACGACACGCCGGGTGCGCCTCCGGCACACGGGGTGTCGTGACCACTCGACCCGTGGTGACGGGCGTCGAATCGATTCGATAGTCTGTCGCGCATGACCCGTCCACGTCAAACGAGCAAGGTGACGCTGCGTGACGTCGCCGCGCGCGCCGGCGTGTCGATCAGCACCGCCTCCCTGGTCTTCAGCGGGCGCGGCCCGGTCGCCGACGCGACCGCCGCCCGCGTGCGCACCGCCGCCACCGACCTCGGGTATGCCGGCCCCGACCCGCTCGCGAGCTCGCTGCGCCAGGGGCGTGCCGGCGCCGTCGCCGTCATCGTCGAGGAGCGCCTGCGCGACGCCTTCCGGGACCCGTTCGCGCTCGCCGTCCTCGACGGCCTCGCGCAGGAGCTCGACGCGATGGGGACGAGCATGCTGCTCGTCGCCGACCCCGGCGGGGACGGCGCCAACCCGGTCGCCGGGCACGCCGTCGACGCGGCGGTCTTCCCGCTCTGCGGGCGCACGGACAGCCCGCTCGTCGACCACCTCCTCGCCCGCGGCATCCCGATCGTCGGGTCCGGGGCACCGGTCCACGACGCCGTGGGTCACGTCGTCGTCGACGAGCACGGCGCGTCGGCCGCCGCCACCCGCCACCTGCTCGACCTCGGCCACCGCCGCCTCGCCCACGTGAGCATGCCGCTCGGCCGTGCCCGGCCCACCCACCGGGTCGACGCCGCCGAGCTCTCGGGCTCGGTCCACCCCGACGCCCGCGACCGGGCCCGCGGCTTCGTCGACACCGCACCGGCGGGCAGCCCGCTCGTCGAGACCGAGCGACCCGACGTCGCGCAGGGTGAGGCCGCCGGCCGGCTCCTCCTCGACGTCGCCGCCCACGAGCGCCCGACCGGCATCGTGGCGCAGTCCGACCTGCTCGCTGCCGGCGTCATCCGCGCCGCCGAGGCACTGGGCCTGCGCGTGCCGCAGGACCTGTCGGTGACCGGGTTCGACGCGGTCGACCTCCCGTGGCTCGACCGCACCCTGACGACGATCGAGCAGCCGGGCGAGGCCAAGGGACGGCTGCTCGGCGAGCTGACCCGCCGCCGCCTCGCCGGGGAGCCGGCGACGAGCGAGCCGTTCCCGGTGTCGCTCCGGGTCGGCGACACGACCGCGCCACCCCCCTGAGCCGCCGGGCGGCCCCCATGGCGTTCCCGCCCTCGCATGGCCCCACGGCAGCAGGGCGCCTCGGGAGCGACAGGGCTCTGCGGGACGGACCCGACAACGGGCCCGAACGCACGTATGCCGTGTGCTCACCTCTCGGTGGGCACACGGCATACGCGGTGGTCGGCAGTCGGGCGGCGTCAGGCCGCCCCGGGGTCACGCGCCCGACGACACCTCGGCGAGCGTCGCGAGGGTGGCCTCGAGCTCGCTCTCGGAGACGAGCGGGAACGAGACCTTCTGGAGGAGTGCCTTGTCGGTGACCTTGCTCCAGTCGTAGGTGTGCGTGACGAGCGTCTGGCCCGGGCCCTGGGGCTCGAGACGCCAGACCCACTCCCAGCCGAGCGGCTCGGTGCCGGCGGGCGCGGTCTGCCACGCGAGCAGGGCGTTCTCGGAGAAGCCGACGACGTGGTTGTCGGTCTGGTAGTCGCCACCCATGTGGTCGCCGGACATGTTCATCGTGAAGACGTCGCCGACCTGCTGGATGCGGTTGGACTTCTCGTCCGACCGGACGAACCCGGAACCGTCGAGCTGCTGGTGGCGCTCGGGGTTGCTGAGGACGTCGAAGATCGCCTGGGCGGGCGCGTCGATGGTGCGCGAAACGGTGATCTGCGTGTCGTGGGTCATGCCTCGATCCTCATCACGGATCGGGCGCGAGTGCAAACGGGGCCGACCGTCAGCCCTGGCGTTCTCGCCCTCGCACGGCCCCACGGCAGCAGGCCGCTGCGGGAGCGACAGGGCCCCGCGGGAGGGACCCGACAGCGGGCCGGAACGCGCGTATGCCGTGCGCTCACCTCTCGGTGGGCACACGGCATACGCGGTGGTCGGGCGGGAGGTGTCAGGCCTTGGCCGGCTCCTCGGTGGCGTCCTCGACGTCGGTGATCTCGAGCTCGGCGGACTCGTCGTCCTCGAGCTCGGGGTCGACCGTCTCGGCCTGCGGCACGAGCTCGTTGAGGTCGATGGTCCTGCCGGCGGTGTCGGTGACGACGGCCTTCTCGAGGACGGCCGCGAGCGCCTTGCGACGCGCGACCTCCTGGACCATCGCGGGCACCTGGCCCTGCTGGTCGATCGCCTGGGCGAACTGGTTCGGGTCCATGCCGTACTGCTGCGCGCTCATGATGAGGTACTCGATGAGCTCGGGCTGCTCGACCGAGATCTCGAGCTTCTCGGCGAGGGCGTCGAGGAGGAACTGGCCCTTGAGCGCCTTGCGGGTGCTCTCGCCGACCTCGGCGCGGTGCTCGTCGTCGTCGAGGCGGTTCTCGCCCTCGAGGTGGCTCGTGACCTCGGCCTCGACGATGCCGTCGGGGACCGGGACCTCGGTGGAGTCGAGGAGGTGCTCGAGGACCTTGTCGCGGGCCTGGACGCCCTGCTCGAACTTCTTGGCCTGCTCGGCCTGGGTGGCGACGTCGGCGCGCAGCTCCTCGAGCGTGTCGAACTGCGAGGCGAGCTGGGCGAAGTCGTCGTCGAGCTCGGGGAGCTCGCGGACCTTGACCGTCTGCACGGTGACGGTGCACTCGGCGGCCTGGCCCTCGCGGTCGCCACCGGCGAGCGGGGCGGTGAAGGTCTTGACGTCACCGGCGCTGGCGCCGAGGACGGCGTCGTCGAGCCCGTCGAGCATGTTGCCGGAGCCGACCTCGTAGGTCACGCCCTCGACGTTGTCGACCTCCTCGCCGTCGATGACCGCGGAGAGGTCGATCGACAGGACGTCGCCGTTCTCGACCGCGCGCTCGACCGGGGTGAGGGTGCCGAAGCGCTGACGGAGCGAGGTGAGGCGCTCCTCGATGTCCTCGTCGCTGGCCGTGACCTCGTCGACCTCGACGGCGATGCCCTCGAGCTCGGGGAGCTCGATGTCGGGACGCACGTCGGTCTCGACGGTGAACTCGAGGTCCTGGCCGTCCTCGAGGGGCACGGCGGTGACGTCGACCTCGGGCTGACCGATGGCGCGGATGCCCTCGGCCTCGACCGCCTCGGAGAAGAAGCGGGGCAGGGCCTCGTTGACGGCCTCCTGCACGACGGCGCCACGGCCGACGCGCTGGTCGATGATGCGGGCCGGGACCTTGCCCTGGCGGAAGCCGGGGATCTGGATCTGGGACCCGATCGTCTGGTACGCCTTGTCGAGGTCGGGCTTGAGCTCGTCGAAGGGCACCTCCACGACGATCTTGACCCGGGTCGGGCTGAGGGTCTCGACGGCACTCTTCACTTCAGGCACTCCACACGGTTGGGATCACGGGATGGTGCGGGCGCGTGGCCCGCGGTGCGTGGCCTCCGGTCGGCGCGCCGGTTCCGCGAGCAGCTGGGCTGGCGGGGTCGGCGTGAGCACGTGGCACACCGGGGAGATCACACTCGCGACCATGCTAACGGCACCGGTGGCCCTCGCCCGAATCGCGTCGGGCCGTAGCCCCCTTTGGGGAGGGCGACGGGTTACGGTCCCCCGAGCGGCCCGACCGGGCCGGACCCCTGAGGAGATCCCCCGATGACACGACGTCTCATCCGGCCCGCCCTGGGCGCCATCGCGCTCACCGCGGCCACCCTGGCCATGTCCGTCCCCGCGAGCGTGAGCGCCACCTCTGCGCCGTCGCCGGCCGTCGCCGAGTGCGACCCCGCCACGGGAACCACCTCCGCAGCGCGCGTGCGTGACGACGCCAAGGGCGTCAAGGAGCCGGAGCTCTACAGCAAGAACGAGGCCAACGCCTACGGGGTGCTCAAGGACAGCCCGCTCATGGCGGCCGGCTCGGTCACCATCCCGACCGTCTTCCACGTCGTGTCCAAGGAGGCCCTCAGCGGCGCCGCCGAGACGCGGATGAGCACGATGATCGACGCCCAGATGACGGTCCTCAACGACGCGTTCGCCGGCACCACCGCTCCCGACGCCGCCGACTCGCCGTTCCGCTTCGAGCTCGAGGCCACGACCCACACGGTCAACCCCACGTGGAACACCGTCGTCCCCGGCAAGGTCGAGCGCGACATGAAGAAGGCGCTCCACCAGGGCGACAGCAGGACCCTCAACGTCTACGTCGCCGACATCGGTGGCGGGCTGCTCGGCTGGGCGTACTTCCCCAAGGGCGTCGACAACAACGGCCGCAGCTACATCGACGGTGTCGTCATGCTCGACGAGTCGATGCCCGGTGGCACGGCCGGCAAGTACGCCCTCGGCGACACCCTCGTCCACGAGGTCGGGCACTGGATGATGCTCGAGCACACCTTCGCCCACGGCTGCTCCGCCTCCGGCGACTGGGTCGCTGACACCCCCCGTGAGGCCGTCCCGCAGTTCAACTGCCCGACCGGTGCCGACACGTGCACCGCACCCGGCCTGGACCCGATCCACAACTTCATGGACTACACCCAGGACTCGTGCATGAACATGTTCACGCCCGGCCAGGTGGAGCGCATGAACGACGCGTGGGTCGCCTTCCGCGCCTGACCCGTCCCACGTGACAGGGGTATGCCGTCCGCTCGTGCTGAGCGGACGGCATACCCCTGTCGTGGAGCGGGCGACGAGAATCGAACTCGCGTAGCCAGTTTGGAAGACTGGGGCTCTACCATTGAGCTACGCCCGCGTGCTCGTCGCGGTCGAGGTGTCTCGACCGGCTCGGAGCAGGCGTTAGCCTAGTGGCCGCCTCCGCGTGATCCGAAATCGAGCCCTCACCTCCGGACCACGAGGCGGCACGAGAACGTCCGGGGTATGGCGCAGCTTGGTAGCGCGTCCGCTTTGGGAGCGGAAGGTCGCCAGTTCGAATCTGGCTACCCCGACAGGACCCACTGGAGAGTGCGCGGCGCGCATGGTGTGCGGTGCGCGCGTTTGCGACGAAGGAGCAACTGAGCGTGCACGGCGCACCGTCAGTGGTGTGGTGCGCGCGTTTGCGACGGAGGAGCAACTGAGCGCGCACCACACCACTGACGGTGGGCTCAGGAGCGGGTGAGGGTGAACTCGACGACCGAGCGACCAGCCCGCAGCCCCTTCGCCTCGAACCCGTCGTCGGGCCGCCAGGACGGCCGCTCCCCCTCGACGAGGGTCCACCCGCCGTGGTGGGCGACCTGCCGGCGCACGTGGGCCGCGTAGACGTCGTGGTCGGTGGCGATGCGCACGACCCCGCCGGGCTCGAGCCGGTCGGCGAGCAGGCTGAGGCTGTGCTGCTGGACGAAGCGCCGCTTGGCGTGCTTGCCCTTGGGCCAGGGGTCCGGGAAGAACAGGTGCACGGCGGCCAGCGACCCGGACGGGATGCGCTCGGTGAGCAGCGGGAGGGCGTCGTCGCACTCCACCCAGAGGTTGCGCAGCTCCAGCGGCTCGGCGAGCGCGAGCATGCGGGCGACGCCGGGCACGTGGACCTCGGCGGTGAGGAGGTCGTGCTCGGGGTGCGCGGCGGCGTAGGCGACGGCGGCAGCGCCGTACCCCGAGCCGACCTCGAGGACCACCGGCGCGTTCCGCCCGAACCACGCCTCCCGGTCGAGGACGCCCTCCGCGGGGACGACGTGGCGGGGCAGCAGCCGCGCCATGCGCTGCGTGGTCAGCGGCGAGCTGCGCCAGCGGGGCGTGAAGGTGCGCACGCCGTGGCGGGCGACGTGGTCGAGGGTGGAGCGGGTGGAGGACACGCCACCGAGGTTAGCCGCGGTCAGCGGCGGACGATGACGAAGACGGCGCGGTCGTCGGAGTCACCAGAGCGCGCGGCGGAGACGACGGCGTCGGCGATGGACCCGGCTCCCCGGACCATGGCGTCGGACGCGGCGCCGAGCATGCGGTCGGTCCCCTCGGTGAGGTCGTGCCCTCGCGACTCGATGATCCCGTCGGAGTAGATCATCAGCGCGTCCCCCATCCCCAGCCTGCCGTGCGTGCGGGAGAACTGCACCCCCTGCATGATGCCGAGGACCGGGCCGCGACCACCCTCGAGCAGGCCCCAGGTGCCGGCGCCCGCGGAGTAGCGCACCGCGGAGGGGTGGCCGGCGTTGCCGACGGAGTACTCGCCGGTGTCGAGGTTGATGTCGACGTGGACGGCGGTGGCGAAGCCCTCCTCCCACCCCTGGCGGACGAGGTAGCTGTTGGCCGCGGCGAGGAAGGCCGGCGGGGTGAGGGCCCCCAGCAGCGCGCCGAGCGCGCCGGACAGCAGCAGCGACCGGGTGCCGGCCTCGCGGCCCTTGCCGCTCACGTCGACGAGGGCCACCTCGAGGTGGCGCCCGCCGTGGGTGCGGTCGGCGACCATGAAGTCGCCCGAGAAGCCCTCACCGTTGGCCGACAGCACGGCGGCCTCGGCCGACCAGCCCGGAGGCAGACCTGGCAGGTGCGCGGACTGCGCGATGCGGTCCCGGAGCTCGACGAGGAGGTCCTCGCTGTGGAACCCGATGGAGCCCACCCGCACCCTCGAGGACGCGACGACGAGCATCATCACCATGAGCGCGCCGATCGCGGAGAGCATGACGATCTTGGTGGGCCCGGGGGTGGGCAGACGCGGGGCGGCGATGCTCATCCCCAGCGCGATGACGATGTAGAGGGCGACGAGGTGGCGGTTGGAGAGGTACAGCCCGGAGAGCAGGATCAGCGGGGCGACCGTGATGGAGGGGAAGCGGCCCGGCCAGGTGAAGATCGCGAGGATGAAGCCGAGCGCGACGACGAGCGCCAGCGCGAAGAGGACCCGGTCACGGCGCGCGCCGGCCGCGAGGGTGTAGGCACGGAACCGCCGCGCCAAGGTCAACGGGCGCCGGCGCGAAAGGACGGTGACGTCCGTAGCCACCTGTCGGTCTCCTGTCTCGGGGCGGTTCCGAAGGACACAGTAACCGAGGAGTAGCCGGTGGCGGAACCCTTCGGAGGACCCCCCGCCGGATGCGACGTCAGGGCAGGTCAGGCAGCCTTTTCGAGCCCTCGTAGGCGGTGACCATGTCGATCCGGCGCTGGTGGCGCTCGTCCCCCGAGAACGCGGTCCCGAGGAAGGTCCGGACCATCGAGCGGGCCTCGTCGGCGGTGCTCATCCGGGCACCGATCGAGATCACCTGGGCGTCGTTGTGCTCGCGCGCGAGCCGGGCCAGCTCGTCGTCGTAGCAGAGGGCCGCCCGCACGCCGGCCACCTTGTTGGCGGCCATCTGCTCGCCGTTGCCGGACCCGCCGAGCACGACCCCGAACGAGCCGGGGTCGGCGGCCACGCCCTCGGCGGCACGCAGGACGAACACCGGGTAGTCGTCGAGCGGGTCGAGGCCGAACGGCCCGTGGTCGGTGACCTCGTGCCCCTCCGACTCGAGGAAGGCGACGAGCTCCTGGTGCAGCTCGTATGCCGCGTGGTCGCCGCCGATGTGTACGCGCATCTGTGGTCGGTCTCCTGTGTCGAACGTCAGTGGTCGAGAGGGGGTGGGACGAGGGGGTCAGTCGAACTGGGGGCCGACGGTGCGGCTGCGCTTGAGCTCGAAGAAGCCCGGGGTGCCGGCGACGAGGACGCAGCCGTCCCACAGCCGGCCGGCTGCCTCGCCCCGCGGGGCGGGGCTGACGACGGGTCCGAAGAAGGCGACGCCGTCGACGGCGACTACGGGCGTGCCGACGTCGTCACCGACGAGGTCGAGGGCGCGCTTGGTGGAGTCCCGCAGCTGGGGGTCGTACTCGTCGGAGGAGGCGAACCGCGCGAGGTCGGCGGGCAGCCCGGCCTTCTCGAGCCCGATGGCGATGGCCTCGTCGTAGTCGTCGACCCCACCGGGGTGGATCGCGGTGCCGATGGCGTCGTAGAGGGGCTTGACGACCTCGGGTCCGTGCAGCTCACCGGCGGCGGTGACGACGCGGACGGGGCCCCACCCTCGATCCATCATGTCGCGGTACTCCGGAGGGAGGTCGCGGCCCTCGTTGAGGACGGCGAGGGACATGACCGACCAGGTGACGTCGACGGGTCGGGTCTGCTCGACCTCCCCCATCCACCGGGAGGTCATCCAGGCCCAGGGGCACAGCGGGTCGAACCAGAACTCGGCGGTGGTGCGCTGCTCGTCAGTCATGCCGGCAATCGTGCCACTGCGCCGGGGGCGCGGGGACGCCGAGTCCACATGCGAGGATTTGGGCAGGCCACCCGATGTCTCCTCCTCCCCCGGACAAGAAGGACGTACCCGTGCCCGGCAAGAACCTCACCCGTCTCGAGGCCGAGGAGCGCTCCGCGCTCGTCGACGTCGACTCCTACGCCGTCGAGCTCGACCTCACGACGTCCGAGACGACCTTCGCGACGACGAGCACCATCCGTTTCCGCGCCTCCGAGGGCGCCTCGACCTTCGTCGACTTCCTCGGCACGTCGGTGGACACGGTGACCCTCAACGGTGCGGTGGTCGAGCCGGCATACGACGGGACGAGGATCGCGGTCGACGGGCTGGCGGCGGACAACGAGCTGCGCATCGAGGCCACCGGCACGTACATGAACACCGGTGAGGGACTGCACCGCTTCGTCGACCCGGTGGACGACGAGGTCTACCTCTACAGCCAGTTCGAGGTGCCGGACAGCCGGCGCATGTACCCCGTCTTCGAGCAGCCGGATCTCAAGGCGCGCTTCACCTTCACGGTCACGGCGCCGAGCCACTGGCAGGTGCTGTCCAACTCCCCCACCCCCGAGGGCGAGCCGACCGGTCGTGACGGCGTCTCGACGTGGCGCTTCGCCGCGACCCCGCCGATCTCGAGCTACATCACGGCGCTCGTCGCCGGCCCCTACGACGTCGTGCGCGACACCGCCCAGAGCCGCAGGGGCGAGGTCCCGCTCGGCATCTTCTGCCGGAAGTCGCTCACCCAGTTCCTCGACGCCGACAACCTCTTCGACCTGACGAAGAAGGGCTTCGCGTTCTTCGAGGCCGAGTTCGACCAGCCGTACCCCTTCGAGAAGTACGACCAGGTCTTCACGCCGGAGTACAACATGGGCGCGATGGAGAACGCCGGGTGCGTGACCTTCAACGAGATGTACGTCTTCCGCTCCAAGGTCACCGACGCGATCGTCGAGCGCCGCGCCCTCACCCTGCTGCACGAGCTCGCCCACATGTGGTTCGGCAACCTCGTGACGATGAGGTGGTGGAACGACCTGTGGCTCAACGAGTCGTTCGCCGAGTGGGCCTCGACCACGGCGCAGGCCGAGGCGACCCAGTGGACCGAGGCATGGACGACGTTCGGCACCCACGAGAAGGACTGGGCCTACCGCCAGGACCAGCTCAGCTCGACCCACCCGATCGTCGCCCCGATCCGCGACCTCGAGGACGTCGAGGTCAACTTCGACGGCATCACCTACGCCAAGGGCGCCTCGGTCCTCAAGCAGCTCGTCGCGTACGTCGGCCGCGAGCCCTTCCGGGACGGCCTGCGCGCCTACTTCGCCAAGCACCAGTGGGGCAACACGACCCTTGACGACCTCCTCGACGAGCTCGAGGCGACGTCCGGTCGGGACCTGCGCACGTGGAGCAAGGCGTGGCTCGAGACCGCCGGGGTCAACACGCTGCGCCCCCTCGTCGAGGTCGACGACCGCGGCCATGTGTCCGCGGCCGTGGTCGAGCAGACCTTCGCCGAGGGCTTCGAGACGATCCGCCCGCACCGTCTCGCGATCGGCCTGTATGCCGTGAGCACCGGCGCGGACGGCGCCACTCGCCTCACCCGCACCGACCGTCTCGAGCTCGACCTCACCGGTGCCCGGACCGAGATCCCCGAGCTCATCGGGCGCGAGCAGCCGGACCTGCTGCTCGTCAACGACGACGACCTCACCTACGCGAAGATCCGGCTCGACCAGCGCTCGCTCGCGACCGCGCTGGAGCACGTGCGCACCTTCGAGAGCTCGCTGCCGAAGTCGCTGATCCTCGCCTCGGCGTGGGACATGACGCGGGACGCGGAGATGAGCGCGCGCACCTTCGCCGACCTCGTCCTCGAGGTGCTGCCCGGCGAGGACGACTCGACCCTCATCCGCACGCTGCTCGCCCAGCTGTCGACTGCCGTCCACCTCTACGTCGCCCCCGAGCACCGCGAGCAGACCCGCCGCTCCACGCTCGACCGCCTCTGGGAGGCGACGCGGGTCGCGGAGCCGGGCAGCGACGCCCAGCTCCAGCTCGTCAGCGCGGCCGCCGGGTTCACGACGACGGGTGACGACACGGCATACCTGCGTGGTCTGCTCGACGGCACCCAGCAGCTCGAGGGCCTCGCCCTCGACACCGACATGCGCTGGACGCTGCTCACCGGGCTCGCCGGCGCCGGCGTCCTGGGCGACGGCGAGGTCGAGGCCGAGCTGGAGCGCGACGCCACGGCGACCGGTCGTGAGCGCGCCGCTCGCGCGCGCGCCGCAGTCCCGACGCCGGAGGCCAAGGAGGCCGCGTGGAAGGCGGCCGTCGAGGAGGCCGGGCTCTCGAACTCGATGGTCGACGCCTACGGGCTCGGGTTCGGGCGGCTCGGTGACGTCAGCGCCCTCGAGCCCTTCGTCGACCGCTACCACGCCGCTCTCGACTCCCTCAGGGACAAGGGGTCGATGGCGCTCGTCGAGTCGATCGTCGTCGGGTTCTACCCGCGCGGCCTCGCCTCGGCCCGGCTGCGCGACGCGACCCAGGAGTGGCTCGACGCGCACCCGGACGCGCCGGACGCCCTGCGCCGCCTCGTCGCCGAGAACCGCGACCCGATCACCCGCGCCCTCGCGGCGCAGGAGCGTGACGCCCGCGCATGACCCGAGTCGACCTCACCGCCACGCGGCTGACCGCCGAGCAGGTCCAGGACTGGCTGCTCACCGACGGGCTGCGCGTCCTCCTCACGATCGTCCTCGCCGTCGTCCTGCGCTGGCTCGCGCACCGGATCATCACGCGCACCGTCGCGGCGATGACCGCTCGCACCACCGAGCGCCGCGACGACGCGTCCGACACGTCCCGGGCCGGCCGGATCTGGACCGAGGCCACCGGCCTCGCCCGGGCCCGGCACCAGCAGCGCATGACGACCCTCGGCACGCTGCTGCGCAGCACGGTGACGTTCGTCGTCGCCGCCATCGCCGCCCTCACCGTCATGGACCTCGTGGGCATCCCGCTCGCCCCCCTGCTCGCCTCGGCGGGCGTCGGTGGCGTGGCCCTCGGGTTCGGCGCGCAGAGCCTCGTCAAGGACTTCCTCTCCGGGGTGTTCATGATCCTCGAGGACCAGTACGGCGTCGGTGACGTCATCGACACCGGTGAGGCGATCGGGACGGTCGAGGAGGTCTCGCTGCGGGTCACCCGGCTCCGGGACGCCGACGGGGTCACCTGGTACATCCGCAACGGCGAGATCATCCGGATCGGCAACCTCAGCCAGCACCGCGCCACCGCGATCGTCGACGTCCCCGTGGCCTACGACGAGGACGTCGCCCGTGTCTCCGCGGTCATCCACGCGGCGGCGGAGGCCATGGCGGGCGAGGATGACTGGCAGGGGCGGCTGCTCGACACCCCGACCGTGGCCGGGGTCGAGTCGATCACCGGCCAGACGATGACGATCCGCGTGCTCGCCCAGACCTCGCCCGGCGACAAGGTCGACGTCCAGCGCGCGCTGCGCCAGCGGATCAAGTCGGCCCTCGACGAGGCCGGGGTCAAGGCACCACCGATGGGACCCTTCGGTGGGTTCGGCGGACCGGGAGGACGCGCATGAGCTTCTACGACGAGGTCGGCGGCGCCGAGACGTTCGAGCGTCTCGTCCACGCCTTCTACCAGGGGGTCGCGACCGACCCCGCGCTGCGGGCGCTGTACCCGGAGGAGGACCTCGCGCCGGCGGAGCGCCGGCTGCGGATGTTCCTCGAGCAGTACTTCGGCGGCCCGCACACCTACAGCGAGGAGCGGGGCCACCCGCGGCTGAGGATGCGGCACGTGCACTTCCCGGTGACGCTCGACATGCGCGACCGGTGGATGCGCCACATGCTCGCGGCGATGGAGACCCTCGACCTCCCCGAGGCCAACGCGGAGGCGATGCGCGAGTACTTCATGCGCGCCGCCCACATGCTCGTCAACACCGACGACGCGACGTCGGCGACCGGTGGCGCACCGTCCACCGGTGGAGCGCCGTCGTCCTCCCCCGTCACCCCGGGCGGGCGCCCCACCCTCTGACGCACGCCGCGCCATCGGTCACCGGCGCACCCGATGGCGCAGGTGGAGCACCCGGTTGCCCCGGATCACCGCGTCAGGATCCTCCAAGAGGTGCTGGGCGTCGACCGACCCGAAGTAGCGCTTGCCGGACCCGAGCACGACGGGGACGACCTCGAAGACGCGGCGTCCGGCGATCGTCACCCCGACCTCGTCCCAGTACGCCCGGGTGTAGTCGTAGGACGCCTGCGACACCGCGAGGACGCCGCTGTCGTCCAGCGGGACGTCACCGTTGGTCAACCAGTCGAACAGCGGTCCGGGCTGGTCGTTCTCGTCGGCGATGAAGCCGTCCACCGACACCGACGCGTACATGACCACCGTGCCCATGGGGCGGCTCCTGTCCTCGGGATGCTCTCCAAATCAGCGCGTCGTGAGATGTCGCCCCGGTGCGAGAAGACATCGGCGCCCCGGCCACAAGGTGAGACGCACGAGTTGGAGGGGGCGGACGGCATACGGAAGCATGGGGTCCGTGACCCAGACCACTCCTGACGTCCTGCGCACGACCCTCCACCCCGCCGACCCGGCCGATGCGCCGTGGTGGCGCGACGCGGTGATCTACCAGATCTACCCGCGCTCCTGGTCGGACTCCGACGGCGACGGCATCGGCGACCTGCCGGGCATCACGGCGAGACTCCCCTACCTGCGCGACCTCGGGGTCGACGCGGTGTGGCTCTCGCCGTTCTACGTCTCCCCGATGAACGACGCCGGCTACGACGTCGCGAACTACCGCGACATCGACCCGCTCTTCGGCTCGCTCGCGGACGCGGACGCGCTCATCGCCGGAGCACACGACCTCGGGATCAAGGTGCTCGTCGACCTCGTCCCCAACCACTCCTCCAGCGAGCACGAGTGGTTCCGGGCCGCGCTGGCCAGCCCTCCCGGCAGCCCCGAGCGGAGCCGCTACATCTTCCGCGACGGCCGCGGCGAGGGCGGCGTGGAACCGCCCAACAACTGGCCGTCGGTCTTCGGCGGTGCCGGCTGGACCCGGGTGACCGAGGCGGACGGCACCCCCGGGCAGTGGTACCTCCACATCTTCGACACCACCCAGCCCGACTACGACTGGAACAACCCGGAGATCGGCGACGAGTTCGTCTCGATCCTCGAGTTCTGGTGTGCGCGTGGGGTGGACGGCTTCCGCGTCGACGTCGCCAACGCCCTCGTCAAGGAGGACGGGCTCCCCGACTTCGACGGGCCGCTGCAGGCGTTCGACGCCACCGACCACAACCCGGAGGCGGCGCTGCCGTCGCCCCCCGGCGAGCAGGCCGAGGTCGACGACGAGGGCCCTCGGGCACCGATGTGGGACCAGGAGGGCGTCCACGAGATCTACCGACGCTGGCGCGCCGTCCTCGACGCGCAGCCCTCTCCCCAGCGGATCCTCTGCGCCGAGGCGTGGGTCAAGCCCGGCCACCGGCTGGCCCGATACGTGCGTCCCGACGAGATGCACCAGGCGTTCAACTTCGACTTCCTCGACACGCACTGGGATGCCGCGAGCCTGCGAGCCGTCATCGAGCACTCCTACCGCGACAACGACGCCGTCGGCGCACCCACGACGTGGGTGCTGTCCAACCACGACGTCGTGCGCCACGCCTCCCGCCTCGGTCTCGACCAGTCGCTCCCCCGCCCCAACGGCATCGCCGCGGACCGGGCCCAGCCGGACACCGCGCTCGGGCTGCGCCGTGCCCGCGCGGCCACGATGCTCATGCTCGCCCTCCCGGGCAGCGCGTACGTCTACCAGGGCGAGGAGCTCGGCCTGCCCGAGTCGACCGACATGCCGCACGAGTTCCGCCAGGACCCGACCTTCTTCCGCACCCAGGGCAAGGAGATCGGGCGTGACGGGTGCCGGGTGCCGATGCCGTGGGTCAAGGACGCGCCCAGCCACGGCTTCGGGCCCTCGGACCGGACGTGGCTGCCGCAGCCCGAGTCCTACGGCGCGTATGCCGTGGACCAGCAGGCCGGTGTCGAGGGCTCCACTCTGGAGCTCTACCGGTCGCTGCTCGCCGCCCGGCGCGCGGGCCGGCTCGGCCTCGGCGCGGCGTCGTGGCACGAGCTGTCCGGCGACGGCGTCGTCGCCCTCGTCAACAGCTCCGGCGACGACTCGCGGCGCACCCTGGCGCTGGTGAACCTCGGCTCGGAGCCGGTGCGGCTGCCCGACGGTGCACAGGTCACCCATCGCTCGGGTGAGCTGACGCCCGACGGGCTGGTCCCGACCGATGTCGCCGTGTGGGCGGTGCTCTGAGGCATGGCCCGCGCCACCGACTTCGCCTACTTCGACCAGAACGGGCCGATCGCGATGGCCCACCGTGGCGGGGCGGCATACGCCCCCAACGTCGGCCTCGAGAACACGGTCGGTGCCTTCCGCCGCGCCGTCGACATGGGCTACCACTACCTCGAGACCGACGTGCACGCGACGTCCGACGGTGAGCTCGTCGCCTTCCACGACACCCACCTCGACCGCGTCACCGACGGCGAGGGTGCGATCCTCGACCTGCCGTATGCCGCGGTGCGCGAGGTGCGCATCAACGGCACCGACGCCGTGCCGCTGCTCACCGAGCTGCTCGAGGAGTTCCCGACGACCCGGCTCAACATCGACATCAAGGCCGACTCGGCGCTGGCCCCGACGGTCGACACGATCCGGCGGCACGCGGCCACCGCGCGGGTGTGCATCGGGTCGTTCAGCGAGCGTCGGGTGCGGGCCGCGCGTCGCGCCCTCGGCCCGTCGCTCGCCACCGCCGCCGGCCAGGTGGGGACGGGGCTGCTGCGCTTCGCCCCGCAGGTCGTCTCGCGGTTGCTGCACACGCCGGCACCGGTGCTGCAGATCCCCACGACCCACCGGGTCCGGGGGCGGGACCTCACCCTGGTCACCCCGGGTCTCGTCGAGGTCGCCCACCGTCTCGGCAAGCAGGTCCACGTGTGGTTCCACGAGTGGAGCGACGAGGACGCCGACGAGATGCACCGGCTCCTCGACCTCGGGGTCGACGGCATCGTCACCGACCACATCGACGTCCTGCGCGACGTGCTCGTCGAACGCGGGCACCCGCTGACCCCGGCGGCCTGACGCGCGCCGCCCTCCTGAGGGCGCGCGGCATCACGTAGCGTGACCGGGTGAGTGATCGGGGTGGTGCGGCGGTCGGGGTGGGGACGCGCGACCGGGTGGGCCTGTTCGGGCCGGAGTTCGCGGCGCTGACCCTCGCCATCGTCGCGCTCATCACCGTCATCGCCTTCGAGTCCATGGCGGTGTCGACCGCCATGCCCGAGGTCGCCGTGGAGCTCGACGCGGTGCGCTCCTACGGGCTCGCCTTCTCGGTGATGCTCACGCTCCAGCTCCTCGGGATCGTGCTCGCCGGGGTGTGGTGCGACCGGTCGGGTTCGCTGCCGTCACTGCTCGTCGGGCAGGTGCTCTTCGCCGTCGGGTGCGGCATCTGCGGGGCGTCCACGGAGTTCGCACCGTTCCTCCTCGGGCGCGCGGTCGCGGGCCTCGGGGCGGGGCTCACGTTCGTCGCCGGGTTCGTCGTCGTCGGGCGGGCCTACCCGGCAGCCCTGCGCCCCAAGGTCTTCAGCGTCATCAGCGCGGCCTGGGTGCTGCCCGCCCTGCTCGGGCCGGTGCTCGCCGGGTGGGTGACGAGCACGTGGTCGTGGCGCTGGGTCTTCTGGGTCGTCATCGCCCCGGTCGTCGTCGCGCTCGTCGTCGTCGTCGCCCGTCGCGGACAGATCCAGGCGGCCGACACGGTGGTCGAGGCGTCGGGTCGGGACCACCGCTCCCACGTCCGCGCGGCGTGGTTGGGGCTCGGCATCGCCGTCTCCGCCGGCGTCATGCAGTGGGGCACCCACGAGCTCGAGATGTCGTGGTCGCCGCGGACGGTCGCCGGCCTGCTCGGCCTGCTCGGCATGGCGGTCTGCGCGCCCCTCCTGCTCCCCCGCGGCACCTTCGCGATGCGTCGCGGCCTGCCCTCGGTGATGCTGAGCCGCTTCTTCCTCCCCTGCGCCTTCTTCGGGACGATCACCTACGTGCCGCTCATGCTCACCGGTGAGCGCGGCTTCTCCCTGGCCCGGGCGGGGACCGTGCTCGCGGTCGGGTCGATCGGCTGGTCCCTGGGGTCGTGGATCCAGGGTCGCGACCGGTTCGCCGGCTCGCGTGACCGGCTCGTCAGCCTCGGCGGGGCGTCGTTGGCGCTCGGGCTGCTCGGCGTCGTCGCCATCACCCATCTCGGCTGGTGGCCGTGGCTGACTGCCGCCGCTCTCGCGGTCGCCGGGCTCGGGATGGGGCTGGGAACCGCCAGCCTCTCGGTGCTCGCCCTCTCGCTCACCCCGCCCGCCGACCACGGGTCGGCGTCCTCGTCGCTCCAGCTGTCCGACGTGCTCGGCTCGGTCATCGGCATCGCCGGGACGGGTGCCGTGTTCGCGGCCCTGCACACGCGCGCCGGCGAGGACGTGCCGGTCTTCGTGACGATGTGGCTGGGGACGGCCTGCGTCGCCACCCTCGTCGTCCTCGCCGGCCGCCGCATCCGCACCTGACCCGACTCCTTGCGTCCGCAAAGGTGGTCGTGTTGGCGACCATCTTTGCGGACGCTGCGGTGAGACGGTGACGCTGGAAACGTTGGGGCACAGCGGTTCTGACGCTTCGTTGGCTGTCGGTGGTCGCCCCTAGAGTCTTCTCATGGCCACCGAAGCAGCAGAGCTGAGCTACGCAGAGTGCCTGCGGCGCCTGCACGCTGCTCGCGAGGCGGCGGCGGCGCTGCCGGGCGTGACCTGGCAGGCCACCGGTGCGGAGCTGGCCGAGGGGATGGAGGCGCTGGGCGACCTCGCCGCGGTCGGAGAGGGCGCCGAGGTCGCCCTCACGGTCGAGGCCGTCGAGCGTGGCGAACCGGCGAACGCGAGCCCGCCCCTGACCGCCCGGGACTGGGTCGCGGCTCACCACCGTCGGTATGCCGTCGTCGGCGCCTCCCGCGTCGCCGTGGTCGCGCAGGCGTGCCGCGACCCCCGCCACGCCATCCTGCGTGACGCCGTGGTGTCGGGGCGGGTCAGCATCGGCACCGCCCGGGTTGCTCTCAACGAGATGCGACTCCTCAAGCCGCACCTGCGGCCCGAGGCCGTCGACAGCGTCTGGGCCGGGCTGATGACGCTCGGCGAACGTCACGACGCCCGCACGGTCCGGCAGCTGCGCGAGCACCTCCTCGCCACCCACGGCCTCGAGGGCGACTTCGACGACAGCGAGGACCGCGCCCGCCGCGGCCAGTCGCTCTCGGCCGGGCGTGAGGTGGCGCCGGGGCTGTTCGAGTACCTGCTGCGGATCTCTCGCGAGGGCCGCGCCGCCCTCGAGGCCGCGATCGGGCCGTTGTCGGCGCCGGCCCCCGTCGACGGCGAGCCCGACCTGCGCCCCCACGACCAGCGCCGGGCCGAGGCCCTCCTCGCGGTCATCGGCCGCGCCCAGGCCGCGGGCGACAGGACGTGGTCCTCGACGAAGGCCCAGGTGTTCGTCACCATCTCCCTCCAGGACCTCCAGCGACGGGCCGGGAGCGGGACCCTGCTGGGCGGACTGACCACCGGCGAGCTGGCCACGCCCGAGACCGTCCGGCGCTGGGCCTGCGACGCGACGATCATCCCGACGGTCCTGGGCAGCCGTGGCGAGGTCGTCGACCTCGGTCGGGCCGAGCGGTGGTTCACGCCGGCCCAGATCAAGCGGCTCTGGCTGCGCGACCGGCACTGCACCTATCCGGGGTGTGATGCCCCAGCGTCGTGGTGCGACGCCCACCACCTCATCCACTGGGCCGACGGTGGAGCAACCGACCTCGACAACGCCGCCCTCCTGTGCCAGCGGCACCACACGACCGTGCACTCGCAGCGGTTCCACGGCTGGGTCGCCACCGACGACCAAGGCCGATCCGGTGTCGTCTGGGACCGCACCAGAGGGGCGTACGACGACGCCCTCGCACGCCTCGACTCCGGCCTCGGCCGGGCCGCAGGCGACGATGCCGCCCGACATCGACGATGACCCCGCCCCGGTCCCTGACGCCCACGCGGTGTCAGGGTCATCGGGCTGCGTGGTGGAGCGGCGGCGCGGTGACCAACGTCCCTGCCGACGCTCCGTGCCCGGGCGGAGACTGGAGGTGCACGAAGGAGGTTCGGCCATGACCACGTCACACCTCACCCCTCGGGGCGACAGGACCGCCACCTCAGGGACCCCCGGCAGGGACGCCGACCGCGCCTACCGTCGCGCGTGGTGGTCGCTCGCCCTGTTCCCCGTCTCCGTCGTCCTCGCCTTCCTCGTGGGCGAAGGGATCTTCAGCCTGCTGAGCAACGGTGAGGGCGATCCCGGCGTGTGGACCGTGCTGCTGGCGGCAGTTCCCGCGCTGGGAGTCATGGTGGTCCCCGGAGCACTGGCCCTGCAGCAGGGCCGGAAGGCGCGTCGCCTCGGCCGACGCGACGGCATGGTGCCCGCCATCGTGGGCGCCGTCGTCGCGCTCGGGTTCGTCGGGTTGAACGCCGCGTCCTACCTCATCGGCCTCCTGGTCGACTGACCTCAGCGACGGGTGAGCGCGTGGCCCGCCGGCGTGGTGAGCCGTGTCCACGGACCGCTCGTCGCCACGGTCGCCTCCGCTCCCGGCGTCAGGAACCCCAGAGCGTATGCCGCGAAGGCCAGTGCCGCCGGCACCCCCGGTGCGTCCGGGACCGGGCGGCGCCACACCTGGGCGCGCAACGACGCCACGGCGACCGCGCCGGACCCGTCAGGCGCCCCGCTCGTGACCTCGGCGATCCCCTCCGATGCGCTGCGCTGCAACGCCTCCGAGGCGACCGACCCCAGGGGCTCCCATCCGCCGCGGGGCGGGGAGACCGCGGCCCACGCAGCGTTGACCCTCATGGGCGGCACGGGCAGCACCGCCGGCTCCCCCTCACGCGCGACCCGGTCGGTCACGGCCGCCAGGGGGACGAGGACGTCGAGCTGGGCCGGTTCGGCCAGGGCGGAGGTGCGCAGCCCGAGAGTGGTCCCGACCCCGAGCAGGCCGGTGCCCGGGAGCACGCCGACCCACGCGGCGAGGACCGACCCGACGGCCTGGAGCCGCACGGCACCGTCGGCGTCGAGCGCTCGGGCGCGGGCGGCATACCGTCCGAGGTCCAGGAGGGACTCCGCATCGGTGAGGACGAGTCGTGACGGGCCGATCGCGCTCACCGGCGTGACCAGCGGAAGGCGACCGGGCCGCCGACGTGGCCCTGGAGGACCGACCGCTCGTCCTCGGTGATCCGGCGCGGCCCCGCGGTCCTGAAGTCGTAGAGCACGAGCCCGGTCTCGGCGAGCGCGTAGACGCCCTCCCCCAACGACTCCGGGTCCCGCACGACGTAGCCGAGGGTGAAGCCGGCGCCGCTCGTGCGGGTCACCCACATGTCGACCTCGATCGGCTCGGGGCGGTAGGTGAGGGGTGCGAGGTACTCGATCTCGTGGCGCGACACGACGACGCCACCGTCGAGGAGCGACTTGTCGGCACCGAACCACTCACGGAATCCGATGACCCGGGCGTCCTCGAGAAGGCGGAGGTACTGGACGTTGTTGACGTGCCCGTAGGCGTCCATGTCGGACCAGCGCAGTGGCACCTCGGTCCGGTAGGGCCGTGGGGCCTCGGGGTGGGGGTCGGGCTGGGGCATGGGGAACAGTCTGGCAGCCCCGGCGGGTCGCCGACGATGCGCGCCGCGGAGCACCACGGCCACGGCGGCGGCGCCGTGCGACCCCGGGCCGGACCTGCGCGGACCGGGCCATACGCTGGGGAGATCGGAAAGGTGGTCGTGATGCCAACAGACGTGGGGCGCCCGTGGCTCCGGCACTACGCGGAGGGTGTGGCTCCGGACATCGAGCTCCCGGAGGGCTCGCTCGTCGACCTCCTCGACAACGCGGTGGCGACCTTCGGAGACCGGGTGGCACTGGAGTTCTTCGGCGCGGAGGTCACCTACACCGAGCTCGGGCGGAGGGTCGCCCGCGCAGCCGAGGGCCTGCGCCGTCTGGGTGTGGGTCCCGGCGACCGGGTGGGCCTCGTGCTCCCCAACTGCCCCGAGCACATCGTCGCGTTCTACGCGGTGCTCCGGCTCGGTGCCGTCGTCGTCGAGCACAACCCGCTGTACACCAAGTCCGAGCTCGCCCACCAGTTCGAGGACCACGGGGCGAGCGTGGCGGTGGTGTGGGACAAGGTGGCACCGCTCGTGCAGGGTCTGCCGGGGGTCGAGCACGTCGTCGCCGTCGACATCACCGCGTCGATGCCCCTGACCAAGCGCCTCGCGCTCCGGCTCCCCGTGAGCAGGGCCCGGACGGCGCGCGCGTCGATGACCGGCCCTGCCCCGGGAGCCCTCCCCTGGAACCGGCTGCTGGCGCACGACCCCCTCGACAAGGACCACCCCCGCCCGGTGGTCGGCGACCTCGCCGTCATCCAGTACACCAGTGGCACGACCGGCACGCCCAAGGGCGCCATGCTCACGCACCTCAACCTCGGAGCCAACGCGGCCCAGGGCCGGGCGTGGGTGCCCGGCCTCGTCGACGGCGACGAGGTCGTCTACGCGGTGCTGCCGATGTTCCACGCGTACGGGCTCACCCTGTGCCTGACGTTCGCCATGAGCATCGGCGCCCGGCTCGTCCTCTTCCCGAAGTTCGACGTCGACCTCGTGCTCGCCGCGGCGAAGCGGCACCCGCCGACCTTCCTGCCGGCGGTCCCGCCGATCTACGAGCGGCTCGCCCGCGCGGCGAAGGAGCGGGGAGTGGACCTGTCCTCGATCCGCTTCGCCATCTCGGGGGCGATGCCGCTCACGACGCAGACCCTGGAGCTGTGGGAGTCCACCACCGGCGGCCTCCTCGTCGAGGGCTACGGCATGACCGAGACCTCACCGGTCGCCATCGGCAACCCGATCGGTCTCACCCGCCGACCCGGCGCGGTCGGGGTCCCCTTCCCCAACACCGAGATCCGCGTGGTGGACCCGGCGCGCCCCACGGCCGACCGCGCCCCCGGGGAGCGCGGCGAGCTGCTCCTGCGTGGACCGCAGGTCTTCGGCGGCTACTGGGGCAAGCCCGACGAGACGGCCGAGACCCTGCTCGAGGGAGGGTGGCTGCGCACCGGTGACATCGTGGAGGTCGACGGGGACGGCTTCGTCACCATCGTCGACCGCATCAAGGAGCTCATCATCACCGGCGGCTTCAACGTCATGCCCTCGGAGGTCGAGGCAGCGCTCAAGGACTACCCGGGCGTGACCGACGCGGCGGTCGTCGGCCTGCCGCGCGACGACGGCAGCGAGGAGGTCGTCGCCGTGGTCACGACCGATGCGG
>NZ_AVPL01000046.1 GCF_000768695.1 Knoellia aerolata DSM 18566
GGTCGCGGCGGCGGTGGTCGCGGCGGCGGCGCCGCCGCGGGTGAGAGCACCCTCGAGCAGCACGTCGACGAGCTGCTCCGGCGTGGAGGCGTCACCGTCGAGCATGGGGTGCACGCTCGACAGGGTGAGCATCCTCAGGTAGCCGATGAAGGTGCTCGCCGGCACCCGCAGCCGCGCGGCGTCGGCCCCGAGGAGGTCGACGAAGGCCGCGTCGAGCTCGGCGGTGGCCTCGTGGCGGCGCCGGAACGCCTCGCTCCCCGACGGGTGGCGGACCTGCTGTCCTGTCGACTGCAGCACCGACATGAGCGCGAAGATCTCGCGCAGGTGCCGTTGCATCACGGCGACCGCCGCGGCCAGGCGCTCGGGCACCGGCAGTGCGCGGTCGACGCCGGCGAGCTCGGCGACCAGGGCCGAGGTGTCGAACGCGTCGTGGACGCAGGCATCGATGAGCGCGTCCTTGTTGTCGAAGACGCGGAAGATCGTGCCCTCGGCGATCCCGGCAGCCGAGGCGATCTCGCGGGTGCTCGCCGCCCGGCCCTTCTCGCGGAGGAGGGGGACGGTGGCCGCGATGATCGCGGCCCGACGGTCGTCGGGCGTCATGGCGGGAGCGCGAGGGGACACGCGCTCCAGTATGAGTGAGTGAGCGCTCACTCACAAGACGTCGGGGTCACTCCGTGGCCGAGGAGTCCTCGGCGACGTTGACGTCGTGCGCGCCGTGCTCACCGGAGTCGTTGACGTCCGGGGTGTCGGGCACGCTGTCGGCCCCGCCCAGGGCGGTGTCGAGGTTGAGGGCGCCTGACCCTGCCTCCGAGACGGTGCCGCCCTCGTCGTCGTGGTGGTCGCTGCTGCTGGTGTCCTCGTGGTGGTGGCTCATGTGCCCAACATAGGCGCGGCGGTCACCACCAGGCGACGGCACGGACCGCGGTCGTGTCCACCGGGGTGGTGGGCACGACCGCGGCCTCTCATGCACTCGAGCACCGACCGGGCCGGGCTCAGTCGACGTACAGCTGACCCCGGACGGCGCCGGAGGGGTACTCGCTGTTGTGCACGTTCACGTAGTAGGCCGACGGGTTGCCCAGGATGAGCTGGACCTCTCCCGGGTCGAGGCCCTTGCCGGCCTCACCCTCGGTGAGGCAGTCCGCGGCTTGTCCGTCCTGCGGGAAGGCGAGGTTGACCTCGACCGGACCGTTGGTGCCGTCGGCACCGCGGTGGAGGTGCGCCATGCGTCCGCCACCCGGCGCCTGGTCGAGCTCGGCGATCCGGCTCACCTCGAGGATGTAGCAGAGCGTCGTGGGGTCGCCGTCGACGCCGAAGACGTACGCCTCACCGCGACCGTTGGGGTCACCGACGACGCCCTTGGCACCGTTGGCTGCGACTTCCGCGCGGCCGGTGAGGTGGGCGCCGACGAGGGTGTTGGTGTGGCCGGCCTGGGCCGGGATCGGGGCCAGCACGAGGCCGATGGCGAGTCCGGCAGCACCGGTGGCGGCGCCGAGGAGAATGCGCTTCATTGCGGATCAGCTCACTTTCGCAGGAGGGCCGAAGGGCCGGCCCTGTGCGTCATTCGTTGCGACGGGCCATCCGGATGCCTCGAGCTCGGGTCAGTCCGCGGGACGGAGCAGGAGCCCGTCCTTGACGGCGTCCTTGACGAACGCGAGCACCTCGAGCGTCGTCTCCTCGGGGTCGAGGTCGAGGATGCCCGCGATCGCACCGACCGCCTGCCGGGGCGTGAGCGCGCCGTCGGCGACGGAGAGGTATGCCGCGGTCACCGTCGTGAGCCGGACGACCCGTCCCAGCCCGCCTCCCTGGCGGGCGACGATGACCGAGGGGTCGGACGCTCCCGGCGCCGTGTGGCGCTCCTCGGTGACGTCGGGCGCCGCCCTCCACGCCGCTCCGAGCAGCTCGTCGTCGGAGTGCTCGGCGAGCCAGACCCTCGCTTCGAGTCCGACGCGGACCGACTCCCCCATCGCCGGCGGCACCGGACCGCGCTCGTCCATGAGGTCGACGAACGGCGCCCGGTCGCGTGCCGGGCGGTGCAGGGTGAGCACGCCGAATCCGATCGACTCGACGTCGCGGGACGCGAAGTCGTCGAGCCACGCCGCATACATCGCGTCGGCGTCGGCCGTCCGCGCGTGGTGACCACCGTCCCGGGACCACGTCTCGGCGTACTCCGCCGGGTCCTGGACCTCGCGCTGCACCACCCACGCGTCGAGGCCGGTGCCGTCGAGCCAGGCCCCGACGCGGTCGGTCCAGGTCGAGCCCCGCGGCACCTCCCAGTTGCCGAGCATCTGGGCGACGCCTCCCGGCTCGAGGTGCGCCGCCACCGAGCGGACGAGGTCGGCGACGACGGCGTCACCGGCGGCGCCACCGTCGCGGTACTCGAAGAGGGGAACGGCGCCGGAGCGGGGGGTGATGACGAAGGGCGGGTTGCTCACGACGAGGTCGAAGCGCTCCCCCGCGACCGGCTCGAGCATCGACCCGGAGCGGACGTCCCAGTCGCATCCGTTGAGTGCGGCGGTGAAACGGGCGAAGGCCAGCGCCCGTTCGGAGAGGTCGGTGGCGACGACGCTGTCGGCGTGCCGGGTGAGGTGCAGGGCCTGCACGCCGGAGCCGGTGCCGAGATCGAGCGCCCGGCGGACCGGGCGGCGGATCGTCCATGCCGCCAGGGTCGTCGACGCGCCGCCGACCCCGAGGACGTGGTCCTCCCGCACCGGCGCGCCGGTGGCGACCTCGGCGAGGTCGGAGACGACCCACCACTGCGCGTCGTCCGCGGCATACGGGCGCACGTCGACGCGCGCGACCACGGCGTCGCCCTCCTCGGCGACGAGACCGAGCGCGAGGGCCCCGCGCACCCGCAGGGTCGGGAGCGCGGCCTCGACCTCGGCGGCGTCGACGGGGTCGCCCAGGGTGAGGAGCCGGATGAGCGTCGCCGCCGGGGAGGCGGAGCGGCTCGCCACCCGGCGGGCGGGAAGCGGCTGCTCACGCGACAGGGCCCCACTCGCGAGCGGGCCGAGCACGTCGAGGACGCCGGTCACGGTGAAGTCTGCGGCGACGAGGTCGGCGCGCAGCCGGGCGATGAGGTCCTCGTCGAGCCGAGGGAGGGGGGCGGACACCGGTCAGCCGTCGAGGAAGCCGCCGAGCATTCCTCCGCCGCCACCTCCGCCGGTCGAGGGCGGCGCGACCCACTCGCTCGGCTGGACGATGACGAAGCCCGGACCGTGGAACGCGTACTGGAAGGCCTCGCCGCTGCCGCCGCGAAGCAGGGAGCGCACGTTCATGCTCGACACGACCTGCGGGGTGAGGCCGAGCGACCAGCCGACGCACGACTGGACGTCGACGTAGGTCGGCTGCTGCGAGCACTCGAGGATGACCGGCTGGCCGACCGTGTGGATGGCGACCGTCCCCGTCCCCTGCAGGGTGGTGTTGAAGAGCCCGCCGCTCATCATCCCGGCGCCCTGCACCCGCTTGATGTCCCAGGCGATCGAGGAGTCGAACGCGAGGAGGTTGCGGGCGTTGATGCTCATGCCGTCGCCGGTGAGCTCGATGAGGTGGACGTAGCCGGCCTCGTTGGCGAAGAACACCTCGCCGTCGCCGGAGACGCGCATGAGCGAGACGTCCTCGCCGGTGACGACCTTCTTGAGCATCTTGCCCATGCTGCCGGCCTTCTCGTGGTCGAAGCGCATGTGCCCCTGGTAGGCGACCATCGCGCCCTTGACCGCGAGCACGTCACCGCCGAGGTGCACCCGGAGCAGCTGGGGGTTCTGCAGGGCGAAGGTCTGCTCCGACTGGAGCTCGAGGTTGGTCTGGTCGAAGAGCGAAGAGCGCATGCCGCCAGCCTAGGGCCGGTCTGCACCCTCGGGAGGCTCGGCTCGGGAACCGCCCTGCCACTCCCGAGCCGGCTCGATGAGGCTCCCGAGAGGGTGCCCGGCTCGCGAGCCGGGAAGCGGAACGGCGGCCGGCTCACCCTGTCGGGTGGGCCGGCCGCCGGTCACTGCTGCGTATGCCGTGTGCGCGCCTCAGCGCGGGGCGGTCGCCTCGACGTGGTCACCCTTCTCGAGCGACACCTCGACGGCCTCGCCGGGCCCGGTGACCGCACCCGAGTCGGGTGCCGACGCGTCGAACTGGGAGACGGGCTCACCCTCGTCGTCACCGCCACCGATGGCGAGGTCACGACGCTTGGAGATCGCGATCGCCGTGACGACGATGACCAGCGAGACGCCCGCGATGCCGTAGCGGATGGGCGCGTTGGCTCCCTCACCGACCGACAGGATCACGATCGACGGCGCGATGAGCACGGCGACGAGGTTCATGACCTTGAGGAGGGGGTTGATCGCCGGGCCGGCGGTGTCCTTGAACGGGTCGCCGACGGTGTCACCGATGACGGTCGCCTCGTGGGCGGAGCTGCCCTTGCCGCCGTGGTTGCCGTCCTCGACGATCTTCTTCGCGTTGTCCCAGGCGCCGCCCGAGTTCGCGAGGAAGACGGCCATGAGGCAACCGGTGCCGATGGCACCGGCGAGGAAGCCCGCGAGGGCACCGATGCCGAGACCGAACCCGATGATGACCGGGCTGAGGGCGGCAAGCAGGCCGGGCGTCGTGAGCTCGCGCAGCGAGTCCTTGGTGCAGATGTCGACGACCTTGCCGTACTCGGGCTTGGTCGTGCCCTCCATGATTCCGGGGATGTCGCGGAACTGGCGACGCACCTCGAACACGATGGCGCCGGCAGCGCGGGTCACCGCGTTGATGGCCAGGCCGGAGAACATGAAGACCACGGCGGCGCCGAGGAGCAGCCCCACCAGGGTGGACGGGTTCGTCACGACTCCCTGGGCGTCCTGGATGATCCTGTTGCCCGCCGCGATCTGCTCCTCGTCGAGCAGGCTGGCGTCGATCTCACCGATCGCCGTCTGCCACGCCTCGGTGTAGGAGCCGAAGAGGGCGGTCGCCGCGAGCACGGCCGTGGCGATCGCGATGCCCTTGGTGATGGCCTTGGTCGTGTTGCCCACGGCGTCGAGCTCGGTGAGGATCTGCGCGGCCTCCGCGTCGACGTCACCGGACATCTCGGCGATGCCCTGCGCGTTGTCCGAGACAGGCCCGAACGTGTCCATGGCCACGATGACGCCCACGGTCGTGAGCAGCCCACAGCCGGCCAGGGCGATGAGGAAGAGCGACAGCATGACGGAGCCGCCTCCGAGGAGGAAGGCCAGGTAGACGGCGCTGCCGATGATGGTCGCCGTGTAGACGGCCGACTCGAAGCCGACGCCGATGCCCGAGAGGACGACGGTGGCCGCCCCGGTGAGCGACGTGCGCGCGACGTCCTTGGTCGGGCGCTTGTCGGTGCCGGTGAAGTAGCCGGTGAGCCAGAGGATGACCGCCGCGAGGACGATGCCGATGACGACCGCGAGGATCGCGGTGATCCGGGGGTTGCCGTCGAGGGCGGTGACCGCCTCGTCACGCGCACCGAGCTCGGCGAAGGTGGCGGGAAGGTAGAGCCAGGCGGCGACGGCCGAGAGCACGGCCGCGATGGCCGCAGAGACGTAGAAGCCCTGGTTGATGGCGTCGAGGGCGCTCTGGTTGCCACGCGCCTTCGTGATGAAGACACCGATGAGCGCGGTGATCGCACCGATCGCGGGAACGAGGAGCGGGAAGACGAGGCCGTAGGAGCCGAACGCCACGGAGCCGAGGATGAGAGCGGCCACGAGCATCACGGCATACGACTCGAAGAGGTCAGCCGCCATGCCGGCGCAGTCGCCGACGTTGTCGCCGACGTTGTCGGCGATCGTCGCGGCGTTGCGCGGGTCGTCCTCGGGGATCCCGGCCTCGACCTTGCCGACGAGGTCGGCGCCGACGTCGGCGGCCTTGGTGAAGATGCCACCGCCGACTCGCATGAACATCGCGAGCAGGGCGGCGCCGAAGCCGAAGCCCTCGAGCACCTTGGGGGCCTCGGCCTTGTAGAGCAGGACGACGATCGAGGCACCGAGCAGGCCGAGGCCCACGGTCGCCATGCCGACGACGCCACCGGTGCGGAAGGCGATGCGCATGCCCTCGTCACGACCGTTGGGTCCGCGCGACGCCGCGGCGACACGGACGTTCGCCTTGGTCGCGGTCTGCATGCCGAGGTAGCCGATCGCGGCCGAGAAGACGGCCCCGACGATGAAGAAGCCCGAGCGACCGAGCTTGATGTTCCAGTCGGGCGCGGGCAGGAGGAGCAGCAGGCCGAAGACGAGCACGACGAAGATGCTGAGTGTCTTGAACTGGCGCGCGAGGTACGCCTGGGCTCCTTCTTCGACGGCAGCGCCGATCTCGCGCATCTTGTCTGTACCGGTGTCCGCACGCAGGACCTGCTGCCGGAAGACGAAGCCCATGGCAAGGGCGATCACGGCGATGACCGCGACCCCCACGACCAGCGTGACGTTCGATCCGGTGAGGTCCAGCGTGGAACTCGCCTCGGCCGGTGCGAGCGCGAGTGCAGCCATTCCATCCTCCTTGACGGGTGTGCGTCGTCAGGGCCCGGAGATCGAATTTCCCGCAGGCAGACGCGGGGTGGACCTTACCCGGAGACTCACATCACATGCAGCCGGCCCGGCTTGTGTGACTGCACTCACGCCTCCCGCAACCGGTCCGGAAGTGGGTGTCAGGCGTGGACGTCGGGCTCGGACATGCCTGAGCCGGCCGCCACGACGGCGGCGTCGACGCTGGCGTGCACGGGCAGGACCTGGTCGAGCCCGGTGATCGCGAACAGCCGGAGGATCCGCTCGTTGGTGCACACGACGCTGAGCCAGCCGTCGGCCTTGCGCACGACCTTGAGCCGGCCGACGAGGACGCCCAGGCCCGTCGAGTCGATGAAACCGACGTCCTCGAGGTCCACGACGAGAGCGGTCTGGCGAGATCAGTGGCATCGAGGTCGGCAGGGACGAGACGGCGACGGTGCGCTTCGGGCAGTACCTCCCGCTGGCCCACCCCAAGGCGCTCGCCGAGGCCGGCTACGGAGGTGGCCGGCTCGAGCCAGGCGCCGTCGTGAGGGGCCGAGCCAGGGGCAGGTGACGCGGGGGTCGGGACCTCCGGTGGCCGCGCGCCACCGGACGTCTCGACGCGTTTCGCCGATACTCAGAGTCACTGAATACTGCTGCGCCACAACGGAACTCGTCCGAACCGAGCTGTGGAGAACTCTTGACCCTCGAACTCGCGTTCGACTACCATGGAGCGCATGGACGACGTCGTCGACACCGACCCGAGCAGCCCCCGCGGCTCGCTCGAGACGGCACGCGCGGCGCTCGTCCAGCTTCGTGAGGTCCTCCCCACCCTGACCGGCGGTGAGCTCGCCGAGGCGATGAGCCTCGTGGACGCGGTGAAGGCCGAGGCCTCGGCCTGCCAGGTCGTCATCACGACCGAAGCCGCGCACCGCGGTGAGTTCGCCTCGGCCCGCCGCGGCGTCGGCTCGGCCCACGACTGGGTCCGTGAGCACGCCCCGTCGCTGCGCCAGGGCGGCGCCGGGCAGCTCGCCGCGTTCGCCCAGGACGTCGCCCACGCCACACCCGGCGGCCAGTGGTCCACCACCGGCCCGTTCGCCGGGGCGTATGCCGACCCGGAGCGTCCCGAGGGCATCGTCTGGGCCCGCGTCGTCACCGGCGAGGTCGGGATCCCCCTGGCCCTCACCGCGCTGTCCGAGGTTCGTCGCATGGTCGACCTCCTCCGTCCCGAGGCCGTGCCCACCGTGACCACGGCGATCCTCGACCTCGGGGTGCAGTGGGGAGTCGTGCAGGCCAAGAAGATCCGCCCCCGACTGCTTGCCGCCCACGGCGCCGACGGCGAGTTCGACGACAAGCAGCGTCGGCTCCGGGCGGGTGCGCACCTGTCCAGCCCCCGCATCCTCGAGGGTGACCTCACCGGCTACTCGATGTTCCTGACGCCGGAGCAGAGCGCGATCCTCGAGGCCGCCCTCGGCCCGCTGTCCGCTCCGGCCCCCAATGCCGAGACCGGGGAACGCGACCTCCGCCCGGTCGGGCAGCGCCGCGCCGAGGCCCTCGCCGCGATCTGCGCGGGTCACGCCGCGACCGACGCAGAGGGCCGGGCCCCGGCCGCGGCCCCCACGGCGCTGCACGTCCGGATGACCCTCGAAGGCCTCACGCGACTGCTCGGCGGTGAGCCCGACTCCACGGCGAACGGGTGCGGCACGACCATCGGGTCGGTCGCCGCGGGCACCCTGCTCAGCCCGGCCACCATGCGCCAGCTCGCCTGCGACGCCGACGTCATCCCCGTCGTCCTCGGCTCGGACGGCGAGGTCCTCGACCTCGGCCGGGCCGTGCGCCTCTTCACCAGGGGCCAGCGCCGCGCCCTCTGGCACCGCGACACCGGCTGCACCTGGGCAGGGTGCACGGCGCCACCGGACTGGGCCAAGGCGCACCACATCGTCCACTGGGCCGACGGCGGCCGGTCGGACCTGTCCAACGCCGCGCTCCTCTGCCAGCGCCACCACACCCAGGTCCACGACCAGCGCCTCATCGCGACGGTCCATCCACCCGACGAGCACGGGCGCTCGGTCACGTGGGACCTCACCCACGGCAGCTACGACCGCGAGCTCCCGCACCGCCTCACCGAGCAGCGCCGAGAACGGCAACGACACCGGGTGCGGCTCGACACCGGCGGTCCCGACCCGTGGCTGAGCGCCGGGGCCGATGACCCCGACGTGGCGGATCGCCTCCTGGCGTGGCACGACGCGTTCGACTGGGAGGACGCGCAGCACTGTCGTGACTGGCACGACGCCGACGTCGACGTCCGCGCTGCCTGACGCCCCCGACCGCGACCGGAGAGCCCGGGGCGCGTCTGACCCCAGGGTCGCGGCTACCGTGACCGAGGTGCCCGCACCCATCGCCCTGCTCGCCCTGCCCGGTCTGGGGCTCGGCCCCGAGTCGTGGCGACCCACGCTGGGGTACCTCACCGGCGGCGGGACGGCATACGTCCGGGTGAGCCCCGGCTACGGCGAACCGGCACCCGACGGGCAGGACCTCAGCCCCCGAGCCCTGGCAGCCGGCATCCTCGCCCGGGTGCCCGCCACCGCCCCGCGGTTCCTCGTCCTCGGCCACTCCGCCGGGTCCCAGGTCGCCGCCCACGTCGCCGCGCTCGACCCGTCACGGGTGGCCGGCCTCGTCCTCGTCGGTCCGAGCACCGACGTCCGGGCCGCGACCTGGCCGCGGCTCGTCAAGCGATGGCTCCCGACGTCGTGGCGCGAGCCCAAGAGGCAGGTGCCGACGCTGGTGCGCCAGTACGCACGCAGCACCCTCCCGGCGATGGTGCGGTCGATCGAGGCGGCGCGGCAGGACTCCATCCTCGAGACGCTGCGCCCCGTGACAGTCCCGGTGCTCGTCATCCGCGGACCCCACGACCACATCTCGCCCGCCGACTGGGCCGTCGCGGTCGCCGCCGAGGGCGGCCCGGGCAGCCGAGCCGTGACGCTCTCCGCGGGCGCCCACATGGTCCCGTTCACCCACGGCCGGCTGGTCGCCGCTGCCGTCAGCGACTTCCTGTCCGACCTCGACGCCCTGACCTGAGTGCGGGGATGAGCACGCGCTCGTAGTCGTCGACGAGGGAGCGCTCGTCGCTGAGCAGCAGGAAGAGCGCCGCGCGCAGCATGGCCTGCCGCCGCTCGCCCCTCGCCCACTCGCGCAGCGCGGCCGCGTCGGCGCCCAGCGACACGACGGCGGAGAGGACGGTCACCGCTTCGGCCCACAGCACCGGCCGCCAGTACGCCGAGACGTCGATGACGAGCGGGACGCCGTCCGCGTCGAGCAGGACGTTGCCGGCGAGGTTCCCGTGGACGAGCTGGTCCGGTCCGAACGCGGTGTCGTCGAGGGCCGTCATGATGCGCAGCGCCATCGGCACGAGGGCATTGGGTATGCCGGTCGGCTGGCTCTCCCCGAACGCCACCTGCGCGGCCCGCGCCCACCGGTCGGCGCGGTTCTCGATCCCCGGAGGGGGCGCCGTGACGCGCGCGGCCAGCCGGGCGTGGAGCAGGCGGCCGGTGGCGACGAGCACGTCGAGGTCGCGGCACTGCCGGGCGTTCGGCTCGAAACGGGTGGCACCCCACCCGTCGACGACCCACGTGAGGTCGCGGGTCGGGATCGGCATGGCGATGCGCAGCGAGCGCGGCCGCTCGTGGTCGAGCTCGACGGCGAGCGGGGCGAGGATCGGGTTGAGCCAGGCGCTGGTCGCCGCGTCCCGCCCCGGCGACAGGACGAGGTCACCGGCGACGACGCTGTAGCCACGCCCGCCCGGCACCGGGCGGACGTCGTCGGGCACCGCGAAGAGGTCGAGGACGCGAGCGGACGGCTGCACCCCTCCACGCTGTCACACAACTCGGCGGGGGACGAGGCGCTGTGGGGTCTCCCTCACGAGACGCGCACGCCAGCGCCGGTCAGTTGGCCGCCCCGGCCCCCATGAGCTCGCGCACGCGCGGCGCGACCTCCTCGGCGAACAGCCGGATCGACTCCATCCGCAGGCCGTGCGGGAGGTGGCCGTTGGAGTACTTGAACTGGAAGCGCGACGCCCCGAGCACCTGCATCGTCGCGGCGACCTTGCGCGCCACCGTGTCGGGCGACCCGCAGTAGACCGCACCCTCCGGCGACATCTGCGCCCGCGCGGCCGCCTCCGACATCGGCGCCCACCCGCGCTCACTGCCGATCTTGCGCATCTGGTGGAGGAAGTGCGGCAGGTACTCCTCGACCGCCTGCTCGTCGGTGGCCGCGACGTGGCCCGGGGAGTGCACCCCGATCGGCAGGCCCTCGTGCCCGAACTGGGCGCACGCCCGCCGGTAGAGGTCGGCGAGCGGCTCGAACGCCGCGCTCTGCCCACCGATGATCGCGATGACGACCGGGAAGCCGTACTGCGCCGCCCGCACGACCGACTGCGGCGTCCCGCCGACACCGACCCACGTGCGCAGGTGGCCGGACTCGGTCGGCGGCATGACCGGACCCGCCGACACCGGCGGCCGGATCGTCCCGGACCACTCGAACGGCTCCTCCTTGAGCACCTCGGCGAGCAGGTCGAGCTTCTCGCTGAACAGCGCCTCGTAGTCGTCCAGCGACAACCCGAACAGCGGGAACGACTCGATGAACGACCCGCGCCCGACGGTGATCTCGGCCCGGCCGTTGGAGAGAGCGTCGACGGTCGAGAAGCGCTGGAACACCCGGATCGGGTCGTCCGACGACAGCACGGTCACCGACGTGCCGAGCCGGATGCGCGTCGTCGTCGTCGCCAGGCCGGCGAGCACCGTGTCCGGCGCCGACACCGCGTAGTCCGGCCGGTGGTGCTCCCCGACGCCGAAGAAGTCCAGGCCGAGCCGGTCGGCGAGCTGGCCCTCGGCGAGCACCTCGCGGATCACCGTCGCCGCGGGCAGCGGCGAGCCGTCCGCGCCGAGGGCGATGTCGCCGAACGTGTCGAGCCCCAGCTCGATCGGTGCAGTCGTTCCGGCCCCGGACCCGCTCGTCTCACTCATGCCGCCAGCCTAGGAGCACCGGCATCCTCCCAGCGGGCGCACGTAGGGTCGGGACATGACCGTCAGCCCCTTCGCCCGTGCCCTCGACACCGCGCTCGACCGGAGCGTCGTGCCCGGCTTCTCGAAGATCGGGTATGCCGTCCGCCGTCGCCTCCCGACGTGGCCGGCCGACCCCGCCATCGGGGCCCTCGCCGGCCGCCACGTCGCCGTCACCGGTGCGACCTCGGGCCTCGGCACCGCCACCGCCCGGCAGCTCAGCGACCTCGGCGCCCACGTCCACCTCATCGTCCGCAACACCGACAAGGCGGCCGACATCGCCGCCGAGCTGCGGGGTGCGTCGACGACGTGGAAGTGCGACATCGGCGACCTCGACAGCGTCCGGGACTGTGCCGCAAGGATCCTCGCCGACGGACCGCCCCTCGACGGCCTCGTCCACAACGCCGGCGCGATGCCGCCCGAGCGCGCGGAGTCCCCGCAGGGCCATGAGCTGTCGATGTCGATCCACGTCCTCGGCCCGGTCCTGCTCACCGAGCTGCTCCGCCCCGCCATGAAGGGACGCGACGCCCGCGTCGTCTTCGTCACCTCGGGCGGCATGTACACCCAGAAGCTCCCCGTCGACGACCCCGACTACACGCACGGCGAGTACTCCGGCTCGACGGCCTACGCCCGCAGCAAGCGCACCCAGGTGGAGCTGCTCCCGATCCTCACGACCCGCTGGGCGAGGGACGGCATCTCCGTCTACGCGATGCACCCCGGCTGGGCCGCGACCCCCGGTGTCACGGACTCCCTCCCCGCGTTCGACAAGGTCATGGGCCCGGTCCTGCGCAACGTCGACACCGGCGCCGACACGACGACCTGGCTCATCGCGTCCCAGCCGCGCCCCCGCGGTGGCGGGCTGTGGATGGACCGCCGCGAGCGCCCGACGTCCTTCCTGCCGAGGACCCGGCCGACCTCCGACGAGCGTCGCCGCATCTGGGAGTGGGCGGCGCAGGCCGTCGACCTCACCCCCTGAGCGTCGTGCACCCGGACGACTGGCACCGCCACGTCACCACGGTGGCCGCCACGGACGAGCACCTCGCCGCCGAGCTGGCCGACCACGGCACGCCGGAGCGGTGGTCCAGGCCTCCTGGCTTCCCCAGCCTGGTGCTCCTCATCCTCGAGCAGCAGGTCTCGCTCGCCTCGGCGGCCGCGACCTACGCCCGGATCCGGGTGCGGACCCGGGCGATGACACCCACTGCGGTGCTCGCCACGACCCCCGAGGAGCTGCGCGCCGACGGGGTCTCGCGGCAGAAGGACCGCTACCTGCGCGGCCTCGCCGCGGCCGTCGCCGACGGTGGTCTCGACCTCGACCGGCTCGCCACCCTGCCCGACGTCGAGGTGGCCGCGGCGCTCGTCGCGCTCCCGGGCATCGGCCGGTGGACCGCCGAGGCCTACCTCCTCGCCTGCCTCGACCGTCCCGACGTCTGGCCGGTCGGGGACCGCGCGCTCCAGGTGGCCGTCGCCGAGCGGCTGGGCCTCGCCGAGGTCCCCGACCAGAGGGCGCTCGAGGCCATCGGGGAGCGGTGGCGACCCCACCGGTCCACCGCCGCACGCCTCCTCTGGCACGGCTACCTCGTGCGCCGCGGCCGCCGCGAGACCGTCCTCGACCTCAGCCCGTGAGGAATAGCTCGAATGGGCCATCTTTCTTGACACGTTCCAGAAAAGGAGCGACGCTGGACGGGTGATTCCGGACGTCGAGGGGCTGCTGCGTGAGGCCCACCTCCGCGTCACGCGGCCCCGGGTCGCCGTCCTCCACGCGTTGCACGAGAACCCGCACGCGGACACGGCGACGGTCATCCAGACGGTCCGCGGACGGCATACGTCCGTCTCCCACCAGGCCGTCTACGACTGCCTCGGCGCGCTCACGGACGCGCGCCTCGTGCGGCGGATCCAGCCCACCGGCTCGGTCGCGCGCTACGAGCTCCAGGCGGGCGACAACCACCACCACGCCGTGTGCCGGCAGTGCGGCTCGATCACCGATGTCGCCTGCGCCGTCGGAGAGACACCCTGCCTGCACGCCTCGGACCCGGACGGCTTCGCCGTCGACGAGGCCGAGGTCATCTACTGGGGCCTCTGCGAGCCCTGCCGGACCGCACCGCATGCCACCACTCACACCACCACTCCCACCACCCCGACCAGCACAGACACCGACAGCACCACAGCGGAAGGACGCCGATGACCGTCAACGACAACATGCCCGACGAGGCCGAGGTCAAGGAGATGAACCAGGAGGCGCCGACCACCCCTGCGGACGTCTCCACCCCCGAGGAGGCCGCCGGGGTCGGTGGCTGCCCGGTCATGCACGGCGCCGCGGCGCACCCCACCCAGGGTGACGTCAACCGCGTCTGGTGGCCGAACCGGCTCAACCTCAAGATCCTCGCCAAGAACCAGCCGGTCGTGAACCCGCTCGGTGCGGACTTCGTCTACGCCGAGGCGT
Source organism: Knoellia aerolata DSM 18566 (assembly GCF_000768695.1). Taxonomy (GTDB): domain Bacteria; phylum Actinomycetota; class Actinomycetes; order Actinomycetales; family Dermatophilaceae; genus Knoellia; species Knoellia aerolata. The sequence continues at coordinate 13,959 of NZ_AVPL01000046.1, forward strand.
TCCAGGCCCTCGACCTCGCCGAGGTCAAGCAGGACATCGCCCAGCTCCTCACGCAGTCGCAGGACTGGTGGCCCGCGGACTTCGGCAACTACGGCCCGTTCATGATCCGGATGGCGTGGCACAGCGCCGGCACCTACCGCGTCCAGGACGGCCGCGGTGGCGGTGGCACCGGCCAGCAGCGCTTCGCCCCGCTCAACTCCTGGCCCGACAACGGCAACCTCGACAAGGCCCGCCGTCTGCTGTGGCCGGTGAAGAAGAAGTACGGCGCGTCCCTCTCGTGGGCCGACCTCATGATCCTCGCCGGCAACGTCTCGCTCGAGTCCATGGGCTTCGAGACCTTCGGCTTCGCCGGCGGCCGCGTCGACGCGTGGGAGCCCGACGACGACGTCTACTGGGGCCCGGAGAACGAGTGGCTCGGTGACGACCGCTACTCCGGCGACCGCAAGCTCGAGAACCCGCTCGCCGCGGTCCAGATGGGCCTCATCTACGTCAACCCCGAGGGCCCCAACGCCAACCCGGACCCGCTGCTGTCGGCCATCGACATCCGCGACACCTTCAGCCGCATGGCCATGAACGACGAGGAGACCGTCGCGCTCATCGCCGGTGGCCACACGTTCGGCAAGACCCACGGCGCGGGTGACCCCGGAGCGCACGTCGGCCCGGAGCCCGAGGCGGCCCCGATCGAGAACAACGGCCTCGGCTGGATCAGCGACTTCAACTCCGGCAAGGGCCTCGACACCATCACGAGCGGGCTCGAGGTCACCTGGACCTACCACCCGACCCGCTGGGACAACGAGTTCTTCCACATCCTCTTCGCCTACGACTGGGAGCTCACGCAGTCACCGGCCGGTGCGAACCAGTGGAGGCCGAAGAACGGCGCCGGCGACGGCCTCGTGCCGGAGGCTTTCGGTGACGGCAAGCGCGAGCCGCGCATGCTCACCACCGACCTTGCGCTGCGCTTCGACCCGATCTACGGGCCGATCTCCAAGCGCTTCCACGACAACCCGCAGGAGTTCGCCGACGCGTTCGCCCGCGCCTGGTACAAGCTCACCCACCGCGACATGGGTCCGGTCGACCGCTACCTCGGCCCCGAGGTCCCGCAGGAGGAGCTCCTCTGGCAGGACCCGATCCCCGCGAACGAGCTCGGCACCACGGCGGAGGACATCGCCGCCGCCAAGGCCCGCCTCGCCGAGTCGGACCTGTCCGTGAGCCAGCTCGTGAGGACCGCGTGGGCCGCCGCCGGCAGCCACCGCACGTCGGACAAGCGCGGCGGCGCCAACGGTGGGCGCATCCGCCTCGAGCCGCAGCGCAGCTGGGACGTCAACGACCCGACCGAGCTCACGGCGATCGTCCAGACGCTCGAGGGCATCGCTGCCGACGTCAACGTCTCGTTCGCCGACCTCGTCGTCCTCGCCGGCAACGTCGGTGTCGAGCAGGCCGCTCGCGCTGCCGGTGTCGAGGTCGAGGTGCCGTTCAGCCCCGGCCGCGGCGACGCGACGCAGGAGCAGACCGACGTCGAGTCCTTCGCGTGGCTCGAGCCGACCTCCGACGGGTTCCGCAACTACGAGCGTCGCGACAACACGCTCCCGGCGGAGTACCTCCTCGTCGACCGCGCCAACCTCCTCGGCCTGTCCGCGCCGGAGATGACCGTCCTCGTCGGTGGCCTGCGGGTCCTCGGCGCGAACTCGGGCGGCTCGACCGCCGGCGTGCTCACCGACCGGGTCGGCACGCTGACCAACGACTACTTCGTCAACCTGCTGGACCTGGGGACGACGTGGACGCCGGAGTCGAGCTCGGACACCTTCGTGGGCAGCGGCGCGCAGGGCCAGTCGTGGACGGGCACCCGCGCCGACCTCGTCTTCGGCTCGAACTCCGAGCTGCGCGCCGTCGCCGAGGCGTACGCCTCCGACGACGCCCAGGAGAAGTTCGTGCGCGACTTCGTCGCCGCGTGGGCCAAGGTCATGGACCTCGACCGCTACGACCTCAAGAAGTAGCGACTCGCCGCCCCGGGCGGCTCAGCCTGACAGCCGACCTATAGCGCCGACTTATTGCGCATTTGTGCACCCTTCCAGCGGACGTTCGCCGTTGCGGATCCGGGGCACACATGCGCAATAAGTCGGTCCTCCGCCTCCGCCTCCGCGCGTTAGACCGTGGGTGCAGGGTCAGGCGTGGCCGTCGGGCTGGGCGGGCGCGAAGGGCCACTCCTCGAAAGAGGTGGCTCGCCCGTCCGGCGCAAAGGTCATGACCCAGAGGTCGCGCCACCGGGAGGTCGGGTACTCGACGGCCACACGCACGACCGCGGTGCTGCCGTCCACGGCCACCACCTCGTGCGTGAGGGTGAACTCCTCGTCGGGACCGTCCCGCTCGGCCTCCCACCACGGCCCGATCTCGGCCAGTCCCCGCAGCGGTGACGCCCAGGGCGACGGCGAGTAGGTCGCGTCCGCCGTGAACAGGTCGGACAGGGGCGCGGTGCCGGCGGTGCGCCACGCGACGACATAGCCGGCCACCCAGTGCTCGACCGATGCGCGATCCGTCGTCATGCCTCCCACTATGCAGGTCGGATCCGGGCGGGGGCCAGACGCGACGAGGCGTCGAGCACGACGTTGAGCTTGGCGACGAGTCGGGGGACAATGGTCGTGAGGTGAGCGGGATGGTCATCACCCTCGGCATGGTCGCGCTGGTGATGTTCTGCGCCCTGACGTCGGTGGTCGTCGCCGTGCGGCAGCGCCCGAAGAAGGAGCCGCTGCCACCCGTGCTCCTCGCCCTGGAGCTGGCCCGGCTGGCCGAGCACGTGCGCGAGGTCGAGGCCGGCAACCAGCCGTGGAAGGCCGAGCGGCTGGCCGCCAGCACCCTGGCCTACGACCTGGCGTTGCGGGACTACTGCCGCAGCGTCGAGCTGCCCGTGCCCGAGGGCCGTGGAACGTTGTCCCGCAGCGAGCGCTTCGAGATGGAGTCGGCCCTCATCACCCACGGTCACGACTGGTAGCCCGGCGCACCGCGCAGGGCGGGCGTCCTGCCGCCCGGCCCCAGCCCGGCCCCAGCCCGGCCCAAACCCGACTTATTGCGCATTTGTGCACCCTTCCAGCGGACGTTCGCCGTCCCGGGTCCGTGCACAAATGCGCAAAAAGTCGTTCTGCCTCCGGAGGCGGCGGGGCAGGAATAGCCTCCGGTCATGACGAACGCCTCGCTCGACCGTCGCAGTCTCCTCAAGGGCGTGGCCGCCGCGGGCGCGGCCCTCGCCGTCCCCCGCGTGTTCGACCCGGCGGCCGCCGCCGCGCCGGCGAGCAAGGGCATCTTCGGCTACGGCGTCGCCAGCGGCGACCCGACCGCGGACGCCGTCGTCATCTGGACCCGGGCCACGCCGCCACCGCGGCGCAAGGGCGACCCGGTCGCCGCTCCCGGCAGCGGCCTGGGCGCGCCCCTCCCCGTGCGCTGGCAGGTCTCCCGCGACGCCCGTTTCACGCGGGTCGTGGCGCACGGCACCGTGATGACGAGCCCGGACACCGACCACACCGTCAAGGTCGATGTCCGGGGGCTCGACCCCTACACCCGCTACTTCTACCGCTTCCAGAGTCTCGGAGAGTTCTCCGGGACCGGCCGCACCCAGACCGCCGGTGACGTCGCCGGCGAGACGCACGCCCTCCGGCTGGCCCTCGTCAGCTGCAGCAACTACACGGGCGGGTACTTCACGGCCTACCGCTCGATCGCGCAGCGCGACGACCTCGACTTCGTCCTGCACGTCGGCGACTACCTCTACGAGTACGGCAATGGCGCCGACCGCTACGGCCCCGAGTCGCTCCGGGGCGTGCGCGACAGCCAGCCCGCAACGGAGACGATCGACCTCGAGGGCTACCGCCTGCGCCACGCCCTGCACAAGGCCGACGCGGACCTGCAGGCCGCGCACCGGCAGCACCCGTGGATCACGATCTTCGACGACCACGAGGTCGCCAACAACGCCTGGGCCGCAGGGGCCGGCAACCACCAGGGGTCGGAGGGCGACTACCTGGCCCGCCGCGCGGAGGCCATGCAGGCGTACCTCGAGTGGATGCCGTTCCGCCTCCCCGACCAGTCGCAGGACACCCCGCACCGGGGCACCCGCTTCTTCAAGCGGTTCACCTTCGGCGACCTCGGCGACCTGTCGGTCCTCGAGACCCGCCAGAACCGCAGCCTCCAGGTCACCGTCCCGGGCGTCCCGTTCGACGGCTTCGTGCCGATCGGGGTCAACCCCGCCATCGACGGCGCGATCGCGCACCCGGCGCGGCACCTGCCCGAGCCGGAGCAGCTCACCTGGGTCAAGGACGGCCTCGCGGAGCAGGGCCGTCGCTGGCACCTCTTCGGCAACCAGGTCATGGTCTCGCCGGTCCTCTACCCGGGCGCCGCCCTCGGGGCCCCCGGCTTCACGTTCGTCAACGCCGACCAGTGGGACGGCTACACCGCCGACCGCACGAACCTCCTCACCCACGCGGCCGCGCAGCCCAGCGCCGACGCGGGTGACATGGTCGTGCTCACCGGCGACATCCACGCGTCGTTCGTCTGCGACCTGCCCGTGGCCTCGGCCCCCGGCAGCCCGAGCTACACCTCCGCGGGCGTCGAGTTCGTCTGCCCCAGCGTGACGAGCGACGGGTTCGTCGAGGTCCTCGCCGGCACGCCCCAGCTCGCCGGCCAGCCGCCGGAGGTCGTCGTCGGTGCCACCCGTCAGGCCATCGGCGCCGCCCAGCAGCTCAATCCGTGGCTGCGCTACATCGACGGCATCTCGCACGGTTTCGCGGTCATCGACGTGACGCCCGAACGCGTCCAGGCCGACTACCACCACACCCCCGTGCCGACGAGCGCCCGGCCGGACCCGCGCATCGTGTCGACGATCGAGCCGACCTACGCCCGCAGCTTCCAGACCCTCGCCGGCAGCCGCCGCGCGAGCGCGGCCAGCGGCCCGGTCGGCCCCCGCTCCGACCGTCCCGCGGGTGACTGACCCACTGACCCGTCGGCTCAGGTGAGGTCGAGGAGCAGGAGCGCGGCCCCCCACGTGGCACCGGCGTGCACCGCGCCGAACGTCGCGATCCACCCCCAGGCCGGTATGCCGGTCAGCCGGCTGAGCACGACCGCGTCACTTCCCGGGTCGCGCCGGCCCGCTGACGCGACCGCGCCGAGGTGGCGCCAGCCCCCGACGATGAGCACGAGCCCGGTGGCGGCGACGACGAGGGCCTGGACCTCGTTGTCGCGCCACCACCACAGCGCCCCGATCCCGGCACCCGCGGCGAGCACGGCGAAGAGCGTCCCCGCGGAGCGCACGAAGACGAGCACGACGGCGAGGGTGAGCAGGCACGCGAACAGGAGCGTGGCGGCGTACCCGGTGGAGACGGCATACAGCATGAGCAGGCCGACGAGCGGCGGGACCGGGTAGCCCGCCCACGTCGTCGCGACCCGGCCGACACCGCGGGCGGGTCCGACGGTGACGGCGTGCCCGGACATGTCGCCGCGGACGACGAACCCGGTGAAGCGGCGGCCGGAGAGGACGCCGACGACGGCGTGGCCGAGCTCGTGGACGAGCGTCACGGCGATCCGCAGCCGCAGCCAGAGCGCCGGGGCGAGGGCGACGAGCAGTGCGACGAGGACGGCGAGGACGAGCGCGCCCGCTGCCAGGCCGGGGGTCGCGGCACCCAGGCGCGCGGTCAGCTCGGCGGGGACGTCCATGGCGCGAGAACGTAGCCGCCGAGCCTGTGACCGGTGGTCAGGTTCGAGGTGCGGTCTGCTCGATGTGCGTCGCGAGCCGCGCGCGGAGGTCGTCCGCGGCGCGCGACCGCAGCAGGGCGAGGAGCTCCTCGTGCTCGCGGACGAGCCCACGCAGGTGCGTCGCGGTCGTGACCTCGCCGAGGCGGCCGAGCCTCACGAACGCGCCGAGCTGGGCGAGCATCCGCGAGAGCGTCGGCATGCGCGCGGCGCCGGCGAGCGCCAGGTGGAACTCCTCGTCGAGGCGCAGGAACGTCTCCGCGTCCCCGGCGTCAGCGGCGCGACGCTGCTTGAGCACGAGCAGCTCGAGCCGGTCGAGGTCGTCGTCGTCGCGGGTCGTGCAGGCGTGCACGGCGGCCGCCCCCTCCAGCGCGACCCTCAGGGTGGTGACCTCGCGGCGGCGGGCGGGGGAGACGTCGACGACGAGGAGCTGTCGGCGCGGCCCGGGCTCCAGGAGGCCGTCACTCTGCAGGCGACGCAGCGCCTCGCGGACCGGGGTGCGCGAGACCGCGTGCTGCCCGGCGAGGACCACCTCGTCGAGCGGCGCGCCGGCCGGCAGCGCCCCCGACACGATGTCGGCGAGCACCGCCTGCCGCACGCGCTCGGCCTTGGTCGACGACCGCGTGGTGGAGACCTCGGTGGTCACGCGACCTACTTCGCGAAGATCTGCGACTCGTCGGCGAACGCCTTGAACTCCATCGCGTTGCCCGCGGGGTCGAGGAAGAACATCGTCCACTGCTCGCCCGGCTGGCCCGCGAACCTCAGGTAGGGCTCGATGACGAACCTCGCCCCGGCCGCCTTCATCTTCTCGGCGAGGTCGTGGAAGTCGCCGGTGGCGAGCACGGCGCCGAAGTGCGGCACCGGGACCTCGTGGGCGTCGACGTGGTTGTGACCGGCGGGGCCGGGGTGGACCGCGACCTCGTGGGTCACGACCTGGTGGCCGTAGAAGTTCCAGTCGATCCACTGCTCGGCGGAGCGCCCCTCGGACAGGCCGAGCACGCCGCCGTAGAACGCCCGGGCAGCGGCGATGTCGTCGACGGGGACGGCGAGGTGGAAGCACGGGCGAGCGGTCACGGCATACTCCTTGTTTGTTGTGTGCAAGTCAGTCGAATGTATACAAGTGTTCGTCAGACCGCAACGGCGTACCGTCGACGGCGTGACCTTCGACGTCGCGAGTGCGGCCTACGACCGCTTCATGGGGCGCTACTCCGCGCCGCTGGCGACCGAGTTCGCCGGCTGGGCGGGGGTGCGCCGGGGCGACCGGGTGCTCGACGTCGGCTGCGGGCCGGGGGCGCTCACCGGGGTCCTCGTCGAGCGGGCCGGGGCGGCCCACGTCGTCGCGGTCGACCCGTCGGCGCCGTTCGTCGACGCGTGCCGGTCGAGGTTCCCGCTCGTCGAGGTCCACCGCGTCCCGGCCGAGCAGCTCCCGTTCGCCGACGGGATCTTCGACCACGCCCTCGCGCAGCTCGTCGTCCACTTCATGCAGGACCCCGTCACCGGGCTCGCCGAGATGGCCCGGGTGACGCGGCGCCACGGCCAGGTCGCCGCGTGCGTCTGGGACCTCGCCGGTGACCGCTCGCCGCTGAGCCCGTTCTGGTCGGCGGCCCGGCGGCTCGACCCGCGGGTCGTGGACGAGTCGGAGCGGGCCGGGGCGCGCGAGGGCCACCTGGCCGAGCTCGCCCTCGAGGCCGGTCTGCTGGAGGTCGAGGCCGCGGAGCTGTCGGTGACCGTGGCCCACCCGGACTTCGAGGAGTGGTGGGAGCCGTACACGTTCGGGGTCGGGCCGGCGGGCGACCACGTCGCCGCCCTCGACCCGGCCGGGCGGGAGGAGCTGCGCGAGGAGTGCCGACTGTGCTTCCCGGACGGTCCGTTCGAGGTCACGGCGGTGGCGTGGGCGGTCCGCGGGCGGACGTGACCGGCACCCGGCCTTGTGTGCGCACGGGTCGCACGACAGGCTGGGCAGGTCAGCCACCTCGACGATCCAAGGAGAACGCCATGGCAGGAACCACCCGCACGGCCACGAACCACTGGGAGGGCGACCTCCTCACCGGCAACGGCCAGGTCACCCTCGAGTCGTCCGGCGTCGGCACCTTCGACGTGAGCTGGCCCTCTCGCGCCGAGGAGGCGAACGGGAAGACCAGCCCCGAGGAGCTCATCGCCGCGGCGCACTCGTCCTGCTTCAACATGGCCTTCTCCGGCGCCCTGGCCAAGGCCGGCACCCCGCCGACCTCCCTCGACACGACCGCCGCCGTGACGTTCGTGCCCGGCACCGGCATCACCGGCATCGTGCTCTCGGTCGTCGGCGCCGTCCCCGGCATGTCCGCCGAGGACTTCCAGGCCGCGGCCGAGGGCGCCAAGGAGGGCTGCCCCGTGAGCCAGGCGCTCAAGGCGGTGCCGATCAGCCTCGAGGCCAGCCTCTCCGAGTGAGGCGAGTGACCCTGCGCACCTAACTCGCCAATTCCTCGGGTTCGGCACGCGCCGGTCGGTCCGGGCGGGCGGGGGTCGCCCCCACCCGCCGGGCGACCTCCATGGCGGCCCGGCGTGCGGCGCGGCTCGCCCCGATGGTGCTCGCCGAGGGTCCGTACCCGACGAGGTGGACCCGCGGGTCGCGGGCGGCCGTCGTGGCGGCCTGCACGTTGCCGGGCACGCGCAGGAGCGGGATCCCGCCCTGCGGCCCGCGCAGGCCCAGCGGGTCGAGGTGGTCGACGGCCGAGCGGAAGCCGGTCGCCCAGAGGATGGCGTCGGCTCGCTCGAGCGTCCCGTCGGACCACCTCGCCCCGTGCTCCTCGAGGCGCTCGAACATGGGGCGCGGGTCGTCGTACGCGCCGAGCCGCGCCGCCGCCTGTTCCTGCTCGCGCAGCATGAGGCCGGTCGCGCCGACGACACTCGTCGGGGGGAGCCCGGCGACGACCCGTCGCTCGACCTCGGTGACGACCTGCAGGCCCGTCTCCGGCCCGAACTCGCCCGTGCGCCACTGCGGTGGTCGGCGGCTGACCCACACGACGTCGGCGACGGGTGCGAGCTCGCCGATGAGCTGGACCGCCGATGCCCCCGCGCCGACGACGACGACCCGCCTGCCGCGCAGGTGCTCCGCGCCGGGGTAGGTGGCCGTATGGAACTGTTCGCCGGCGAAGTCGGCCACCCCGGGGTGGTCGGGCCAGTTCGGCCGCGTCCACGTCCCGGTGGCGTTGACGAGGGTGCGGGTCCGCCACCGGCGGTCCCCGGCGTGGACGACGAGCAGGTCGCCCTCGCTCGTGACCGCGGTGACGTCGACGGGCCGCTCGACCGGGACGTGCTGCCGCTGCTCGTAGTCGGCGAACCAGCTCGGGACCGCGAGGTTCGCCCGCTCGCCGGACCGGGCCGGTGCGGGCTGGCCGGGGAGGTCGGCCACGCCGTGGACGTCGTCCATCGTCAGGGAGTCCCAGCGGTGCTGCCACGCCCCGCCGGGTGCCGGGTTGGCGTCGAGCACGAGGTGGTCGACGCCTCGGTGGGTCAGGAAGTGGGACGCGGCCAGACCTCCCTGGCCGGCACCGACGACGATCGAGTCCCAGACGTCCACGTCGCGTCCAACGTCGCAAGCCGGCCCCGTATGCCGGCCCCGGCGTCGGCCACGCCGGCGCCGGCCTGCGGGGGGCACCCGGCGTGGGCGGACGGCATACGGTGGCCTTTGGCAACGAACGCGTCACGAGCCCGCAACAGAAGGGGTGTGGTTCGGTCGAGACTGCCAACTGACCGGGTCACCCTTGGGCAGGTGCTGCCAGTGAGGGTCCTTGGCCCGACGCAACAGACTTTCGGGCACACCGAGTGACCGACCCCCGCCCCCATGCGTCGGTCCCGTCCACCAGAGGACTCGTCATGACCGTTCTGCGCTCCCCCCTCACCGCCTCCACCGCCACGGGACGCCTGACCCGTCGCGCGGCCACGACCCTCGCCTTCGCCTCGATCTCCGCGCTCGTGCTCGCCGGGTGCGGCGGCAGCGACGACCCCGAGGCCAGCACCGGGGACGGTGACGGAGGTGGCGACAAGCAGGTCATCGCCGCCATCTTCTCCGGCCCCACGAACGACGCCGACTACAACGCCATCGGCCTCAGGGCGCTCAAGGCCGCCGAGTCGGCCGGCGCCGAGATCTCGTTCAGCGAGAAGGTCGCCGTCACCGACGTCGAGGCCCGCCTCACCGAGGCCGTCGGCGACGGCGCCACGGTCGTGTGGACCCACGGTTCGCAGTTCTACGACGCCACCGCCAAGGTCGCCAAGAACAACCCGGACGTCAACTTCATCGCCGAGTACGACGGCCTCCCCAAGGACCAGCCGGCCAACGTCTGGACCATCGACCGCCAGTTCCACCTCGGCTTCTACGGGATGGGTGTCTTCGCCACCAAGCTGAGCAAGACCGGCACCATCGGCTACGTCGGTGGCCTCTCCCTCCCGTTCTCGATGGCCGAGGTCCACGCGATGGAGCAGGCGATCGAGGACTCCGGGGCGAAGGCCACGATCAAGCCGGTCTGGACGGGTGACTTCAACGACGCCGCCAAGGCGCAGCAGTTCACCACCCAGCTGCTCGGCCAGGGTGCCGACGTCATCGTCGGCTCGCTCAACGTCGGCTCGACCGGGACCTTCCAGGCGTTCGAGGGCCGACCGGCCGGCGACGGCTGGGTCACCGCCAAGTACACGGACAAGTCCGCGGCCGCGGGCGAGCACTACGCGGGCAGCCTCGTCTACGACTTCGACAAGCCGCTCGCCGAGGTCCTCGGCAAGATCGGCGGCGGCGAGGAGAAGGGCAACTACCTCCTCGGCTTCGACACCGGCGTGACGATCGAGATGTCCGACAGCGTGCCCGCCGACGCGAAGGCCGCCGTCGACAAGGCGATGGAGGACGTGAAGTCCGGCGCGGTCAAGGTCGAGCTCAACACCGCGAAGATCGGCTGACCGTTGCTCCGGATGTCCGGGATCCGGAAGACCTTCGGGCCGGTCGTGGCTCTCGACGGGGTCGACTTCACCGTCGCAGAACGCGAGATCCACGGCCTGCTCGGAGGCAACGGGGCCGGCAAGACCACGCTGATGAACGTCCTCTACGGCCTCTACGCGCCGGACTCGGGGACGGTCTCCGTCGACGACCGCGAGGTCGAGATCCGCTCGCCCCGAGACGCGATCGCCCACGGCATCGGCATGGTCCACCAGAACTTCCTCCAGGTGGACGTCTTCACCGTCGCCGAGAACATCGTCCTCGGCACGGACTCCTCGACGCTCACCGCGGCGGACGGCTCGTCGCAGACCCCGGCGCAACGGATCACCGAGCTGTCCGAGCGGTTCGGCCTCACCGTCGACCCCAGCGCCCGCGTCGCCGACCTGCCGGTGGGCGTGCGTCAGCGCGTCGAGATCCTCAAGGCGCTCTACCGCGGCGCGCGCATCCTCGTCCTCGACGAGCCCACGACCAACCTCACCCCGCAGGAGGTCGACGACCTCTTCTCCTCGATGCGCGCGATCGTCGACGACGGGATGTCGGTCGTCCTCATCACGCACAAGATCCGCGAGACCATGGAGGTCTGCGACCGGATGACGATCATGCGGGACGGCCGGTGGATCACCACGGTCGACAAGGCCGACACCACGGCCGATGACCTCGCCGCGACGATGATCGGTGAGGTCGCCGGTGGGGACGCCGAGGCGGCCGCGCTGGCCGAGGCGGCCCAGGTCGCCCTCGGTGAGGAGGAGCTCGGCGAAGCCACCCTGACGCACGCCCTGCCGGGTGCGCAGAAGGCTCCGTCCGGGGGAGCGGCCGCGGGCACGGTGACCCACACCCCTGCACGGGTCACCGTCCGCGGCCTCACCGTCGCAGGGTCCGGCGGCAAGCCGCTCGTCGACGACGTGTCGCTCTCCCTGCGACCGGGGGAGATCCTCGGCATCGCCGGTGTCGCCGGCAACGGCCAGGGCGAGCTCGCGGAGGCCCTCACCGGCACCCGCACCGCGACCGGCTCGCTCGTCGTCGACGGCGAGGAGCTCGTCGGGCGTCCCACCGCGACGTGGCTGCGCCGCGGCGTCGTCTACGTCCCCGAGGACCGTCAGCGCGACGGCATCCTCCCCGGGGCGGGCATCACCGAGAACCTCGTCCTCGGGTCGCACCGGACCCGTTCGCGGGCCGGGATGATCAACTGGCGCGCCGCGCGCAGCGAGGCCGTCGAGGCGATCAAGGAGTTCAACGTCAAGACGCCCAGCGCCGCGACACCCTGCGGCCAGCTCTCGGGCGGCAACATCCAGCGCGTCATCCTCGCGCGGGCGTTCGCCCACGAACCCACGCTGCTCCTGCTGCACAACCCCACGCGCGGGCTCGACATCCGCTCGACCCAGTTCGTCTACGACCGGGTGCGCCGCGCCGCGGCCGACGGGTGCGTCGTCATCGTCATCTCGGAGGACCTCGACGAGGTGCTCGCCCTCGCGGACCGCGTCACCGTCGCCTACTCCGGCCGGCTCGTCGGCGAGTTCGCCCGCGGCGAGGCCAACCCCTACGACCTCGGTCGCCTCATGACAGGAGTGGGCGCGTGAGCAACGACGTCACCGAGAACCCGGGTGCCACCGAGGTCACCGACGTCGCCGTCGCCCCGCCGCTGTCGCAGCGCGCCAGGTCCTTCGCGTTCGCCGCCATCCCGTATGCCGTCGCCGTCCTGGCCGCGTTCGTCGTCGTCGGCATCATCATCACCGCGCTCGGGCACGACCCGACCGAGGCGTTCCGGGCCGTCCTCACCAACTCGTTCCGGAACCAGACCGGTTTCGTGCAGACCCTGCACAAGTGGGCGCCGCTGACGCTGCTCTCGCTGGCCTTCGCGATCCCCCTCGGTGCCGGCCGGTTCAACATCGGCGGGGAGGGCCAGATGATCCTCGGCACCGTCGGTGCCGCCGCGGTCGGCATCACCATGTCCGAGCTGCCCATGGTGATCCTGCTGCCGCTCGTCATCCTCGTCGGCATCCTCGCCGGTGCGGTCTGGGCGGCGATCTCGGCCTGGCTCATGGAGTCCTTCAAGATCAACGAGATCCTCTCGACGGTGCTGCTCAACTTCGTGTCGTTCGAGGTGCTGGACTACGTCGCCTCCGTCGTCTGGTCCGACCCCGGCGCCGGTGGCGCCGTGACCCTGCCCGTCGGCGAGGGCGCCGTCCTCCCCGGCATCGGCCGACCGCCGATGCACACCGGCGTCCTCATCGTCGTCCTCGTCTCCGTGGTCGCCGCCGTCATGGCCAAGCGCAGCGTCGCCGGCTTCGAGCTGCGCGCCGTCGGGCTCAACGAGCGGGCGTCCAGGCTGCACGGCATCCGCACCGGCCGCGTCGCCGTCACCTCGATGGTCGTCGCGGGTGCCCTGGCCGGCCTCGCCGGGGCGATCGAGGTCGCCGGGGTGCACCAGCGCACGCTCGAGGGCGTCCAGTCCAACTTCCTGCTGCTCGGCATCATCATCGGGCTCATCGCCCGCGGCTCCCTCACGGCCGTCCCGTTCGTCGCCTTCGGCATCGCCGTCCTCGAGGTCGGTGCCGGCTCGATGCAGCGGGTCTCCGGCGCGCCGGTCGAGATCGTGCTCATCCTCGAGGGGCTCATCCTGCTCTTCCTCCTCATGTCCGACGTCGCGACCGAACGGTTCCGACGGGCACGAGCCTCACGCGCCGCCAAGGGAGCACTCGCATGACCGAGTTCCTCACCCTCACGATCACGGCGATGGTGCCGTTCCTCTTCGTCGCGCAGGGGACGATGCTCAGCGGCCGCGCCGGCATCTTCAACGTCGCCCAGGAGGGGCTCATGCTCCTCGGTGCCGCGGTCGGCTACCTCGTCTCGCTCAAGATGGGCGGCAACGTCGTCGGTCTCATCGTCGCCGCGCTCGCGGGGGCCGTCGTCGGCTTCATCCTCTCGTGGGCGACGACCTCGCTGCGGCTGGACCAGTTCGTCGTGGGCCTCGCCCTGTTCTTCCTCGCCGGTGGCACGGCGTCGCTGCTCTACCGGATCGTCATCGGCGACGACGAGCCGCCGCGCATCAAGCCGCTGCCGGACCTCGTGCTCGGCCAGGACGCCATGGTCTTCGTCGCCATCGGGCTGTCGGTCTTCCTCTGGTGGTGGCTCTACCGCACCGACGCCGGCATGCGCCTGCGCTCGGTCGGCGAGAACCCGAAGGCGGCCGACTCGCTCGGCATCAACGTCGCCCGGACCCGCATGTGGGCCGGCACGGTCGGGGCGGCCCTCATGGCCGTCGGTGGTGCGTACCTGCCCATGGTCTTCTCCGGCGTGTATGCCGACGGGATCGTCGCCGGTCGCGGCTGGCTCGCGATCGCGCTCGCCTTCTTCGGTGGCTGGCGCCCGCAGTTCATCCTCGCCGGCGCGGCGTTCTTCGCCGCCATGGACGTCCTCGCCCAGCGCGCCCAGGTCTCCGGCATCGGCATCCCGCACCAGTTCGTCTCGATGCTCCCCTACCTCGCGACGCTGCTCGTCATGGTCTTCGCCCTCCGCTGGGCCCTGGTGCCGCAGTTCCTCGGCAAGAACTACGACCGCGAGTCCCGCATCGTCGGATAGCGGCCGTTCGCCCACGTCGGCGCGGGTCGAGCCAGTAGGTTCGCCGGGTGCTGAACACGGGTCGGCAGGGTTCCCGCAGGGGTGGGCGGATCGTCGTCATCGCCCTGTGCCTCGGCGCCCTGGCGCTGTCGCTGTTCGGCGTCCTCGGGGTCGTGGCGCTCACCGCCATCGCCGTGTCCTCGGACGCGGGCCCGTCCGTCTCGGCGAGCACCGTGGCACCGTCAGCGACGCCGTCGACGTCCCCCACGTCGGCCGCCGCCTCGGCCCCCACCCCAGCCCCGGCCCGCCCCCGCGCGGCCGCCGCCGTCCTCGTCCCGGTCGTCGGCGTCACCGACGGCGACACGATCAGGGTGCGGATCGATGGCACGACCGAGCGGGTCCGGCTCATCGGCATCGACACTCCGGAGCTCACCGGGGGCGAGTGCTGGGCCCAGAAGGCGGCGAGCAGGATGCAGAGCCTCGTCCAGAGCCGGTCGGTCCAGCTCGTGCTCGACCCCAGCCAGGGCGACCGCGACCGCTTCGGACGGCTGCTGCGTCACGTCGTCACGCAGGACGGCACCCTCGTCGGGACGGCGCTCATCGAGGGCGGCTTCGGCAGGGAGTACACCTACGCCAAGCCCTACCTGCACCGCGACGCCCACCTCGCCGCGCAGCAGCGGGCCAGGGCCGCCGGGCTCGGGGTGTGGAGCGCCGCGTGCGCCGCCCCGGCGGCCGCCCCT
>NZ_AVPL01000047.1 GCF_000768695.1 Knoellia aerolata DSM 18566
CGGCGGCCGAGTCCGCCGCTGCGAGGGCGGCGGCACCGAGCGACGAGACGGCGACGGCCGAGGCCGACCCCTGGGACGCACCCGCCCCGACCGCCAGCGCCGACGCCTCCACCTCCGCACCCACCGCGGAAGCCGACCCCTGGGACGCACCTGCACCGGTCGCCACCGCGGACACCGCTGCCCCCGCGGCCACCGCCGAGGCCGACCCCTGGGACGCACCCGTCTCTACCGCCGGGACGGCTGCCCCCGCACCCACCGCGGAAGCCGACCCCTGGGATGAGCCCTCCACACCCACCGAGAAGGCCGGCGCCTCCGAGGGCGAGCCCTCACCCGAAAAGGCGCAGCAGGCGGCTGCAGCGTCGACCGACGACGTCGACCCGTGGGACACCCCCGGCACCGCAGCGCTGACGGACACGCCGGCTGCGGAGTCGGCTCCGGTGACAGACGCCCAGGTGGCAGCGCACCCGTCGGCGGCGCCCGCGTCGAGTCATGACGTCGACCCGTGGGACGAACCCACCGGCTCAGCACCCGCCGCACCGGCCACCGCCCCAGAGGCTGGCGAGCTCGCTGACGCCAAGGCCGCGGACACCGAGCCGAGGACCGAGACCGCGCAGTCCGAACCGGCTGCCGCGGACGTCGACCCGTGGGACGAGCCCACCGTCTCGGCTCCCACTGCTCCGACCGCCACCGCGGACACCGCGCCGGAGCCTTCGGCCGCCGTCGAGCCGGCGCAGGACGGGCCCACGTCGAAGCCCGACGCCGACGCTGACGCCGTCATGCCCTCGCCCGACCCGTGGGATGACGCGGGCAGCCTCGACGAGCGTGCCGCGGCGACGACTGAGGCGGCAACCCGGTCGGCCGCTTCGGACGACACGACGGCACACGACGCGGCCGTCGGTGAGCCTCCGAGCACCCAGCCGGATGCCGTCACGTCCTCGTCGAGCGCCGAGACCGTGGAGTCGTCCGAGGAGGCGTCCGTGGCGGCGAGCTCCACCGTGGAGAAGCCGGCCAACGCCGACGAGCTCCTCGCGGCTCCCGACCCCTGGGACTGACTCGCCGCCGACACCTTCGAGCCCCACCGACCGTCGCGTCGGTGGGGCTCGATGAGTTTCCATGCGTCTCGTTCGTGACGTTTCCCCGGTGAGGCGCAACTCCTGAGCCACGTGCGACAAGTGGGATCCGAGGCATGCGCTATGCCGAATACGGTTGCAGCACAGTCATGCTCGCGGTCAGTGCAGTGTCAGTGGGCACCCGTAGTGTCTTCTCCATGGGAACGGCGACGCAGCTGACCTACGCGGAGTGCGTGGAGCGGATGCGTGCTGCGCGGGAGGCCGCGGCGACTCTCCCCTCAGTGTTGTGGCAGGCCAGCGGGGACGAGCTCGCACAGGGGATGGAGACCCTGGGCGAGCTCTCAGCGGTCGCCGAAGGTGCCGAAGCCGCCATCACGATCGAGGCCCTCGACCGCGGCGAGCCCGCGCTGCAGGCCCCGCCACAGACTGCACGCGAGTGGGTTTCGGCTCACCACCGCCGCTACGCGGTGGCCGGTGCCAGCCGACTCGTCCGGGTGGCCGAGGCGTGCCGGGAGTCGCGGCACCGGATCCTTCGCGACGCCGTGGTGTCCGGTCGCGTCAGCATCGGCACCGCCCAGGTCGCGCTCTCGGAGATGCGCCTGCTCAAGCCACACCTGAACCCCGAGGCCGTCGACAGCGTGTGGGAGGGCCTGATGACCCTGGGTGAGTGTCACGACGCCCGCACGGTCCGGCGGCTGCGCGAGGAGCTGCTCGCGCGCTACGGAGCGGAGGGCTCCCTCGACGACAGCGAAGAGCGGGCCGCCCGAGGGGTGTCCCTGTCCTCCGGCAAGGAGATCGCCCCCGGACTGTGGGAGTACCTTCTTCGCATCTCGCGGTCGGGGAGGGCCGTCCTCGAGGCAGCGATCGGCCCGTTGTCCGCGCCGGCTCCGGTCGACGGCGAACCCGATCTGCGACCGCATGACCAACGCCGCGCCGAGGCGCTCATCGCCGTGATCGGCCGCGCGCAGGCGGCCGGCGACAGGACGTGGTCCTCGACGAAGGCCCAGGTGTTCGTGACCGTGTCGCTCGAGGACCTCCAGCGACGGGCCGGGAGCGGAAGGCTGCTGGGAGGACTGACGACCGGCGAGCTGGCCACGCCCGAGACCGTCCGGCGCTGGGCCTGCGACGCGACGATCATCCCGACGGTCCTGGGCAGTCGCGGAGAGGTCGTCGACCTGGGTCGCGCCGAGCGGTGGTTCACGCCGGCCCAGATCAAGCGGCTCTGGCTGCGCGACCGGCACTGCACCTATCCGGGGTGTGATGCTCCCGCCTCGTGGTGCGACGCCCACCATCTCGTCCACTGGGCCGACGGCGGAGCGACCGACATCACCAACGCCGCGCTGCTCTGCCAGCGACACCACACCGCCGTCCACACCCAGCGCTTCCACGGGTGGCTCGACCGCGACCACCACGGAGGGGAACAGGTCGTCTGGGACCGCACTCGCGGTGCCTATGACCACGCTCTGGCCCGGCTCGACTCCGGACTCGACCGCGCCTCCGGCGACGACACTCACCACCGGCGATGACCCCGCCCCGCACCCCGACGCCACTCGGCGCCGGGGTCGCGGTGCTGCACGGTCCCGACCGCGCGCGGCGCCCCTCCCGACCGGGGTCGAGAGGGGCGCCGCAGGATCAGACCGGCAGACTCAGCCGAGGTTGTTGGCCTTGAGGAACTCGGCTGCCACGTCCTTGGCGTCCTTCTTGT
The DNA here is from genome assembly GCF_000768695.1 of Knoellia aerolata DSM 18566. Lineage (GTDB taxonomy): Bacteria > Actinomycetota > Actinomycetes > Actinomycetales > Dermatophilaceae > Knoellia > Knoellia aerolata. The sequence continues at coordinate 2,776 of NZ_AVPL01000047.1, forward strand.
CCGTGACCGTCTGCTTGAGCAGGCCGGAGATGACCTCGGTCGTGAGCGCCTTCGAGACGGCGTTGAGCGCCGGTGCGAGCTCCTCGGACCGGTCCTTCACCACGAGCGGGACGATGTTCTGCGACCCGAAGAGCTTCTCGGTGTCCTCGAGCGAGACGAACCCGTTCTCGGCGATCGACGGGTCCGTGGTGAAGATGTTGGCCGCGTCGACCTGACCGTTCTTGAGGGCCTGGACGAGCGCCTGGCCGGTGAGCTCACGGAACGAGCCGAAGGTGACGCCGTAGGTCTTGGCCAGCCCCGGAACGCCCTGCGGACGCGCCTTGAACTCGGGCGGCGCACCGAGCGACATCTCGCCAGCCTTGTCCTTGAGGTCCGCGATGGTCTTGAGCTGCTGCGAGTCGGCCGTCTCCTTGGTGACGACGATCGAGTCGTTGTCCTCCGCGGCCGACTTCTCGAGCATCGCGAACTCGGCGGGGAGCAGGCCCTGCACCGAGGTGTAGACCTTCTCCGGGTCGGTCTCGGCGAACGCCTTGTCGTAGAAGAAGCCGAGGGCTCCGGTGTACTCGGGCACGGCCTGGATCGAGCCGTCCTCGAGCGCCTTGAGGTAGATCTCACGCGAGCCGATGCGGGGCTTGGTCGAGGCGTCGATGCCCTTCGCCTTGAGCGCGCCCGCATAGATCTCGGCGAGCAGCTCGGACTCGGGGAAGTCGGCGGATCCGATGACGACCGCGCCACCGCTGGACGCGCTGCCGCTGGCGGCCGGCGAGGAGCTGTCGAGGGGGTCGGAGCCGCCGCCGCAGGCGCTCAGCCCGAGGATGGCTGCCGTGGTGACTGCGAGTACCGAGGTCATGCGCTTCATGAGGTGTCCTTCGCTGAGACGGTGCGGTGGCGTGGTGCGCGTCGAGCAGTGGTGCGACGTCGTGCGGCCGCGCCCGAGGGCACGGGCGTGGGCGACCCGTGATCAGGCCTTGGGGGTGTCAACTGTTCCTCCGACCTCGGACATTCCACCGGCAGGGCCACGTACCCCATCCATTGCCCGCTCACGCGCCTCGCCCGTCGCCGTGGTGTCCTCCGGGAGGACGCGGCCACGGCGGGAGCGGCCGACGGTCCCACCGGTCAGGCCGGGCGAGACGACAGCCCGCTGGACCAGCGCGAGAAGTCCGTCGACCACCAGCGCGAGGAGCGAGACGACGATCGCCCCACCGGCCGTGGACACGTAGTCGCCCGTCTTGATCCCGTCGATGAGGTAGCGCCCCAGACCTCCCAGACCGACGTATGCCGCGACCGTCGCCGTCGCGATGACCTGGAGGAACGCCGAGCGCAGCCCGGAGAGGATGAGCGGCAGAGCGTTGGGGATCTCGACCTGTCGGACGACCTGCATCCCCCGCATCCCCATCCCGCGCGCCGCGTCCCGGGCGGCCGGGTCGACAGCCTCCACGCCGGCATACACACCGGAGAGGATCGGCGGGATGACGAGCACGACGAGGACGACGACGCTCGGGATGAGGAACGCGAGGTCGGACGAGAACTTCGGTCCGAGCCACAGGGCCACCGCGAAGAGCAGACCCAGCGTCGGCACCGCCCGGAGGGAGTTCGCGAGCGTCACGAGCCACTTGGCGCGCCCGGTGTGGCCCACCCACAGCCCGAGCGGGATGGCGACGACTGCGGCGATCGCCACGGCGAGCAGGCTGTACCAGAGGTGCTGGACGATGCGGGCGCCCAGCCCGGAGTCACCCGACCACGTCGCCGACGAGGTGAGCCACTCGAGGATGCTGGCGATCACGACCGCACCACCTGGGCTCGACGCCACGGGGTGAGCAGGCGTTCCCCGAGGAGGATGAGGCCGTCGAAGACGAGCGCCAGGACGACGCAGGCGACGATGCCCGCGATGATCTCGGCCGTGATGAAGCGGTCGTAGCCGTCGGTGAGGAGGTTGCCGAGCTGGGGCACCCCGATGAGGGACGCGACGGAGACGATGCTGACGTTGCTCACCGCCGCGACGCGCAGTCCGGCTGCGATGACCGGTACCGCGAGCGGCAGCTCCACCCCGAAGAAACGGCGCAGCCCGCCGTAGCCCATGGCCCGGGCTGCCTGGAGGACGTGGTCCGGGACGGACCCGAGCCCGTCCGCGACGGTCCGCACGAGCAGGGCCACGGTGTAGATCGTCATGGCCACGACGACGTTGACCGGGTCGAGCACCTTGGTGCCGAGGATGATCGGCATGAGGACGAAGAGCGCGAGGCTCGGGATGGTGTAGAGCAGGCCCGACGTCGAGATGAGCACGGGGTAGAGCCGCGACCAGCGCCGCGCCGCCCAGCCGAGCGGCAGCGCGATGAGCAGTCCGAGGATCAGCGGCACCCCGGCCAGCCAGACGTGGCTGCGGGCGAGCGTGAAGATGTCGCCCCAGTGGTCGTTGACCCAGGTCACGCCAGGCCCTCGCCGCGGTGTCCGGCCAGGGCGTCCGGCCGGTCCACGTCCGGGCGCTCCGCCGACTCGATGAGAGAGAGGACCTCGTGCCCGCGCACCGTCCCCACGAGGGTCCCGGAGTCGTCGACGATGACGCCGCGACGCGACGGGGACGACAGGGCCGCGTCGAGCGCGCCGCGCAGCGAACCGGACGCCCGCGCGACGGTGCCGCCGCGGTGCAGCGCCTCGGAGGTGACCTCACCGTTGACGCGAGCGGGCTCGACCCAGCCGAGGGGGCGGCGCTCGTCGTCGACGACGAGCACCCACGGCTCGGTGAGGCCGACCGTCGACTCCCCGACCACGAGCGTGCGCTCGGAGCGCAGCGGCAGCCGCGGAGCCGGCTGGAACTGCAGCGAGCGGTAGCCCCGGTCGCGACCGACGAAGTCCGCGACGAAGTCGTCCACGGGGTGCGTGAGCAGGTAGGCCGGGTCGGACACCTGGGCGAGCTTGCCCCCGACCCGCAGCACCGCCACCTGGTCACCCAGCTTGATCGCCTCGTCGATGTCGTGGGTGACGAAGACGATCGTCTTGCCGAGCTCGGACTGGAGGTCGAGGAACACGTCCTGGAGCTGGTCACGCACGACGGGGTCGACCGCGCTGAACGGCTCGTCCATGAGCATCACCGGCGGGTCGGCCGCGAGCGCCCGGGCCACGCCGACCCGCTGCTGCTGCCCTCCGGAGAGCTGGGACGGGTAGCGGTCGGCCAGCTCGGGGGCCAGTCCCACCCGCTCGAGGAGCTCGCGCGACCGGTCGCGGGTCTTCTTCCTGTCCCACCCGAGCAGGCGCGGGACGGTGCCGACGTTGTCGAGGACGGTGCGGTGCGGGAAGAGCCCGGCGTGCTGGATGACGTAGCCGATCCCGCGGCGCATCTCCGCCTCGTCCATGCGCCCGGTGTCCTGGCCGTCGAGCGTGATCGTGCCGCTCGTGGGCTCGATCATCCGGTTGACCATCCGCAGCGACGTCGTCTTGCCGCAGCCCGACGGACCGACGAGGACGGTGATCTTGCCCGTCGGCGCCGTGAGCGTCAGGTGGTCGACGGCCACGGTGCCGTCCGGGTACTGCTTGGTCACATCGTCGAACCGGATCATGCGTCAGTCCCTCACCGAGCGGATGGTCCGACCAAACTAACCGGCGGTGACGGCATACGTGCTGTTCAGGGACCGGGAATCGCGGGCGAAGAAAACGCACCATCGCACGCCCGGGTGGACGGGAAATCCCCAAATCCCGCCTAGCATGACGCCACACCCGCAACGACGATGGACGAGGTAACCGACGTGACGACGACGTCCGGCGAGAAGGTGCTCCCCGAGCACGGCTCCGGTGAGGATCCCGGAGAGCGCAGCGGGACCCCTTCGCCGACCCCCGCGGGCCGGGAGGCGCGTCGGGAGCCCTTCGTCGCGGTCCTCTACCTCCTGCCCGCCCTCGTGGTGTTCGGCGTCTTCATCTTCTGGCCGCTGGTGAAGTCGATCCTGCTCTCGGTCCAGGGCACCGACATCCTCGGCAACCCGAGCGGGTTCGTCGGCCTCGTCAACTACACGCGGCTGTTCAGCGACCCGGACTTCCTCCAGGTGCTGTGGGTGACCTTCGCGTTCACGATCCTCACGGTCATCCCGAGCATCGCCATCGCCCTGCTCATCGCGCTGCTCCTGCAGTCGCGGATCAAGGGCGTGCGGTTCTTCCGGACCGCGTTCGCGCTGCCGTTCGCCTTCTCCGTGGCCACGGCGTCGGTGATCTTCGGGGTGCTGTTCAACCCCGCCTCCGGTGTCCTCAACGGCATCCTCAACACCTTCGGCATCGACAAGGTGCAGTGGCTCACCAACCCCGACCTCGCCCTGTGGTCGGTCTCGGGGGCGACGGTGTGGATGCAGATCGGCTACAACCTCCTCGTCCTCTCGGCCGGGCTCGGCGCCCTCCCCGAGGACGTCCTCGAGGCGGCGCGGCTCGACGGCGCGTCCGGCCTGCGGCTGCAGCGCTCGATCGTCATGCCGCTGCTCACGCCGCAGCTGTTCTTCCTCGTCGTCGTCGGCACGATCCACTCGCTGCAGAGCTTCGGGCAGATCAAGATCCTCACCGTCGGTGGGCCCGAGGACCGGACGACGACGCTGGTCTACTCCATCTACGAGCAGGCGTTCGCCAACAACAACAGCAACTACGGCTACGCGTCGGCCCAGGCGATGGTCCTGCTCGTCATCGTGCTCATCATCACCGCGCTGCAGTTCGGCGTGCTCGAGAGGCGGGTGTTCTACCGGTGACATCGGTGACGACGAAGGAACCGGTCGCCACGCCCGGGAAGGCCGCACCAAAGAAAGCCAGGCCCGGTCGGCGCCCGAGCAACATCGGCACCTACCTCATCCTCGGGGTGCTCTTCCTCATCGTGCTGTTCCCGGTCTACTACGGGCTCGTCGGCTCGCTCATGGGCGAGCGCGACACCAACAGCTTCCCGCCGGCGCTCTACCCCGAGAACGGCGTCCACCCGGAGAACTACTCGAAGGCGCTCGACATCATCCCGCTGGGCGACCAGTACCTCACCAGCGTCCTGCAGACCCTGGGCATCACCCTCGGCCAGATGATCACGAGCGCGCTCGCGGCATACGCGTTCGTCTTCCTCAACCTGCGCTGGCGCGGGTTCTGGTTCGCCGTGTTCCTGTCGACGATGATGATCCCGTTCGAGTCGATCATCATCCCGAACTACCTGCTCATCTCGCAGTGGGGGCTCAAGGACACGATCGCCGGACTCACCCTGCCGTTCCTCGCGACCGGCTTCGGGACGTTCCTCCTGCGCCAGTCCTTCCTCTCCTTCCCCATGGAGCTGCGCGACGCGGCGCGGGTCGACGGGGCCGGGCACGTGCGCTTCCTCTTCTCGATCCTGTTGCCGCTCAGCCGTCCCAGCCTCGCCGCCCTCGGCATCTGGTCGGCCCTGTCGGCCTGGAACATGTACTTCTGGCCGCTCCTCGCCACCGAGGCCCCCGAGAACCAGACGATCCAGATCGGGATCAGCCAGCTGCAGAGCTCGGACTCGGACTCTCCCGGGATGGTCCTCGCCGGAGTCATGCTCGCGCTGTTCCCCACCCTTCTGCTCGTGATCTTCGGGCAGCGCTTCATCGTTCGTGGGCTCACCACGGGCGCCGTCAAGTAGTCAATGAAGGAGTTCGACGTGAAGACCACGACGAAGGGCGTCCACAGCCGACGCCGACTGAGGTATGCCGTGCCGGCGGGGATCGTGTCCGCGTCACTGTTCCTCGCCGCCTGCGGCGGCGGCGACACCGGTGACGGCAGCACCGGCGAGGGCGGCGACAAGGCCAGCGGAGGGGCGCCGGCCGCCGACGTCCTCGACAAGGCCAGCGGCGTGACGACGGTCGCGTTCTGGCACGCGATGGACGGCACCAACGCCGAGGCGCTGACCAAGCTCGTCACCGACTTCAACGCCCAGAACACGGGCAAGATCGAGGTCAAGGCGACATATGCCGGCAAGTACGACGACGCGATCACCAAGTACAAGGCGGCGATCCAGAGCAAGTCGACGCCGGACGTCATCCAGATCTACGACATCGGCACCCGCTTCATGATCGACGCGAAGCAGACCATCCCGATGCAGTCGTTCATCGAGCGCGACAAGCTCGACGTCACCGACCTCCAGCCCAACATCACCGGCTACTACAGCATCGACGACAAGCTGAACTCGATGCCGTTCAACACCTCGATGCCGGTGCTCTACTACAACAAGAGCCTCTTCAAGGCAGCCGGCCTCGACCCGGAGAAGCCGCCGCAGGACCTCGCGGCGATCCGCACCGCCGCCGAGAAGCTGTCCAAGAAGGGTGGCGGCCCGGCCGACTACGGCTTCGGCGCGGCCATCTACGGCTGGCTGCTCGAGCAGTTCATCGCCACCGACGGCAAGGAGTACTGCGACCAGGGCAACGGCCGCGACGGCAAGGCGACCAAGGTGCTCTTCGACCAGCCCGAGGCCGTCGAGGTCGTCAAGTGGTGGCAGCAGATGGTCAAGGACGGGTATGCCGCCAACACCGGTCGCGACACCAAGGCCGCCCAGGCGGCGTTCAAGTCCGGGCAGCTCGCCATCACGCTCGAGTCGACCGGCCAGCTCGGCGGCTACAGCAAGGCCGCCAAGGAGGGCGGCTGGGAGCTCGGCGCCGCCAACTACCCGCACATCAAGGCCGGCACCGAGGGTGGCCCGATCATCGGCGGCGCCTCGCTGTGGATCAACGGGGAGAACCACGAGGACGCCAACAAGGAGGCCGCGTGGCGCTTCGTGAAGTTCCTCGCCGACCCGAAGAGCCAGGCCCAGTGGCACATCGGCACCGGCTACTTCCCCATCAGCAAGGGCGCCCTCGAGGAGCCCGCTGACGTCACCTACCGCAAGGCGAACCCGCTCTTCGACGTCGCCGTGCAGCAGCTCGAGAACACCAAGCTGAGCAAGGCGACGCAGGGCTGCCTCCTCGGTGTCATGCCGCAGGCGCGCAAGGCCTCCGAGGACGGTCTCGAGGCCGCCCTCAACGGCACCGACCCGCAGCAGGCCATGACCAAGGCCGCGGAGTCGCTCAGCGCTCAGATCAAGCAGTACAACGACTCGGTGGGCTGACCCCTCCCGAGCACACGGTGACGCGCCCTCGAGATCCCCGATCTCGAGGGCGCGTCCGTGCGTGGCCGTGGGGGCCAGAATGAGCGCGTGACCGAACTCCTCACCCGTGACTCGCGGCGTGGCCGCCTCACCCTGACCGCGGTGACGCTCGGTTCGGGGATCGCGATCCTCGACGGGTCGGTCGTCAACGTCGCACTGCGCACGATCGGCACCGAGCTCGACGCGTCGCTGGAGCAGCTGCAGTGGGTCATCAACGGCTACATGCTGGCGCTCGCCTCGCTCGTCCTCGTCGGAGGTGCGCTCGGTGACCGCCTGGGCCGTCGCCGCGTCTACCTCTGGGGGATGGGCTGGTTCCTCGTCGCGAGCGTCCTGTGCGCCGTCGCCCAGACGCCCGGGCAGCTCATCGCCACCCGGGTGCTGCAGGGCATCGGCGCGGCGCTCCTCACTCCCGGTGGGCTGGCGATCATCCAGTCGGTCTTCGCCCGCGAGGACCGGGCCGCCGCGATCGGCACGTGGGCCGGGCTGTCGGGCATCTCCGCGGCGATCGGCCCGTTCGTCGGTGGGTGGCTCGTCGACAACGGCGGCTGGCGGTGGATCTTCGGGATCAACGTGCCGCTGTGCCTCGCCGTCATCGCCCTCACGCTGTGGACGACACCCGAGACCCGGGACACCGAGGCGACCGGGCGCCGCTTCGACGTCCTCGGCGGCGGCCTGACCGTGCTGTCGCTGGGTGCGCTCACCTACGCCCTCACCGCGTCGGCGTCGATGAGCCGTAGCCTCCTCGTGGCCGTGTCGGTGCTGGCCCTCGCGGCGGCGGTGGGCTTCGTGGTCGTCGAGTCGCGTTCTCGCACACCACTGGTGCAGCTCGGCCTCTTCAGGGACCGGGTCTTCTCGGCGGCGAACGGCATGACGCTGGTCGTCTACGGCGCGCTCGGTGTCGTCATCTTCATCCTCGTCCTCCAGCTGCAGGTCTCGGCGGGCTGGTCGGCGCTGTCGGCCGGGCTCACCGGGCTGCCCACGACCATCGCGCTGATGTTCCTGTCCTCGAGGGCCGCCCAGCTCTCCGAGCGGATCGGTCCGCGGATTCCCATGGCCCTCGGCCCGGTCATCTGCGCCGCGGGCGTGCTGCTCCTGCTGCCGGCCGGCCGTGGTGCGACGTGGTGGACGGTCCTGCCCGGGCTCGTCGTGTTCTCGCTGGGCCTGGCGCTGCTCGTCTCCCCGCTCACCGCGACCGTGCTCGCCGCTGCACCCGACCGGTATGCCGGCGTCGCCAGTGGCGTGAACAACGCCGTCGCGCGCGCCGGCTCACTGCTGGCCGTCGCCGCGCTCCCGGCGCTCGTCGGGCTGTCCGGGGACGACTACCTCGACCCCACCGCGATGACGTCGGGCTTCCGTGCCGCAATGGTGATCTGTGCCGGACTGCTGACGGTCGGAGGCGTCGTCAGCTGGTTCGGCCTCGCCAGGACCTCGGGCCGCGTGCGCGAGGACGCGCTGTAGCGACCCGCAGGCTCCCGCCGCGGCGCCCGTCAGGTCAGGAGCGAGCCGGTGACGAAGTCGGCGACCTCGCGGTGCCACGTCAGCGGGTGGCGGAGCATCGCGTGCCCGTCGCCCTCGACCGGTCGCCACGTCACGCTCGCGCCCTGCGCGCGGAGGCGTTCGGCGAGCCCCTTGGTCCGCCGCGGGTCGGTGATCCGGTCGCCCACGCCGTGCATGAGCAGGACGTCGAGGCCGGGGCGGCCGTGGACCGGGTCCCCGCCGTTCACCCACGGCGCCAGACCGACCACCGCGGTGACGTCGGGCTCGCTGGCCAGGTGCAGTGCGACCCGGCCACCCATGGAGTGGCCGACCAGCGCGACGGGCAACCCGGCATACCGCTCCCGGACCTGGTCGAGGGCCCAGCGGGCGTCGACCAGCGGCGTTGCGTCGGAGCCGTTCCAGCCGAAGTAGCGGTTCTTGAGCCGCAGCACCGCGAGCCGGTCACCGGCCCGGTGCTCGATCGTCCTGGCGAACGGCCACATCCGCAGGACGGGGCCCCGCATCCACTCGACCGGGCCGTAGCCGGTCTCGCCGCCACCGTGGAGCACGAGGACGACGGCCTCGGGTGAGTCCGGGGTGCTGCCCCTGAGCTCGTGCGCGACCGCGTCGTCCGTCGGGTCGGTCGGGTCCGTCGGGCCCATCGGGTCCGTCACAAGGGCTCGCCGGCGCCGATCTCCGCGAGCAGCCACGCGGCATACGAGGCACTGGCGTCGATCACGGGAACGGCGATGATCTCGGGCGTCTCGTAGGGGTGGATCTCGCCGACCCGCTCACAGATGCGGTCGAACCGGCCGCGGTGCGACTTCGCGATGACGAGGTGCTCGTCGGAGCTGACGACCTCGCCGTCCCAGCGGTACGTCGACGTCATGCCGGGGAGCACCTGGGCGCAGGCGGCAAGGCGTTCGGTGACGAGGAGCTGGGCGATGTGGGCCGCGTGCTCGGCCGGGGCGGCAATGCGCACCTCGAGGATGCCGTGGTCGCTGGTCATGGGGCCTCAGACCTGGGTGCGGTGGAAGTTCTTGAAGGAGCGGCTCGCGGTCGGGCCCCGCTGGCCCTGGTAGTGGGAGCCGTACGCGGTGGACCCGTAAGGGTTGTCCACCGGGCTGGAGAGGCGGAAGAAGCAGAGCTGGCCGACCTTCATGCCCGGCCACAGCTTGATCGGGAGCGTCGCGACGTTGCTCAGCTCGAGCGTGACGTGGCCGCTGAAGCCGGGGTCGACGAATCCCGCGGTGGCGTGGGTGAGCAGGCCGAGGCGGCCCAGGCTGGACTTGCCCTCGACGCGGGCGGCGACGTCGTCGGGGAGGGTGACGGTCTCGTAGATCGACCCGAGCACGAACTCCCCCGGGTGCAGGATGAACGCCTCGTCCGGCTCGACCTCGACGAGGCGGGTGAGGTCGGGCTGGTCCTCGCGGGGGTCGATGTACGGGTACTTGTGGTTGTCGAAGAGGCGGAAGTAGCGGTCGAGCCGCACGTCGATGCTGCTCGGCTGGATCATCTCCGGGTCCCACGGGTCCAGGACCACGCGCCCGGCGTCGACCTCGGCCTTGATGTCCTTGTCACTGAGCAGCACGGGGAGAGACTAACCCGAGGGCGTATGCCGGGTGCTCGCCGAGCGTGGTCGGGTCACCTCGCGGTGGCGGCGCATGGTCGGGTTAGACTTCCTGCCGCGCCACCGTCCCGGGGCCCGCATGACCACTCCGGGGGCGCCTGCCGGTGTAGCTCAATGGTAGAGCGCCAGCTTCCCAAGCTGGACACGCGGGTTCGATTCCCGTCACCGGCTCCACGACAAAGCCGCAGGTCAGGGCCGCGGCTCCGTCCGCTTCTCCCACGAGTCACCGGGCGCGCAACGCGCCACCACGAGGCCGTTGGCCGACCCGCGTCCAGGTTCACGTCGCGCCCGGTTCCTCGGCACTTCGCCTCGTCAGGCTGTCACGCCATCTCGGGCAGGTGCAGATGAGCGAACGCGACCTCCATCTCTGCCATGTCGTCGATGGTCGCCCCGATGTCCTTGCTCGCTGCCTCGCGGAGCCGGGCGGCAGCCTCGCGGCTGGCCTCGAGGTGCTCCCGGCGCTCGAAGGTGACCGTCCCCACCGCACGACCGGTCTCGCGGCTGATCATCAGGCTGGCGCTGCAGAAACCGTCGAACTCCTGGACCTTGGGAAGGATGGCCATCCTGAACACGTCAGCGGCGCGGTCGGCGTGGTCCTCCATCCCGCCCAGCCAGGTGACCCGGGCACACGCGCCGTCGGGCATCGCGTGGTCGCGGTGGACGACGGCGACCTCCCAGGTGTCCACGGAGCTGGTCGTGGCTCCGAGGGCCGACTGCGCTGCGTCGCGCAGCGGGCGCACCATCTCGGCACTGCCCGTCAGGGCTGCTTCGGACTCCCACGACGTCGTGGCGATGCAGCGGCCGGAGGCGCGGTCCACGAGCATCGACATCCCGACACACCCGTCCATGGCGGTGACCGCCGGGGTGACCTCGTCGCGGACATGGGCGATGCCGGCGTCGACCTTGGCGGGATCTGCCTGCAGGGTGGTGGTACGTGCGAACACGACGAACTCCTCTCATCGGGGCAGCACCCCGACGGTGCCACCGTCGGGTCCAACACTGCTCCGACGCGGGGTCCTCGGCAAGAGTCACCCAGCACCTTCCTCGCCACCCCAGACCGGCCACAACGCTCGCCTCGACGGCCGTGACCCGTCAGCGGCCGCTGAAGCGGGCTGACGCGAAGGGCTCCAGCGCCGGAGCGGTCCGGCCGTGGACGATCAGCTCGGTGAGGGCGGCGGCCGTGCCGGGAGCCAGCGTGACGCCGAGCATCCCGTGCCCGGTGGAGACGTAGGCGTTCGTGAGGCGGCCGAGCCGGCCGATGACCGGCAGGCCGTCCGGGGTCATGGGGCGCATCCCGGCCCGCGCGACGGTCGCGCCCGGGAACGGCTCCCAGTCCCGGAAGTACGCCTCGGGCGCCCTGCGGATCGCCGCGACACGGGCCTCGTCGATCGTCTCGTCCAGCCCGCCGAGCTCCATCGTCCCCGCGAGCCGCAGGCGACCGTCGAGGGGCGTGACGGCGACCTTGGCCTCGGAGAGGTTGACGGCACCGCGCAGCGGAAGGGGGGAGGTGTCGACGCAGTAGCCCTTGCCCGAGCGCACCGGCAGCGGCTCGCCGAACCGCGCGGAGAGCTGGCCGGTCCACGCACCCGCGGCCAGCACGTAGGTGTCCGCGTCGAAGCGCCGTCCGCGCGACGAGATCGCGGTCACGCGGTCCCCGATCACCGTCACGTCGTCGACCGGCGCGTCCTCGACGAGCTCCACGCCCAGGGAGCCGAGTCGGGCACGGAGCGCCGCCACGAGAGCGCCCGGGTCGAGGTACCGCTCGTGCGGGAAGTGGATGCCGCCCCGCACCCGGTCGGACAGCATCGGCTCGTGCTCGCGCACCGCGTCACCGACGAGGACCCGCGGCTCCAGACCGTGGCTGCGCGGAAGGTCGAGGTCCGCGGTGTGGTGCGCCAGACGCGCACCGTCGAGGAACACCATGAGGAGACCGTCGCCGTGCATCTCGAAGGCGAGACCGTCGGCGCGGTACTCGTCGAGCAGGTCCATCGATCCGTGCGCCAGCCGGAGATGCGCCTCGAAACCACGGCGGTGGTCGCGTGCGTTGGAGTGCCGCCACATCCCCAGCATGAAGCGCAGGAAGTCGGGCCGGACCGACGGCCGGATGCACAGCGGGCTGTCCGGACGGACCATCCACCGCAACGACGACAGCACCATGCCCGGTGCCGGGACCGGACCGGCGACGGCGGGCACGACCCAGCCGGCGTTGACGTCCGAGGCGCCCTGCCCCATGGCGCGGGCGTCCACGACGGTGACGGCGCGACCCTCACGAGCGAGGTGGTACGCGGTGGTGAGGCCGATGATCCCGCCGCCGATGACGATCGTGTGCACGCCTCACCCTTTCAGGCAGGGCGTATGCCGTCACACCCGGCCGGGACGAGCGCTCACGCCCGCACGGGCCGTGGGGCGACCGACGCGACCGCCTCGGCGAGGAGGATCCGCTCGGCCCGGTCGTACACCTCCCGAGCGTGCTGCGCCGAGTCACCGACCGCGGTCATGCCGACCCGACCCGCCTCGGTGACCGAGCTGATCATGTGGAAGACGACACCGGTCTCGCGAGCGGGGTCGAAGTGCAGCCCGGTCCGCGCGACGACGTCGAACAGGTCGCCGACGCGCAGCCCGCGCAGGCTGGGGTCCTCGAGGTGGTCCGTCGCGACGAGGTGCTTCTCGCGCCCCATCGGCGTCGTGAACAGCCCGGTGTCGCCGTGGTAGCGCCCGTTGGTGAGGAACTGGAGGGTGAGGAAAGGGTGCGTCGTGCCGCCCTTGCGCAGGTTGACCTCGATGGCGTGGGCGGTCCACGCGCCGCCGTTGCGGACCACGACGAAGTCGACGGCGAAGCGCCCCAGCACCCCGAGCTCGGCCAGCCGCCTCCCGATGGCCTCCGCCTCGCGCGTGATCAGCGCGGCATACCCGGGAGCCGCCGGGAACGTGCACCCGAGGTAGGACTGACCCGTGGCCCCGCCGAGGATCTGGTCGTGCGTCGAGAGGACTTCGAGCTCACCGAGCGGGGTGACCCGCAGCTGCACGCTCGGGCTGAGGACCTCGTCGCCGACGATCCGCTCCTCGACGATCCCACCCTTCTCCTGGAACTTGGCGAAGTACGCGTCGTGAGTGACCGTGCGGCCCTCGAGCTCCATCACCCGCACCCGCTCGTGCAGGGCGGACCGCTCGTCGGCGGCCCCGGGAGCGGGCAGGCCGGACAGGTCCACGACGGCGTTGCCGGCCCCGGAGACGCCTTCGTTGAGCTTGACCATGGCGACCGACGCGTCCCGCCGCCGCTCTCGCAGCCGGGCCAGTGCGTCGACGATGTCGTCGAGCGAGCGGAGGTCCTCGAACCCCACGGGGTACGAGACACCCGACTCGTCGAAGAGCTTCCGGCACCCCGACTTCGTCCCGAGCGCGAGGTGGCGGGGGTCCGCGCCGAACATCGGGATCCCCAGCTCGATCGCGAGGTCCCGCTCCAGGGTCGTCGTCGTGTAGGGCACGAGGTGCGACCGTCTCGGGTTCGGGATGAGTGCGGCGATGTCGGCGAGCAGCCGCGGCCGCTCGAGGAGCTTCTCGCTGAGCGGTCGTGGCGTGAGGTCGCCGACCGAGACCATCGACAGGCGCGACCACGCGTGGCTCGGGATGACGCCGGGCAGCAGCGCCAGGTAGTACTCCACGATGGCCGGGTCGACCGGCCCCGACGTCACGTAGACCATGCGCAGCCGCGGTTGCCGCAGCAGCAGGAGGAGGAAGAGGTAGCGCTCCTCCATGGCCTGGTTGACCGCCCCCGCCCTGGCGTTGACCCGGTCCAGCGACACCGAGGGCACGACGACGACCGACTCGTCGGCCTCGTTGAGCCGCACGGACCGCCACACGGCGGGCAGCCGCGACTGGAGCACGTCGAAGGCCGCGTTCCGCTCGGCTTCGTCGAGGTCCGCGAGGAGCCGTGGCTCGGCGCCCCGGAGGCGGTCGTCGACGCTCACGAGGCACTCCGCGCGGCGTCGAGACCGAGGACCTCGAAGGTCTCGACCGGCTTGGTGATGCCGCGCAGCTCGAGCGCCCCGAGCGGCCGGGTCACCGCCACGTCCCCGGCCCGGGCGGCGACCTTCTGCGTGATGAGGATCTGGCCCGCCTGCGCCAACGCGGACAGCCGGGCACTCGTGTTCGTGACCGTGCCGATCGCGGCGTAGTCGTAGCGCCCCTCGAACCCGACCCGGCCGAGGGTCGCGTAGCCCTGCGCGATGCCCACCCCGAACCCGAGGTCGTACCCGTGCCGACGCCACCCCTCGGCCAGCTGCTCGATCCGCCCGCGCATCGCCACGGCCATCCGCACGGCCCGGGCCGGCGCGTCCGGGCACGGGATCGGGTCGTTGAAGAAGACGAGGAGGCCGTCGCCGGCGAAGTGCTCGAGTGTCCCCTCGAAGCGGAAGACGAGCTCACCGAGGGCCTCGTGGTACTCGCGCAGCACGGCCATCACCTCCTCGGGCTCGGCCGTCTCGGCGAAGGAGGTGAACCCCCGCAGGTCGCAGTAGGCCGCGGTGATCTCGGCGCGGTGGCTCGTGAGGAACCCCTCGTCCCCGCTCTCGACCACGAGACCGGCAACCTGCGGCGAGAGGAAGCGGCGCAGCCGCCCGACCCGCTGCAGCTCGTCCACCTGCGCGGCCACCTTGTCCTCGAGCTCACGGTTCCAGGCTGCGAGCTCGGCCGCCTGCCGCTCGATGGTGTCGTGGTAGCGCTTGATCCGGACGAGGGAGCGCACCCGCGCGAGGAGCTCGGACTGGTCGAAGGGCTTGGTGACGAAGTCGTCCGCACCGGACTCGATGGCGCGCACCTTCTGCTCACCTCCCGACGCGGTCACCATGACGACCGGGAGGTATGCCGTCCGCTCGTCCGCCCGGATCCGGCGGCACGTCTCGTAGCCGTCGATCCCGGGCATCTGGATGTCGAGGAGCACGATGTCCGGCAGCGACTCCCCGAGCTGGGTCAGCGCGTCCTCCCCGGACTCCGCCATCTGCACGCGGAAGCCCCGGGGCGAGAGCACCGCGTCCATGAGCTTGCGGTTGGGCTCGAGGTCGTCGACGACGAGGACCACGGCGTCGGGGGCATCGGTGGTCATGGCTGCTCCGTTCGGAGATGGAGTCGGACCTGGTCCGGGAACTGGCGCACGCTGATCGGCTTCTCGAGGTACCCGTCGAACCCGGCCGCCTCGGCCCGGTCGCGGTCGGCCTGCATCGCGAAGGCGGTGAGGGCGACGACCGGGATGTCGGCGGTCCGCTCGTCGGTCCGCAGCCGGGCCAGGGCGGCGTGCCCGTCGATACCGGGGAGCTGGAGGTCCATGAGGACGATGTCCGGCCGTTCCGACCTGGCCCGGTCGACCGCCTCCTCCCCGGACGTCGCGACGAGCACCGTGAAGCCCGCGAACTCGAGGACGTCGCGCGCGAGCTTGAGGTTCTTCTCGTTGTCCTCGACGAGGAGCACGACGCTGCGGGGCGCCCGGCCCTCGCTCATGCGCCGGCACCTCCCGTCGTCCCCCGCGGCACGGTGACCTCGCTGAGCCGGCTCGCGAGGAGCCCGAGGTCCACCGCGTTCTTCGAGGTGACGAACTCGATCCGGCCCTCGAGCGTGCGACGGTCCGCAGGGGTGAGGGTCTTGGACGTGAGGACGACGATCGGCACCGACGCGCTGACCGGGTCGCTGCGCAGCCGGTCGATGACCTCGAAGCCGTCCATCTGGGGCATGAGCAGGTCGACGAGCACGACGGAGGGGCGCGACTCCCGCACGAGGGCGAAGACCTGCTCGGCCTCGGTGCAGGTGAGCAGCGTCCAGCCGGCCGGGTCGAGCGCGAGCCGGGCGAGCTCGAGGGCGGTGGGGTCGTCGTCGACGAGGACGGCCACCCGGCGCCCGGAGTCCTCGGTGCGCAGCGGCACCAGCCTCCGGAGCGCCTCGACGAGCTCGTCCCGGGCGACCGGCTTGACGAGGTAGTCCGACGCGCCGAGCGCCATGCCCCGGCTGCGGTCGGGCAGCACCGAGACCACGACGACCGGCGTGCCCGCCACGAGCGGGTCGCTCTTGATCTCGGTGAGGACGTCCCAGCCGTCCATCTCGGGCAGGTGGATGTCGAGGACGACGACGTCCGGGCGCTCGTCGCGCACCGCCTGCAGGCCGGTCCGGCCGTCGGCCACCACCCGGGTGCGCAGCCCGGCCGCACCCAGGTGCAGCGAGAGCAGCTCGGCGGAGCTCGGGTCGTCCTCGATGATGACCGCCCGCGGACGCTCGTCCGGGAGCTCCGGGCCCGTGGCGTCCTCGGACTCGAGCCGCCCCCGTGGGTCCCACGACGTCGAGGCCGTCTCGGAGCGCGCCCGGACGAGGGGCACGGTGAACCCGAAGGTGCTGCCGTGTCCGAGCTCGCTGCGCAGCCAGACCTGTCCGCCGTGCAGCTCGACGATGCGCCGGGTGAGGGTGAGTCCCAGTCCGGTCCCCTCCACCTTGCGGGCGGCCCGGCTGCCCTGCTGGAAGGAGTCGAAGATCCGTTCCTGGTCGGCGGCGGCGATCCCGACCCCGGTGTCGGAGACGGTCACCTCGAGGACGTCGTGGCGACGGGTGGCCGTGACGACGACGGTGCCCCCGTCCGGCGTGAACTTCACGGCGTTGCTGAGGAGGTTGAGCAGCACCTGCTTGATGCGCAGCTCGTCGGCGTTGACCAGTCCGAGGCCCGGGGGCAGCTCGGTCCTCAGGGCGACGTGGTGGTCCACGGCCCGCTCGCGCACCATCGACAGCGCGTAGGAGATGGCGTCCTCGATGGAGAAGTCGGTCCGATCGAGCTCCATCTGCCCGGCTTCCACCTTGCTGAGGTCGAGCACGTCGTTGAGCAGGTCGAGGAGGTGGCGGCCCGACGTGAGGATGTCGTGCAGGTAGTCCTCCTGCCGCTCGTTGAGGTCGCCGAACATGCGCTCGAGCAGCACCTCCGAGAAGCCGATGACCGCGTTGAGCGGGGTGCGCAGCTCGTGCGACATGCTCGCGAGGAACTCCGACTTGTGCCGGCTGGCCTCGGCGAGCTCGGCGCTCTGCACCTCCAGCTGGCGGTGGATGCGGGCGTTCGTCAGGGCGATCGCCGACTGGTTGGCGAACGCCTCCAGCAGCTCGCACGTCTCCTCGCTGAACGCCCCCGGCGTCTTGCGGCGCACGACGAGCGCGCCCACGATCTTCCCGGACCGGATGAGCGGGACGGCGACCACGGAACGCCAGCCCGCGGCATACAGGATGGAGAGGTGCGGGTCGAGGTCCTCCTCCATGGTCGACAGGTCCGCCACCTGGATCGGCGCGCGCTCGCGGCAGGCCTGCCCGATGAGCGTCTCGTCGATGTGGATCCTGCTGTCCCGCAGCGCCTGCAGCACTTCGGCGCTGGTACCGGTGGCCGTGCGGACGCTGAAGAGACCGGACTCCTCGTCGAGGTCCACGAGCGAGCCGCCGCTCGTGCCGGAGAGCTCGACGGCGACGTTGACGATGGTGGCGAGCACCTCGTCGGCGTCCAGGCTCGAGCTGACGGCGTTGCCCACCTCCGACAGCGCCTCGAGCTGGTCCACCCGCCGCGCGAGCTCGGTGGAGCGCGCCTCGAGCGTGCGCATGAGCTCGACGTTGCGCACGGCCAGCGCCCCCTGCGCCGCGAACGTCGTGAGGAGCGTGCAGATCCGGTCGTCGAAGGGCGAGACCGTCGTGCGCCAGACCGACAGCACGCCGACGACCTCGCCGTCGACGATCATCGGCGCACCGAGGATCGTGCGGTAGCCCGCGATGCGCTGGAAGTCCAGACGGTCGTACTCCGGGTCGGCGAGCACGTCCTCGATCTGTTGGGTCGTGTGGTCGATACTGACCCGGCCGATGAGAGAGTCGCGGTCGAGCTGGACCGGGTCGACGTCCGACAGGTCGATGAAGTCGGTGCTCACCCCGACGGCGCGCGTCAGACGGTAGACGTCACCCTCCCTGAGGTGGATCTGGGCCGCGTCGGCGTGGCACAGAACTCGGGCCCGCTCGACGATCGCGCCGAACACGTCCTGGGGCGCGGACGAGGAGGCGGCGAGGATCGCGAGGATCTCGCTCGTGGCCGCCAGCTGCCGGCGGGTCTCGCGGTGCTCGTCGACTGCGGCCGCCCCCGCGGGCTCAGGGGTCGCCCCCGGCCCTCCCCCGTCGTCGGTCACGTCCACGCGAGTCTCCGTCCCACCCCGGCCGTGGTGTGTCGAGGCTCATCACCGAGTGTGCTCCCGCTGCCGTCCGCGACTCAACGGATTGGCGAAATCCCGGCGATCCGAGCCGTGTGCCCTCGCCGGGTCAGCCGCCCGGGACCATCCAGCGCAGGATCTGGATGAGCCCCACGACCGCGCACACGATGACGAACGCCGCGATGACCCACGCGATGATCTGCGCGGCGTCGATGCCACCTCCGGACGAGGCGGCGGACCCGGCCGGGTCCGGGGTGCTCTCACCGGCGGACCGGGCCTCGAGCGCCTTGGCGCGCAGCGCCTCGACCTTCTTGGAGCGAGGCTCCTGACGGACCGAGCGCGGCAACGAGCGCCACATCGCCCCGAAGTCGTCGCCGTGCGACGCGCGCCAGGCCCTGACGGCCGCGTCGACCTCCGGCCCCTTGACGCCCGCGCCGAACCACACGGCACCGGCCGCGGGCAGGTCGCCCATCCCGTGGTGCACCTCGCCGAGCAGCCGGAGGGCCTCGAGGTCGCGCTCCTCGCGCACGTGCCCCGCGAGCAGGTCACGGGCCACCCAGAGCTCGTGGCGCTCGATCGCCGCCGTGGCCTCGGCCAGCACGTCGGGCGCGGCATCGGTCGAGGTCTGGCTCTCCTGGTCAGGCATGAGAGCCAGCGAACCACACCGCCGCACCGGTCCGCACGACCGGCACACGGCATACGTCCTGCGGACGAGCGCCGATCCCGCGTCCGGTGCCCCACCCCGTGTGACCGGCGCCACTAAGCGTGCGCTCAGTCACAATGCGGCAACCTGTCTTGCCGAATGCTACTCACCGGTAGCACCATGGAGACATGGGCCACTACAAGAGCAACCTGCGCGACATCGAGTTCAACCTCTTCGAGGTGTTCGGTCGCGGTGACGTGCTGGGCTCCGGCCCCTACGAGGACCTCGACGCCGACACCGCGCGCGAGATGCTCAAGGAGGTCGCGCGGCTGGCCGAGAACGAGCTCGCCGACTCGTTCCAGGACGCCGACCGCAACCCGCCGGTGTACGACCCGCAGACCCAGCGGGTCACGATGCCGCCGTCGTTCACGAAGTCCTACAAGGCCTACCGGGACAGCGGTTTCTGGGGGATCGACCTGCCCGCCGAGCTCGGCGGCACCGTCGCCCCGCCGAGCCTGCGCTGGTCGGTCAACGAGCTCGTGCTCGGCGCCAACCCGGCGGTCGCGATGTTCAATGCCTCGTACGGCTTCGCCAAGCTCCTCTACGTCCTCGGCAACGACGACCAGAAGAAGCTCGCGCACTGGATCGTCGAGAAGGACTGGCACTGCACGATGGTGCTCACCGAGCCCGACGCGGGCTCCGACGTCGGCGCGGGCCGCACCAGGGCCGCCCAGAACGAGGACGGCACCTGGACGCTCTCCGGGGTCAAGCGCTTCATCACCAGCGCCGAGTCCGACATGGTCGACAACGTCGTCCACTTCGTCCTCGCCCGCCCCGAGGGTGCCGGGCCCGGCACCAAGGGCCTGTCCCTCTTCGTCCTGTCCAAGTTCGAGGTGGACCTGGAGACCGGTGAGCTCGGTGAGCGCAACGGCGTCTACGTCACCAACGTCGAGAAGAAGATGGGCCTCAAGGTCTCGACGACCTGCGAGCTCACCTTCGGCGGCGAGAAGCCCGCGGTCGGGGCGCTGCTCGGCGACGTCCACGACGGCATCGCCCAGATGTTCCGGATCATCGAGAACGCCCGCATGCTCGTCGGCACCAAGGCCATCGCCACGCTGTCGACCGGCTACCTCAACGCGCTCGAGTACGCCAAGGAGCGCGTTCAGGGCGCCGACCTCACCCAGCAGGCCGACAAGGCCGCTCCGCGGGTGACGATCACCCACCACCCCGACGTGCGCCGCTCCCTCATGCTGCAGAAGGCGTACGCCGAGGGACTGCGCGCGCTCGTCCACTACACCGCGAGCCAGCAGGACGTCGTCGACGCCGAGCAGCTGCGCACCGGGTCCGAGGCGCTCGAGCACGGCTCACCGGCCGAGCTGGCCAACCGCGTCAACGACCTGCTGCTGCCGATCGTCAAGGGCCTCGGCTCCGAGCGCGCCTGGGTGCTGCTCGGCACCGAGTCGCTCCAGACCTTCGGCGGCTCCGGCTTCCTCCAGGACTACCCGGTCGAGCAGTACGTCCGCGACGCCAAGATCGACACCCTCTACGAGGGCACCACCGCGATCCAGGGCCTCGACTTCTTCTTCCGCAAGATCATCAAGGACAAGGCGCAGGCGCTGACGACGATCTCGATGCAGGTCCAGGAGTTCGCCAAGGACCTCGGCGCACACGGCGGGAAGATCGACCGCGAGCGCGAGCTGCTCGGCGAGGCCCTCGAGAACGTCCAGGGGATCCTCGGCTACATGGTCGGCGAGCTGATGAAGTCCGACCCGCGTCAGGACGGGGACCTCCGCAACCTCTACAAGGTCGGGCAGAACACCTCGCGGCTCCTCCTGTCCGCCGGCGACCTCGTCGTCGGGTGGCTGCTCCTGCGCCAGGCCGACGTCGCGCTGACCGCGCTCGAGGTCGAGGGAGCCGGCACGTCCCTGTCGGAGAAGGACACGGACTTCTACACCGGCAAGGTCGCGGCGGCCCAGTTCTACGCCCGTCAGGTCCTCCCTCGCCTCGCCGCCGAGCGCGCGATGGCCGAGGCCACGGACAACGACCTCATGGACGTGCCCGAGTCCGCGTTCTGACCGAGAGCGACCAGGACCACCCGGTATGCCGGCCGCAAACCCTGCGCGGCCGGCATACCGGCGTTCGGGGCAGGTTTCGCGTGGATGGTGTCGATTCCGCCCCGGCTCGACCGTCAAAGGAGTGGGATGGGCACCGGGCCCGGTCGACGACGCGAGGAGAGTGACATGGCGAAGTACCTCATCTACTTCAACCAGCAGTGGGTCGGTGAGCACTCGCAGGAGTGGTTCCTCAGCAGGGTGGCGCCGTCGATGGCCGTGATCGACGCGATGAAGGAGGCCGGGGTCTACGTCTTCGCCGGCGGGCTGGAGGAGGGCGGCCCGGTGTTCGCGGCCGACGCGACGAGCGGGACGGTGAGGATCACCGACGGGCCGTTCGCCGAGACGGCCGAGCACCTCGGCGGGTTCACCGTCATCGACGTGCCCGACCTCGAGACCGCGAAGATGTGGGCGGGCCGCCAGGCCGAGGGGTGCGGGTGGCCGCAGGAGCTCCGGCTCTTCGGCCCCGAGCCCGACCTTGGGGACTAGGTGTACTCGGCCACGAGCTCTCGTGGTGGTGGTGGAGCTGCCGGTCCACCGTCGCCCACGCGCGACGCAGCTGGCGCGCCCGCGCGCCGTCGGACCTCGCCACCGGGACGCACGACACCCCGGCGACGAGGGTCACCGGGGTGTCGGACGTGCGCCGCGGTGTCGGGTCAGAGACGCGAGTCCGGGTCGACGCGGGTCTCGTCGACGCGCGAGCCCGACACCGGGTCGACCTGCGAGGAGCGGGTCGCGGTGTAGCCGGCGGGGCGGGTGCGTCCGCGCATGGCGAAGGACAGCAGGATCGCGAGGACGCCGGCAGCGATGAGGATCCAGCCGAGCATGCCGTCATCCATGCCGGGGATGTCCACCTGCAGGACGAACGCGAGGATCGCGCCGATAACGATGAGGACGATTCCGAGTCCGATGTACATGGTCACTCCTTGTGGCCGTGTCCGGGTGAAGGAATCCCGGATCGGTGCCCGACTCTACCGCTGACCTGCACGTTCCAGCGGGAGGAGAGCGCCCGGGTTGAGCAGCCCGGCGGGGTCGAGGGCGTCCTTGATCCGCCGCGTCACCTCCATGACGTCGGGTCCGAGCATCGCCGGGAGGGCGTCGCGCTTGAGCCGGCCGACCCCGTGCTCGCCGGTGATCGTGCCGCCCAGCGCGATGGCCGCGGTGAGGATGTCCTCGAACGCCGCCCGGGCCCGCGCCGTCGAGTCCGCGTCGGCAGCGTCGTACATGACGATGGGGTGGGTGTTGCCGTCGCCGGCGTGGGCGACGCAGACGATGTCGACTCCCCGCTCGCGGCCGATCTCCTCCACCCGCGCGACGAGGTCGGGAAGCTGGGGGACGGCCACGCCGACGTCCTCGAGGAGGAGCGCCCCGGACGCCTCGGCCGCGGGGAAGGCGAGCCGGCGGGCCCGCACGAACGACTCGCCCTCGACCGGGTCGTGGGTCACGAAGACGTCGACGGCACCCGCGTCGCGGCAGGACGTCTCGATGACGTCCATCTCGGCCTCACGGGCACCCGCCGGCGCGTCCGACTGCACGAGGAGCAGGGCGCGCCCGCGGTCCAGGCCCATGGGGGCGAAGTCCTCGACCTGGTTGACCGTGGGCCGGTCCATGAGCTCGACCATCGAGGCGCGCACGACCCGCCCCATGGCGACGACGGCGTCGGCCGCGCCCCGCACCGAGTCGAACGTCGCGACGAGCGTCGAGGGCGCGAGCTGGGCCGGCACGAGCCTCAACGTGGCCCGGGTGACGATGCCGAGGGTGCCCTCGCTGCCGACGAAGAGCTTGAGGAGCGAGAGCCCGGCGACGTCCTTGACCCGCTTGCCGCCGAGGGTGATGAGCCGCCCGTCGGCGAGGACGACGTCGAGGCCGAGGACGTAGTCGGTCGTCACGCCGTACTTGACGCAGCACAGGCCGCCGGCGTTGGTCGCGATGTTGCCGCCGATCGAGCAGATCTCGAACGACGACGGGTCCGGCGGGTACCAGAGGCCGTGCTCGGCCGCCGCCGCCTTGACGGCGGCGTTGAACGCACCCGGCTCGACGACGGCGCACCGCGCGTCCGGGTCGATCTCGACGGCCGTCATCCGCTCGAGGCTGAGGACGAGGCCACCCTCGACGGCCGACGCCCCGCCGCTCAGTCCCGTTCCCGCCCCACGGGGAACCACGGGTATGCCGTGTCTCGCCGCCCAGCGCACCGCCGTCTGCACGTGGTCGGCCACCTCGGCGCGGACGGCAGCACACGGCACTCCGGCATCCGGGTCCCGCGCCCAGTCCTGCCGGTACTTCTCCAGCGCTGCGGGTGCCGTCGCCACCACCCCCTCCGGCAGGGAGGAGACGAGCTCGGCGACGGCAGCGCTGCGATCGGTCACCCGGCCATCCTAGGAATCCCCCACACTGGGGGTGTCGGTCAGCGGGTGGCAAGGGAGGTCCGGCGTGGTGCGCAGGCTCGGGTCCGTCCTCGCCGCCGCGGCGCTCTGCCTCGCCGCCGCCACGGCCTGCACGAGCACCGACCCGCCGCCGCCGCGCCCGGGGCAGGCGGAGCTCGACGAGGCGCTGCGCCGCGCGGCGTGGGACGACGACGTGCCTGCCGCAAGGGCGCTCATCGACCGCGGGGCCGACGTCGACGCGCAGGACTCGTCCCGCCAGTCGGCCTACCTCATCGCGACGAGCGAAGGACGGCTCGAGCTGCTGCGCCTGGCCCTCGAACGCGGCGCCGAGATCGACGCCAAGGACGGCTGGAACGGGACCGGCCTCATCCGGGCCGCCGAGCGCGGACACGCCCTCGTGGTCGGTGAGCTGCTGCGGGCGGGCATCGACCGGGACCACGTCAACCGGATCGGCTACCAGGCGCTCCACGAGGCGGTGTGGCTGGGCAAGGACACCCCGGCATACGTTGACACCGTGCGCGCGCTCGTCGCCGGTGGGGTCGAGCTGGACCGCCGGTCCGGGTCCGAACGGCTCACCCCGCTGGAGATGGCGCGTGAGCGCGGCCACGACACTCTGGAGAGGGTTCTCATGACGGCAGGCAACGACCGGGAGGTCGCCGACCCCGACGCCGAGCTGCTCGCGGCGGCCGGGGTGGGGGACGCGGACCGCGTGGCCGTCGCCCTGCGTGCGGGGGCCGACATCGAGGCGCGTGACGAGGGGAGGCGGACGGCGCTGCTGCTCGCGGCGGCGTCCGACCGGATCGAGGTGGCCCGGCTGCTCGTGGCGATGGGCGCCTCCCCGGACGCGCTCGACGACCGGCACGACACCCCGTGGCTCGTCACCGGGGTCACGGGCAGCGTGCCGATGCTCGAGGCGCTGCTGCCCGCCGGGCCGGACCTCACCATCCGCAACCGCTACGGCGGCGTCTCGATCATCCCCGCGAGCGAGCGCGGTCACGTCGACTACGTGCGCCGGGTCGCGCAGACGGGCATCGACATCGACCACGTCAACGACCTCGGCTGGACCGCGCTGCTCGAGGCGGTGGTCCTCGGCGACGGCGGGGCGACCCACCAGGAGGTCGTCCGTGTCCTGCTCGCCGCAGGCGCCGACCGCTCGATCGCCGACAAGGACGGGGTCACGGCTCTCGAGCACGCCCGGACCAGGGGCTACACCGCGATGGCGGCGATCCTCGAGGGGTGAACGACGGCCCGACGGCCCCCCGCCCGGCCGTCGGCGGTCACCGGCAGGATGGGGTCATGGCCACGATCGTCTTCCTGCACGCCCATCCCGACGACGAGGCCTCCGGCACCTCGGGGACGATGACGCGGCTGGCGCGGGAGGGCCACCGGGTCGTCGTCGTCTACGGCACCGGCGGCGAGCTCGGCACGGCACCCGAGGACCTCCCCGACGGACTGTCCGTCGCCGAGTTCCGGCGGGGCGAGGCCGAGGCGTCCGCGGCGGTGACCGGCACCGAGCGCATCGTCTGGCTCGGCTACCACGACTCCGGCATGCACGGGTGGGAGCACAACGACCACGACGGCGCGTTCCACGGCGCCGACCTCGACGAGGCCGCCGGGCGCCTGGTGGAGGTGCTCGACGAGGAGGACGCCGACGTCCTCGTCGCGTACGACTGGCACGGGAGCTACGGCCACCCCGACCATGTCAAGGTCCACCGGGTCGCCCACCGTGCCGTGGACCTCGCGACCCGGCGCCCACGCCTCCTCGAGTGGACGATGAACCGGGACGCCATGCGCGCGGCCTACCGGGCGCAGCGGGCCGCGGGCGAGGGTGAGGGCGACGAGGGCTGGGACCCGGACCAGCCGATGGGGGACGGCGAGCCGGTCGGGACGCCGGCGGTCGGGATCCACTGGCGTGTGGACGTGTCCGCCGACCTCGAGTCCAAGCGAGCGGCCCTGGCCTGCCACGCCAGCCAGACCAGCGACGTCGGGATGATGCTGCGGATGCCGCCGGAGCTGTTCGCCCAGTGGTTCGGCGCCGAGTTCTACATCGAACCCGGCCGCGAGCCCGGCATGGTCGACGCCTGGCCGTTCGCCGACCTCGACCGGTGAACGCCCGGGTCCGGCCTCAGGCCGGTGTCGTGAGGGACCCGCGGACGATGCTGTCCCCGGAGTGCTGCGGCTTGTCGTCGAACTGCTCGCGTGAGATGTCGACGACGACGTAGCCCTCGTCGAGGAGCCGCTGCGAGATCGGGAACGAGGCGCTCTCGGCACCGTCGCGCATCACCCCGACCGACACCAGACGCCTGCCGTCCCGGTTGATGAGCCAGACCTCGACGTAGCCGTCGGGACCGGCCTCGAGGTCCCGCGCGGACACGGCGAGCGTGACTCCGTCGTCCTGCCGGCTGACCGTCGCCGACCCGAGGCGCTGCCCGGTGTCGAGCGTGTCGAGCTCGGCCGTGGCCACGGTGGCGCCGGGATCGGACGCCGGGTCACGCAGCCGGTCCGCGGCGAGGATCCCGCCTGCGCCGAGGACGACACCGGCGGCACAGGCCGCCGCGAGCCACCCGAGCGGCGGGCGGCGTCGCCGGGGCTCG
>NZ_AVPL01000048.1 GCF_000768695.1 Knoellia aerolata DSM 18566
CGAGGAGGGCCGGCGGCTCCGGTCCACCGCGACGCCCCCCGGCGCGCCGCCCGGCCGCGCAGACCCCGGGCAACCCCCGCCGCCGCATGCGCGGGCTCACCGTCGCGGTCCTCTTCGTCTTCAGCATCTTCGCCGCCCAGCTGCTGCGCATCCAGGGCTTCGACTCCTCGGCGGTCGCCGCCGAGGCCCTCGAGCAGCGCACCGAGAAGGTCGTCATCCCCGCGCTCCGCGGCAAGATCACCTCCTCGGACGGCGTCGTGCTCGCCTCCAGCCGCGCCCGCGAGACCGTCGTGGCCGATCCCACGGCGGTCTGCACCTACCAGCAGAAGAACAAGAAGACGTGCGAGCCGGCGACCACGGCGGCCGCCGTGGACGCCGCCGCCGCCGCGCTGGGCCCGCTGCTCGGGAAGAGCGCCGCCGACCTCCGGCCGCTGCTCACCCGGACCGGGCGCTACCAGGTGCTCGACCGCAAGGTCAGCCCCCTGACGTGGCGCAAGATCGCCAAGCTGGGGATCCCCGGCATCTACAAGGACTCCGCCGAGTCGGTGCCGGAGCGCGTCTACCCCCAGGGCCCCGCCTCCGCGTCCCTCGTCGGCTACGTCACGAACGACGGCGAGGCCGGTGGCGGCCTCGAGTCGATGATGGACAAGGCACTCAAGGGCAGGGCCGGCTACTCGGTGTTCGAGAAGGCGCCGGACGGCTCGAAGATCCCCGGCGGGCGCCAGGGCGGCGCCAAGGCGGTCGACGGCCAGGACGTCACCCTCACGGTCAACTCCAACATCCAGTGGTACGCCCAGAACGCCCTGGCCCAGCGCATGTCCGAGATGGGTGCGCAGTCGGGCACGGCCGTCGTCATGAACGCCAAGACGGGCAAGGTCCTCGCCCTCGCGTCCTACCCGACCTACGACCCCAACGACATCGGCCGGGCCAAGGGCAGCCTCGTCAACAAGGCGGTCAGCGACGTCTTCGAGCCCGGCTCGACCGCCAAGGTCATGACGGTCGCGGCCGCCCTCGAGGACAAGACGGTCACTCCCGACCAGCCCGTCATCATCCCCAACCGGATGCAGCGCTTCGACGCGTCCTTCAAGGACAGCCACGACCACCCGACGCTCTACCGCACGGTCGCGGGGACGCTCGCCGAGTCGAGCAACATCGGGACGATCCTCGTCGGTGAGACCCTCGAGCCCAAGCGGCTCGAGGAGTACTACCGCAAGTTCGGCCTCGGGTCGAAGTCCGGCATGGGCTTCCCGGGCGAGTCCAAGGGTCTGCTCGCCCCCGCCGACAAGTGGAGCGGCACCCAGCGGTCCACCGTGATGTTCGGACAGGGCCTGTCCGTGACCGCGATCCAGGCCGCGTCGGTCTTCCAGACCATCGCCAACGGCGGCCTGCGGGTGAGCCCGTCCCTGGTCGACGGCACGACCGACTCCCACGGGACGTACGTCAAGGCCCCACCCGCGGCGGGCACCCGTGTCGTGTCGGTCGACACCGCCACCAAGGTCAACGCCATGCTCGAGGGCGTGGTGTCCAAGGAGGGCACCGCACCCCAGGCGCAGATCCCGGGCTACCGCGTCGCCGGCAAGACGGGGACCGCCGACTTCTACGACGCCAAGCTCGGCCGGTACAGCGGCAAGACGGCCAGCTTCATCGGCTACGCCCCGGCCGACGACCCCGAGCTCGTCGTGGCCGTCATCCTCCAGCGGCCCAGCGCCAGCATCTACGGCGGCACCGTCGCCGGCCCGGTCTTCCAGGACGTCATGACCTACGCCCTGCAGGAGCTCAAGATCCCGCCCACCGGGACGACCAAGGCGGCCATCACGCTGGCGGTCGACCCCGACGTGGCCAAGAGCGACCCCGACACACTGCAGGACAAGCCTCGCGGCAGCGGCAAGTAGTCTGACTGGTCGTGTCCGCACCCCGACCCGCCTCCCGTGACAGCTCGAGCATCCGTGACCTCGCGCTGCTCGTCGGCGCATCCGTCGACGACCTGGCGGACGCCGGGAGCGTCACGGGCGTCACCCTCGACTCCCGCGCCGTCCAGCACGGCGACCTGTATGCCGCCCTGCCCGGGGCCCGCGCGCACGGCGCCGACTTCGCGGGCCAGGCCGCTGCCGCCGGGGCATCGGCCGTGCTCACCGACCCGGACGGCCTTCAGCGGATGCGCGCTGACGGGGTCGACCTCCCGGCCGTCGTCGTCGCGGACCCCCGCTCGGTCCTCGGGGCCGTCGCGGCCCACGTCTACGGGACGACCGGCCAGACGCTGACGATGGTCGGGATCACGGGGACCAACGGCAAGACGACGACGGCCTACCTCGTCGCGAGCGCGCTCGAGGCGCTCGGGCACCGGACCGGGCTGATCGGCACGGTCGAGACCCGCATCGGCGACGAGCGGATCAAGAGCGTGCGCACCACGCCCGAGGCGTCCGACCTGCACGCGATCCTCGCGGTGATGGAGGAGCGCGACACCGACACGTGCGTCATGGAGGTCTCGAGCCACGCGCTGAGCCAGCACCGCGTCGACGGCGTCGTCTTCGACCTCGCGCTCTTCACCAACCTCTCCCAGGACCACCTCGACTTCCACGCCGACATGGAGGACTACTTCTCCGCGAAGGCCCAGCTCTTCACGCCGCTCCGGTCGCAGCGCGCGCTCGTGTGCGTCGACGACGTGTGGGGTCGCCGCCTCGCCGAGCAGTCGGGGGTCCCCGTGACCACGCTGACGACGGCGCCCGGGCAGCAGGCCGACTGGGTCGTCACCGTGGGCACGGAGGACCCCACGCGGTTCTCCCTGCGCGGACGCGACCTCGAGCTCGACCTGCGCTCCGCCCTCCCCGGCGACTTCAACGTCGCCAACACCGCCATGGCCGCCGTCGCGCTGCTGCTGCTCGGCGAGGAGACCGACGCCGTGAGCCGGGCGATCCTCACCGACCCGCACGTTCCCGGCCGCATGGAGAAGGTCACTGCCCCGCACGATGAGGACCTGCTCGCCGTCGTCGACTACGCGCACACGCCGGACGCCGTGGAGGCCGCTCTCGCGGCCCTGCGCCCGAGCACCAAGGGCCGGCTCGTCGTCGTGCTCGGGGCCGGGGGGGACCGTGACCGGGGCAAGCGCCACGGCATGGGCCGTGCCGCCGCGGGGCTGGCCGACGTCGTCGTCGTCACCGACGACAACCCGCGCAGCGAGGAGCCGTCGGCCATCCGGGCCGCCGTCATCGAGGGTGCCCGGTCGTACGACTCGCACGCCCGGCTCGTCGAGGTCGACGGTCGCGCCCAGGCGATCCGCGAGGGAGTCCGGCTCGCCCGCGAGGGCGGACCCGGCTCGGTCGTCGCCGTCGTCGGCAAGGGCCACGAGACCGGCCAGGAGGTCGCCGGCGTCGTCCACCCCTTCGACGACCGGGACGTGCTCCGCGCCGCGCTCGAGGCGGCGGCACCGTGATCGCCCTCACCCTGGCCGAGATCGCCGACCTCACCGGCGGGACGCTGCACGCCCTGCCCGCCGACGGGCACGTCCCGGTCGTCACCGGCGCCGTCGTCACCGACTCCCGCGAGGCGGAGGCCGGCAGCCTGTACGTCGCCCGGATCGGCGAGTCGATGGACGGACACCGCTTCGTCGGGGGCGCCCGGGACCGCGGCGCCGTCGCCGCGCTGACCAGCCGTCCGGTCGAGGAGCTGCCGTGCGTCGTCGTCGACGACGTCCAGGAGGCGTTCGTCGCCCTCTCCCGTGCGGTCCTCGACCGTGCCACGGACCTCACCGTCATCGGGATCACCGGCTCGTCCGGCAAGACGAGCACCAAGGACCTCCTCGGCACCGTGCTCGGCGCGGCCGCCCCCACCATCGCGCCGGTGGGGTCGTACAACTCCGAGGTCGGTGTGCCGCTCACCGTCACCCGGGTCACCGACGACACCCGCTTCCTCGTCGTCGAGATGGGGGCCCGCGGGATCGGGCACGTGGCCTACCTCACCCGCATCGCACCGCCCCGCATCGGCGTCGTCCTCAACGTCGGCACCGCGCACGTGGGTGAGTTCGGCTCGCGCGACGCCATCGCCCGCGCCAAGGCCGAGCTCGTCGAGGCCTTGCCCGCCGACGGCGTCGCGGTCCTCAACGCCGACGACCCCGCGGTGCGCGCCATGGCCGGCCGGACCGACGCCCGTGTCGTCCTCGTCGGCGAGGACGCCGACGCCACCGTCCGAGCGGAAGCCGTCGCCGTCGGACCCGACGGCCGGGCGTCCTTCCGGGTCGTCTCCCCGCAGGGCGAGGCCACGATCGCCCTGCGGCTCGTGGGCCGGCACCACGTCGGCAACGCGCTGGCCGTCCTCGCCGTCGCCCTCGAGTGCGGCATCCCCCTCGAGCAGGCCGCGAGCACCGTCGCCGGGGCCGACGTCGTCAGCCGCTGGCGGATGGAGGTCACCGAGCGCGCCGACGGGGTGACCGTCGTCAACGACGCCTACAACGCCAACCCCGACTCGATGCGCGCCGCCCTCGCCGCCCTCGAGTCGATGGGGGAGGGCCGTCGCACCTGGGCCGTCCTCGGCTCCATGCTCGAGCTCGGCGACGAGTCCGACGCCGAGCACGCGGACATCGGCGGCGAGGCGCAGCGACGGGGGGTCGCCGAGCTCGTCGTCGTCGGCGAGACCGCCCGCCCGATGGCCGACATCGCCCCCGCCCGCGGGACCCGGATCCGGTGGGTCGAGGACGCGGACGCGGCCGAGGCCCTGCTGCGCGAAGAACTCGCCCCGCCCGACGTCGTGTTGTTCAAGTCCAGCCGTGACGCAGGTCTACGGTGGCTCGGAGACCGACTGACCACGACTGACCACGACCCGCAGGAGGACCACCAGTGAAGGCCGTGCTCGTCGCCGCGGTGGTCAGCCTCGTCGTCGCACTGTTCTGCACCCCGATGTTCATCAAGTGGCTCGTGCGCCAGGGCTACGGACAGTTCATCCGGGACGACGGCCCGACCTCGCACCACACCAAGCGCGGCACGCCCACCATGGGCGGTGCGGTCATCGTCGCCGCGACCCTCGTCGCCTACGCGATGGCGCACCTCGTCTTCTGGTCGACGCCGAGCTGGAGCGGCGTGCTCGTGCTCTTCCTCATGGCCGGCCTCGGGCTCGTGGGCTTCCTCGACGACTACATCAAGATCAGCAAGCAGCGCAGCCTCGGCCTCCGGTCCAAGGAGAAGCTCTTCGGGCAGACCCTCGTCGCGACGATCTTCGCGGTCCTCGCGCTGCGCTTCCCCAACGACTCGGGCCGGACCCCCGCCTCCACCAAGATCTCGTTCGTCCGCGACACCAACCTCGACCTCGCCTTCGCGGGCACGATCGTCGGCGTCCTGCTGTTCATCCTCTTCGCCAACGTCATCATCGCGGGCACGAGCAACGGCGTGAACCTCACCGACGGCCTTGACGGCCTGGCGACCGGGGCGTCGGTCATGACGTTCGCGGCATACGTCCTCATCGGCATCTGGCAGTTCAACCAGAACTGCCAGACCAACCCCGGCATCAAGTGCTACGAGGTGCGCGACCCGCTCGACATCGCCATCGTCGCCGCCTCGGTCATGGGCGCGTGCTTCGGGTTCCTCTGGTGGAACGGCTCACCGGCCAAGATCTTCATGGGGGACACCGGCTCGCTGGCGCTCGGCGGTGCGCTCGCCGGGCTCGCGATCGTCACCCGCACCGAGTTCCTCGTCGTCATCATCGGCGGCCTCTTCGTCACCATCACGCTCTCGGTGATCATCCAGGTCGCGTCGTTCAAGTCCACCGGCAGGCGCGTCTTCCGGATGGCCCCGCTGCAGCACCACTTCGAGCTCCTCGGGTGGCAGGAGGTCACCATCGTCATCCGGTTCTGGATCATCGCGGGGCTCTTCGTCGCGCTGGGCCTGGGCCTGTTCTACGCCGAGTGGGTCGTGGGGGCGGTATGAGCGCGAGCCAGCCCGACCGGCTCCAGCGGCTCGCAGGGCTCACCCACCGCGAGTCCGACTGGGCCGGCCTCCGCGTGCTCGTCGCCGGGCTCGGGGTCAGTGGGTTCGCCGCCGCCGACGCCCTGCTGGAGCGCGGTGCCCACGTCGTCGTCGTCGACGGCTCGGCCGTCGACGCCACGCCGGAGATGTCGGAGCGTGCCCGGATCCTCGAGATCCTCGACGCCGAGCTGCGCTTCGGTCCCGACCACGTCTCCCGTATGCCGTCCGACCCCGTCGACCTCGTCGTCACCTCCCCGGGCTGGGCGCCGACCCAGCCGCTGCTCGCTGCCGCCGCCGAGGCCGGGGTCCCGATCTGGGGCGAGGTCGAGCTCGCCTGGCGGATGCGCCCGCTCGAGGGCGCGGCGCCGTGGCTCACGGTCACCGGGACCAACGGCAAGACGACGACCGTCCAGATGCTCACGTCGATCCTGCGCGCCGCCGGCGAGCGGGCGGTCAGCGCCGGCAACGTCGGCACGCCGATCCTCGAGGCGGTCATGGACCCCGAGCCGTACGACGCCATCGCGGTCGAGCTGTCGAGCTTCCAGCTGCACTGGTCGAGCTCGATCCGGCCGCAGGCCTCGGCGGTGCTCAACGTCGCGCCGGACCACGTGGACTGGCACGGCGACTACGACGCCTACCTCGCCGCCAAGGGCAAGGTCTACGAGGGCACCGAGATCGCCTGCGTCTACAACGTCGACGACCCGCAGACCCGGGCCCTCGTCGAGGAGGCCGACGTCCAGGAGGGGTGCCGGGCGATCGGCTTCACCCTCGGCACCCCGGCCCCGTCGATGCTCGGCGTCGTCGGCGAGGTCCTCGCCGACCGCGCCTTCGTCGAGCAGCGCCGGCACGCCGCCGCCGAGCTGGCCTCGCTCGGGGACCTGCGCGGTGACGCGCCCGACGTGGCTCCTCACCTCGTCGCCAACGCCCTCGCCGCCGCTGCCCTGGCCCGGGCCCACGGCGTCGAGCCGGGCGCGGTGCGCCAGGGGCTGCGGGCGTTCCGACCCGAGGCCCACCGCATCGCGCACGTCGCGACCGTGGACGAGGTCCGCTTCGTCGACGACTCCAAGGCCACCAACCCGCACGCAGCGGCAGCCTCGCTCGCGGCCTACGAGCACGTCGTCTGGGTCGCCGGCGGGCTGCTCAAGGGCGCCGACGTCGACGACCTCGTGCGTTCCGCGGCCGGTCGGCTGCGCGGCGTCGTCCTCCTCGGGCGCGACCGCGCCGCGATCGCCGAGGCGCTCGCCCGACACGCGCCCGACATCCCCGTGGTCGACGTGGGGGACACGGACACTGGAGCCATGGATCGTGTCGTCTCCGAGGCCGCGTCGCTCGCCCTGCCGGGCGACGTCGTGCTGCTCGCTCCGGCGGCCGCGTCCATGGACATGTTCGTCAACTACGGCGCACGCGGAGACGCCTTCGCCGAGGCGGTGCTCCGCCGCGCCGCGTCGGGGGAGTAGCCAGTGAGTAGCACGACCCGCCCAGTCAAGGAGGAGCGCGGCACCGCGTTCGTCCCGGAGTGGCTGGAGCGACTCGACCGGCCGGTGACGACGTACTACGTCCTCGTCGGCGTCACCACCGTCCTCGTCGGCTTCGGCCTCATCATGGTGCTCTCGGCCTCCGCCGTGACCTCCCTCAACGAGACCGACTCGGGCTCGGCGTACTCGATCTTCTTCAGCCAGCTCCAGTTCGCCGTCATCGGCGCGATCGCGCTGCTCGTCGCGTCCCGGCTGTCCGTGGCGACGTGGAAGAGGCTCGCCCTTCCGCTCCTCGGGGCCGCCCTGGCCCTGCAGCTGCTCGTCTTCACCCCCCTCGGCATCGACGTCCAGGGCAACCGCAACTGGCTCGACTTCAAGGTCATCACGATGCAGCCCTCCGAGCTGCTCAAGGTCGCCCTCGCGCTCAGCGGCGGTCTCGTCCTCTCGGCCAAGCGCAAGCAGCTCGGGCGGCTCGGGCACGCCCTCGTCCCCTTCGTCTTCCCCATCGCCGTCGTCGCCATCGGGCTGGTCCTGCTCGGGCACGACCTCGGCACCGCGCTCGTCATGTCGGCGATCGTCGGTGGCGTCCTCTACACCGCCGGGGTGCCCGGCCGGTGGTTCGCCCTCGCCGCGGCCGGCGGCGCCGCCGTGGCGGCCGCGTTCGTCGTCACCAGCCCCAACCGGCTCGGGCGCTTCGACGTCTGGCTGGGCCGCGACACCGACCCCACCGGCATCGCCCGCCAGCCCATCCACGGCCGCTACGCCCTCGCCGACGGCGGGTGGACCGGCCTCGGGCTCGGCGGGTCGCGCGAGAAGTGGCAGTGGCTCTCGGAGCCGCACAACGACTTCATCTTCGCGATCATCGGTGAGGAGCTCGGCCTGCCGGGCACGATCATGGTGCTCGTCCTCTTCGTCGTCCTCGCCCTGGCCTGCTACCGGCTCGTCATGCGCAGCTCCGACTTCTTCGTGCGCATCGCGACGGCGGGCATCATGAGCTGGATCGTCGTCCAGGCGATGATCAACGTCGGCGCCGTCATCGGACTGCTCCCCGTCATCGGGGTGCCGTTGCCGCTCGTGTCGTCGGGTGGGTCCTCGCTCGTGACGACGATGCTCGCGCTCGGCATCCTCCTCTCGTTCGCCCGCTCCGAGCCGGGCTGCGCCAAGGCCCTCGCCGCGCGCCCGTCGCTGCTCCGCCGCTCGTTCGCGGTGCTCCCGATGCGAAGGTCCCGGTCATGAGTGACACCGCGGCCAGGATCGGGTCCGTCCTGCTCGCCGGCGGCGGCACGGCCGGCCACGTCTCGCCGCTGCTCGCCCTCGCCGACTGCCTGCGCCGGCGCGAGCCCGACGTGCGGATCGTCGCCCTCGGCACCGAGGAGGGGCTCGAGGCCCGCCTCGTCCCCGCACGGGGCTACGACCTCGAGGTCGTCCCCAAGGTCCCCATGCCGCGGCGGCCCTCGACCGCCCTGCTGCGCCTTCCCACGTCGATGCGGCGGGCCATCGACGCCGCCGACGCCGCGATCGCCAGGGCGGACGCCAAGGTCGTCGTCGGTTTCGGTGGGTACGTCTCGACGCCGGCCTACCTCGCGGCGCGGCGACGCGGCATACCCGTCGTCATCCACGAGCAGAACGCCCGGCCGGGGCTGGCCAACCGGCTCGGGTCGCGGTTCGCGACCCATGTCGCCGTCACCTTCGCCGACACCCCGCTGCGCGGGGCGGTCGTCACGGGGATGCCGTTGCGCCGCGAGATCGCCCTGCTCGACCGCAAGGCGCGCCGCGCGGAGGCCCTGGCCCACTTCGGCCTCGACCCCCAGTGGCCGACGGTCCTCGTCACCGGTGGCTCGCTCGGTGCCCAGCGCATCAACGACGCCTTCCGTGGGGCCATGGGCTCGCTGCGGGCCGAGGGCGTCCAGGTCCTCCACGTGACCGGTGTCGGCAAGGAGTTCCCGGTCGACGACGTCCCGGGAGCGCCCTACGTCGTCGTCCCCTACGCCGATCGGATGGAGCTCGCCTACGCGGCGGCCGACATCGTCGTCGCGCGCTCCGGCGCCAACACCGTCTGCGAGCTGACCGCGGTCGGTCTGCCCGCGGCCTACGTCCCGCTTCCCGTCGGCAACGGCGAGCAGCGTCTCAACGCGCGCGGGGTCGTCGACGCCGGCGGTGGGCTCGTCGTCGAGGACTCCGACCTCACGCCCGGCTGGGTCGAGACCACCCTCATGCCCCTGCTGCGTGACGCGAACGGGCTCGCCGAGATGGCGAAGGCCGCCGCCTCGGTGGGGGAGCGCGACGGGGACGAGCTGCTCGCCGACCTCGTCGTCGACGCCGCCGGGAAGGGCTGACCGTGACGAGCCGCAACCCCCGGTTCGACTTCTCCCACGAGGTCCCGGGGCTCGAGACGCTGGGCCGGGTCCACTTCATCGCCATCGGCGGCTCCGGCATGTCCGCCGTCGCCCGGGTGATGCTCGCCCGCGGTGTCGAGGTCAGCGGGTCCGACGGCAGGGACAGCCCCGTCCTCGAGACGCTGCGCGGGCTCGGTGCCCGGGTGGTCGTCGGTCACGACGCCGCCAACGTCGCGGGCGCCGACACCGTCGTCATCTCCTCGGCGATCCCCGAGACCAACGTGGAGCTCGCGGCCGCGCGCGCGGCCGGGTGCCTCGTGCTCCACCGGGCGCAGGGGCTGGCGGCGACGATGACCGACTCCCGCCCGGCGGCCGTCGCCGGGGCGAACGGCAAGACGACGACGACCTCCATGCTCACCGTGGCCCTCCAGGCGGCGGGGCTCGACCCCTCGTTCGCCTCCGGCGGGGAGCTCACCGGCCAGGGCACCAACGCGGCCTGGACCGGAGGCGACCTCTTCGTGGTCGAGGCCGACGAGAGCGACGGCTCGTTCCTCGTCTACCGGCCCGAGGTCGCGGTGGTGACCAACGTCCAGCCCGACCACCTCGACTTCTACGGCACCTTCGCCGAGGTCGAGGCCGCCTATGCCGAGTTCGCCGCGTCCCTGCGCACCGGGGGACTGCTCGTCGCCTGCGCCGACGACGCGGGGTCCCGCAGGCTCGCCGGCGTCGCGGTGGAGCGGGGCACGCGGGTGCTCACCTACGGCTTCGACGAGTCCGCGGACCTCCGCCTCTCGGACCACCGGGCCGACGACGAGGGCATCGGCACGACGTCGGTCCTGCACCTGCCGGGAGGCGGGACGGCGCCGATGCGCCTCGCGACGCCGGGGCGGCACAACGCCCTCAACGCCGCCGCGGCCTACCTCGCGGCCACCGCCGGCTTCGACGCCGACCCCCTGCTCGTCCTCGACGGGCTCGCCGGCTTCGACGGCGCCCGCCGAC
Source organism: Knoellia aerolata DSM 18566 (assembly GCF_000768695.1). Lineage (GTDB taxonomy): Bacteria > Actinomycetota > Actinomycetes > Actinomycetales > Dermatophilaceae > Knoellia > Knoellia aerolata. The sequence continues at coordinate 10,762 of NZ_AVPL01000048.1, forward strand.
GGTTCGAGGTGCGCGGAGAGGTGGGTGGCGTCACGGTCGTCGACGACTACGCGCACAACCCGGGCAAGGTGGCGGCCGTGGTCGGGACCGCCGCCGACATCGCCGCCCGCCGCGGCGGTCGGCTGCACGTCGCCTTCCAGCCGCACCTGTACTCACGCACTCGGGACTTCGCCGACGGCTTCGCGGCCGGCCTCGCGCCGGCCGACACGGTTCTGCTGCTCGACGTGTACGGCGCCCGCGAGCAGCCGATGGAGGGCATCACCAGCGAGCTGGTCGCCGGTCCGCTGCGCGACCTCCCGGGGTCGCGGACGGTCACCGTCGGGGGCACCTTCGCGGCCGCGGCGGCCGCGCTGGCCGCGACCGCGGCGCCGGGCGACCTCGTCCTCACCGTGGGCGCCGGAGACGTCACCGAGCTCGCGGGCCTCGTCCTCGACGCGCTGCGTGCGGCGGGGGAGAGGTGAGTGGCGTGAGCGTCTCCAACCGGCGGTTCGCCGCGGCCGACCCCCGCTTCCGGGAGCGTGCCCTCGAGCACCGCCGTCGACCGTGGCGTCGGGTCCTGTGGACCGCCGCGGCCCTCGCCGTCGTCGCGGCCCTGCTCTGGCTGACCTTCTGGAGCCCGATGCTCGCCGTGCGCTCGGTGCAGGTCTCGGGTGTCACCGGCGCCGACCGGACGGCGGTCGCCGGACTCGTCGGCGTCGCGGAGGGCACCCCCCTGGCGCGGGTCGACCTCGAGGCCGTCGAGCAACGGGTGCGGACCCGTCGCACCATCGCCGAGGTCTCCGTCGAGCGGGGCTGGCCGTCCACGCTGCTCGTCCGCACCGTCGCCCGTCAGCCCGCTCTCGTGCTCAAGAACCCTCAGGGTAAACTTGAGGTTGTGGATTCGACAGGGGTCTCCTACGACACCGTCACCGTGCCGCCGGCGGGCATCCCCGTCGTCACGGCGGCCTCGACCAAGGGCACGACCCAGGAGGCCCTCGAGGCCGCCCTGTCGGTCGTCGCCACCCTCCCGCCGTCGCTGGCCGGTCAGGTGAGCGCCATCGAGGTGAGCACGGCCAACCTCGTGTCGTTCACCCTCGGCGGGGTCGACGTCGTCTGGGGAGGCGCCGACGCCGCGCAGCGCAAGCTGCAGATCCTCCAGGCACTGCTGCCCACGAAGCCCGCCGTCATCGACGTCAGCGCCCCCGACACCCCCGTCACCCGCTGACCCGCCCCCTGGCGACCCCGACTTATTGCGCATTCCGACCCAGCGCGCCGGACTGATGGCGCGTTTCGGCCGGCCCTGCCGGCCGTTTCGCGCCATCAGTCGCACGTCGGGGGACGGAATGCGCAATAAGTCGGGGTCGAGGTGCCCAGCCCGCGGCATGGGAGGCGAAAGTTGAGGTGGAGGTCGAGGGGGCGGATGGGACCGGTGTGACGTCTGGGGCGAGCGTGGGGAAGAATCGCCGGGACCGGACGGCGACACGCCCACGGCCTCGTTGCAACAGGCCCTGCCGACGCCTAGCGTCGCCTCATCGGCTCGTGACCAAACTGTGACTCTTGACATGAGGTCAAGACTTCTACCCGGAGCAGCAGCGGGTCGCGACCCCACCAGACACGGCAGCACCAGCACGTGACACCAGAAACAACGAACCACTCAGGGAAGGCCCACATCGTGGCAGCACCACAGAACTACTTGGCCGTCATCAAGGTCGTCGGCATCGGTGGTGGTGGTGTCAACGCCATCAACCGCATGATCGAGGTCGGCCTCAAGGGTGTCGAGTTCATCGCGATCAACACCGACGCGCAGGCGCTCCTCATGAGCGACGCCGACGTCAAGCTCGACGTCGGCCGCGAGCTCACCCGCGGGCTCGGCGCCGGCGCCGACCCCGAGGTCGGCAAGAAGGCCGCCGAGGACCACGCCGAGGAGATCGAGGAGGTCCTCAAGGGGGCCGACATGGTCTTCGTCACCGCCGGCGAGGGTGGTGGCACCGGCACCGGTGGCGCGCCGGTCGTCGCCCGCATCGCCCGCGGCCTCGGCGCCCTCACCATCGGCGTCGTGACCCGCCCCTTCACCTTCGAGGGTCGTCGTCGCGCCAACCAGGCCGAGACCGGCATCGCCGGCCTGCGCGAGGAGGTCGACACCCTCATCGTCATCCCCAACGACCGGCTGCTCTCCATCAGCGACCGCGCCGTCTCGATGCTGGACGCGTTCCGCAGCGCCGACCAGGTCCTGCTCTCCGGTGTCCAGGGCATCACCGACCTCATCACGACGCCGGGTCTGATCAACCTCGACTTCGCCGACGTCAAGTCCGTCATGCAGGGCGCCGGCTCGGCCCTCATGGGCATCGGCTCGGCCCGCGGTGAGGACCGTGCGGTCCAGGCCGCCGAGCTCGCCATCTCGAGCCCGCTGCTCGAGGCGAGCATCGACGGAGCCCACGGTGTGCTGCTCTCCATCCAGGGTGGCAGCGACCTCGGTCTCTTCGAGATCAACGAGGCCGCCCGGCTCGTCCAGGAGGCCGCCCACCCGGAGGCCAACATCATCTTCGGCGCGGTCATCGACGACGCGCTCGGCGACGAGGTGCGGGTCACGGTCATCGCGGCCGGCTTCGACGGGGGCACCCCCGTCAAGCGGCCCGACGAGCGCCACATCGGCAGCATCCAGGGCCCGAGCAAGGCGCAGCAGGCGGCCAGCCAGGCCCAGGCCGCACCGGGTGGCGACCGCCAGCCCCAGCGGACCATCCACCAGCCCGAGCCGGTCCGCCAGGCCGTCCCGGTGGCCGCCGGCGAGAACCACCACGGCCTCCCCAGCGCCGCGAGCAACGGCAGCCCCGACTCGGAGCAGCGCCCGACCCCGCCGCGCACCGTCACCTTCGACGACGGCGACGACCTGGACGTGCCCGACTTCCTCAAGTGAGGCACTGACGCTCCAGAGACGCCGAGGGCGACCGGTCACACCGGTCGCCCTCGGCGCGTCTACGGTGGACGCGTGTTCTTCTGGCGTGACGACGTGGCCGGCATCCGCCGGGCGTTCACCGACCGCTCCGGTGGGGTGAGTCTCCCCCCGTATGCCGGTCTCAACCTGGGAGGGCACGTCGGGGACGCGCCGGAAGCGGTGCGGGAGAACCGGGCTCGCGTCGTCGCCGAGCTCGGTGTCACGCTCGAGCGACTCGTCCTCATGGACCAGTGCCACGGTGCCGACGTCGCAGTGGTGTCCGAGCGGCCCGCGGAACCGCTCGCCGTCGACGGGGTCGTCACCGCCGAGCCCGGCCTGGCCCTCGCCGTGCTCGTCGCCGACTGCACCCCGGTGCTCCTGTCCGACGAGGGCGCCGGTGTCATCGGGGCCGTCCACGCCGGCCGACCCGGGATGACCAAGCAGGTCGTCCCGAGGGCGGTCTCGGCGATGCGCGACGTCGGTGCCTCCCGCATCCGCGCCGTGGTCGGCCCCAGCGTGTGCGGTCGCTGCTACGAGGTGCCGCTCGCCATGCGTGAGGAGGCCGCCGCGGTCAGCCCTGAGTCGCGGTCGGTCACGTGGACCGGGACGCCCGCGATCGACGTCGCGTCCGGCGTCGTCGCCCAGCTGCGAGCCGCCGGGGTCGACGACGTCACCTGGGTGGGGGGCTGCGCCCGCGAGGAGCCCTCGCTCTACTCCTACCGCCGCGACGGGACCACTGGCCGCTTCGCCGGGCTCATCGTCCGGACGGCCCCGTGAGCACCCGCCGCGACGAGCTGGCCGCGAACCTCGCCGCCGTCCACGACCGGATCGGCGCGGCGGCGGCCGCCGCCGGGCGCTCCGCGTCCGGGGTCGAGCTCGTCGTCGTGACGAAGTACTTCCCCGCGAGCGACATCGACCTCCTCGTCGACCTCGGCGTCCGTCACATCGGTGAGAACAAGGACCAGGAGGCCCGGGCCAAGGTCGACGAGATCGCGCGGCGCGAAGCCGTCACCGTCCACTTCATCGGGCAGCTCCAGTCCAACAAGGTGGCGCACGTCGCGGCGTACGCCGACGTCGTCCAGTCCGTCGACCGCGCCAAGATCGTCAGGGCGCTCGACCGTGCGGCCGAGCGGGTCGGCCGGCGCCTGGACGTCCTCGTCCAGGTGGCGCTCGACGGCGAGGCCGGTCGCGGGGGAGCGGTCCCCGACGACGTCCCCGCGGTGGCCGACCTCGTCGGGGAGTCGGCGCACCTCGACCTGCGCGGCGTCATGGCCGTGGCGCCGCGCGAGGGTGAGCCGCGCGCGGCGTTCGCGCGGCTGCGCGAGGTCGCGGACGGCATCCGCGACGCACATCCGGACGCGACGTGGGTCTCCGCCGGGATGAGCGGCGACCTCGAGGACGCCGTCGCCGAGGGAGCGACTCACCTGCGTGTCGGGACCGCAATCCTCGGAACTCGTCCGTCACTTGGGTAACTTCAATGTCGGACAGACGGCCACCCCGGTCGCCGATTCGTACTAGGAGTACTCATGGCTGGCGCGCTGCGCAAGACGATGGTCTACCTCGGCCTCGCCGAGGACGAGGCCCGTTACTACGACGAGGCCTATGACGAGTACGACACCGACGAGGGCGTCGAGGCGGACGAGCCGCGCGAGCGCTCCGCCGAGGTGACCCCCCTGAGCAACCGTCGCAGCGTGGCCTCCGTCGTGCGCACCCAGGAGGCCTCCGGCATCTCGCGGATCACGACGATCCACCCGCGCACCTACAACGAGGCCAAGACCATCGGGGAGAACTTCCGCGAGGGCACCCCGGTCATCATGAACCTCACCGACATGGACGACGCCGACGCCAAGCGCCTCGTCGACTTCGCCGCCGGCCTCGTGTTCGGCCTGCACGGCGCCATCGAGCGCGTCACCGCCAAGGTCTTCCTGCTCTCGCCGTCGACCGTCGAGGTCAACGCCGAGGAGTCCGCCGTCGTCCCCGGCAAGACCCTGTTCAACCAGAGCTGACACCCACGTCCCCACGGCCACAGCCCGTTCGCGCACACTGTCGCCATGGACACCGTGAAGGCCCTGCTCGCGCTGATCGTCTGGCTGTACCTCATGGTGGTCTTCGGGCGCCTCATCCTCGACTGGATCCGGGTCTTCGCCCGGGACTGGCGGCCCCGCGGTGTCATGCTCGTCATCGCCGAGGCGATCTACACGCTCACCGACCCGCCACTCAACGCGCTGCGCAAGGTCATCCCGCCGATCCGTCTCGGCGCTGCGTCGATCGACCTCGGCTTCCTCGTGCTGGTCCTCGGTCTCTACCTGCTCCTCGCCATCCTCTAGGCTGGATCGCTGAGCACCTGCGTCTCCCTGCCAGGGCGCGCTGAACCGATCCACACAGAGGAGTTGACATGGCGTTGTCGCCCGAGGACGTCCTCAACAAGACGTTCACGACCACCCAGTTCCGCCGCGGCTACGACGAGCGCGAGGTGGACGACTTCCTCGATGACATCGTCGCCGAGATGCGTCGGATGACCAAGGCCGACGACGAGATCCGTCAGCAGCTCAACGACTGCCGCGAGGGCCGTGGCCTCGAGCCCGTCACCGCCGCGATGCCGGTGCCCGCCGCCGGCGCCGCCGACCGTTCCGCCGAGATCGCCACGCTCGAGGGCCGCAACTCCGAGCTCGAGGCGCGCGTGCGCGAGCTCGAGGAGCTCGAGGGCCGAGGTGACGCCGCACGGGACGAGGACGACTCCGACGTCTCGGCCCGCGCCACCGACCTCGAGAACCGGGTCAAGGAGCTCGAGGCCCAGCTCGCCGAGTCCGAGAGCCGGCTCGCCGACCTCCAGGGCGAGCGTGACTCCCTCGCCGCCGAGCGGGACTCCCTCGCCGGGGAGCGCGAGAGCCTCATCGGTGAGCGTGACTCGATCGCCGCGGAGCGGGACCGTGAGCGCGCCGAGCGCGACGCGGCGTCCGCCCAGGACGACCAGGACGCCCAGGCGTCGAGCGACCGGGCCCGCAGCGACGCCGACGAGCAGCTCGCCACCCTGAGTGCCCGCGTCGAGGAGGCCGAGCGCGAGGCGCAGAGCCGCATCCAGAAGGCCCTGCACGAGGCCGAGCAGGCGGAGTCCGAGGCTGCCGAGCGCATCGCCCACAGCACGCAGCAGGCCCAGCCGTCCGAGGGGTCCGACACGGCGGCCCTCGCCGGCGCCGGCGTGATGGGTGCCGGCTCCGCAGCCGGGGTCCTCGCCCTCGCGCAGCGCCTGCACGACGAGCACGTCTCCGCCGGCGAGAGCCGCCGCGACGAGCTCGTGCGTGAGGCGCAGGCACGTCACGACGAGCTCGTGGGCTCGGCCGAGTCCCGTCACCACGAGCTGGTCAGCACCGGGCAGGCACGCCACGACGAGCTGGTCAGCTCCGCGCAGGCCCAGCACGACGAGCTGGTGAGCACCGCCCGGGCCCAGCACGAGGAGCTCGTGACGTCGGCACAGACGCAGCACGACGCGATGCTGGCCGAGGCCAACGCCAAGCGCGAGGAGCTCCTCACCGAGGCGCGTGAGCGCTCCACCGGGATGGTGCACGAGGCGCAGCAGCGCAAGGCCGCCATCCTCCAGGAGCTGTCCGAGCAGCGCACGGTCCTCGAGCGCAAGATCGAGCAGCTGCGCGGCTTCGAGCGGGACTACCGGGCCCGGCTCAAGAGCTACATCGAGAGCCAGCTCGCGGAGCTCGACCAGACCGCGGTGGACGCCGAGATCGAGGAGTCGTCCCAGCAGGCCACCTGACCGGTCATCGACCGAGCACGTACGCAGGGCACCCGGGGTCACCCGGGTGCCCTGCGGCGTCCCCTCCCTGCGTATGCCGTGGGGGCGGCGTGGCAGGTCATCCGGCGTTTGGCGTTGTGGTCGGCAGGTCGAGGGCTTATCATCTCGGCACGTGGTCGAGCCCTCGGGGCCCGACCTTTGTTGACGAGTGAGGACAGTCATGGCTGCCAAGGGCGCTCCCTCCGGGACCTCCACGACCGGACCCGGCAAGGCCTCCTCCGCGTTGGCGGTGGTGAAGAAGGCGCTCGGCCGAGCGAGCAAGCCGGCGTCCGCCAACAACACGAAGGTCCCCGCCGCCAAGGCTGCTGCGGCGAAGAAGGCACCCGCCACGAAGGCCGCTGCGGCGAAGAAGGCCCCGACCGCGAAGGCCGCTGCGGCCAAGAAGGCCCCGGCCGCGAAGGCGCCCGCGACGACGGCCACGCCGGCGGCGACGCGAGCCTCGGCCGCCGCCGCGCGGAAGGCCAAGCTCGTCGTGCGCGAGGACGAGTCGCCGTGGACCGCCGCCGAGCTCAAGGCGGTCCGTGCCGAGATCGAGGCCGACGTCGCCCAGCTCCGGTCCGAGGTGTCCCACGCCGAGTCGGAGCTGTCCGAGCTGCTGCGCAACTCCGGGGACGGGGCCGGTGACGACCAGGCCGACGCCGGCGCCAAGACGTGGGAGCGCGAGCAGGAGATCGCGCTCGCCGACAACGCCCGGGAGATGCTCCGCCAGAACGAGCACGCCCTCGAGCGGCTCGACGACGGCACCTACGGGGTGTGCGAGTCCTGCGGCCAGCCGATCGGCAAACTTCGCCTGCAGGCCGCACCTCGTGCGACCCTATGCATGCCATGCAAGATGAAACAGGAACGCCGCTGACGCCCAGCCCCCAGTCCACCACCGCACCGGCCCGGGACCAGGTCCAGGGCCGGTCTCGGCTGTTCACCCTCCTCGTGGGGGTCGGCGTGCTCACGCTCGTCCTCGACCAGGCCTCCAAGGTGTGGGCCCTGAGCGCCCTCACGCCGGGGCAGCCGCGCGAGCTCGTGGGCTCGCTGCTGCGCCTCAACCTCATCCGCAACCCGGGAGCCGCGTTCTCGCTCGGCGACGGCGTCACCTGGCTGCTCACGCTCGTCGCGCTGGGGATCGTCGTCTGGGTCGGCCGCGCCGCCATCCGGGTCGGCCACCGTGGGTGGGCCATCACCCTCGGGCTGCTCCTCGGTGGCGCGGTCGGCAACCTCGTCGACCGGGTCCTGCGCTCGCCCGGGCTCGGCCGCGGCCACGTCGTCGACTTCATCGACTACTTCGGCCTGTTCATCGGCAACATCGCCGACATCGCGATCGTCGGGGCGGCCGGCTACGGCGCGGTCCTGGCCGTGCGCGGCATACCGCTCGAAGGGGTGACGCACGGTCGGCACGAAGCCCACCACGGAGACGGCGACGAGGGGTCCGACGATGTCTGACGACCGCACCGTCCTCGTGCCCGAGGGCCTCCAGGGCGAGCGGGTCGACGCCGCCATGGCTCGCCTGTTCGGCCTCTCCCGCACCCGCGCCGCCGACCTCGCGGCCGACGGCGGCGTCAGCGTCAACGGCGCGAGCGTCGGCAAGTCCCACCGTGTCCACGGCGGCGACATGCTCGAGGTCAGCCTGCCCAGCAGCGACCCGAGCCCCACCCTCGAGGTCATCGCCGAGCCGGTCCCCGGCATGGGGATCGTCCACGACGACGACGACATCGTCGTCGTCGACAAGCCGGTCGGCGTCGCGGCGCACCCGAGCGTCGGCTGGACCGGCCCGACCGTGCTGGGCGGGCTGGCCGCGGCCGGCTACCGGATCTCCACGAGCGGCGCGAGCGAGCGGCAGGGGATCGTCTCCCGCCTCGACGTCGGCACCTCGGGCCTCATGGTCGTCTGCAAGAGCGAGCGCGGCTACTCGCTGCTCAAGCGGGCCTTCAAGGAGCGCCGGGTCGACAAGACCTACCACACGCTCGTCCAGGGGCTTCCTGACCCGCTCGTGGGCACCATCGACGCCCCGATCGCCCGTCACCCGGGCCACGACTACAAGTTCGCCGTGATGGAGTCGGGCAAGCCCGCCGTCACCCACTACGAGCTCATCGAGGCGTTCCGGCACGCGAGCCTGCTCGAGGTCCGCCTCGAGACCGGTCGCACCCACCAGATCCGGGTCCACTTCTCGGCCCTGCGCCACCCGTGCGTGGGCGACCTCACGTACGGCGCGGACCCGACCCTCGCCAGGAAGCTCGGGCTCGAGCGCCAGTGGCTGCACGCCGTCGGCCTCGGCTTCGAGCACCCCGGGAGCGGCGACTGGGTCACCTACGAGAGCACCTACCCGGCCGACCTGCAGAGCGCCCTGGACCGCCTCTGAGCCGGCGGGACGGCATACACCATCCGTCCCATCCGTCACTCGGTGGCGCGTCCGTCGGCACTGTCGCCGGACCGACTTAGGATGGTCGACGATGTCCTCGTCTACCTCCTCCCCAGCCCCGGACCGCACGGACAACTTCGTCCACCTGCACGTCCACACCGAGTACTCCATGCTCGACGGAGCGGCGCGGATCGGCGACCTGTTCCAGCGCGCCGGCGAGCTCGGCATGCCGGCGCTCGCCATGACCGACCACGGCTACCTCTACGGCGCCCACGAGTTCTGGCGCAAGGCCCAGGGGACCGGCGTCAAGCCGATCATCGGCCTCGAGGCCTACGTCACGCCGGGCACGCACCGCACCGACAAGACCCGCGTCAAGTGGGGCGACGAGCGCACCCGCCAGGGCGACGACGTGTCCGGTTCCGGCGCCTACACGCACATGACGCTGCTCGCCAAGAACAACAACGGGCTGCGCAACCTCTTCCGGATGGACAGCCAGGCCTCGCTCGACCAGGTCTACGCGAAGTGGCCGCGCCTGGACCGCGAGCTCCTCAGCGAGTACGGCCAGGGCCTCGTCGCCACGACCGGCTGCCCCTCCAGCGAGATCCAGACCCGCCTGCGCCTGGGCCAGTACGACCTCGCGAAGCAGGCGGCCAGCGACTTCCGCGACATCTTCGGCGCCGAGAACTACTTCTGCGAGGTCATGGACCACCAGAACGAGATCGAGCGCCGCACGATCAAGGACCTCCTGCGCCTCGCCAAGGAGCTCGACCTCCCGCTCCTGGCCACCAACGACAGCCACTACACCTACCCCGAGGACGCGACCGCCCACGGCGCCCTGCTGTGCGTGCAGTCGGGCTCGACCCTCATGGACCCCAACCGGTTCAAGTTCGACGGTGACGGCTACTACCTCAAGTCCGCCGCCGAGATGCGGCACACCTGGCGCGAGTTCCCCGAGGCGTGCGACAACACCCTGCTCGTCGCCGACATGTGCGAGGTCTCCTTCACCGAGGGCGAGGGCCGCTACATGCCTCGGTTCTCCTGCCCGCCGGGGGAGAGCGAGGAGTCCTGGTTCGTCAAGGAGGTCCAGACCGGGCTGGGTGACCGCTTCCCCGGCGGCATCCCCGAGTACGCGCAGAAGCAGGCCGACTACGAGATCGAGGTCATCGCCTCCAAGGGCTACGCCTCCTACTTCCTCGTCGTCGCCGACTTCATCAACTGGGCCAAGGCCCAGGGCATCCGGGTCGGCCCGGGCCGTGGCTCGGGTGCCGGGTCCATGTGCGCCTACGCGATGAAGATCACCGACCTCGACCCGATCCCGCACGGGCTGATCTTCGAGCGGTTCCTCAACCCCGAGCGCGCGTCCATGCCCGACTTCGACATCGACTTCGACGAGCGCCGGCGCGGCGAGGTGATCCGCTACGTCACCGAGAAGTACGGCTCCGAGCGGGTCGCGCAGATCGTCACCTACGGCACGATCAAGGCCAAGCAGGCGGTCAAGGACTCCGCCCGCGTCATGGGCCACCCGTTCAACGTCGGCGAGCAGCTCACCAAGGCGATGCCGGCCGACGTCATGGGCAAGGGCGTCCCGCTCTCGGGCATCTACGACCCCGAGCACCCCCGCTACGCCGAGGGCAGCGAGTTCCGCTCCCTCGTCGAGACCGAGCCGCACTTCAAGGAGATCGTCGAGACCGCCAAGGGCCTCGAGGGGCTCAAGCGCCAGTGGGGTGTCCACGCCGCCGGCGTCATCATGAGCAGCGAGCCGCTCATCGACGTCATCCCGATCATGAAGCGGCTCCAGGACGGCCAGGTCCTCACCCAGTTCGACTACCCGACCTGCGAGACGCTCGGCCTGGTCAAGATGGACTTCCTCGGCCTGCGCAACCTCACCATCCTCGACGACGCCATCGAGAACGTGAAGGCCAACCGCGGCGAGGACCTCGACCTCGACGCCCTGTCCAAGGACATGACCGACAAGGCCACCTACCAGCTGCTCTCGCGCGGCGACACCCTCGGTGTCTTCCAGCTCGACGGCGGCGGCATGCGGACCCTGCTCAAGCTCATGCAGCCGGACACCTTCGAGGACATCTCCGCCGCCCTGGCCCTCTACCGCCCGGGCCCGATGGGCGTCAACGCGCACACGAACTTCGCGCTGCGCAAGAACGGCAAGCAGGAGCTCACCCCCCTCGACCCGCAGCTCAAGGGCAAGCTCCAGCAGGAGATGATCGACGCCCTCCTGCCGCTGCTCAGCACCACCTACGGCCTGGTGATCTACCAGGAGCAGGTCATGGAGATCGCCCAGAAGCTCGCCGGCTACACGCTCGGCAACGCCGACCTCCTGCGCCGGGCGATGGGCAAGAAGAAGAAGGAGGTGCTCGACGCCGAGTACGTCCCCTTCTCCCAGGGCATGAAGGCCAAGGGCTTCACCGAGGCCTCCATCGCGGCCCTCTGGGGCGTCCTCGTGCCCTTCTCGGACTACGCGTTCAACAAGGCCCACACCGCGGCCTACGGGCTCGTCTCGTACTGGACCGCGTACCTCAAGGCGAACTACCCGGCCGAGTACATGGCGGGCCTGCTCACCAGCGTCGGCGACGACAAGGACAAGTCGGCGCTCTACCTCGGCGAGTGCCGCCGCATGGGCATCAAGGTGCTCCCGCCCGACGTCAACGACTCCGTCGCGCGCTTCGCCGCCGTCGGCACGGACATCCGCTTCGGCATGGCGGCCATCCGCAACGTCGGCCACAACGTCGTCGAGGCGATCATCGCCGCGCGCACGGACAAGGGCGCGTTCACCTCGTTCCGCGACTTCCTCTCCAAGTGCCCGGCCGTGGTGTGCAACAAGCGGACGATCGAGTCGCTCATCAAGGGCGGGGCGTTCGACGGGCTGGGCGAGACGAGGGCGGGCCTGCTCCGGGTGCACGAGGAGTACGTCGACGCCTTCGTCGCGATCAAGCGCCAGGAGGCGATCGGCCAGGACTCGCTCTTCGGTCTCCTGGGGGGCGACGACGCTGACGGTTCTGGGGGCGGCGACGCGACGATGATGGGCCTGACGCCGGTCCCCTCGGTCGAGTGGGACAAGTCGACCCTCCTCCAGTTCGAGCGCGAGATGCTCGGCCTCTACGTGTCCGACCACCCGCTGTTCGGGGTCGAGCACGTCCTCGCCCAGCACGCCGACACCGCCATCGCGAGCCTCAGCGCCGAGGACGGCAAGCCCGAGGGCTCGATGGTCACCGTCGCGGGGCTCATCACCGGGCTCCAGGTGAAGCGGACCAAGAAGGGCGACCTCTGGGCGATCGCCACCGTCGAGGACCTCGAGGGCGCCATCGAGTGTCTCTTCTTCCCCAGCGCCTACCTCACGGTGTCGACGATGCTCTCTCAGGACGTCGTCGCCGTCGTCCGGGGAAAGCTCAACCGGCGCGACGACTCCGTGTCGATCTACGCCCAGGAGCTCACCCTGCCGGAGATCACCGAGGGTCCGCGCGGCCCGGTGGTCGTCACCCTCGACACGATGCGCGCGACGACCGGCCGGATGGAGGAGCTCAAGGGTGTCCTGTCCAACCACCCGGGCGCGACCGAGGTCCACCTCAAGCTGACCAAGCCCGGCCGGAGCACCCTCATCCGGCTCGACGACGCGCTGCGCGTCGACGCGACCGAGTCGCTCTTCGGCGACCTCAAGGTCCTCCTCGGCCCGAGGTGCCTCACCGGTGGCTGACCTGCGCATCGAGCCGCCCCGGGCGGCCACCCGCGAGCACGTGCGCGAGCACCACGGGGACCGGGTCGTCGACCCCTACGAGTGGCTGCGCGACGGCGACGACCCCGAGGTGCTGGCCCACCTCGAGGCCGAGAACGCCTACGCCGACGCCCGCACCGCGCACCTGCAACCGTTGCGGGACAGCATCTTCGGCGAGATCAAGTCACGCGTGCTCGAGACCGACCTGTCGGTGCCGGTGCGCTCGGGTCCGTGGTGGTACTACTCCCGCACGGTCGAGGGCCAGCAGTACGCGATCCAGGCCCGCGTCCCCGTGCTCGACCCCGCCGTCCGCCCGGTCGTGACCCCGGACGAGGTCCCGCCCGGCGAGCAGGTCCTCGTCGACGGCAACGACGAGGCCGGGGACTCGGAGTTCTTCTCCATCGGCGCCCTCGCGGTGAGTGCCGACCACGACCGCCTCGCCCTGGCCACCGACACGACCGGTGACGAGCGCTTCGACCTCGTCGTGCGCGACCTCACCACGGGGGAGACGCTCGACGAGGCGCTCACCGGGATCGGCTACGGGGTCGAGTTCTCCCGCGACGGCGGCACGATCTTCTACACCCGCCTCGACGACGCGTGGCGCCCGCACCAGCTGTGGCGTCACGTTGTCGGCGCCGACCCCGAGGGTGACGTCCTCGTGCACGAGGAGGCCGACGAGCGCTTCTGGATGGGCATCGGCGTCAGCCGCGACGAGCGCTGGCTGGTCCTCGCGCTCGGCTCGAAGACGACGTCGGAGGTGCACCTCCTCGACTCGCGCACGCCCGAGGCGGCTTTCCGGGTCGTCGCGCCCCGTCGCGACGGTGTCGAGTACGACGTCGAGCCCGCCGCCGACCACCTCCTCATCGTCCACAACACCGACAACCCCGACTCCGACCTCGCGTGGGCGCCGCTCGACGCGACGAGCCACGACCAGTGGCGCCCGCTGCTCGCGGCCGGCGAGGGGGAGCGGTTCATCGGCGTCGACGCGTTCGACGGGGTGGCCGTGCTCGCCCTGCGCCGCGGCGGGATCACCGCGCTGTCGCTCCTCACCGCCGATCCCACGAGCACGTCGGGGTATGCCGCGCCCGTCCCGGTCGAGTTCGAGGAGCCGATCTACTCGGTCGGCCTGGGCGACAACCCCGAGCCGGGACAGACGGCGCTCCAGGTCGTCTACGAGTCGTTCGTCACCCCCCGCACCGTCCTCGAGCTCGACCTGACGACGGGTGAGCGCACGGTGCTCAAGCAGCAGCCGGTCCTCGGTGACGTCGACCTGGCCGACTACGTCCAGCACCGCGAGTGGGCGACGGCCGCCGACGGGACGCAGGTCCCGATCTCGCTGGTCCACCGGAGGGACCTGCGACCGGACGGGACGCACCCGGGCCTGCTCACGGCATACGGCGCCTACGAGCACTCCAGCGACCCCTACTTCTCGGTCGCCCGGCTCTCGCTGCTCGACCGGGGCGTCGTGCACGCCACCGCCCACGTGCGCGGCGGCGGCGAGATGGGGCGCCACTGGTACGACGAGGGCAAGCTGCTCGCCAAGCCCCGGACGTTCAGCGACACCGTCGCCTGTGCCGACCGGCTCGTCGAGCTGGGCTGGGTCGCGCCGGACCGGCTGGGGCTCGAGGGCGGCTCGGCCGGTGGCCTGCTCGTCGGTGCGGTGCTCAACCTCGCTCCGGACCGCTTCCGGGTCGCCCACGGCGCGGTGCCGTTCGTCGACGCCCTGACGACCATTCTGAGGCCGGACCTGCCGCTGACCGTGGGGGAGTGGGAGGAGTGGGGGAACCCGCTCGAGGACCCCGAGGTCTACGCGGTGATGAAGGCCTACACGCCGTACGAGAACGTTGCGGCGCAGGCCTATCCGGCGATCCTCGCCACGACGAGCCTCAACGACACCCGCGTCTACTTCACCGAGGCCGCCAAGTGGGTGGCGCGGCTGCGCGAGACCGTCACCAACGACGAGGCGACCCGGCCGATCCTGCTGCGCACCGAGATGGCCGCCGGTCACGGGGGACGCAGCGGGCGCTACGCGGCGTGGGAGCAGGTCGCGTGGGAGTGGGCGTTCGTGCTCGACCAGCTCGGAGCGACCTCACGGCTTCCGCGGGTGCACGAGGACGAGCGGGCAGGCGGTGCGGCCGAGGAGCCGGTTCGAGACTGAGCCGAGGTGCAGCCCGGGGAACCCTCCCGTGCCGCGGGCTCCGACGACCACGAGGTCGGCGGAGTCGGCCGCCTCGATGAGCGCGGCCACCGGAGAGCTGCGCACCACGTGGTGCACGACCTTGACGGCGGGGTGCTCGGCGCTCATCGCGGAGATCTCGCGACTGACGGCCTGCTCCAGACCACCTTCGTATGCCGGCCAGCTCGAGTCGGTCTGCAGGGTCGGGTCCTCGGGGCCCTTGGCCTCCCAGGCGTGGACGACGACGAGCTCGGCGTCACGTTGGGCGGCGTGGTCGAAGGCGGTGCGCAGGGCCGCCATCGACGGCTTCGAGCCGTCGACCCCGACGACGACCCGGTGGTGGAGGGCCTCGGTGTGTCCCTCGTGCCCGACGATGACGACCGGGCACGTGGCATGGGCGGCGACCTGCTGGGCGACGGCACCGATGGTGGCCCGGCTGAGCAGCCCGTGGCCGACGGCGCCGAGGACGACGAGCGCGGCGTCGTGGGAGGCGGCGACGAGCGAGCGGGAGGCGTAGCCGGGCGGCAGTGACGTCGTCACGGTGATGCCGCGGTCGACCGCGTGGGCGCGCGCCGTCGCCGTGGCGAGGAGCCGCTCGCCCTCGCTGCGGATCGAGCTCTGGTCGGTCGTGCCGAAGCCGAGCATGGGGATGTCCGGGGCGAAGGCGTGGATGAGGTGCAGGCTCATCGACCGCGCCGCGGCCTGCTCGGCGGCCCAGGCGAGGGCGGCCCAGCCGTGCGCGGACCCGTCGATGCCGACGACGATCCGCGACTTGGGTGCGGGTGAGGTGGTGCCGCTCATCAGTTCCTCCACGGGAGAAGTGGACCGGGCGGCGGAGAGCTCACGGGCTGGGACCGGGAGGTCCCCGTCGTCACGGACCACCGAGGTCCGCTCCTCCATGATGGACCTCCCCGGGCGCCGGGGACAGGTGAATCGCGGGGGGCGCGACGGCGACGGCGGTGCAGGGTGGGGCTTCAGATGCACGAAGTGAAGAACATGACTGAATCTCGCTGAGATGAAGGTATGCTCTGGACATGAGTGGTCGTCAGCCGTCCCCGGTCGTGCTCATCGGCGACGTCGTCGGCTCGCGCGAGAGCCCGGACCGCCACCGGCTGCACCGCGCCGTCGAGGCCGCCCTCGCCGACACGAACGCTCGCGTGGCGCACGTCGAGCCGCTCGAGGTGACGGTGGGCGACGAGTTCCAGGCCGTCTACGCCGACCTCGGCGCCGCGCTCGAGGCCGCGCTGCGGACCCGCCTCGTCCTGGGCCCGGAGGCCGAGACCCGCTACGGGCTCGGCCGGGGCGCCACCACCACCCTCGACGAGGTCAGGGGGATCAAGGACGGTCCGGGCTGGTGGGCCGCGCGACAGGCCATCGTCGACGTGGAGGAGCAGGCCGAGCGGGCGGCGATGCAGCACGTCCACACCGCCTACCGGCTGGCCGAGGGCGAGGCCGACGAGAACGGGACCGCACGCGCCGTCGAGGCTGCCCTGCAGTGTCGGGACCACATGGTTGGGTCGTTGTCGGAGCGGTCAGGTCGGCTGCTGAGAGGACTTCTCGACGGCATGACACAGCGTGAGCTCGCCGCAGCCGAGGGCATCAGCCCGTCGGCGGTCTCCCAGCGGGTCCGTGCCGACGGGCTCGCCGTCATCGTCCGCTCCCACGAGCTGCTCCGGACCCTGCCGTGACGTGGTTGGCGGTGTGGCTCATCGGGGTCGGGGTGAGCGACCTCCTCCGGTCGGTCGGGCACCGGCACGTCCGCCGCGCCGCCGTGCCGGCCGGGGCAGTGACCGTCGTCGCGGTGGGGCTGCTGGCCGGGCTCTCGGGCGCGGCGGACCTCGTCGCCCTCACCGCGTCGGTCGGGCCGCTGGCCGGGTGGGTCGTCCTCTCCGAGCGTTCGCTGCGACGCGGGGGAGGTCACGCCCGGGCTCTGCTCGTGCTCGGTGGCTCCGCCTTCGCCCTCGTCGCCGCGTCGGGGTTGGCCTCGACGCCCGGCGGCCCGTTGGGGAGGTGGCTCACGTGGGCCGACCTGCCCTTCGACGGTGACCAGCCGGTCGCCCGACTGCTCCTCGTCACGGGGCTCGGCGTCGCCAACCTCGCGACCGGCAACGTCATCGTGCGCCTCGTCCTCGTCAGCGTCGGGGCGATGCGCCCCTCGGCGCCCAACGGCGGCCCCCCGGGCGCCCAGCCGTCCGAGAAGCTCAAGGGCGGGCGGCTGCTCGGCCCGATGGAGCGCGTCTTCATCATCGGCCTCGGCCTCGCCGGTCAGATCACCGCCGCCAGCATCGTCATCGCCGCCAAGGGGCTCATCCGTTTCCCGGAGCTGCAGTCGGCCCGTGACGACGGGGCGAGCGTCAAGGGCGACGGCATCGACGAGGTCACCGAGTACTTCCTCGTCGGCAGCTTCGTCAGCTGGCTCGTCGCGTTGGGGTCCCTCGCACTCACCCGTTGAGGTCGCCGTCGGGGCATGCTGGGGTGAGGCCGCGGAGCCGTCCCGGCCCGACCCAAGGAGGACCCGTGGGATTTCTCGACAAGCTTCTCGGCCGTGAGCCCCTGCAGCAGCAGCAGGGACAGGCGCCCGGCGCAGGCGGAGGGTCCTGGTCAACCTCCCGCGCCCCCCGCGGGCAGGGCCAGCCGTTCCGGGCCGGTGCCGGTGGGGCCTCCTCCGAGGACGAGCGGGCCGTCGCCCGCTACCGCTACCTCCTGCGCACCGCTCCGCCGGAGTCGCTCGAGCAGGTGCACGCCGAGGCGTTCGCCCGGTTGACCCCGGAGCAGCGCCAGCAGGTGCTCGCGCAGCTCACCGAGGGCGCCGCGCAGGGCGAGGCCCCGGCGAGCGCCGAGCCGCAGGACCTCGCCCGCGCCGCGACGCGCGCCGAGATGCGCCAGCCGGGCACGCTCGAGCGCACCTTCGGTCGGGGGTCGGTCGGGGGCGGCGCCGGGATGGGCATGGGCGGGATGATGATGGGCTCGATGATGGGCACCATCGCGGGCGTCGTCGTCGGGTCCGCCATCGCCAACACGCTCTTCGACGGCTACGGCGACTCGCCGGAGGCGGCCGACGCGGGGGAGTCCGGGGCCGGCTCCGGCGGCGACTCGGGGGGCGACGCCGGGGGTGACGGCGGCGACGCGGGCGGCGCGGACACGG
>NZ_AVPL01000004.1 GCF_000768695.1 Knoellia aerolata DSM 18566
CAACCGTGGCATCAAGGACGTCCTGATCGTCTGCTGCGACGGCCTGACCGGGTTCCCCGAGGCGATCGAGGCGACCTGGCCCAAGGCCATGGTTCAGACGTGCGTGGTGCACCTCATCCGGGCCTCGATGCGCTTCGTGTCGTACTCGGACCGCAAGGCCGTCGCGGCGCTGCTGCGCCCGATCTACACCGCCGCCGACGAGGACACCGCCCTGGCTGCGCTCGAAGCGTTCGCCGACTCCGCCGCGGGCAAGAAGTACCCGGCCGCGGTCGCCGCCTGGCACAGGGCGTGGGAAAGGTTCACCCCGTTCCTGGCATTCGGGCCGGCGCTGCGCAAGGTCATCTACACCACGAACTCGATCGAGTCCTTGAACTACCAGCTGCGCAAGATCATCAAGAACCGCGGCCACTTCCCCAGCGACGACGCCGTCGTGAAGCTGCTCTGGCTGGCGATCCGCAACATCGAGGACAAACGCGCCCGCGAACGCGCCAAGCAGGCCGGCAAAGGCAAGGACCGGCAATCCATCCCTCGCCTGGTCGAAGGCGCCGCAGTCCACGGCTGGAAAGCTGCCCTGGGCGAACTCGCCCTCGTCTACCCCGACCGCATCAACGCCTACCTCTGACCCAATGACCCTCTCTTACACAGATAAGTTGACAGGCTCCGGGATCGGGCTGCGTGACGGGACCACGCTCAAGTGCCTGACCGGGGTCGATGACCACTCGCGGTTCTGCGTATGCGCGGCCCTGCTGGTCAAGGAACGCACCCAGCTGGTCTGTGACGCCTTCACGGCAGCACTGCGCGCCCACGGGGTGCCCGAACAGGTCCTGACCGACAACGGGAAGGTGTTCACCGGCCGGTTCAACCACCCGCCCACCGAGGTCCTCTTCGACCGGATCTGCCGGGAGAACGGCGTCGAGCACCTGCTGACCAAACCCCGCTCGCCCACCACCACCGGCAAGATCGAGCGGTTCCACCGCACCCTGCGTGCCGAGCTCCTCACCGGCGCCACGTTCACCTCACAGGCCACCGCGCAGCAAGCCCTCGACGAATGGGTCGCCACCTACAACCAGGACCGGCCCCACCAGTCCCTGGACATGGCCACCCCCGCAGAGAAGTTCACCGTCGCCGCGCCCCGGCCTCTACGTGAGCACCCCGACCGCGACGGACCCGACTGGGTCGCCCGCAAGGTCTCCACCGTCGGCGTCGTCTGCGTGTCCTGGCAACAAGTGTCCGTGGGACGTCACCGTGCCGGCGAACGCTGCGACGTCCACGTCGGCCCAGACACCCTCCAGTTCTGGATCGGCAACGAGCTCCTGCGCACCGTCCGCCGCGACAGCACCGGCCCCGTCCGCAACAAAAGACCCCTAGGAGGTGCGCTCACCAAGAAGCACACGACAGACTGAAGATTAGGAGTGTCAAGGATCAACCGGTGTCACACCGTCAGCCATCACCCGAAGGCCTACAGCCCCACTCTGACTGCGGCGTGACTGCCGGACGCCGGCGACAGCGCGAAGGCGGGCCGACCCGGTGTGGGTCGACCCGCCTTCACGCGCGTGCGGAGGTCAGCAGCCCTTGCCGGACTTGCCCTTGCACGGGGTGGTCGTGGTCGTCGCCGCGGTGGTGGTCGTGGCCGTGGTGGTCACAGACGCGAGGTTGAGGCCGTCGACCTTGCGGATCGTGGCGTTGAGGCGCTCGCCCAGGTAGATGGTGCCGTTGTGGACACCGATCGACCAGGCGTAGGTCGGCACGGTGGTCAGGCCCGTCCAGCTGAGGCCGTCCGCGCTGCGGTAGACACCGCCGCGCGAGAGGGCGTAGATGTAGCCGTCACCCGGGACGTCGAAGTCGAGGATGTTCCACTTGGTGGAGGGCAGGACGGTGGTGGTCTTCGTGCCGTCGAACGCGACGACGCCGATCCCGAAGCTCGTGCAGAGGATCCTGCCCTTGAAGACCTCGACCGAGCGCGACTCGACCGTGTTGCAGGGGTTGGCCCCCGGAACGGTCGACCACGAGGTGCCGTTGAAGACGCGCAGAGGCGCGTCCTCCGTGACGCCGTGCGCCTGGAGGTACATCTTGCCGTTGAGCGCAGCGGCCCAGTAGTACCGCTCCTGCCCCAGCTCGACGACGGAGGTGTCCTTGGCCACGAGCGACCAGGAGGCACCGCCGTCGGTGGAGCGGTACGCGGCCGCGCCGCCCTTCGTGCCCACGACGTTCTTCGCCGAACCGACCATCCACAGGTCGGAGCCGTTGAGGCTGGCGACGTCGAAGACGTGCTCGGCGGGGGCCTTGAACTGGTTGGTCCACGTGCCACTGGCGTTGGTGGAGAAGCCCTGGTTGGCGGTCGCGGAGCCGGTCGGGTCGGTCCACGGCGCGTAGAGCTTGCCGTTGATCTTGCGGAAGGTGGTGATCTCCTCGGTCGGAGCCGTGAGGCCCGACTCGGCGAAGGTCCGGGTCACCGGGTCGAAGGTGCTGACCTTCGTCGGTCCGGAGTTGCCGAGGTAGTCACCGTGGCCGACGTAGAACTTGCCGTTGTCCATGGTCAGGCTGCGGATCGTCTTGCCCGACGTGGTCGACTTGGCCAGCGCCTGCGGGCTCACACCGACGATGGAGGTCGGGTAGGTCGGGAGGACGGTGGTGGTGGTCACCGGGGTCGGCGGGGCCGGCTTCTTCGCCTGGGCCGGGGCGGCGGCCAGGCCGCCGACGCAGCCGACGCTGACGGCGGTGGCGGCCAGGGCGGCGAGCAGGGGACGGGTGGACAGGGGGCGGGTACCCATCGTGGGCGCTCCTCGTGAAAGACGCAGGGGGTTGACCCGAACGGGTCAGGCCCTAATAGTCAAGGTGGATCAGAGGTTAGGCAACTCAGAACTCGCAAATGGCTCAAAAGGACTATACGATGCGCCACCTTCACCGACCGGGCTCGGCTGGGCTCGCAGCGGTGCGGGCTCTGCCACCCCGGCGTGTTCCGGATGGTGTCAGCGGTGCTCATGGGGCATGATGAGGCCCACGGTTCACGAGTCCGCTCGTGAGGCGTTTGACAACGGTGCTGACGGCACCTGCACAGCGAGCTGAGCGGCATACCGGACCGGTGCCCTCCGAGAACACGTGCGACGGCGTTGGGGAAGACGTCCCTTGCACGTGAAGGAGGCCAGGATGTCTGTCGCTACGCGACGTGTGTCGACCCGGGGAGTGGTGTTCATCCACTCGGCCCCGGCAGCGCTGTGCCCTCACATCACCTGGGCGCTCGAGTCCGCGACGGGCTCGCGCGTCACCATCGACTGGACCCCGCAGCCCGCTGCGCCGGGCCTGATGCGGGGCGAGTGGTCGTGGATCGGTGAGCAGGGGACCGGTGCCCGCCTCGCGTCCACGCTGCGAGGCTGGCAGGGGATGCGCTACGAGGTGACCGAGGACCCCAGCGCCGGCAGCGACGGCTCACGCTGGTCGCACACCCCGAGCCTGGGGATCCACCACACGGCGACCTCGTCGAGCGGGGACGCCGTCGTGGGCGAGGAGCGCCTCAAGGAGATCCTCATGCTCGCGCAGGGATCGCCCGACGCCATCGAGGAGATGATCGAGGAGGTTCTGGGTACGGAGTGGGACAACGAGCTCGAGGCGTTCCGCTACGCCGGTGACGGCGCTCCGGTGCGCTGGCTGCACCAGGTCGGCTGACCGACCACCACGGACGACACGAGGCCCGCTCCCGTACAGGGGGAGCGGGCCTCGTGCGTGCGCACGAAAGGGTTCGCGAACCTCGACGTGACTCGCGGTCCCGTTCGAACCGGAGCACGAACCACGGGACGGTTCGCGAACCGCTTCGTGCAGTGAGGGAGGGCCTACAGGGGGATGTTGCCGTGGTCCCCGCGGCGCTGCGGGGCGTCCGCGATGGCGCGGGCCAGGGCGGACCGGGTGACGGAGGGCTCGACGATCTCGTCGACGACGCCGATCTCGACCGCGCGGGCCAGGCCGCCGGAGAGACGGTCGTGCTCCTCGGCGAGCTGCTGCTCGACCGCCGCACGCTCGCTGTCGTCGACCTCGGCCAGTCGCCGGCGGTGCAGGATGCGGATCGCGGCGACCGAGCCCATGACGGCGACGTGCGCGGTGGGCCACGCGAAGACGCGGGTGGCGCCGAGCGATCGTGCGTTCATCGCGATGTAGGCGCCGCCGTAGGTCTTGCGGGTCACGAGCGTCACCCGCGGCACGGTCGCCTCGGCGAACGCGTGGAGCAGCTTGGCACCGCGTCGGACGACGCCGTCCCACTCCTGTCCGACGCCGGGAAGGTAGCCCGGGACGTCGACGAGGACGATGAGGGGCACGCCGAAGGCGTCGCACATGCGCACGAACCGCGCGGCCTTCTCGGCCGACGGTGAGTCGAGGCAGCCACCGAGACGCATGGGGTTGTTGGCGATGACGCCGACGGTGCGTCCGCCGAAGCGGCCGAGCTGGGTGACGATGTTCGGGGCCCACCGGGGGTGGAGCTCGACGGAGTCGGCGCCCTTGTCGAGCACGTTGTCGACGAACGGGTGCACGTCGTAGGCGCGCTTGGCCGACTCGGGGAAGGTCTCCTCGAGGTCGAAGTCCGCGACACCGGCGACGTCGAGCGTGCCCTGGTCGGCGAGCAGCGAGGCGAGCTGGCGCCCACGCTCGTAGGCCTGCTCGGTCGAGTCGGTGACGACGTGGACGACACCGCTGCGGCGGCCGTGCGGCTCGGGACCGCCGAGCCGGAGCGCGTCGACGGACTCGCCCGTGACAGAGCGCACGACGTCGGGTCCGGTCACGAAGATCCGGCCGTCGGGGGCGAGGATGACGATGTCGGTGAGCGCGGGCCCGTAGGCCGCACCGCCGGCCGCAGCGCCGATGACGACCGAGATCTGCGGGATCCTGCCCGAGGCCCGGGTCATGATCGCGAAGACCTCACCGACGGCGTGCAGGCTCACCACACCTTCCGGGAGCCGCGCACCTCCGGAGTGCCAGATGCCGACGACCGGTATGCCGTCCGCGAGCGCCCGCTCGTACGCCGTGAGCACGACCTTGCAGCCGGCCACCCCCATGGCTCCGCCCATGATCGTCGCGTCCGAGCAGAACGCGGCGACGGGGGTGCCCTGGCAGGTGCCGACGGCGGCGAGCATGCCGCTGTCGTCCTCGGGGCTGATCAGCTCGACCGAGCCCTCGTCGAAGAAGGCGGCGAGCCGCAGGCGGGGGTTGCGGGGGTCGTTGGCCTTGTCCGGCTTGGGCTTGGTGGCGGCGGACGCGGAGGCGGAGGCCTCGTTGGGCTGGTGGGCCATCAGATGCTCTTCACGGTGAGTGCGACGTTGTGCCCGCCGAACCCGAAGGAGTTGTTGAGCGCGGCGATGTCGCCCTGCGGAAGCTTGCGGTGCTCGCCGCGGACGACGTCGAGGTGGATCGCAGGGTCCATGTCCTCGATGTTGATCGTGGCCGGCGCGATCCGGTGGTGCACCGAGAGGATGGTGAAGAGGCCCTCGAGGGCCCCGGCGGCACCGAGCAGGTGGCCGGTCATCGACTTCGTCCCACTGACGCACATGCCGTCGGTCGCGTCGCCGAAGGCGCGGCGGATCGCGTTGGACTCGGCGACGTCCCCGACGGGCGTCGACGTGGCGTGGGCGTTGATGTGCACGATGTCGGCCGGGGTGAGACCGGCGCGCTCGACCGCCTCGCGCATGGCGCGGCTCGCACCCGCGCCCTCGGGCTCGGGGGCGGTGATGTGGTGCGCGTCGGAGGACATCCCGGCCGCGGCCAGCTCGGCGTAGATGCGGGCGCCGCGGGCCCGCGCGTGCTCCTCGGACTCGAGGACGATGACCGCGGCGCCCTCACCCATGACGAAGCCGTCGCGGCCCGTGTCGTAGGGGCGGGAGGCGTGCTGCGGGTCGTCGTTGCGGGTCGACAGGGCCTGCATCTGCGTGAAGCCGGCGAAGGGCAGCGGGTGGATGGCTGCCTCGGTGCCGCCGGCGACGACGATGTCGGCGCGTCCCAGGCGGATCTGGTCGACCGCGAGGGCCATCGACTCGGCACCGGAGGCGCAGGCCGACACGGCCGTGTGCGCACCGGCGCGCGCGCCGAGGGCGAGCGAGACGTTGCCGCTGCTCGTGTTGGGCATGAGCATCGGGACGGCGAGCGGGAAGACGCGCCGCACGCCCTTCTCGCGCAGGTTGTCCCACTGCGCCAGGAGCGTGTGGACGCCGCCGATGCCGGTGCCGATGGCGACCATGAAGCGCTCGGGGTCGACCTCGGGCGACCCGGCGTCGGCCCAGGCCTCCCGCGAGGCGACCATGGCGTACTGGGCGCTCGGGTCCATCCGGCGGCACTCGACCTTGGTGAGCACCTCCTCGGGGGAGGTGTGGATCGAGGCGGCGAAGGTCACGGGGAGCTCGTACTTCTCGACCCAGTCCGCGGTCAGCGTTCGGGCGCCGGACCGGCCTGCGAGGATCGCGTCCCACGTCTCGGTGATCGTCCCACCGAGAGGGGTGGTGGCTCCGAGACCGGTGACGACGACACGACGTTCGGTGCTCATGTTTCGTTGACTCCTTGCAGAGGACGTGGGGTGGTGACAGGATCCCGGCGCCGCCCCACGTCGGTGGGGCGGCGCCGTCGGATCAGCTCTGGCTGGACTGGATGAACGAGACGGCGTCGCCGACGGTGCGGAGGTTCTTGACCTCGTCGTCGGGGATGCGCACGCCGAACTTCTCCTCGGCGTTGACGACGATGGTCATCATCGACAGCGAGTCGATGTCGAGGTCGTCGGTGAACGCCTTGTCGCTCTGGACGCTCTCCGGGTCGAGCCCGGTCTCCTCGTTGACGATCTCTGCGAGACCCGCGAGGATCTCCTGCTCGCTCTGAGCCATGTTGTGCTCCTTCGTGGTTCGGGCCCGCCCGGTGCGGACCTCTCGTGGTGGTGCGTGGTGCGGTGGCCCTTGGTGACCCGCGGACCGCGGGAGTCTCTAGGGGAGAGTGACGACCTGCGCGGCATACGACAGGCCGGCACCGAAGCCGATCTGCAGGGCGAGGCCGCCGCGGGGTGCCAGGCCCTCCCGGAGCATCCGTTCGGTCGCCAGCGGCACCGAGGCGGCGGAGGTGTTCGCGGAGTCGACGATGTCGCGCGCGACGGCGACGTGCTCGGGCACGCCGAGCTGCTTGCACAGGGCGTCGATGATCCGGGTGTTGGCCTGGTGGGGGATGAAGGCGTCGAGCTGGTCGACCGTCACGCCGGCCACGTCGAGGGCACGCTGCGCGACCGGGGCCATGCTCCACACCGCCCAGCGGAAGACGCGCTGACCCTGCATCCCGATGGTCGGCCAGTCGAGCTTCTGCTCGTGGACGTCGATCCAGCTCTCGTTCTGGGCGATGACGTCCCACTTGTCACCCTCGGAGCCCCAGACGGTCGGGCCGATGCCCGTCGTCTCGGCGGCCGTGACGATGGCCGCCCCGGCTCCGTCACCGAAGATGAAGGCCGTCCCGCGGTCGGTGCGGCTCGTGAAGTCCGAGAGCCGCTCGACGCCGATGACGGCGACGTTGTGGGCGCTGCCGCCGCGGACCATGTCGCTGGCGAGGGCGATCCCGTGGCAGTAGCCGGCGCACGCCGCCGAGATGTCGAAGGCGACCGGCTTGTCCATGCCCATCCGGTCCGCGAGCTGGGGGGCGGCGGCCGGGGTCTGGTAGGGGTGGGTCACGGTCGCGAGGATGACGGCGTCGACGTCGCCGGCCTCGAGCCCGGCCATCGCGAGGGCGTCGCGGGTGGCGGCCTCGGACATGTCGATGATGCTCTCGCCCTCGCCGGCGAAGTGCCGGGTCTTGATGCCGGAGCGCTCCTGGATCCACTCGTCGGAGGAGTCGATCGCCTCGATGAGCTCGGAGTTGGGGACGACGCGTCGGGGGCGGTAGGCACCGATGCCGGCGATCCGGGCGTGGGCGGTGCCGCTGGGGGGTGTGATGGAGACGGACACCGGCTCAGCCTTCCTGGGGGTGCAGACGGAGGATCGGCTGGCCGGGGGAGACGGGGTCGCCGTCCTCGACGAGCCACTCGACGACGCGACCGCCATGCGGGGCGACGACCTCGTAGGTGTCGCGCAGGGTGCCGACGGTGGCGACGACGCTGCCGGTCTCGACGGCCGTGCCGACCTCGCTGTGGGTGAACGAGACCATGCCCTTGGCGGGGCTGATGACGAGGCGCCACGTCGGGTCCTGGGCCACGCCCGAGGAGACGCCGTGCTCCTTGACCATGCGGTGCGCCTGCTCGAGGTCGTCGGGGGACTTCAGTGCGAGGATCTCGACGTCCTTGAGGACGCGCTTGGCGAGACCGGCGAGCGTGCCCGCGGGCGGGACCTCGATGATGCCGGTGACGCCGAGCTGCGCGAAGGTCTCCATCGTGAGGTCCCAGCGCACCGGGTTGCTCACCTGGCTGACGAGCCGGCCGAGCACGTCGCGGCCGCTGTGCACGACCGCTCCGTCGCGGTTGGACACGAGGGGGACGCGGGCGTCGTGGGTGGACATCGCCTTGGCGTAGCCGGACAGCACGTCGACGGCCGGCGCCATGTGCTCGGTGTGGAACGCGCCGGCGACCTTGAGCGGGATGACGCGGGCCCTGGCCGGGGGAGCGGCGCTCAGCGCGGCGAGCTGGTCCATGGTGCCGGCGGCGACGACCTGCCCGGCGCCGTTGATGTTGGCCGGCGTGAGGCCGTGCGAGCTGATGGCGGCGGCCACCTCGTCGGGGTCGCCGCCGACGACGGCGCTCATCCCGGTCGGCTGCACCGCGCTGGCCTCGGCCATGGCCCGTCCGCGCTCTCGGACGAAGACCATCGCCTGCTCAGCCGAGATGACGCCACCGGCCGCGGCGGCGGTGATCTCGCCGACCGAGTGCCCGGCGCCGGCACCGACGAGACGGAAGCCGTCCGCCGGGTGCTCGAACAGGGCGAGCAGCGAGACGAGACCGGAGGCGACGATCAACGGCTGGGCGACCGCCGTGTCCGTGATGGTTGCCTCGTCCGACTCGGTGCCGTGCCGGAGGAGGTCCATGCCGGCCACGGCGGAGAGCCAGCCGAGCCGTTCGCGGACGCCGGGGATGGCGAGCCAGGGGGTGAGGAAACCGGGGGTCTGGGAGCCCTGTCCAGGGCACACGATGACGAGCACCCCTTCAGCGTCGCCGCGCGAGGGCACTTCCGGCGAGACGGAGCCAGACGATTCTCTCGACGCAGATTTGGAGGGTTCCTACAACGCCTGTCTCGGAACCCGAGTGACCCGGGTCGACGGCTCGGGGGCTACCCGCCCGTACGCCAGGGCGAGCCGGACGGTCTGCGCGTCGTGCGGGTCGGTGAGGTCGTAGCCGATGCTGTCGGCGATCTTGCCGAGCCGGTAGCGGACCGTGTTGGTGTGCACGAAGAGCTCGCGGGCCGTGCCCTCGAGCCCCAGGCCGCCGTCGAGGTAGGCGGCCGCGGTCTCGAGCAGGTTGCCCCCGCCGCTCGCGGCCAGCGGCGCGTACACCCTCGCCACGAGCATCGCCCGCGCCGGCAGGTCCCCGAGCAGGGCACGCTCCGCCAGGAGGTCGTCGCTGAGCACCGGGCGGGGGGACATCGGCCAGGCCGGCGCGGCGGCGTGGCCGGACAGCGCCGCACGAGCACTGCGCCCCGCGGCATACAGGTGGGGGACGACCGGGCCGACGACGAGCGGGCCCTCACCGAAGCACTCCCCGAGCGCCGACGCCGTCTCGAGCGGGTCGGCGACCTGGCCGGTGATGCAGACCACCCGGCGCCCGTGGATGGCGATGAGCACCTCGACACCGAGGCGTTTGGCCTCGCGGTGCAGGCGGTCCACGACCTGGGCGGGCCCCAGCTCGGGCGTGGAGCCGACGATGACGCACACGTCGGTCGTCGTGCCCCAGCCGAGCGCGGACGCCCGCGACTGCATCGAGTCGTCGGCCTCGCCACGGATGACGGCGTCGACGACGAGGGCCTCGAGGCGGGCGTCCCACGCACCGCGGGCCTCTGCGGCGTGGGCGTAGACCTCGGCGGCGGAGAACGCGATCTCGCGGCTGTAGCGCAGCACCGCCTCGCGCACCTTGACCTCGTCGCCGCGGGCCGCGAGACCGCTCGACTCGCGCTCGACGACGTCGACGACGGTGCGGACGAGGTCGAGGGTCTGGCCGAGGCTGATCGAGCGGGTCAGCTCGCGCGGCGCCGTGCCGAAGACGTCGGCCGTGACATGCGCGCGGTCCTGGCTCCCGGTGAACCACTCGATGAACGAGCGGATGCCGGCCTGCGCCACGAGCCCGACCCACGAGCGCTCCTCGGCGGGCAGCGCGCGGTACCACGCGTGCTGCGTCTCCATCTGCTGCACGGCTGCCGCGCCGAGGTCGCCGGCGGCGCGCTCGAACCGGCGTCGGGTCGCCGCCGAGGGGCGGTTGCGGGAGGTGGCCACCGGAGGAGTCTATTTGTATGCCGTGCACAACCGACGGTGTGCATCGTGCGTCGCGTGGTGGCTCAGGCCTGCCAGCCGAGCAGCTGCTCACCGAGTGTCAGGGCGAGCAGCCAGACGACGACCGCGACCACCGGCAGGACGAGGACGACCCACGGCCGCCGCGTGAACCAGCGGACCGCGCACACGGCGAGGGCGGCCCAGAGCAGCAGCAGCAGGATGATCGCCCACAGGGGCGCGGCGAGCCCCGACGAGACGTAGAAGGGCAGCACCGCGACGAGCCCGAGGACACCGACCGACGCGGCCGCGCGCTCGAGGATCTGACGTCCGTCCACGGTCCCAGCATCCACCCCCGAGCCGCCTCGTGTGCCTCAGCGCGAGGTATTCCTCGCGCTGAGGCACACGAGGCGGCGGGGTCGTCGTCAGTCCGTGCCGGACTCCATGGCGGCCCGGTCCAGGGCGTCGACGTCGGGGCCGTGGTCGACCGGGTTGTCGGTGATCCGGTCGTACCCGCCGGCAGGCAGGTCGCCGAAGAGCGTGCCGTTCTCGACGAGCAGCTGCCCCTGGTCGACGGGCTGGCTCGCGTAGAGCTCGAGCTTGGACCGGCTGTCGGCGATGTCGAGGTTGCGCATGGTCAGCTGGCCGATCCGGTCCAGGGGCCCGAACGCCGCGTTCTCGACCCGCTCCATGGACAGCTTGTCCGGGTGGTAGCTGAAGTTCTCGCCCCGGGTGTCGATGATCGAGTAGTCGTCCCCGCGCCGCAGCCGCAGGGTGACCTCGCCGGTGACGACCGAGGCGATCCAGCGCTGGATCGCCTCCCGCATCATGAGCGACTGCGGGTCGAGCCACCGACCCTCGTAGAGCAGCCGGCCGAGGCGGCGACCCTCGGCGTGGTAGTTCGCGATCGTGTCCTCGTTGTGGACGGCGTTGAGGAGCCGCTCGTAGGCGATGTGGAGCAGCGCCATGCCCGGGGCCTCGTAGATCCCCCGCGACTTCGCCTCGATGATGCGGTTCTCGATCTGGTCGGACATGCCGAGGCCGTGCCGACCGCCGATGGTGTTGGCCTTGTCGACGAGGGCAACGGGGTCGAGGTCCTCACCGTTGACGGCGACCGGGCGCCCCTGGACGAAACGGATGCGCACGTCCTCCGGCTCGATGACGACCGAGGGGTCCCAGTGCTTGACGCCCATGATCGGCTCGACGACCTCCATCGACTCGTCGAGGTGCTCGAGCGTCTTCGCCTCGTGGGTGGCGCCCCAGATGTTGGCGTCGGTGGAGTAGGCCTTCTCGGTGCTGGACCGGTAGGGGAGGTCGCGCGCCGTCAGCCACTCGCTCATCTCGTGCCGGCCACCGAGCTCGCTGACGAAGGCCGCGTCGAGCCACGGCTTGTAGATGCGCAGCCCCGGGTTGGCCAGCAGCCCGTACCGGTAGAAGCGCTCGATGTCGTTGCCCTTGAAGGTCGACCCGTCGCCCCAGATCGACACGTCGTCGGCCTGCATGGCCCGCACGAGCAGGGTGCCCGTGACGGCGCGCCCCAGGGGAGTGGTGTTGAAGTAGGTCCGGCCACCGCTGCGGATGTGGAAGGCACCACAGGCCAGGGCCGACAGCCCCTCCTCGACGAGGGCGCTCCGGCAGTCGACGAGGCGGGCCAGCTCGGCGCCGTACTCCCCGGCACGGTCGGGCACGGTGTCGATCTCCGGCTCGTCGTACTGGCCGAGGTCCGCGGTGTACGTGCAGGGAACGGCCCCTCGCTCCCGCATCCAGGCGACGGCGACGGAGGTGTCGAGACCTCCGGAGAAGGCGATGCCGACGCGCTCGCCGACGGGCAGGGAAGTGAGTACCTTGGACACGAGTGCAAGACTATACAGAGTGGCGCATAACCACAAATTCGAGCGGGGCGAGGGAGCCAGACGTTCCTGCACGGCCTTCCTCACCCGCTGGGCGCACAACCTCTCGTCACCTGTTGTGGTGCCGCCCCCGCTGTGGTTGGTTGACGGAGGGAGCGTCCTCAGCGGGAGCGGCGCCCGCGGAAGGCGGCCGTCATGCTCGAACCCCTCGTCCGAACCCCGCGGCCCCGCCGCACGCTCGGCCGCCTCGCCCTCGTGGCGACGCTCGCTGCCGCACTGACGGTCACCGGGGCCGCGACGTCGACCGCGGCGCCGCCGGACGACCATCCCTTCGGCACGAACGTGCTCGTCTTCGACCCGAGCATGCCGACGGCGCAGATTCAGGCGCACGTCGACGCCATCCATGCCCAGCAGGTCGACGCGGAGATGGGTGACGCACGCTGGAGCCTCCTGTTCAAGCCCGGCACCTATGGCACGGCGGCGCAGCCGCTGCAGGTCAAGGTGGGCTACTACACCGAGGTCGCGGGCCTCGGTGCCTCACCGGGCGACGTGACGATCAACGGCAAGGTCGAGGTCTACAACCGCTGTCTCGACGCCGGGGGGACGCAGAACTGCATCGCCCTCAACAACTTCTGGCGCAGCCTGTCGAACCTCACCATCGCCGTGAGCTCGGTCGGTCAGGACGGCTGCCGGTCCTCGGCGAACTTCTGGGCAGTGTCCCAGGCGTCCTCGATGCGTCGGGTGCACGTCACCGGCGCCAACCTGTCGCTCATGGACTACTGCACCGCAGGACCGCAGTTCGCGAGCGGCGGGTTCATCGCCGACTCCGCCCTGCCCTTCGTCATCAACGGCTCGCAGCAGCAGTGGATCACCCGCAACAGCGCCGTGGCCGGATGGAGCAACGGCGTCTGGAACCAGGTCTTCTCGGGTGTCGACGGCGCACCGAGCGAGGACGGCTTCCCGACCCCGCCCTACACGACGCTCGCGACCACACCGCTGAGCCGTGAGAAGCCCTACCTCCACGTCGACGGGTCCGGTGCGTGGCAGGTTCGTGTCCCCTCCGCTGGCGCCGAGACGCGCGGCACGACGTGGTCCGACGGACTCACCCCCGGCCGCACCATCCCGCTGACGGACTTCCACGTCGCGACTCCGGCGGACTCCGCCCGGACGCTCAACACGCAGCTCGCCCGCGGCAAGCACCTGCTGCTCACCCCGGGCCTCTACGACATCGACCGCACCCTCGACGTGCGCCGCGCGGGCACGGTCGTGCTCGGCATGGGCCAGGCGACGCTCACCTCCGTCGGGGGAGCGACCCCCCTGCGGGTCGCGGACCGTGCGGGCACCGTCATCGCCGGCGTGACCATCGACGCCGGGAAGGTCGAGTCCGAATCCCTCATGACCGTCGGCCCGAGCCGCGGCACGCCCCCCGACGGGGCGGGCAAGCGCTCCTCCGCTGCGGACCCGCTCACGCTGAGTGACGTCTACTTCCGGGTCGGCGGGCCGCACGTCGGCCGCACCGAGGTCGCGCTCGAGATCCTCAGCGACCACGTCCTCGTCGACCACACCTGGGTGTGGCGCGCCGACCACGGGATCGAGGGCTTCACCGAGGGCGTCAACGGCGACACCGACCGCTGGCGCACCAACACCGCACGGAACGGGCTGGTCGTGGACGGTGACGACGTGACGGCCACGGGGCTGTTCGTCGAGCACTTCCAGGAGCACAACACGATCTGGAACGGTGAACGAGGGGTGGTCGTGCTCTACCAGAACGAGCTGCCGTACGACCCGCCGACCCAGGCCGACTGGCAGCGACCGGACGGCACCCTGGGATGGACCGGCTTCCTCGTGAGCCCCGACGTGCGGACGCACCGCCTGTTCGGCGGTGGCTCCTACGTGTTCAACCAGAACAACCCCGCGATCGTCACCGAACGCGGCTTCGAGGCGCCGCGGACCCCGGGCGTGACCCTCCACCACCTCCTCACCGTCAACCTCGGGGCCGGCACGATCCGGCACGTCGTCAACGACGTCGGGGACCAGGTGGACAACACGCGGACCGGTGTCCCGGCCTACGTCGTCGACCACCCGTGACGTGCCCCTGACAGATGTCATGGTGAGGTCGTGTCTCCCGGCACTGTCGTCGCACCCCCGCGGCGACCGAACCTTGAGGCATGACCCACCACGACAGTCCCGCCGTCGAGCTGACGGCCCTCACCAAGTCCTTCCCGGGCCGCGCCGGAGCCGTCCAGGCGGTGCGCGGCATCGACCTCACGGTCGACCGCGGCGAGGTCGTCGCGTTCCTCGGGCCCAACGGCGCCGGTAAGACGACGACCCTCGACCTCGTGCTCGGCCTCACGTCCCCGACGTCCGGCGGCGTCCGCGTCCTGGGGCAGTCGCCACGCGACGCGGTCCGGGCCGGTCGGGTCTCCGCGGTCCTGCAGACCGGCGGGCTCCTGCGTGACCTCACCGTGCGCGAGACCGTGGAGCTCATCGCGAGCACGTATGCCGTGCACGCACCGGTCGACGACGTGCTGCGGCGCGCGAACCTCACCACGGTCACGAGCCGCAAGGTCTCGAAGTGCTCCGGCGGCGAGCAGCAGCGCCTGCGTTTCGCCCTCGCCCTCCTGCCCGACCCCGAGCTGCTCATCCTCGACGAGCCGACGGCCGGCATGGACGTCTCCGCGCGCCACACCTTCTGGGACTCGATGCACGCCGAGGCGGCGGCCGGCCGCACCATCCTCTTCGCGACCCACTACCTCGAGGAGGCCGACTCCTTCGCCGGTCGCATCGTCCTGGTGGCGGGCGGGAGGGTCGTGGCGGACGGCCCCACGGACGTCATCCGCGGCCGGGCCCTGGGTCGCACCGTGGCGGCCCGCCTCGACCTCGACCTCGTCGACGCGGCCGTCAGCCACCTGCGTTCCCTCGCGGCGGTGCACGAGGTCCGGGTCGACCGCGACCGCCTCACCGTGACGACGTCGGACTCCGACGCCGTGGCCCGTGCCCTGCTCAACGGCCTCGCGGCACGAGACCTCGAGGTCACCACGGGCTCGCTCGAGTCCGCCTTCCTCGCCCTCACGGGCACCACCGACACCGCCTCCGAAGGAGCAGCAGCATGACCGCCACGACCATGACCTCACCCGACCGCCGACCCGGTCCCGGCCGCGCCACCCCGGAGCTCGGCACCACGCGACGCGAGGCGAGGTCGCGAGGGGAGCGGACGGCATACGTGCGCCTCGAGCTGCGACGGACGGTGCGCGACCTCGTCACGATGTTCTTCGTCGTGGGGCTGCCCGCGTTCATGTACGTCCTCTTCGGTGCCAGCGCTGGCTACTCGCAGGAGAACGCCGGCAACGGCAACGTCGCCCTCTACGTGATGATCTCGATGGCGGCCTACGGCGCCGTCACCGCGACCGTCGGCATCGGTGGGACGGCGGCGGTCGAGCGGATGCAGGGCTGGGGACGCCAGCTCGGGCTCACGCCGCTGAGGGACGGGACGTACGTCGCGACCAAGGCCGTCGTGGCCCTCGTCGTGGCCGCCCTGCCGATCCTCGTCGTCTACGTCCTGGGGGTGCTCACGGGCGCCGAGGGCACGGCGACGGCCTGGCTCGGGAGCGCGGCGATCCTCGTGGTGGGAGCCGTGATGTTCGCGCTCTACGGACTGGTCTTCGGGCTGGCGTTCCGGTCCGAGTCGGCCGTCACGGCGGCGGGGGGCTCGCTCGTGGTCCTGGGCTTCCTCGGCAACATCTTCTTCCCGCTGAGCGGCATCCTGCTCGACATCGCCCGGTTCACGCCGCTCTACGGGTACGTCTCGCTGGCGCGCTACCCACTGACCGAGGGGCACGTCGTCGACAGCCAGGGCGGCCTCGTCCACGAGGCGCTGTGGATGTCAGTGACTAACGTTGCGGTGTGGACGGGAATCTTCGCGGTGCTCGCGACCTGGCTCGTGCGCCGCAGCCGCGGCCGGCAGTGAGCGCCCACGCCTCGGCGCAGCCCTCCCCACCGCTGCAGGTCCACCCCTGGCAGCGGTGGGGCTGGGTCATGGGTGGGGTGTGGCTGGTCTTCCTCGCGTTCCCCATCGCCGGTGTCGTCGACAGTGGTGAGAGCCGGCCACGCATCATCGCCGGGGTCGCCCTCTACGTCGTCTTCGCCGGTGTCTACATCCGGGGGTTCCGCGCCATGTCGCGGGCCGTCTCCCGTGCCGACGTGGTGCGACGGGGCGTCGCACACCTCGTCGCGCTCACCCTCATCTGCGTGATGATCCACCTGCTCGTGGGGTCGGCGTCGGTCGGCGGTGGTCCGTACCTCGTCGCGCTCGCGATGTTCGTCCTGCCGATGTGGGCGGCGGTGGGCGTGACCGTGGTGGTCCTGCTCGTCACGACCTGGCTCACGACGGTGTCCAGCGAGCTGGCGGACACCTGGTACCTGTCGGGTGTCGTCCTGCTCGTGGCCGTCGTCACCGCTGTCGTCCGGACGATCGAGCGACGCGGCCTGTTGCACGACGAGCTGGCCGCGGAGCTCACGGTGTCGGCCGAGCGGGACCGGCTGGCGCGCGACGTCCACGACGTCATCGGTCACACCCTCACGGCCATGAGCCTCAAGGCCGACGTCGCCGAGCGGCTCCTCGACACCGATCCGGAGCGCGCGCGTCAGGAGATCGCCGAGGTCGGCGTGCTCAGCCGCCAGGCTCTCGCCGAGGTGCGCGCCGCGGTCGGCGGCATCCGCTCGGCCCGGCTCGACGACGAGATCGCCTCCGCGGAGCGGGTGCTCGCGTCCGCCGGCATCGCCGCCGACATGCCCAAGGACCTCTCGGTGGTCGACCCGCGCCACCGCGTCGTGCTGGCGTGGGTGCTCCGGGAGGCCGTCACCAACGTCGTGCGCCACAGCGACGCGTCCGTGTGCCGTGTGGTCCTGGGCCCGGCGTCGCTCACCGTCGAGGACGACGGTCGCGGGCCCTCCGGTCTGCGTGAGGGCAACGGGCTGCGCGGTGTGCGCGAGCGGGTCGACGCCGCCGGTGGTGCGCTGCGGGTCAGCGACGCGTCACCCGGCACGCGGCTCGTGGTCACGCTGTGATCCGGCTCCTCGTGGCCGACGACCAGGCCCTCGTCCGCGGCGCCATCGTCACCCTCCTCGGGCTCGAGCCGGACCTCGACGTCGTCGCCGAGGCGGGTCGCGGAGACGAGGTGCTCGAGGTCCTGCGCCGCCACGAGATCGACGTCGCCCTGCTCGATGTCGAGATGCCGGGGCTCGACGGGATCGAGGTGTGCCGGGCGATGACGGCCGCGGGCGTGCCGACCCGTGCCCTCATCGTCACGACCTTCGGTCGGCCCGGGTTCGTGCGGCGGGCGCTCGAGGCGGGCGCCGGCGGGTTCGTCGTCAAGGACACGCCGGCGTCGGAGCTCGCCGACGCCGTCCGCCGGGTGCACGCGGGGGAGCGCGTCGTGGACGGCGCCCTCGCCGCGGAGTCGCTCATCGAGGGGCCGAACCCGCTCACGCCGCGCGAGCAGGACGTGCTCCGGGCGGCGCTCACCGGCGCCCCGGTCTCGGTCGTCGCGGCTGCGGTGCACCTGTCCGAGGGGACGGTGCGCAACCACCTGTCGTCGGCGATGGCCAAGACCGGGACGGCGACCCGGGCCGAGGCGGCCAACCACGCCCGGGACCGCGGGTGGCTCTGACCGGCATACCCCCGTTGGCGTCCGCAACCCTGGTCGGTATCCCGACCAGGGTTGCGGACGCAGGGGTGACGTGACCGGCGGGTCACCCCACCGGGGTCAGGAGTCCCCGCCCTCGTTGCCGCTCGTGCCGGCGCGGACGTCGAGCAGGTCGTACTTCTCGGCCGCCTTCGTCGGGACGTCCGCGGCCACCTCGCCGCGCGCCGCGAGCACCTGGAGGGTGCGCACCGCGAGCGAGGGTCCATCGACGTGGAAGAAGCGTCGCGCCGCCGGACGGGTGTCGGCGAAGCCGAAGCCGTCGGTGCCGAGCGAGTGGAACTCGCCGGGGACGTACTGGGCGATCTGGTCGGGCACCGCCCGCATGTAGTCCGACGTCGCGAGGACCGGGCCATCGGCGTCCTGGAGGCGCTGTGTCACGTAGGGGACGCGCACCTCGTTCTCCGGGTGGAGGAAGGCCTCCTCGTCGCAGGAGAGCCCGTCGCGGCGCAGCTCGCCCCACGACGTCACCGACCAGACGTCGGCCGCGACCCCCCAGTGGTCGGCGAGCAGGCGCTGGGCCTCGAGGGCCCACGGCACGCCGACCCCCGAGGCGAGCAGCTGGGCGCGGGGGGGCTGGTGGGTCCAGCCCTCCGTCTCGGCCTTGTTGAGGAGGTACAGGCCGCGCAGGATGCCCTCGCCGTCCACGTCCTCGGGCTCGGCCGGCTGCACGTTGGGCTCGTTGTAGACGGTGATGTAGTAGATGAGGTTCTCGGGGTCGTCGCCGTACATGCGCCGCAGGCCCTCGCGCATGATGTGGCCGATCTCGTAGCCGAAGGCGGGGTCGTAGGCGAGCACCGCAGGGTTGGTCGACGCCAGCAGCGGCGAGTGCCCGTCGGCGTGCTGCGTGCCCTCACCGGTGAGGGTCGTCCGGCCGGCCGTGGCGCCGATGAGGAAGCCACGGGTCAGCTGGTCGGCCGCCGCCCAGATCCCGTCGCCGGTGCGCTGGAACCCGAACATCGAGTAGAAGACGTAGATCGGGATCATCGGCTCGCCGTGCGTCGAGTAGCTCGTGCCGGCGGCGGTGAAGGCCGCCACCGACCCGGCCTCGTTGATGCCCGCGTGGAGGATCTGCCCCGACACCGACTCGCGGTAGCTGAGCATGAGGTCGTGGTCCACCGGCGTGTAGTTCTGGCCGTGCGGGTTGTAGATCTTCAACGTCGGGAAGAACGAGTCCATCCCGAAGGTGCGGGCCTCGTCGGGGATGATCGGCACGACGCGCTTGCCGAACTCCTTGTCGCGCATGAGGTCCTTGAGCAGCCGGACGAACGCCATCGTCGTCGCGATGGTCTGCTTGCCGGAGCCCTTGCGCACCTGCTTGTAGGCGTCGTCCCCGGGCAGTGACAGCTGGGTGTACTTGCTGCGGCGCTGGGGGATCGAGCCGCCGAGGACGCGACGCCGCTCGAGCATGTACTCGAGGGTGGGATCGGTCTCTCCGGGGTGGAAGTACGGCGGCTGGTACGGGTTGTCGTCGATCTGCTTGTCCGTGATGGGCAGGCGCAGGACGTCGCGGAACGTCTTGAGGTCGTCGACGGTCATCTTCTTCATCTGGTGCGTCGCGTTGCGACCGGCGAAGTGGCTGCCGAGGGCGTAGCCCTTGATGGTGTGCGCGAGGATCACGGTCGGCTGGCCGGTGTGGTTGACCGCCGCCTGGTAGCCGGCGAAGACCTTGCGGTAGTCGTGCCCACCGCGCTGGAGGTCGTGCCAGATCTGGTCGTCGGTGAGTCCCTCGACCATCTTGCGGGTGCGGGGGTCCCGTCCGAAGAAGTGCTCGCGGACGTAGGCGCCGTCGTTGGCCCGGAACGTCTGGTAGTCACCGTCGGTCGTCGTGTTCATGATGTGCTTGAGGGCGTGGTCGCGGTCGGCGGCCAGCAGCGGGTCCCACCCGCGTCCCCAGATGACCTTGACGACGTTCCAGCCGGCGCCCCGGAAGAACGCCTCGAGCTCCTGGATGATCTTGCCGTTGCCGCGCACCGGGCCGTCGAGGCGCTGGAGGTTGCAGTTGACGACGAAGGTGAGGTTGTCGAGCTCCTCGTTGGCCGCGAGCTGGAGCAGCCCGCGCGACTC
This sequence comes from Knoellia aerolata DSM 18566, assembly GCF_000768695.1. Taxonomy (GTDB): domain Bacteria; phylum Actinomycetota; class Actinomycetes; order Actinomycetales; family Dermatophilaceae; genus Knoellia; species Knoellia aerolata. The sequence continues at coordinate 20,030 of NZ_AVPL01000004.1, forward strand.
CGGCTCGTCCATCTCGCCGTCGCCGAGGAAGGCCCACACCCGCTGGTCGGAGGTGTCCTTGAGCCCGCGGTTGTGCAGGTACTTGTTGAACTGGGCCTGGTAGATCGCGTTCATCGGGCCGATGCCCATCGACACCGTCGGGAACTGCCAGTAGTCCGGCATCATCCGCGGGTGCGGGTAGGACGACAGCGCGCGGATCTTCCCGTCGACGATGTGGCTCTTCTCCTGGCGGAAGCCGTCCAGGTCGGTCTCGCCGAGGTGGCCCTCGAGGAAGCTCCGGGCGTACATGCCGGGGGAGGCGTGGCCCTGGTAGAAGATCTGGTCGCCGCCGCCGGGGTGGTCCAGGCCGCGGAAGAAGTGGTTCATGCCCACCTCGTACAGCGTGGCCGCGGAGGCGTAGGTGGAGATGTGCCCCCCGACCGAGACCCCGGGTCGCTGCGCGCGGTGCACCATGACGGCCGCGTTCCAGCGGATCCACCGGCGGTACTGGCGCTCGACGTCCTCGTCACCCGGGAACCAGGGTTCCTGCTCCTGGTCGATGCTGTTGACGTAGTCCGTCGCCGTGAGTGACGGGACACCGATCTGGTTCTCGCGGGCCTTCTCGAGCAGCCGCAGCATGACGTAGCGGGCACGCTGGCGCCCACCGTCGTCGATCAGCTGGTCGAGCGAGTCCAACCACTCCGAGGTCTCCTCGGGGTCGATGTCGGTGAGGCTGCTCGGGAGGCCATTGAGGATCGGGCCGGCTTCCTCGCGAAACGTCACGACGGTGTCCCTTCTCTTGCGTCCACGACCGGTGAGGTCGACTCGCTCCATCCTGTCACTGGGGAGTGGCCGTCGTCACACGCGGGTCGGCTGGCAGGCTGGGGGCCATGACGACGGACGTGGACCCCGCACCGACGGGGGCGGACCCCGACGCCGTGACCCTGCGAGGGGACGAGCTTCCCTGGCGGAGCGTCAGCCCCGCGCTGCGCACCGTGCGGCTCATCACCCTCTTCGCGTGGCTCACGCCGTTCGTCGTCGTCCTCGCCGTCCTCGCCGTCGTCGTCTCACCGTGGTTCTGGGTCGGGGCGGGCGTGCTCGCCGCGCTGGTCGCATGGGGTGCGTGGCTCATCGTCCGGCAGGTCTCGGCGATCACGTGGATCGAGCTGCCCGACGAGATCGTCATCCGCAAGGGCCGCCTCTTCCGCTCGCTCGTGAGCATCCCGTACGGCCGCCTCCAGTACATCGACGTCGAGTCCGGGCCGTTGATGCGCTCGCGAGGCATCGCGTCATGCGAGTTCCACACCGCCTCACCGGAGAGCGGTGGCACCCTGCCCGGGCTGCCGACGGAGGAGGCCGAGGCCCTGCGCGGTCGCCTGGCCGCTCGCGGCGAGGCCCAGCGAGCCGGACTGTGACCGAGCCCGACGCCACCCCCGCGCCGCCGCCACGACGCGAGCTCGCCCTGCACGAGTGGCAGCACCTGCACCCGCTCTCACCCGTCCTGCGCGGCGGCCTCGTCGGCGTGGCCGTCCTCGGGTACGCCGCGTCCCAGTTCGTCGACGACCTCTTCCTCGGGCTGGGCGGGGGAGAGCGCGAGCGGGACCCGGACGACGGCACCGACCAGGGCCTGCGTGAGGGGCTGGGCTTCCTCTTCGACCACTCGCTCGTGGCCAGTGCCGTGGTGGTGGCCGTCCTCGGCCTCATCGGCCTCGTCGGCTGGCTCACCTGGCGCTTCTCCAAGTTCCGCGTCGCGGACGGGCAGATCGAGTTCCGCAAGGGCTGGCTGTTCCGGGAGCACCGGCAGGTCCCGCTCGAGCGCGTCCAGGCCATCGAGATCAGCCGGCCCCTGCTCGCCCAGCTGACCGGGCTCTCGCAGGTCATCGTCCAGTCGGCGGGTGGAGGGGACTCCCACCTCAAGCTGGCCTTCCTCGGCGCCGCCCGCGCCGACGAGGTGCGACGTGAGCTGCTGGTCCTCGCCGGACGCCGGGACGAGGCGGGGCGCGCCGACGTGGGCCGCGCCGACGCCGGTGGTGACGGTGTTCCCCGTGGTGACGGCTCGGCCGCCGGCCCGCTGGCCGGGGGCGTGGGCGACGTCGACGGCGGCCGCGAGGTCCTCCGGGTCCCGAACTCTCGCCTCTTCGTCGCGACGATCCTGCACGGCGGCACGATCGTCCTCGGTGCCCTCGCGCTCCTCGCCGGCACCATCGCCCTCGCGACCTACGGCTCCTCCGTCAGGGTGCTCACCGGTGTCGTCATCGCGCTGCCCGCCCTCGGGCCCCTCGCCTTCGGTCTCGCCGTCAACCGGGTCGGTGAGCTGCTCAAGCACGGGAACTTCCGGCTGGCCGACACCGGCACCGCGGCCCGGATCCAGCACGGGCTCACCGACAAGCGCACGACGACGATCCCGCTGCACCGCATCCAGGCCGTCGGGATGGTCCAGCCGATGTGGTGGCGGCCGTTCGGCTGGTGGCGGGTCAAGGTCAACGTCGCGGGGATCGCCCACGACGGCACGGGCAGCTCCGACAACGAGACGACCGTGCTCCCGGTGGGGACGCTCGAGCAGGCGCTCGCCGTCCTCACCCTCCTCGACCCGGCCCTGTCCGAAGCCGACCTGCGCAGCGCTGCGCTCGGCGACGGTGTCGACGGTGGGTGGACGCTCGTCTCCGAGCGGGCCAGGAGGCTCGACCCGCTGAGCTGGCAGCGCTCCGGGTTCGCCGTCTCGGAGCACTCGCTCATGGTGCGCACCGGCCGGCTGTGGCGGCGGGTCTCCGTCATGCCGCACGCTCGGGTCCAGTCGCTCAGCCTGGCGCAGGGACCCCTCGAACGTCGGCTCGACCTCGTCACCGTGGCGCTCGTGTCCACGCCCGGCCCGGTCGACGTGAGCATCCACCACCTCGCGTCCGCGACGGCCACCCGGCTCCTCCGCGACGAGGCGAGCCGGGCCCGTGCGGCACGGGCAATCTCGCGAAGCGCTTGCACCGAACCCGAAGTTCCTAGTCAACTAGTGCCCCCAGCCCGAACCGACGAGAGGTAACCCGACCGTGAACACCCCTGCACCACCGCCCGCCGACCCGGGGGCGGACGGCCCGGCCGGCGTCGAACGCCTCGGGTTCGCCGCCGAGCAGATCGTGCAGGAGTTCGGCTGGGCCGAGGACGTCGACGACGCCTTCCGCTTCGCCGTCGAGGACGTCATCGGCTCCGACCTCGAGGACGAGGACTACACCGGCGAGACCGACGCCGTCCTCCTGTGGTGGCGAGCCCAGGACGGTGACCTCACCGACGCCCTCGTCGACCTCGTCGTCGTGCTCGGGGAGGCCGGCTTCGTCCTGGCCCTCACCCCCAAGGGCCGCGACGACGGCGCCGTCGACCCCGCCGAGATCGACGAGGCGTCGACCACCGCCGGGCTCCACGCGGCCGGCTCCTTCAACGCCTCGCCACGCTGGCGGGCCACCAAGCTCGTCGCCCCCAAGACACGCCGCTGACAGGGGGTTGGGGCAGACTGCACGCCATGACGGACACCTCGGCCGGGCTCCCCGTGGGGACACGTGCGCCCTCGTTCAGCCTGCGTGACCAGAACGGTGCCGAGGTCGCACTGGCGGACCACCTCGGGCAGCGTCACGTGCTGCTCGTCTTCTACCCGTGGGCCTTCTCGGGGATCTGCACCGGGGAGCTGACCGAGATCCGCGACGACCTCGGCCGGTTCGTGACCGAGGACGTCCAGGTCGTCACGGTCTCGTGCGACGCGATGTTCTCGCTGCGGGCCTATGCCGACCGCGACGGCTACTTCTTCCCGCTCCTGTCCGACTTCTGGCCCCACGGCGAGGTCGCCCGCGCCTACGGCGTCTTCGACGAGGAGGCCGGGGTCGCCCGCCGCGGCACGTTCCTCATCGACCCCGACGGGGTCATCCGGTGGTCCCTCGTCAGCGGCATCGGTGAGCGGCGGGACTTCAGCGGCTACCACGACGCCCTCGCCCGCGCCTGACCCTCCCTGACAGAATGGGCGCCCCGTCGCGGCCCGCCGCCGCGTCAGGGCCTGTAGCTCAGTTGGTAGAGCACCGCGTTTACACCGCGGGTGTCGTCGGTTCGAGGCCGGCCGGGCCCACATGACTGTTCTCCTGCGGGACGTCGTCGACGTCCTCGAACGCCTCTACCCGACGACGACCGCCCAGTCCTGGGACCAGGTGGGACTCGTCACGGGCGACCCCGAGCAGCCCGTGGAGCGGGTGCTGCTCGCGCTCGACCCCACCCTGGCCGTCATCGAGGAGGCGCGGGAGAGGCACGCGGACCTGCTCCTCACGCACCACCCCCTGCTCCTGCGCGGCGTCCACTCGGTCGCGACGACGACGGCGAAGGGGGCGAGCGTGACCCGGCTCGTCGTCGGCGACATCGCGCTCTACGTCGCCCACACCAACGCCGACGTCGCGGCCGTGGGCGTCTGCGAGGCACTCGCGACCGCTGCCGGGCTGACCGACACCCGGCCGTTGGTCATGGTCGAGGACCAGCCGCTCGGCCGCGTGGGCCGGCTCGCCGCGCCGACGACGCTGGGCGAGTTCGCGACCGCCCTGCAGGCCGCCCTGCCCCGGGCCGCGGGTGGCCTGCGCGTCGCGGGCCCGGCGGAGGCGACGGTCGAGACGGTGGCGGTCCTCGGTGGCTCGGGCGACGACCAGTTCGAGGCCGTCCGCGTCTCGGGCGCCGACGTCTACGTCACGGCGGACCTGCGCCACCACCCCGCGCTCGAGGCCCGCGAGGAGTCGCGCGGCGGCCCGCCGTTCCTCGTCGACGCGGGCCACTGGTCGAGCGAGGCGGTGTGGCTGCCGACCGTGCGGGACGCCCTCGCCCGTGCGCTTAGGGTGGACATCGACATCAGCACAGTGCGCACCGACCCGTGGACCTTCACGGTCGGGGCGGAGAACCTCGGAGGTATGCCGTGAAAGCGGACCCAGCGCGTCAGTCCAAGCTGCTCGACCTCCAGACCATCGACACCCGGCTGTCGCAGATCGAGCACGCCCGCAAGACCCTCCCGCAGCACGCCGAGATCGCCGACCTCGAGGGCAAGGCCCAGGTCCTCGACGACCAGCTCGTGCGCTCGCGCACCGAGCTCGGCGACGTGCAGCGCGAGCTCTCCAAGGCGGACTCGGACGTCCAGCAGGTCCGGGACCGGGTGACCCGCGACCAGCAGCGGCTCGACTCCGGTGTCGGCACCGCCAAGGACCTCACCGCGATCCAGCACGAGCTCGAGTCCCTCGGTCGCCGGCAGTCCGCCCTCGAGGACGTCGAGCTCGAGGTGATGGAGCGCGCCGAGGCCATCCAGAACGACGTGCGCGAGCTCGAGCGTGGCCGCGGCGAGCTGACCGAGCGCCTCAGTGCGCTCGAGTCCGCGCGCGACGACCGGCTCGCCGAGCTCGACGGTGACGCGGCCAACATCGTCGCGCCCCGGACCCGCACGGTCGAGCTCGTCGGCGACGACCTCGTGGCCCTCTACGACAAGATCCGCGCCACGAGCGGGACGGGTGCGGCACCCCTGCGCCAGCGACGCTGCGGCGGCTGCCAGCTCGAGCTCAACCCGGTCGAGCTGGCCCGGATCAAGGCGGCCCCGGAGGACGAGGTCATCCGCTGCGAGGAGTGCCGCCGGATCCTCGTGCGCCTGCCCGAGTCCGGTCTCTGAACGGCTCCTGACGACCCGGCCGCCCGCGCCTACGCTGGCCGCATGAGCTATGCCGGTGACGTCACTCCCGCCGAGGCGCATGCCGCGGTGACCGACTCCGACGACCCCGTCCTCGTCGACGTGCGCACGCGCGCCGAGTGGACCTACGTCGGTGTCCCGCAGCTGGAGACCGGACGGACGCCGCTCCTCGTCGAGTGGCAGCGCTGGCCCGACGGCAGCGTCAACGACGCGTTCGTCGAGGAGCTGCGGGCGGCCGGCGTCGCGGAGGGCACGCCCCTGTACTTCATCTGCCGCTCGGGGGTGCGGTCGGTCGCGGCGGCGGAGGCCGCGACCGCGGCCGGTCTCGGGCCGGCATACAACGTCCTCGAGGGTTTCGAGGGGCCGCACGGCGCCGACGGCCACCGGACCGTCGGCGGCTGGAAGGCCGCCGGTCTCCCGTGGACGCAGGGGTGAGCACGGGCGACGAGCCGGGCCGGTCCTTCCGGCCCGAGACCCTGGCCGTGCGAGGAGGCCTGTCGCGCACCGGGTTCGACGAGACCAGCGAGGCGATGTTCCTCACCTCGGGCTTCGTCTACGAGTCCGCCGAGCAGGCCGAGGCCGCGTTCAAGGACGAGATCGACAAGTTCATTTACAGCCGCTACGGCAACCCCACCGTGCGCATGTTCGAGGAGCGGCTGCGCCTGCTCGAGGGCGCGGAGGCCTGCTTCGCGACCGCCTCGGGCATGGCCGCCGTCTGGGTGGCCCTGGCCGCCCTGTGCGGGCAGGGCGACCGGGTCGTGTCGTCGCGGGCGCTCTTCGGGTCGTGCTTCGTCATCGTCGACGAGATCCTCCCGCGCTTCGGCGTCGAGACCGTCGTCGTCGACGGTCCGGACCTGGCGCAGTGGGAGGAGGCGCTCTCGGTGCCGACCGCCGCGGTCTTCTTCGAGACGCCCAGCAACCCGATGCAGGAGCTCGTCGACATCGAGGCGGTGTCGCGGCTCGCGCACGCCGCCGGCGCCGTCGTCGTCGTCGACAACGTCTTCGGGACCCCCGTCTTCTCGCGCCCGCTCGACCACGGCGCCGACGTCGTCGTCTACTCCGCCACGAAGCACATCGACGGGCAGGGGCGGGTCCTCGGCGGTGCGGTCCTCGGGCCGGCCGAGTTCATCGACGGCCCGGTCAAGAACCTCATGCGGCACACCGGCCCGGCGATGTCCCCGTTCAACGCGTGGGTGCTCCTCAAGGGCCTCGAGACGATGTCGCTGCGGGTCCGGCAGATGGCCGACAACGCGCTGGCTCTCGCCCGCCACCTCGACGGACGCGAGGGCGTCGTCAAGGTCGTCTACCCGATGCTCGAGAGCCACCCGCAGCACGAGCTGGCCCTGCGCCAGATGGGCGGCGGCGGCACGGTCGTGACGTTCGAGGTCGACGGGGGCAAGGACGTCGCGTTCCGCCTCATGAACGCGCTTCGCCTGGTCGACATCTCCAACAACCTCGGTGACGCCAAGTCGCTCGTGACCCACCCGGCCACGACGACCCATCGGCGGCTCACCGAGGAGGCCCGCGCCGCGGTCGGCATCACCGACGGGACGGTGCGGATCTCGGTGGGACTGGAGTCGGTCGACGACCTCGTCGAGGACGTCGAGGCCGCCCTCGTCGGCGCGCTTCAGGGCTGACGCGGGAGGGCGTCCAGGACCCACGGCCTCCCGCGGCGTGCCGGGGGAGTGAGGGTGACGTCGAACTCCTCGGCGACGATCGCGGCCAGCTTCTCGGGAGTGCGGGCCCGCTGACCCACCACGCAGAGGTGGCGGGCCACGAGGCCCCGGGTGTGCTTGGCCATGTGGCTCGCACCCGGCACGCGCACCTGCACCCAGCGGTCGGCGACGTCACCGACGGGAGTCCACGCGGCGGCATACGTCGAGCTCCGGCAGTCGACGACGACCTCGCGCCCGGCAGCGGGAGCCAGCACCTCGTCGAGGACCGGTCGCCACGCGGCCGCCACCGGTCCGAGGCCGGGCAGGTTCACGTCCATCGACAGGCGGTATGCCGTGATCCGGTCACCCAGCCGGACCGCACCGTGGAGCGCGGAGACGACGACGACCCACCGGTTGGCCCGGCGCCGCGCCGCGGGGTCCAGGGTGGCGAGGCCGAGCGCGTCGTAGAGCACCCCGGTGTAGACGTCGGCCGCGGGGGTGGCGGGTGCGGTGCCCAGCGTGAGGTTGCGGGCCACCTCGTCGGCGAGGCCCGGTGAGACGCCGAGCACCGTTGCGGCCGTGGGCGATGCGCTCGCCCTCGTGAGGTGCGCTGCCACCCGCTCGCGGGTCGTGGCCAGCTCCGGGAAGGACCACGTGGCCGGGTCGGCCGGTCGTCCGCGACGGCGGTTCGACTTCGACTCCGACGGAGGGAGGACGATGAGCACGCGGCCACCCTACGTGCGGCCCCTTGGGTAGGTTGGCGGGCATGCCACATCGCGCGATCCGCCTCGCCCCCGTCGACCCCACGACCTCCGACACCGTCCGGGACACGCTGCTCGCCCGGTTCGCGGCGATCCGGGCCGAGGTCGGCGCGAGCGAGGTGTTCCCCCCGGAGGTGCAGGCCGAGGCCGACCGGCTGGCGCAGACGCCGCCCGCGCTGCCCGAGCGCGACGAGACGGCCGTCCCCTTCGTCACCCTCGACCCGCCGACGTCCATGGACCTCGACCAGGCGATGTGCCTCGAGCGCGACGGCGACGGCTACCGCGTGCGCTACGCCATCGCCGACGTGCCCGCCTTCGTCGAGCCCGGTGGGACGATCGACGCCGAGGCCCGACGCCGTGGCCAGACGATCTACTGCCCGGACCTCCGGGTCCCGCTCCATCCTCCCGTGCTCAGCGAAGGTGCGGCCAGCCTGCTGCCGGGTGAGGTGCGGCCGGCGTTCGTCTGGGACCTGCGGCTCGACGCGGAGGGTGAGGGGACGAGTGCGGAGGTCTACCGCGCGCTCGTCCGCTCGGTCGAGCGCTTCGACTACGCCGGGGTGCAGGAGCTCGTCGACGCGGGCACGACCGACGAGCGGTGGGTCCTGCTCCGCGAGATCGGCGAGCGCCGCATCCGGCAGGAGCAGCTGCGTGGCGGCGCCAGCCTGCCGATGCCCGAGCAGGAGGTCCACCTCGGCGACGACGGCAACTTCACCCTGGCGCTGCGGCCTCCTCGCACCTGCGAGGACTGGAACGCCCAGATCTCGCTGCTCACCGGCATGGCCGCCGCCGACCTCATGCTGCACGCCGGCATGGGCATCCTGCGCACGATGCCCGACGCCGACCACGACGCGGTCGCACGGTTCCGGCGCCAGGCCAAGGCCCTGGGCGCTCCCTGGCCGGCCGAGCAGGGCTACGGCGACTTCCTGCGCTCCCTCGACCGCGACGACCCCAGGCACCTCGCGCTCATCCACGCGGCCACCGCCCTCTTCCGGGGTGCGGGCTACACGCCGTTCGACGGCGACGTGCCCGAGCAGGTCGGGCACGCCGCGGTGGCCGAGGCGTACGCCCACGTCACCGCCCCGCTGCGCCGCCTCGTCGACCGGTTCGGGCTCGTCGTCTGCGAGGCGATCAGCGCGGACCGCGAGGTCCCGGTCTGGGTCCGCAAGGCGCTGCCGTCGATCCCCGAGCTGATGAAGGAGTCCGACCGCCGCGCCGGTGCGGCCGACCGGATGTGCGCCGACGCCGTCGAGGCGGCCGTGCTCCACGCGCACGTCGGTGAGACCTTCGACGCCGTGGTCGTCGACCGCGACGACCGCGGGCTCGAGGTCCAGCTCCTCGAGATCCCGGTCCTCGCCCGGGCCAAGGGGCAGGGCGACCTCGGCGCGTCCGTGTCCGTCCGGCTGGAGTCCGCGGACGTCGCCACGGGCCAGGTGCGGTTCGTCGTCGCCTGACCCGGCCGTCCACCCCTATGCTGGGGACGCGGACGAGTCAGTCCGACGGTCGCGGCGTGGGCAACCACGTCGAGGAAAGTCCGGGCTCCACAGGGCAGGGTGGTGGCCAACAGCCACCCGGGGTGACCCGCGGGACAGTGCCACAGAGAACAGACCGCCTCCCGGTCTCGACCGGGCGGTGAGGGTGAAACGGTGGTGTAAGAGACCACCAGCGGCTCCGGTGACGGAGTCGGCTCGGTAAACCCCACCCGGAGCAAGCTCAGACAGTGTGCGTTCGAGGGCGGCCCGCCCGAGCACACGGGTAGGGCGCTGGAGGCCGCTGGCAACAGCGGTCCGAGATGGATGACCGTCAACGTGACCCGGGCAACCGGCCACGTGACAGAACCCGGCTTATGACTGACTCGTCCGCACCCACGCCGGGACCCGGCATACGGTGGAGACATGCGACTCACGCACCTCGGCCACGCCTGCCTGCTCGTCGAGATCGGCGACCAGCGCGTCCTCATCGACCCGGGCGGGTTCACGCCCGGCTTCGAGGCGGTGGGTGACCTCACCGCCGTCGTCGTGACCCACCAGCACCCGGACCACCTCGACCGGGGGAGGTTCCCCGCGCTGGTGCAGCGCAACCCGCAGGCCAGGGTCCTCGCCGACCCCGGCAGCCTCGACGTGCTGTCCGGGCTGGGCATCGACGCGCAGGCCCACGACGGGGGGACGACGCTCGGCTCGGTGACGCTCACCCCCGTGGGCGAGGTCCACGCCCTCATCCACGACGACATCGCGCGCATCCCCAACGTCGGCGTCGTGCTGCGGGCCGAGGGCGAACCCGGCCTCTACCACCCCGGTGACAGCCTCGACGGCGAGCCGGGCGAGGTCGACGTCGTCGCCTTCCCGCTCAACGCGCCGTGGCAGCGCAGCCGGGACATGGCCGGCTTCCTGCGCCGGCTCAACCCGCCGGTCGCGGTCCCCATCCACGACGGGCTGCTCAACGAGTCCGGGCGCGACCTCTACCTCGGCCAGGCCCGCACGCTCGGGGGAGCGGACACCGAGGTGCGCGACCTCGCCGCATCCGGTGCGGTGGAGTTCACCGTCCGCTGACCTCCGGGGGCCGTCGGGTCGTCCGTGCGCCGGCACGTCGTTCTCGTCCGGGCACGGCGCCAGGGCGACAGGCCGCCGCGAGAACGACATGGCGTCGGCATCGTCAGCGCGAGTCGTGGTACTCCTGCGCGAGGTGCGCGGCACCGATGATGCCCGCCTTGTTCTCGAGCGTCGCCGGGACGATCTTGGTGCGGAGCCTGAGGAGCGGGAGGAACTGCTCGGCGTCCTTGGACACGCCGCCGCCGACGACGATGAGGTCGGGCCACAGGAGGTTCTCGAGGTGGCTGTAGTAGCGCTGCAGCCGCTTCGTCCACTCGGGGTAGCTCAGGCCCTCGATGTCCTTGATCGAGGAGGCCGCGCGCTTCTCCGCGTCGAAGCCGTCGAGCTCGAGGTGACCCAGCTCGGAGTTGGGGACGAGGACACCGTTGTGGATGAGCGCGGTGCCGATGCCCGTGCCCAGCGTCGTGAGGATGACCAGGCCCTTCTGCCCCTTGGCCGCGCCGTAGTGGAGCTCGGCGACCCCGGCCGCGTCCGCGTCGTTGACGAGGACGATGTCGTGGCCGAGCTTCTTCTCGAGGAGCTTCTCGGCCTCGAAGTCGAGCCAGGACTTGTCGATGTTCGCGGCGGAGCGCACCACGCCCCGCGTGACGACCCCGGGGATGGTGATGCCGATGGGGGAGTCGCCCCGGACGTCGTCGAAGTGGTCGACGATCTGGTCGATGACGTCCGCGACGGCCTCGGGCGTGGACTTCGCCGGCGTGTCGATGCGCTTGCGCTTGGCGGCGAACTCGCCCTTGGCGAGGTCGACCGGCGCTCCCTTGATCCCACTCCCGCCGACGTCGATGCCCAGCGGCAGACCGGTCTTCTTGCTCATGGGGACTCCTTCGTCCGGGGTCGAGTCGTGCGGGTGTCGAGGGGGGTGTCGTGCGGGGTCAGGGGAGGGTGAGGATCTCGTTGCCGCTGTCGGTGATGAGGATGGTGTGCTCGAACTGTGCCGAACGCCTGCGGTCCGCGGTGACGACGGTCCAGTCGTCGTCCCACATCTCCCACGCCTCCGTGCCGAGGTTGAGCATCGGCTCGACGGTGAAGGTCATCCCCGGCTCGATGAGCGTGTCGTAGGACGGGGCCGCGTCGTAGTGCGGGATGACGAGCCCCGAGTGGAAGGACCGGCCGATCCCGTGGCCGGTGAAGTCGCGCACGACGCCGTAGCCGAACCGGCGGGCGTAGCTCTCGATGACCCGGCCGATGACGTTGACCCGACGGCCGGGCAGGGCCGCCTTGATCCCGCGCATCATCGCCTCGTGGGTGCGTTCGACGAGCAGGCGCGACTCCTCGTCCACGTCACCGCAGAGGTAGGTCGCGTCCGTGTCACCGTGCACCCCACCGATGTAGGCCGTGATGTCGATGTTGACGATGTCCCCGTCCTCGAGCCGGCGCGAGTCCGGTATGCCGTGGCACACGACCTCGTTCACCGACGTGCAGAGCGACTTGGGGAACCCGCGGTAGCCGAGGGTGGAGGGGTAGGCGCCGTGGTCGAGGAGGAACTCGTGACCGACGCGGTCGACCTCGTCGGTGGTGACTCCGGGAGCGATGACGGCGGCGGCGGCGGCCATGGCCCGGGCCGCGATCCGACCCGCCACCCGCATGAGCTCGATCGTCTCGGCGTCCTTGACCTCCGGGGAGAGGAACTTGTCGGGCGTGGGCCGGTCGACGTACTCCGGGCGCTCGATGGTGGCGGTCACGGCGCGTCTCGGGGAGACCTCCCCCGGAGCGACACTTCCGTAGGTCATCGGCATACGGTGGAGTCTAGGCAGAGTGCCGCACAGGTTGACGAGGAGGACAGCGTGGCTTACTGGTACAACATCGCGACCCAGCAGGTCGAGACCGACGAGAACCGCAGCCGCAACGACGACGTCATGGGACCGTACGACACCGAGGACGAGGCCCGCGGCGCCCTCGCCAGCGCCCGCGAGAACACCGAGAAGTGGGACGCCGAGGACCGCGCCTGGGAGGGCAAGGACGAGGAGGACTGACTCACTCCTCGAAGCTGTGCTCGGCGGCGGGGAAGGCTCCCGAGGCGACCTCGCCGGCATACGCCCTCGCGGCGTTGCCGAGGTCGGTCCGCATGTCGAGGTACTTCTTGACGAAGCGCGGCGCACGCCCACCGCGGAGCCCGGCCATGTCCTGCCAGACGAGCACCTGGGCGTCGCAGTCCGGGCCGGCGCCGATCCCGACGGTCGGGATGCGCAGCGCCTCGGTGACCCGCTTCGCGGCGGGCGCGGGCACCATCTCCATGACGACCGCGAAGCACCCGGCCTCCTGCAGCGCGATCGCGTCCTCGAGGAGGCGGTCGGCCCCGGCGCCGCGCCCCTGCACCCGGTAGCCACCGAGCACGTGCTCGCTCTGCGGGGTGAAGCCGATGTGCCCCATGACGGGGATGCCGGCGCGCACGAGGAGCTCGACCTCCGGCACCATCGCCATGCCGCCCTCGAGCTTGACGGCGTGGGCCATGCCCTCCTTCATGAAGCGCGTCGCGGTGGCGAGCGCCTGCTGCGGGCTCGCCTGGTAGGACCCGAACGGGAGGTCGGCGACGACCATCGCGTGCTTGGCCGCCGAGGTCACGGCGCGGCAGAGGGGCACGAGGTGGTCGACGGTGACCGGCACCGTGGTCTCGAACCCGTAGACGTTGTTGCCGGCGGAGTCGCCCACGAGAAGGCAGGGGATGCCGGCCTCGTCGAAGATCTCGGCGGCATACATGTCGTATGCCGTGAGCATCGCCCACTTCTCGCCCGTCTCCTTCATCTTCTGCAGATGGGGGACCCGGATGCGCTTCTGCGGGGCCGCCTGGGCTCCGGTGCCGTAGGGGTTGGTGGTCTCTGCGGGGGGAGTGGGCTGGGCGCTCATGGGGCGATCCTGTCAGAGGCCGCTCGACGGGGCCCTCGTGCTGGGAAGGTAAAAAGCAGGTCAAGGAAACCCCACAAACCATTGTGCAATCGCAATGCACATGTTTCTCTGCAGTAGCCGCGCCTGACCCCTGGCGGGCGATCACACTCGGAGGAACCGTGACACAACGACACACTCGCGCCCTGGCCGGACTGGCCGGGGCCGCGTTGGTGGTGAGCCTCGCGCCGATGGGCGCGCAGGCCAAGGACGCCGCGCCCCCTGCAGCAGACACGAAGGCCTCGACGAAGAAGCAGGACGACCTGCCCAACCCCCTCGGCGACGCCGCGCGCACGCTGCGCCAGGACGCCGTCACCCAGCTCGTCAAGGGCACGGCGACCACCGAGACCCGTGGTGGGCAGCGCGTCATCAAGCTCAAGGGCAACCCCAAGGCCGCCAAGGGCAGCCCCGCCGCGAAGGACCGGTTCGTGTCCTACCCGGTCAACCGCGAGGAGAGCATCTTCACGATCCTCGGCGAGTTCGGTTCGCAGGTCCACCCCACCACCGGTGGCACGCCCGGCCCGCTGCACAACCAGATCGCCGAGCCGGACCGCAACTGGGACGGCGACGCGACCGACGACAACAGCACGGAGTGGTCGGCCAACTACGACCGCGCGCACTACCAGGACCTCATGTTCGGTGAGGGCGAGTCCTTCAAGGACTTCTACCTCAAGCAGTCCAACGGCCGCTTCCTCGCCAAGGGCGACGTGTCCGACTGGGTGAAGGTCCCTTACAACGCAGCGCGCTACGGCAGCAACAAGATCAGCGACGCCCAGGGCGCCTGGCCGTTCGTCGAGCACTCCGCCACCGCGTGGTTCGAGTCCCAGAAGGCCGCCGGCAAGACCGACGCCGAGATCAAGACCTACCTCGAGCAGTTCGACAAGGTCGACCGCTACGACTACGACGGTGACGGCAACTTCGCCGAGGCCGACGGCTACATCGACCACTTCCAGGCGATCCACGCCGGTGCTGGTGAGGAGGCCGGCGGCGGCGCCCAGGGCGAGGACGCCATCTGGTCGCACCGCTGGTACGTCAACTACAACCAGGCCGGCAAGACCGGCCCGGCGTTCAACAAGGCCGGCGGTGTGCCCCTGGGCAACACCGGGATCTGGATCGGTGACTACACGACGGAGCCCGAGAACGGCGGCCTCGGCGTGTTCGCGCACGAGTTCGGTCACGACCTCGGCCTGCCGGACTACTACGACACCGCCGGTGGCGACAACGGCACCGGGTTCTGGACGCTCATGTCCGGCGGCTCCTGGCTCAACGACGGCGGCGAGGACATCGGCTCCAAGCCCGGCTACATGGGCCCGCTCGAGAAGCTCCAGCTCGGCTGGCTCGACTACACCGTCGCCGGCAAGAGTGGCACCTACACGCTGGGCCAGGCGGACCTCGACGGCGCCACGACGCCGCAGGCCGTCATCGTCCCGCTGCCCGACAAGAAGGTCGTCACGAAGTACAACACCCCGCACAGCGGCACCGCCGAGTGGTGGAGCGGCTCGGGCAACGACCTGAAGAACTCGATCACCCGGGACGTCGACCTCACCGGCAAGACGTCGGCCAGCATGTCGGCGTGGCTGGACTACGACATCGAAGAGGGCTACGACTACCTCTACGTCCAGGCCTCCGCCGACGGTGGCGCCACCTGGACCGATGTCGCCGCCATCGACGGCGCGAGCAACGGTTGGACGCAGAAGTCCTTCGACCTCACGGCGTTCGCCGGCAAGCAGGCCAAGGTGCGCTTCAACTACGTCACCGACGGCGGACTCGCCCTCAAGGGTGCGTTCATCGACGACATCACCATCACCGCCGACGGGGCCACCGTTCTCAACGACACCGTCGAGTCCGGTGCCAACGGCTGGACGGCCGTGGGCTTCACCATCATGAGCGGCACGACGGACAAGATGTACCCGCGCTGGTACATGGCCGAGAACCGTGTGTACTCCGGCTACGACACGACGCTCAAAACCGGCCCGTACAACTTCGGCTGGTCCAGCACCAAGCCGGACTGGGTCGAGCGCTTCCCCTACCAGAACGGCATGCTCGTCTGGTACGTCGACGGCTCGTTCGCCGACAACAACACCATCACCCACCCGGGTGGCGGCATGTCGCTGCCCGTGGACGCCCGGCCGGCTCCCGTGAAGTTCCCCGGCGGGCAGCTGCTCGGCAACCGTCGTCAGCCGTGGGACGCCACGTTCGGCCAGGAGAAGACCGACTCGGTCACCTTCCACCGCAACGGCGTTCCCGTGACCATCGGCAAGCAGGCGGCGATCCCGACCTTCGACGACACCGACCCGAACCGCTACTGGACCGCGGACAACCCGATGAGCTCGGTCAAGGTCGCCGGTCTCGGCACGAAGATCACCGTCGCCCGGACGACCAAGGGCGGCACGGAGATGCAGCTCAAGATCACTCTCGGCGCCAAGTGACTCAAGCCCTGGGCTGAGTCACCTGCAGGAGGGGGAGGGCCCCGGAGCGACATGCTCCGGGGCCCTTGCCCTGCCTCCCCCTAGGATGCCGACATGGATCGTCAGCAGGAGTTCGTGCTCCGCACCATCGAGGAGCGGGACATCCGCTTCGTCCGCCTCTGGTTCACCGACGTTCTCGGTGCGCTCAAGTCGGTGGCCGTCGCCCCGGCCGAGCTGGAGGGAGCCTTCGCCGAGGGGATCGGCTTCGACGGGTCGGTCATCGAGGGCTTCGCCCGGGTCTACGAGGCCGACATGCTCGCCAAGCCCGACCCGGCGACATTCCAGGTGCTCCCGTGGCGGGGTGAGAGCCCGGGCACGGCTCGCATGTTCTGCGACATCACTCTCCCCGACGGCGCACCGAGCATGGCCGACCCGCGCCACGTGCTGCAGCGGACGCTCGCCCGCGCCGCCGACCAGGGCTTCACCTTCTACACCCACCCCGAGATCGAGTTCTTCCTCTTCGAGAAGGGCTTCAAGCCGGGGGAGCAGCCGACGCCGATCGACCAGGCCGGCTACTTCGACCACGTCCCGAACGGGTCCGCGCAGGACTTCCGCCGCGCGGCGATCACCATGCTCGAGTCGATGGGCATCAGCGTCGAGTTCAGCCACCACGAGGGCGCCCCGGGCCAGAACGAGATCGACCTGCGCTACGCCGACGCCCTGTCGACGGCCGACAACATCATGACCTTCCGCACGGTCATCAAGGAGGTCGCGCTCGAGCAGGGCATCTACGCCTCCTTCATGCCCAAGCCCCTCGCGGAGCACCCCGGCTCGGGCATGCACACGCACATGTCGCTCTTCGACGGCGACAGCAACGCCTTCTACGAGGCGGGCGCGCCGTACTCGCTGTCCAGGACGGGGCGGCAGTTCATCGCGGGGCTGCTCCACCACGGGGCCGAGATCACTGCCGTCACCAACCAGTGGGTCAACAGCTACAAGCGGCTCTGGGGCGGGGGAGAGGCGCCGGCCCACCTCACCTGGGGGCACAACAACCGCTCCGCCCTCGTCCGGGTGCCCATGTACAAGCCCAACAAGGGGCAGAGCAGCCGCGTCGAGGTCCGGTCCATCGACTCCGCCTGCAACCCCTACCTCGCGTTCGCGGTGCTGCTCGCGGCCGGGCTCAAGGGCATCGAGGAGGGCTACGAGCTCGCCCCCGAGACCGAGGACGACGTGTGGGGCCTCTCCGACTCCGAGCGCAAGGCGATGGGCATCAAGCCGCTGCCCGCCTCGCTCAACGAGGCCATCGAGGTCATGGAGGAGAGCGAGCTCGTCGCCGAGACCCTCGGTGAGCACACCTTCGACTTCTTCCTGCGCAACAAGCGCTCCGAGTGGGCCGACTACCGCGGCCAGGTGACCGCGTTCGAGCTCGAGCGGTACCTGCCGCGCCTGTGACCGGCGCACGATGAGTGCCCGCATCCCCACCGTGCCCGGCGACCTGACCCGGCTGGGGTTCGCCGACCCGCGCCGGGCCATCGGCCTCCTCGCCGACCCGGTGCTCGAGCCGCTGGTCAAGGACCGGTCCCGGGTCGAGACCGACGGGCTGGCGGCTGCCCTGGCGAAGGTGGCGGACCCGGACCAGGCGCTGCTGACCCTCGTGCGGCTCATGGAGGCCGTGGGGACGACGCCACGCTCGCACCTGCGGGAGGCGATCGTCCCCGCGCTGCGCGAGCCGGGCCGGGCCCGCGACCGGCTCTTCGCCGTGCTCGGCGCGTCCACGGCGCTCGGCGACCACCTCGTCGCTCGGCCCGAGCACTGGACGTCGGTCGTCGACGCCGTCCAGCTCGAGGTCGAGGAGCGGGTCGAGCTGCTCACCGCCGCCGTCAGCGCCCCGCCGCAGGGCACGACCCCGGAGGACGCCCTGCGCATCGAGTACCGTCGCCAGCTGCTCGGCATCGCCGCGCTCGACGTCTCGCGCCCCGAGCCGGCGGCCCGGCTCCCCGAGACCGCCGCGGCCCTCGCCGACCTCGCCGAGGCCGCCCTCGAGGCAGCCCTCGTCATCGCCCGCGCCGCCGTCGGCCCCGCCGCCGACCAGTGCCGCTTCGCCGTCATCGGTATGGGCAAGACCGGGGGGCGGGAGCTCAACTACATCAGCGACGTCGACGTCATCTTCGTGGCCGAGCCCGCGGAGGGCGCCGACGAGGGCGAGGCGCTCTCGACCGGCACCGACCTCGCCACCCGGCTCATCCGGATCTGCTCCAGCGCCACCGCCGCGGGCGCACTCTGGCAGGTCGACCCGGCCCTGCGCCCCGAGGGCAAGAACGGCCCGCTCGTGCGCACCCTGCAGTCCCACCTCTCGTACTACGAGCGCTGGGCCAAGACGTGGGAGTTCCAGGCCCTGCTCAAGGCGCGGCCCATCGCCGGCGACCGGGCGCTCGGGCGGGCCTACGTCGAGGCCGTCGCCCCCTTCGTGTGGTCGGCCGCCTCCCGCGAGCACTTCGTCGAGGACGTGCAGGCCATGCGCCGCCGGGTCGAGGACAACGTCCCCCACGGCGAGGCGGAGCGCCAGCTCAAGCTCGGCCCGGGCGGCCTGCGCGACATCGAGTTCAGCGTCCAGCTCCTCCAGCTCGTCCACGGGCGCTCCGACCGGTCGCTGCGCTCCGGCACCACCCTCACCGCGCTCGCGGCGCTCTCCCAGAGGGGCTACGTGGGGCGGGACGACGCGCAGACGCTCGACACGGCATACCGGCTCCTGCGCACGCTCGAGCACCGCATCCAGCTGCACCGGCTCCGCCGCACCCACCTCATGCCCACGGCGCCCGCGGACCTCCGCTGGCTCGGACGCGCCCTGGGGCACACGCGCGACCCGGAGGACTCGGTCACCGCGCAGTGGCGCACCGCCGCGCGCGAGGTGCGCCGGCTGCACCAGCGGATCTTCTACCGTCCGCTGCTCTCGGCCGTCGCCCGCCTCGGGCCCGACGAGGTGCGCCTCACGCCGGAGGCGGCGCGCGAGCGCCTCGCGGCCCTCGGCTTCCGCGACCCCCGGGGGGCGCTCAACCACCTGCAGGCCCTCATCGACGGCGTCAGCCGGCGCGCGGCGATCCAGCGGCAGTTGCTGCCGGTGATGCTCGGGTGGTTCGCCGACGAGGCCGACCCGGACGCCGGCCTGCTCGCCTTCCGAAGAATCAGCGAGCAGCTCGGCACGACGCCGTGGTACCTCCGGCTCCTCCGCGACGAGGGGAGCGCCGCCGAGCGCCTCGCACACACCCTCGGGCGCAGCCGCTACGCCGCCGAGCTGCTCGAACAGGGGCCGGAGTCGGTGCAGTTCCTCGGCGACCCCAGCGGCCTGCGGCCGCGTCCGCGCGACGAGGTGCAGAACCGGATGCGGGCCGCCGCCCGCCGCAAGGACGCCCCCGAGCCCGCCGTACTCGCGGCCCGGGCGGTCCGGCGCTCCGAGCTGTTCCGGCTCGCCGTCGCCTCGCTCCTCGGGCACGTCACCCTCGACGAGCTCGGCACCGCGCTCGCCGACCTCAGCGGTGCGCTCATCGACGTCACCCTCGACGTCGTCCTCGCCGGCGTCGAGGAGCAGACGGGGGCCGCACCGCTCAGCCGTCACCTCGTCGTCGGGATGGGACGGCTCGGCGGCGGTGAGGCGGCGTTCGGCAGCGACGCCGACGTCCTCTTCGTCCACGACCCCGTCGCGGGGGCCGACCCGCAGGCGGCGCAGGAGCAGGCGCTCGAGGTCGTCAAGGAGCTCATCCGGCTGCTCGCGCTCGCGGCCCCCGACCCCCGGCTCGAGGTCGACGCCGGCCTGCGGCCCGAGGGCAAGAACGGCCCCCTGACCCGTTCGCTCGACTCCTACCGCGCCTACTACGAGCGGTGGTCGCTCGTCTGGGAGTCCCAGGCCCTGCTGCGTGCCTCACCGGTGGCCGGCGACCCCTCGCTCGGTGAGGCGTTCGTCGCGCTCATCGACCCGGTCCGCTGGCCCGACGGTGGCCTCGACGCCGGACAGGTGCGCGAGATCCGCACCCTCAAGGCCCGGATGGAGTCCGAGCGCCTGCCGCGCGGCGCCGACCCCAAGACCCACTTCAAGCTCGGCCACGGCGGTCTCAGCGACGTCGAGTGGTGCATCCAGCTCATCCAGCTCCAGCACGCCCACGACCACGCAGGTCTGCGCACGACGTCGACCCTGGGCGCCCTCGCCGCCGCCGAGGCCGCCGGGCTCGTCGGCGCCGACGACGCCCTCGCCCTGGCCGAGGCGTGGCGGCTCGCCTCGACGATGCGCAACGCCGGGCTCCTCGCGCGGGGACGCACCGTGGACTCGGTGCCCTCCGACGTCCGGGACGCCGACGGGATGGCCCGGATCATGGGCCTGCCCCCGAAGTCCGGCCAGGAGCTCGCCAACCGCTACCGCCGCGTCGCCCGGCGCGCCCGGCACGCGGCGGAGCACGTGTTCTACGGCGACTCCTGAGCGTCCGCGCCGACTCGTGGGCGCGGACGTGGTCACGAGCGGTGGACCGCGGCGAAATAGACTGCCCGCATGATCCCCGTCCTCGACCTGCGTGGCCGCACGCCCGGAGTGCGCGAGCTCCGCGCGACCCTCCCGCGAGCCGAGCTCGACGTCGAGGCGGCCGTCACGACGGTGCGCCCGATCTGTGACGACGTGGCCGCGCGCGGCGCCGACGCGGTCCTCGACGCCTCCGAGCGCTTCGACGGCGTGCGCCCGACCTCGCTGCGCGTCCCGGCCGACGTGCTCGCCGCGGCGCTCGACGACCTCGACCCGGAGGTGCGCTCCGCCCTCGAGGAGTCCGTCCGCCGCGCCCGCATCGTCCACGAGGAGCAGCGCCGCGTCACGACGACGACCACGGTCGCCGAGGGAGGCACCGTGACCGAGCGCTGGGTGCCGGTCGACCGGGTCGGTCTCTACGTCCCGGGCGGGGTGGCGGTCTACCCGAGCAGCGTCGTCATGAACGTCGTGCCCGCCCTCATCGCCGGCGTCGGGTCGATCGCCGTGGCCAGCCCGCCGCAGAAGGACTTCGGGGGCTGGCCGCACCCGACCATCCTCGCCGCGTGCGCGCTGCTCGGCGTCGAGGAGGTCTGGGCGATGGGCGGGGCGCAGGCGGTCGCGGCGTTCGCGCACGGCCTCGACGACCTCGACCCGGTCAACCTCGTGACCGGTCCGGGCAACGTCTACGTCGCCGCGGCCAAGCGCCTGCTCAAGGGCCTCATCGGCATCGACGCCGAGGCCGGTCCCACCGAGATCGCGATCCTCGCCGACGCCACCGCCGACCCCGAGCACGTCGCCGCCGACCTCATCAGCCAGGCCGAGCACGACCCCCTCGCCGCTGCCGTGCTCGTCACCGACAGTCCCGAGCTCGCGGAGGCCGTCGCCGCCGCGGTCGAGCGGCGGGTGGCGACGACCAAGCACTCCGAGCGCGTCACGACCGCTCTCACCGGCCGCCAGTCCGCCGTCGTCCTCGTCGACAGCGTCGACGTGGGCCTCGACGTCGTCAACGCCTACGCCGCAGAGCACCTGGAGATCCAGACCGCCGACGCGGGCGCCGTGGCCGCACGGGTCCGCAACGGGGGTGCGGTCTTCGTCGGCGCCTGGTCGCCGGTCAGCCTGGGCGACTACTGCGCCGGGTCCAACCACGTCCTGCCCACCGGCGGCTGCGCCTCGCACTCCAGCGGCCTGTCCGTGCAGAGCTTCCTGCGGGGCATCCACGTCGTCGAGTACTCCGAGGCGGCCCTGCGCGAGGTCGGCGCCCACGTCGTGACCCTGGCGCGCGCCGAGGACCTGCCTGCCCACGGCGAAGCGGTCATCGCGCGGCTCCCCGAGCTCGCATGAGCACCCGCTCGAGCCGGGTCCCCCGCTCCGCCTGGTCGATCCAGGAGCTCCTGCGCGAGGACCTCCGTGGTCGCACCCCGTACGGCGCACCCCAGCTCGACGTGCCCGTGGCGCTCAACACCAACGAGAACTCGTATGCCGTCCCGCCGGCGGTCGTCGACGACATCGTCGCCGCCGTCGCGGCCGTGGCCTCCGGTCTGAACCGCTACCCCGACCGGGAGTTCACGGACCTGCGAGGTGACCTCGCGGCATACCTCTCGCGCAGCGGGACCACGGTGGGACGGGAGCAGGTCTGGGCCGGCAACGGCTCCAACGAGGTGCTCCTGCACCTGCTGCAGGCGTTCGGCGGTCAGGGCCGGACGGCGCTGGGGTTCACCCCGGCCTACTCGATGCACCCGATCATCGCGGCGACGACCGGCACGACCTGGGTCGACGGGATGCGCGGCGTCCCCGGGGGCGGGGCGTTCGACCTGTCGGTCGAGTCCACCGTGGCGCAGGTCGAGCAGGCGGACCCGCACCTCGTCTTCCTCTGCTCGCCCAACAACCCGACCGGCACCGCGCTCCCGCTCGAGATCGTCGGTGCCGTCCTCGAGGCCGCGCCCCGGGCCGTGGTCGTCGTCGACGAGGCCTACGCGGAGTTCGCGCGGCCCGGCACGCCGAGCGCCCTCACCCTCCTCGACGGCCGGCCCCGGCTCGTGGTCACGCGCACGATGAGCAAGGCGTTCGCGTTCGCCGGCGGCCGCCTCGGCTACCTCGCCGCCGACCCTGAGCTCGTCGACGCGCTCCGCCTCGTCCGCATGCCCTACCACCTGTCGACACCGACCCAGGCGATCGCCCGTGCCGCCCTCGGCCACGCCGACACGATGCTCGGGACCGTCGACGTCGTGAAGGCGCAGCGCGACCGGATCGTCGACACCCTCGCCGGGCTCGGGCTGGACCCGGTGCCGAGCGACGCCAACTTCGTCCTCTTCGGGGGGCTGCGCGACAGCCACACGACGTGGCAGGCGCTGCTCGACGAGGGGGTTCTCGTCAGGGACGTGGGGATCGCCCACTATCTTCGAGTGACCGCCGGGACACCGGAGGAGGTGACGGCGTTCCTCGACGCCGTCGCCGCCCTGGGTCCTGACCACCTGGAAGGACAGTCGTGACCAGCAACCGCACCGCCACGGTGACGCGCACCACCTCGGAGAGCAGCGTCGAGCTGACCCTCGACCTCGACGGCACGGGGGTGGGCGAGGTGAGCACGGGTGTCCGGTTCTACGACCACATGCTCCTGTCGCTGGCCAAGCACTCCCTCATCGACCTCCGGGTCAAGGCCGTCGGTGACGTCGACGTCGACGCGCACCACACCGTGGAGGACGTCGCCATCGTCCTCGGCGACGCGCTGCGCGAGGCACTCGGCGACAAGAGCGGCATCGCCCGCTTCGGTGACGCCACGGTCCCGCTCGACGAGGCGCTGGTGCAGGCCGTCGTCGACGTGGCCGGCCGTCCCTACGTCGTCCACACCGGTGAGCCGGCGGGCCAGGAGTACGTCGTCATCGGCGGCAACTACGTCGGGTCGCTGACGCGGCACGTTCTCGAGTCGTTCGCCTTCCACGCGGGGATCGCCCTGCACGTGCGCGTCCTCTCCGGTCGCGACCCGCACCACATCGTCGAGGCCCAGTTCAAGGCCGTGGCCCGCGCGCTGCGCGCCGCGGTGGCCCGCGACCCCCGCGTGGTCGGGGTGCCCAGCGCCAAGGGTGCGCTCTGAGCCGTGGCCAGCACTGACCGGACCCCCCACCTCGGACACGGGCTCGTCCTCGTCCGCGGCAGCGCCGGGGCGTCGGCGCGCTGGGTCCGACGGGGGCTGGCGGCCGTCCGCGTCGTGCCCCTCGCCGGCTGGACGGGTGTCTGCCTCGCCGAGTCCCGGGCCTTCTCGGCCCCGCCCTACGACATCGGACTCGAGATCCTCGCGGCGCGCCGGGTGCCCACCCGCCGCCGCCCCGCCCTCGGGCTGTTCGTCATCGACGGGTGCGCCGTCGTCACCGTGCAGCCGCGCGGCTGGCGGCTCGACCAGCGGTGGCTCGTCTGGGAGCCCGGCACCGGGGTGCGGCGCACGCCCGACCTGCCCGCGCTCCCGGCCGGCCTCGTCGTCGACGTCGCGGGCGCCCGGTCGCGGACCTCGGCCGCCGAGGTCACCGAGCACTTCGGGGACACCCGGGGCGAGCCGGTCGACGTCCTCATCGGGCTGATGCGCCTGCTCGGGCTCCCCGGCGAGGAGCTCCTGCGCGACGGCGCCGACGAGTCGCACGAGCGGGTCGACCCCAGCCCCCGCTCCATCGCCGCCTTCGACGCCCTGGTCGCCGAGGAGGACGCTCACCGGTCGGAGCTGGAGCGATGACCGCCCGACGGGTCGTCGTCCTCGACCACGGCAGCGGGAACGTCCACAGTGCCGTCCGGGCTCTCGAGCGGGTCGGCGCGGCGGTCGAGCTCACCGCCGACCGCCAGCGGGCCCTGGACGCGCACGGCCTCTTCCTGCCCGGGGTGGGCAACTTCCACGCGTGCGTGCGCGGCATGCGGGCCGCCGAGGCGCCCCGGATCATCGACGTCCGGCTGGCCGGTGGCCGGCCGGTGATCGGCGTGTGCGTCGGCATGCAGGCCCTCTTCGAGTCCAGTACCGAGCCGACCGAGACGCCCGAGGAGGGTCTGGCCGAGTGGCCGGGCACCGTCGAGCGGCTCATCGCCCCCGTCGTCCCGCACATGGGGTGGTCCGAGGTCGACGTGCCGACGGGGTCGGCGCTCTTCGCCGGTGTCGAGACCGAGCGCTTCTACTTCGTGCACTCGTATGCCGTCCACGAGTGGACGCTGCCCGAGCCCCAGGGCGCCTTCGCCGTCGTGGCGCCCCGGGTCACCCACGCGACCCACGGCGAGCGCTTCGTCGCCGCCGTCGAGAACGGCCCCCTGTCCGCGACCCAGTTCCACCCGGAGAAGTCCGGCGACGCCGGGCTGCACCTGCTCGAGAACTGGGTCCGCTCGCTCTGACCCGCCCGACCACCGCCGACCACCGCCCGACCTGCTCGTCCGAACCCTGAAGGTGTCATGACCACCCCCCGTCTCCAGCTCCTGCCCGCCGTCGACGTCGCCGGCGGCCGCGCCGTCCAGCTCGTCCAGGGGGTCGCCGGCACCGGTGGTGAGTTCGGCGACCCGCTCGAGGCGGCGATGCGCTGGCAGGAGCAGGGCGCCGAGTGGCTCCACCTCGTCGACCTCGACGCCGCGTTCGGCCGCGGAGACAACGCCGAGCTGCTCGCCCGCATCGTCGGCGCCCTGGACATCGACGTCGAGATGAGCGGCGGCATCCGTGACGCGGAGACCCTCGACCGGGCGCTCGCCACCGGGTGCCGCCGGGTCAACCTCGGCACGGCCGCGCTCGAGAACCCCGAGTGGACCGCGTCGGCGATCGCCGACCACGGTGACCGGGTCGCCGTCGGCCTCGACGTGCGCGGCACGACCCTGGCCGCACGCGGCTGGACCCAGGAGGGCGGCGACCTCTGGGAGACGCTGGAGCGCCTCGACGGCGAGGGGTGCGCCCGCTACGTCGTCACCGACGTCAACAAGGACGGCATGCTCAAGGGCCCCAACGTCGAGCTCCTGCGCGACGTCTGTGCCCGCACCGACCGGCCGGTCATCGCGTCGGGTGGCGTGTCCACGCTGGCCGACCTCGAGGCGCTTCGGGGCATGGTCGGCGACGGTGTCGAGGGAGCGATCATCGGCTCAGCGCTCTACCGCGGCGCCTTCACGCTGCCCGAGGCGCTTGACGCCGCCGGCCGCCCGTGACGCGCGACCTCGTCTTCACCGGCTTCGACGGCGACGACGGCTCCCCGGAGGAGACGCTCACGACCGCCCTCGCCGGGGAGGACCCCACCGCGCTCATGGCGGCGCTCCCGGCCTCGCGGCTGCTCGTGCCGATCGTCGCGGAGCCGGTCGAGACGGCGACCGAGGGCGGGCTCACCGTCGACACGCAGACGGACCTGGCGGCGGTGACCCTCGTGGCGCCCGACGGTGAGCGGGCGCTCCCCGTCTTCAGCAGCCTCGCGGCGCTGGCCGCCTGGGACCCCGCCGCCCGGCCGGTGCCGGTCACGGCCGCCCGGGCCGCGCAGGCTGCCGTCAGCGAGCGCTGCGACGTCGTCGTGATCGACGTCGCCGGTCCCCGGACCCGCGTGCTCCGTCCGTCGATGGTGTGGGCGCTCGCCCAGGAACGCGAGTGGGTCGCCCCGCACCTCGACCCGTTCGTCGCCGCCGGCGTGTCACGGGCCGTGGCCGAGGAGGCCGACGTGCGCGCGCACCACGTGGAGGAGGGCGCCCCGTCCGGGCAGGGGGTCCTGGGCATCTGGCTCGAGCTCACCGAGGGCCTGGACGCACCCGCCGTGCAGGCGGTCGCGACCCGGGTGGGGGAGCGCCTCGCCACCGACGGTGAGCTGCGCGCCCGCATCGACGGCCTCGCCTTCCGCATCGTCTGACCCCCCAGACCCTCAGCGTCCGCAAGGGTGGTCGGGAAGGCGACCAGGGTTGCGGACGCAGCGGGCCGGCATACGGCGGCGTCCGCAAAGGTGGTCGGGAAGGCGACCAAGGTTGCGGACGCAGGCGGGGCGGCGGACGGCATACGGCAGCGTCCGCAAGGGTGGTCGGGAAGGCGACCAGGGTTGCGGACGCAAACGGGCGGTGCCGGCATACGGCAGCGTCCGCAAGGGTGGTCGGGAAGGCGACCAGGGTTGCGGACGCAGGCGGACGGGACGGATTTTGGGTGTGGTCCGCGCGGCTGGTAGTGTCGGCCCCTGACCGGCTGTGCGTGACACCTCTCGAGGTGGCGGGCACGGTGCGCAAGTGAAGCTCGCTTCCACCCGCGTCGACCTCCGGGTCGCCGGGTTTCTCCACCGGTCCGCGACATACGCGTATGCCGTGGGCTCCCGTGGACGGATGTGAGGCTTCTCGGGCGCTGCGCGAGGGGCCTCTCCTCATGTCCGGTCACGCACGACGCCTGTCCCAGACCTCAAGGAGTACGACATCAGCGAGCCTCGCATCAACGACCGCATCCGGGTTCCGGAAGTGCGGTTGGTCGGCCCCAACGGCGAGCAGGTCGGCATCGTCCGCGTCGAGGATGCCCTGCGCCTCGCCGCCGAGGCGGACCTCG
The DNA here is from genome assembly GCF_000768695.1 of Knoellia aerolata DSM 18566. Lineage (GTDB taxonomy): Bacteria > Actinomycetota > Actinomycetes > Actinomycetales > Dermatophilaceae > Knoellia > Knoellia aerolata. The sequence goes on from NZ_AVPL01000004.1 coordinate 47,014, forward strand.
ACCTGGTCGAGGTGGCCCCCATGGCCAAGCCGCCGGTCGCCAAGCTCATGGACTTCGGCAAGTACAAGTACGAAGCCGCCATGAAGGCCCGAGAAGCGCGCAAGAACCAGGTCAACACGGTCATCAAGGAGATCAAGCTCCGACCCAAGATCGACCCGCACGACTACGCCACCAAGAAGGGCCACGTCGAGCGGTTCCTCAAGGGCGGCGACAAGGTCAAGGTGACGATCATGTTCCGCGGGCGCGAGCAGTCGCGTCCCGAGCTGGGCTTCCGCCTCCTCCAGCGCCTCGCCGAGGACGTCCTCGAGCTGGGCACGGTCGAGTCCGCGCCCAAGCAGGACGGCCGCAACATGATCATGGTGCTCGGTCCGACCCGCAAGAAGTCCGAGGCGCGCGCCGAGCAGCGTCGCAAGAGGGACGACGCCGCCGGTGAGCACGAGGCCTCGGGTGAGGTCGACACCGCAGGTGAGGTCGACGTCGCCGCCGAGCTCGACGCGCAGGTCGCGCAGGCCCAGCAGGCCGAGCAGGCTCCCCGGGCCGACGCGCCCACCCCCGCGGAGTAGTCGACCGCCCCCAGGTTTCCCGCACGACGAGACAGCACCACAGCAGCACCGACAGCGAAGGAGATCGGCAGCCATGCCGAAGAACAAGACCCACAGCGGCACCAAGAAGCGCTTCCGCGTCACCGGTTCCGGCAAGGTCATGCGCGAGCAGGCCGGTCACGTCCACAAGTTCCACGAGAAGACCCCGCAGAAGGCCCGCGCCCTCAGCAAGGACGTCCTCGTTTCCAAGGCCGACGTCAAGAAGGTCAAGAAGCTTCTCGGCATCTGAGCCGAGCCCCCCGAACGTCCAAGAACAGCAAGGAGTCTCACGTGGCACGCGTGAAGCGGGCAGTCAATGCCCATAAGAAGCGCCGGGTCGTCCTCGAGCGCGCCAGTGGTTACCGCGGTCAGCGGTCCCGTCTCTACCGCAAGGCCAAGGAGCAGGTCACTCACTCCCTCGGCTACGCCTACCGCGACCGTCGCGCCCGCAAGGGTGACTTCCGTCGTCTGTGGATCCAGCGCATCAACGCTGCGGCCCGCGCCAACGGCATGACCTACAACCGCCTCATCCAGGGCCTCAAGGTCGCCGAGATCGAGGTCGACCGCCGCATGCTCGCCGAGCTCGCCGTCAACGACGAGGCCGCCTTCGCCGCCCTCGTCGAGATCGCTCGCGCGAACGTCCCGGCCCAGCCGGTGACCGACAAGGTCTCCGCCTGAGCCATCCCGGGGCGCACCCCTGCGTCCTTCCTGAAGCGCCGGGAGAGCCGTGCTGACGAACGTCCGATCCGATCGGGTGAAGTCGGTGCGATCGCTCTCCCGGCGCTCTGCGCGTGAGCGGGCCGGCCGGTTCGTCGTCGACGGCCCGCAGGGCGTGCGCGAGGCGATCCGGTATGCCGCCCAGCGCGTCGACGACCTGTACGTCACCTCCGCGGCCCTCGAGCGGCACGACGCGATCGTGCAGGCCGCCCTCGAGGTCGGCATCCGGGTGCACGAGACCGACGACGCCGTGCTCGAGGCGATGTCCGACACCGAGTCGCCACAGGGGCTGCTCGCGGTCGTCGCGACGCGGACCGCCACCCTCGACGAGGTGCTCGCCGCCGACCCGCGGCTCGTCGTGCTGCTCAGCAACGTGCGTGACCCCGGCAACGCCGGCACGGTCATCCGCGGCGCCGACGCCTTCGGCGCCGACGCGGTGCTGCTCACCGAGGGGTCGGTCGACGTGTTCTCCCCCAAGGTGGTGCGCTCCACGGCGGGGTCGATCTTCCACCTGCCGGTCGTGACGGGTCTCGACGTCGACGCGACGCTGGACGCGTTGGCGCGACACGGCATCCGCCTGTTCGCCGCGGACGGGGCCGGCGACACCCTCCTGCCGGACGTCGACGTCGGCCTCCCGCACGCCTGGGTGATGGGCAACGAGGCCTGGGGGCTGCCCGAGCCGATCCGGGCCCGCTGCGACGACGTCGTTCGGGTCCCCACCCACGAGCGGGTCGAGTCCCTCAACCTCGCGATGGCCGCCACGATCTGCCTGGCGACCTCGGCAGGCGCGACGCGACGCCCCTGACGTGGTGGGATGGGCGCATGGCCGACACGCAGACGTTCGACGCCGACGCCCACACCTTCCCCGTGTCGGCGGCGTTCACGGCGGCGCATCTCCTGCCGGACGGCCTCATCACGGCCGGGCCGGACGGGATCGTCGCATCGGTGAACCGACGTGCCGAGCAGATCCTCGGGTCGGCCGCCAAGGAGATGGTCGGCCAGGACATCCGGGTCGCGCTGCCGCTCGAGACCCGCAACGGGGAGTCGTGGTGGACGCTCGCCGACCCCTGGCGCGGGCTGCGCATCCGCACCGGCCACCGCGAGAAGCTCCTCCAGCTGCCCGACGGCCGTGAGCTGCTCGTCACGGCGAGCTACCTGCGTGCCGTGAAGGCCGGGGCCCTCACCGCCGTCGTCCTCGGGCTTCGTGACGCGGAGGGCCGCCGCCGCACCGAGCAGGACCACGCCGCGCTCATCTCGACGATCGCGCACGAGCTGCGTTCGCCGCTCACCGGCATCAAAGGCTTCTCGTCGACGTTGCTGCGCCGGTGGGACCTCTTCACGGAGGAGCAGCGGCTGACCATGCTCGCCGCCGTCGACGCCGACGCCGACCGTCTCACCCGGCTCATCACCGACCTGCTCGACGTCTCGCGCATCGACGCGGGCCGGCTGCGCATCCACGAGGTCCCGCTCTCGGTGCGGGCCACCCTGCGGCGTCACGTGGAGCGCGCCGTCGCCTCGGACCGGGACGAGGACGACTTCACCGTCTCGGTGGACGACGACGCCGACGAGGTCTACGCCGACGCCGACCGCCTCGACCAGGTGCTGGCCAACCTCATGGACAACGCCGTGCGCCACGGCTCCGGCAAGGTGGACCTCAAGGCGACCCGCCACGTGGGACCGTCCGGGCCGGGCGTCCTCATCAGCGTCACCGACGACGGCGACGGCATCCCGCCCGAGCAGCGGCGAGCCGTCTTCAGCCGGTTCTGGCACGGCCCGAGCGGCACCGGCACCGGGCTCGGCCTCTACATCGTCAAGGGGATCGTCGAGGCCCACGGTGGGTGGGCCGAGATCGACGACGCCCCGGAGGGCGGCGCGGTCGTGCGGGTGTTCTTCCCGGCCGAGCCGGTCTGAGTCGACCCGGCCGGCCGGGCTGCAGCCGCGGAAAGGGCTTGGCAGGGCGCCGCGTGGAGCCGAGTTGGGCCGCCGGCCCGGGCGGACGTAGCCTGCCGAGGGCCCGGGCACCCCGGGTTCGTCAGAGAGGGGTTCCTGCGTGCCCGCGCTGTCCATCGCGCCCTACCGCGTCGTCCTGGCCAGCCCGGGCCTGAAGTCGGCGCTGCTGCTCGGCACGCTCGTGCGCATCCCCGTGTTCTCGGCAGGGGTCCTCCTCACCGTCCACGTCGTCACGACGCTCGGTGGCACGTATGCCGCCGCCGGGCTCCTCGCCGCCGTCGCCACCGTGGCGATCGCCGTCAGCGGCCCGTGGCGGGGGCGCCTCCTCGACCGGATCGGGCTGCGTCGCGTGGTCCTGCCCTCGACCCTCGTCGCGCTGGCCTGCTGGTCGGTGGCCCCGTTCGTCGGCTACCTCCCCCTCCTCGTGCTCGCCGGCGTCGCCGGTCTCTTCGTCGTGCCGACGTTCTCGATCATCCGGCAGGCCGTCATCGCGGCGGTGCCGTCGTCGGAGCGGCGCACCGCCATCTCGCTCGACGCGGTGGCGGTGGAACTGTCCTTCATCGTCGGGCCGGCGACGGCCATCTGGGCGGCCGCGCACTGGGACACGCGCTGGGTCCTCTTCGGGATCCAGATGCTCGGGGTCGTCGGCGGCGCCGCGCTCTGGGTGGCCAACCCGGTCCTGCGGTCGGAGGGTGAGGACGCGGCCGATGCCCGCCGGCCGGCGCTGTCGGACTGGTTCGGACTGCCGTTCGTCGCCGTCTGCCTGGCCGCGGCGAGCGCGACGTTCGTCCTGTCCGGCACCGACCTCGGGATCGTGGCGCGGATGCGCGAGCTCGGTGAGCCCACCGCCATCGGCCTCGTCTTGGCCCTCTGGGGTCTCGGCTCGCTCATCGGGGCCCTGGTCTACGGCGGGCTGAGCCGCTCGATCTCGACGTTCTGGCTGCTCGGGGCGCTCGCCCTGGTCACCCTCCCCATGGCCCTCGCGGGCGGCACCGTCTCGCTGGCGGCCCTCGGGTTCGTCGCGGGCCTGCTGTGCGCGCCGACCATCACGGCGAGCGTGGACCAGGCCAGCCGGATCGTCCCGGCCTCCGCCCGCGGGGAGGCGATGGGGTGGCACGGGTCGGCGCTCACCCTCGGGGGAGCGCTCGGGGCGCCGTTCGCCGGGCTCGCGATCGACGAGACCGGCCCGGGAGGCGGGTTCGTCGCGCCGGCACTCGTGGGCCTCGTCATCGCCGTCCTCGGCGCCGGTGCGGTGCAAACCCGTCGGCGGCGTCGGGCCCCCTCCCGCTAGGCTGGCGGGCATGCCGCCCGTCTCCGACCCCCGCACCCCGCGTGCCGTGCGCCGATTTACGGTGCCCCCGGGTGCGGTGACGCGGCAGGCCTGATCCACGCCGGATCGGACGCCCGACGTCCACGCTTCGCCCGGGGGCCCGTCACCTCGACCCATCCGACGCCCCAGCCCGCACGCGCGACGTGATCGCGCCCGCGACGAGAGTGCAGACCCATGTCAGGACCCAACACGAACTTCGACCCCGTCGAGGTCGCCGCGCTCGACCCGGAGACCATCGACGCCGCGGTGACCGACGCCCTGACGGCGATCGCCTCGGCGGCCACCCTCGACGACCTCAAGGCGCTGCGTTCGACGCACGCCGGTGACAGGTCGCCGCTGGCGCTGGCCAACCGCGAGATCGGGGCGCTGCCGCCCAGCGCCAAGGCCGAGGCCGGCAAGCGCGTCGGACAGGCGCGCGCCCGGGTCGCCCAGGCGTTCACGACCCGCCAGGGCGAGCTCGAGGCCGAGCGCGACGAGCGCATCCTCACCGAGGAGGCCGTCGACGTCACCCTCCCCACCGCCCGCCGGCCGCTCGGTCGCCGGCACCCGATCGAGCTGATGTCGCAGCGGATCGCCGACCTCTTCGTCGGCATGGGCTGGGAGATCGCCGAGGGGCCGGAGATCGAGGCCGAGTGGTTCAACTTCGACGCCCTCAACTTCGACGCCGACCACCCGGCGCGGCAGATGCAGGACACCTTCTACGTCGACCCCCCCGAGGACGGGCTGGTGCTGCGCACGCACACCTCGCCCGTGCAGGCCCGCACCCTCCTCGAGCGCGGCGTGCCGGTCTACGTCGCGGCGATCGGCCGGGTCTTCCGCACCGACGAGCTCGACGCGACCCACATGCCCGCGTTCCACCAGGTCGAGGGGCTCGCCGTCGACGAGGGCATCACCATGGCCCACCTCAAGGGCACCCTCGACCGGCTCGCGGCCGAGCTCTTCGGCGAGGGCGTCAAGACCCGCCTGCGGCCCTCGTTCTTCCCCTTCACCGAGCCCAGCGCCGAGGTCGACCTGCGCTGCTTCGTCTGCGGCGGCTCCGACCCGGACTGCCGGACCTGCAAGGGCACCGGGTGGATCGAGTGGGGTGGCTGCGGGATGGTCAACCGCAACGTGCTCACCGCGTGCGGCGTCGACCCCGACCGGTACACGGGGTTCGCGTTCGGGATGGGCATCGACCGGGCGCTGATGTTCCGGACGGGCGTCAGCGACATGCGGGACATGATCGAGGGAGACGTGCGCTTCGCCGCACAGTTCGGGATGGAGATCTGATGCGGGTTCCCATCGACTGGCTGCGCGAGTACGTCGCCGTGCCGCACGACGCCACGGGAGAGCAGATCGCCGCCGACCTCGTGCGCATCGGGCTGGAGGAGGAGGGGCTCCACACCGGCGGCGTCACCGGACCGCTCGTCGTGGGCCGGGTCCTCACCATGGAGCCCGAGCCGCAGAAGAACGGCAAGACGATCAACTGGTGCACCGTGGACGTCGGTGACGCCAACGGGACCGGCGAGCCGCAGGGCATCGTGTGCGGCGCCCACAACTTCGCCCCCGGTGACCTCGTCGCCGTCATCCTGCCCGGGGGCGTGCTCACGACCCCGCAGGGCCGGCTCGAGGTCGGTGCCCGCAAGACCTACGGACACGTCTCCGCCGGGATGATCTGCTCGGAGCGCGAGCTCGGGATCGGCGACGACCACGACGGGATCATGGTCCTCGGCCGCCGCTTCGCCGGACAGGACGACCTGCTCGCGGGACTGACGCCCGGCACCGACGCGATCCCGCTCCTGGGCCTGGACCGCGAGACGGTCGAGGTCAACGTCACGCCGGACCGCGGGTACTGCTTCTCCGTGCGCGGCGTCGCCCGTGAGTACTCCCACGCCACGGGTGCGGAGTTCACCGACCCCGCGCTGGCGCTCGACGCGGCGGCGCCCCCCGCGAACGAGGCGGGCTTCGCCGTCCGGCTCACGGACGACGACCCGGTGCGCGGCAGGCCGGGGTGCGACCGCTACGTCGCCCGCGTCGTGCGGGGCATCGACGTGGCCGCGCCGACCCCGGCCTGGCTGGCCGCCCGTCTCACCGAGGCCGGAATGCGTCCGATCTCGCTGCCCGTCGACGTCACCAACTACGTCATGCTCGGGCTCGGCCAGCCCCTCCACGCGTTCGACCTGACCACGCTCGAGGAGCCGGTCGTCGTCCGCCGCGCCCGGGCGGGGGAGCGCCTCACGACGCTCGACGGTGTCGACCGCGCCCTCGACACCGGGGACCTGCTCATCACCGACCACGGCGGTGAGCGCCCCGTCGCGATCGCCGGTGTCATGGGCGGCGCGCAGACCGAGGTGGGGAAGGGCACGCACGACGTCCTCGTCGAGGCCGCCCACTTCGAGCCGGTGTCGATCGCCCGGTCCGCCCGGCGCCACCGGCTGCCGTCGGAGGCCTCCCGGCGTTTCGAGCGGGGGGTCGACCCGGCCCTCGCGGCCGCGGCGGCGCAGCTGGCGGTCGACCTGCTCGTCGAGCACGGCGGCGGGGTCGCCGACGCCGGGGTCACCGACGTCGGGACGCCGGACGCGCCTGAGGCGGTGACCATGCCGGTCGACTTCCCCTCACGCATCGTCGGCGTCGAGTACTCCGCCGAGGAGGTCGTCTCGATCCTCCGGGCCATCGGCTGCACCGTGACGCGCGACGCGGACGAGCTCACGGTCGTCCCGCCCACGTGGCGCCCGGACCTCACCACGGCCGCGGACCTCGTCGAGGAGGTCGCCCGGATCCACGGCTACGACCGCATCCCGTCGGCGCTTCCGACGCCGCCCGGCGGAGCCGGGCTCACCCATGCCCAGCGGGTGCGCCGCATCGTCGCCGACGTGCTGGCCGGGCAGGGCCTCTTCGAGGTGTGGGGCGCCCCCTTCGTCAGCGCGGAACGCTACGCAGCCCTCGGGCTCGACGTCGACGCCGAGCTCGCCCGGTCGGTGCGCCTGGCCAACCCGCTGTCCGACGAGCAGCCCCTCATGCGGACCCGGCTGCTCGCGACGATGGTGGAGGCCCTGCGCCGCAACGTCGCCCGCGGGACGCGCGACGTCGGTCTCTTCGAGATCGGGCTGGTCGTCGACCGCCGGGGCGAGCAACGCCCGGCACCCACCGAGGACGTCGGGGTGCGCCCCTCCGAGGAGACCCTGGCCGAGATCCGGGCGGCCGTCCCCGCCCAGCCGCGACACCTCGCCTTCGTCCTCGCGGGCGAGCGCGACCGTGGCGGCTGGTGGGGTCCCGGTCGGGCCGCGGACGTCACCGACGTCGTCGACCTCGTCCGGGTGCTCGGCGTCGCCCTCGCGGTGCCCGTCACCACCGTCGCCGACGGCGTCGCGCCCTACCACCCCGGCCGGTGCGCCCGCGTCGAGCTCGCCGACGGCACGCTCGTCGGCCACGTGGGCGAGCTCCACCCGAAGGTCGTCGCCGCGCTGGGCCTTCCCGCGCGGTCGGTGGCCGGTGAGCTCGACCTCGACGTCCTCGTCACCGCGGCCGAGCCGACGGTGCAGGCGTCCACGCTCGTGACCTTCCCGATGGCCCAGAGCGACGTCGCGCTCGTGGTCGACGACGCGGTCCCCGTGGCCGACGTCGAGGCGGCGCTGCGCGAGGGGGCGGGGGAGACGCTCGAGACGGTCTCCCTCTTCGACGTCTACCGCGGCGACCAGCTGGAGCCGGGCCGGAAGTCGCTCGCCTTCCGGCTCACCTTCCGCGCCGCCGACCGCACCCTCACCACCGAGGAGGTGTCGGGCCTGCGCGACTCCGCGGTGGCCTCGGCGGCTCGACGCACCGCTGCGGTGCAGCGATGAGCCCGGTGGCGATCGTCACCGGGGCGTCCCGGGGCATCGGCGCGCACGTCGCCGATGCGCTCGAGCAGGGAGGGTATGCCGTCGAGCGCGGGTCGCGCTCCACGGCTCCCGTGACCGACCGTGGCGCCGTCGAGGCGTGGGTGGCCGAGGTCGTCGGGCGCCACGGTCACGTGGACCTGCTCGTCAACAACGCCGGAGTCATCGATGCCGAGGTGCCCCTGGCCGACAGCGACCCCGACCAGTGGTGGGAGACGGTCGAAGTGAACGTGCGCGGCCCCTACCTCATGACGCGGGCGGTGCTGCCGCACCTCACGCCGGGCACGGGTCGGATCGTCAACATCAACTCCGGGGCCGCCTACCGCAACGCCGGCGTCGCGACGGCATACAACGTCAGCAAGGGCGCCCTCGCCCGGCTCACGTCGCAGCTCGGGCTGGGGGAGGACCGCGCGGCCCTCGTCTTCGACCTCGCGCCCGGGGTCGTCCGCACCGACATGACCGAGTCGATGGTCATGCACCGGGGCCGCACGGAGTGGACCTCACCCGGGGAGGTGACCGAGCTGCTGCTCGCGATCGCCGCAGGTGACCTCGATGCCTGGAGCGGCCGGCTCGTGCGCGCCGGGCTGGACACGCCGTCCTCCCTGTCCGCCCGGGCGAGCGCGGGCCTCGGCGAGCTCGACCGCACCCTGGGGCTCATCCCGTGGGGGGACGACGACCCGCTGACCTGACCCTCCCGGACCCGCCCAGGTGCCTCAGCCGGCGTTGACGCGGACCTCTGCCAGCACGTCGTCGTCGACCGCGGCCCGAAGCCTCAGGCAGGCGGACCAGAGGGCATGGGCGTCCGCGCGGCTCCCGGGCGGCCAGCCCGCGGCCGCGCCCGGGTCCGCCTCGGAGACCTCGAGCACGGAGCGGGCGTCGGAGGCGTCGGTCTGCGGCCAGTCGCCGGCACAGGTGCGCGCCCTCGCGACGAGCTGCACGGCATACCCGCCGTCCTCCTCGCCCGCCCACGACGCCACGGTCGAGGGGGACAGCGAGGCGAGGTCGCCCACGGTGAGCACCCCCCGCTGCGCGAGCCGGTCGGCCCATCGCGGACCGACGCCCCGCAGCGCGGAGACGGACAGCCTGCGGACGAGGTCCGGGAGGTCGGACACCGGTGCCTCGGACGGCTCCGACGTCGGGTCGCGCACGACACCGCTGGGGCGCATGACGACCTCGGCCTGCCAGACCACGTCCTCCCACGGCGTGTCGACCGAGGCCGGGCGGGACCCGATCCGGCCGACGACGGTCTCGACGGTCAACGCACCCGCCGAGTCGAACGCCCGGAGGGCTCCGGCGACACCGGCGTCGGCCTCGCGCGCGACGAGGGCGGCGAGCTCCTGCGGTCCCACGTCAGAGCTCGGTCCGGAAGCGGATCTCGATCTCGCCGAACACGTCCGCCTTCTCCACGGGCGTCCCCGGCTCCGGGTTCGTCTCCGGCGGCCGGACCCGCAGGCGCAGGTCGCGGATGCCGTCGAGCACCTCGGGGCGCAGCACGGTCGCCCGTGGCCCCAGCAGGTCACCGATGCGGCTGACCGGAAGCGAGCCGAGCACGTCCCGCGTCGCGGCCGGCGTGAGTCCTGCGCCCGCACGCCGGGGGGTCGCCGGCGTGGTGTCCGCGCGCCGCGTCGTGGTGAACGCGAGCTTGGCGCGCAGCGTGCCCCCGTCGACGACGACCCGCGGGACCCCGCGACGGCGGACCTCCTGGACCGACTCGAGGTGACGGCGCGCGAGGAGGAGCGCCACCGCGTTGCGGATCGCGCCGACGTCACCGCTCGACAACCCTCCGTCGCGCCGCGGGACCGTGACGCCGAGCTCGGCGAGGACGTCCTGGGACGGTGACGGGCCACCGACGACCACGGACGTCCCACCCTTGCCGTCCGGGAACAGCTCGACGAGGGTCAGGTCGACCATCCCGGCGGTGATGGACGTCGCGGCGACCTCCTCCGCCGTGAAGTCCGCCGCCGCCTCGAGGGCGCGCAGCCGATCCTCCTGGCTGGCATGCGACGCCACGATCGAGTCGAGAGTCTCCACGAGGAGGACCGCCACGAACTCCGCGAATCCGACGTCGGAGACAGTGCTCTCAGGCATGGCTCACCTCCTGGGGGCGTCGGCGGTCAGGGGGTCTCGAGGGGCAGGTAGTCCGTCTTGAAGTTGATCTTCACGCCACCGGTGATGGTGACGTCGACGCCCGAGCTCGACCCGCTGGAGGTGTTGCTCGTGCTGACGTTCACCGACGTGTAGGCGGTGCTCGCGGACGCCTTGACCCAGGCCGAGAGGATGCTCCCCGTCTGAGCGTTGGCCTTGAGCTGGAACTGCTGGCTCGAGTAGCGGCTCGAGTTGTTGCGGAGGAAGTCCGACCCGTACGAGTGGAAGTTCAGCCCGCTCTCGATCGTGCCGTCGGTGACGACCAGGCGCAGCATGCCGAGCTTGACCATCTCCTTGAGCAGCGTGTACTTGTTCGCGGCGACCCGTTGCGCCACCGCTTCGCGCAGGGCGTCGATGGCCTTGGCGTCGAGGTTGCCGGCCTTGGCGGCCTTGTCGTTGGTCACGGCGTTGGTGTCGGGGTCCGTGATCGTCAGGGCCGTGTTGATCGTCGCGGCCTCGTCGGCGCTGAGCTTGCCGCCGGCGACGACCGCCGTCGGGCTGTCGCTCGTCGCGGGGGTCTCGGCGTTGCGGGGCGCGATCGCGGTGAGGACCTGCATGACCTCACCGGGCCCGATGTCGTCCTTCGTCTCGTTGACGTAGGTGGTGAGCGACTTGCTCGTCGCCTGGAGCAGCTCGATGAAGGCCTGCTGCTGCCGCAGGTTCGACGCGACCAGCGTGTCGAACACGTCGCTGACGAGCTTCGTCGTGAACTCGACGAAGCCGATCTCGCCCAGGCGCGTGGCGGCGGACATGGCGTCGTTGACACCGGACATGGTGGTTCTCCCTCGTTCCTGACCCTGCCCTGTGCGAGGTCGCTACGGGGAAGGAGCGCGAACCCGGCCCACCTGATACGCCATGCACGGAATTGCATAGAGTTGTTGCGGCATGCAAGACTATGCAACATGCTGAAGGTCGCGGTCGCCGGTGCCAGCGGCTACGCCGGGGGCGAGGCCCTCCGCTGGCTGCTCGCGCACCCCGAGGTGGAGATCGGCGCGGTGACGGCCGGTGGCAACGCGGGCACGACGCTCGGCACGATCCACCCCCACCTGCGCTCGCTGGCGGACCGGGTGCTGCTGGAGACCACCCCCGACACGCTGTCCGGGCACGACGTCGTCATCCTCGCCCTGCCGCACGGCCACTCCGCGTCGGTGTCGTCCGTGCTCGCGGCCGACGCCGTCGTCATCGACTGCGGCGCCGACTTCAGGTTGCGCAGCGAGTCCGCGTGGACGACCTTCTACGACACTGCGTATGCCGGCTCGTGGGCCTACGGACTCCCCGAGCTGCCCCTGGCCGGCGGAGGTCGCGGGCGGGACGACCTCGCCGGGACGCGGCGCATCGCCGTCCCCGGGTGCTACCCGACGGCGGTGAGCCTGGCCCTCGCCCCCGGCCTGGCCGCCGGCGTCGTCGAGGGTGATGACGTCGTCGTCGTCGCCGCCTCCGGCACCTCCGGCGCGGGGAAGGCGCTCAAGCCCCACCTGCTCGCCTCCGAGGTCATGGGGTCGATGTCGCCCTACGGCGTCGGTGGGACGCACCGACACACCCCCGAGATCGAGCAGAACCTCGAGGCGGCGGCGGGCGCGCCGGTCCGGGTCTCGTTCACGCCGACCCTGGCCCCGATGCCCCGCGGCATCCTCGCGACGTGCACGGCGAGGGTCGTGCCGGGCACGTCGGCCGCGGACGTGCGCGAGGCGTGGCGGGCGGCATACGCCGACGAGGCGTTCGTCCACCTGCTCGAGCCCGGCACGTGGCCGGCCACCGCACACGTCGTCGGCAGCAACCACGTCGTCGTCCAGGTGGTCCTCGACGAGCGCGCCGGCCGCGTCGTCGCCGTCGCCGCCGTCGACAACCTCGCCAAGGGCACCGCGGGCGCGGCCGTCCAGTGCCTCAACCTCGCCGTCGGACTGCCCGAGTCGACCGGCCTCCTCGGATCGGGGGTGGCGCCGTGAGCGCCATGCCACTGCACCTCATGACCCACCCGGAGGCGCTCGTCGTCGCGCGGCTCGACGCCGGCGCCGAGCCCGACTGGGACTGGACGCCAGGCCCCTTCGCCTCCCTGAGCCGGTCACCCCAGGAGACCTCCGTCGTGTGCCTCGAGGACGTCGTGCCCGCGGGTGTCCTCACCGAGGGCCCGTTCCGCGCCGTCGAGGTCGCCGGCCCCCTCGCCTTCGACGCCGTCGGTGTCATGGCAGAGATCCTCACCCCGCTCGTCCCCGCCGGCATCAGCGTCCTCGCCCTCTCGACCTACGACACCGACTGGATCCTCGTGCCGGAGGGCGGGATCGCCGTCGCGGAGGCCGTGTGGCGCAAGGCAGGTCTCATCATCACCCCGACCGTCCTCACCGGGCGGAGCGGGTCATGAGTGTCACTGCGGCACAGGGCTTTCGAGCAGCTGGTGCCACGGCGGGTCTCAAGGTTTCGGGCGCCAGCGACGTCGCCCTGGTGACCAACGACGGCCCCGACCGCCATGTCGCCGCCGTGTTCACGAGCAACCGGGTCGAGGCGGCCCCGGTCACCTGGTCGCGGCAGGTCGTCTCGGACGGTCGGGCCGACGCCGTCTTCCTCAACTCCGGCGGCGCCAACGCATGCACCGGCGCGCGCGGGTTCCAGGACGCCCACCGCACCGCCGAGCTCGTGGCCGCCACCCTGGGCGTCAGCGCCACGGACGTCGTCGTGTGCTCCACCGGGCTCATCGGGGAGTACCTGCCGATGGACCGCATCGAGGCCGGCATCCGGCTGACCGCCGCAGGGCTGTCGGCCGAGGCCGGCCAGGCCGCCGCCCGCGCCATCATGACGACCGACTCCGTGCCCAAGGAGGCCGTGGTCACGGGTGACGGGTGGACCGTGGGTGGCATGGCCAAGGGCGCGGGCATGCTCGCTCCCGGGCTGGCGACGATGCTGTGCGTGCTCACGACCGACGCGGTCGCCGACGCCGCCGACCTCGACGCCGCGCTGCGTGCGGCCACGGCGACGACCTTCGACCGCGTCGACTCGGACGGCTGCATGTCGACGAACGACACCGTCGTCCTGCTGGCCTCCGGCGCGTCGGGAGTGCGAGTCGAGCCCGTCGCCCTCACGGCAGCGCTCACCCGGGTGTGCGGGGACCTCTCGCGGCAGCTCGTGGCCGACGCCGAGGGCGCGAGCCACGAGATCGCCGTCGAGGTGCGGTCGGCCGCGACCGAGGCGGACGCCGTCGAGGTGGCCCGCTCGGTCACCCGGAGCAACCTGTTCAAGGCGGCCATCTTCGGTGCCGACCCCAACTGGGGTCGGGTGCTCGCCGCCGTCGGCACGACGACCGCCGCGTTCGACCCGGCCCTGCTCGACGTCGAGATCAACGGCGTCCAGGTCTGCCGCGCGGCGACGGTCGGCGACGACCGGTCGCTCGTCGACCTCACCCCGCGCGAGGTCCGCGTCGTCGTCGACCTCCACGCCGGCACCGCCACGGCGACGGTGTGGACCAACGACCTCACCCACGACTACGTCCACGAGAACTCCGCGTACAGCTCGTGAAGGAGCCAGCGATGACCCACGACGGCCACCGGGCGAAGGCGACGACCCTCGTCGAGGCACTGCCGTGGCTGGAGCGGTTCCGCGGGGCGCTCGTCGTCGTCAAGTACGGCGGGAACGCCATGGTCGACGACGACCTCAAGCTCGCCTTCGCGCAGGACATCGCCTTCCTCCGGTATGCCGGCCTGCGCCCCGTCGTCGTGCACGGCGGCGGTCCGCAGATCCAGGCGATGCTCGACCGGCTCGGTCTCGCCAGCGAGTTCAAGGGCGGCCTGCGCGTCACGACACCCGAGGTCATGGACGTGGTGCGGATGGTGCTCACCGGGCAGGTCGGTCGCGAGCTCGTCGGCCTGCTCAACCAGCACGGTCCGATCGCCGTCGGCCTGTCGGGCGAGGACGGCGCGCTCTTCGGCGCCCGTCGTCGCGGTGTCGTCGTCGACGGCGTGGAGGAGGACCTCGGACTGGTGGGCGACGTCGTCACCGTCAACACGCAGTCGGTCGTCGACCTCCTCGACGCCGGCCGGATCCCCGTCGTGTCCACGGTGGCACCCGACCTCGACCACGAGGGCCAGGTCCTCAACGTCAACGCCGACACGGCCGCGGCGGCCCTGGCGGCGGCGCTCGGGGCACGCAAGCTCGTCGTCCTCACCGACGTCGAGGGCGTGTACGCCGACTGGCCGGACCGGACGTCGCTCCTCTCGACCCTGCCCCTCAGCCGCGCCCGCGAGCTCCTCCGCACGGTGGACAGCGGCATGATCCCCAAGCTCGAGGCCTGCATCCGGGCCGTCGAGAACGGCGTGCCGCAGGCGCACGTCATCGACGGCCGCGAACCCCACGCCCTGCTCCTCGAGGTCTTCACCTCCGAGGGCATCGGCACGCTGATCGAGGAGGACACATGAGCACCCCGGCCCGCACGTCACGGTCGCAGGAGCTGCTCGACCGCTACGAGCACTCCCTCATCACGGTCTTCGGGACCCCGCAGCTCGTCCTCGAGCGCGGCGACGGTGCCTGGGTCTGGGACGTCGACGGCAAGCGGTACCTCGACCTCGTCGGCGGCATCGCCGTCAACGCCCTCGGTCACAACCACCCCGCTCTCGTCGCCGCGGTGTCGAAGCAGGTCGGCGAGATGGCGCACATCTCCAACTTCTTCACCTCCCGGGTCCAGGTCGAGCTCGCCGAGCGCGTCCTCGCGATCGCCGCCGCACCGGAGGGATCCGGAGTGTTCTTCGCGAACTCGGGGGCCGAGGCCATCGAGGCCGCGATCAAGCTGTCGCGGCGCACTGGTCGCACCGGCATCGTCGCCGCCGAGGGCGCCTTCCACGGACGCACCACGGGGGCCCTGGCCCTCACGCACAAGCCGGCCTACCGCACGCCCTTCGCGCCGCTCATCGAGCACGTGAGCCATGTCCCCTTCAACGACGTCGACGCCCTGCGCGCCGCCGTGACGGGCTCGACCGCCGCGGTCGTCCTCGAGCCGGTCCAGGGTGAGGCGGGCGTGGTCGTCGCGGACCCGGCATACCTGCGTGCCGCCCGCGAGATCACCACCGCCGCGGGCGCGCTGCTCGTCATCGACGAGGTCCAGTCCGGCGTCGGCCGTACCGGCGACTGGTTCGGGCACACGGCGAGCGGCATCGTCCCCGACGCGATGACCCTCGCCAAGGGCCTCGGCGGTGGGCTGCCCATCGGGGCACTCGTGACCTTCGGCCCGGCCGTCACCGGGCTCCTCACCGCCGGGCAGCACGGCTCGACGTTCGGCGGCAACCCGCTCGTGGCGGCGGCGGCGCTGAGCGTGCTGGCCACCATCGAGGCCGACGGCCTGCTGGACCACGTGACCCGCACCGGCGAGCACCTCGTCGACGCGGTGACCGCGCTCGAGCACCCCGACGTGGCCGGCGTCCGTGGACGGGGACTGCTGCGGGCCATCGTGCTGCGTTCCGACCTCGCCGCCGGAGTCACCGCCGCGGCGCGGGACGCCGGTTTCCTCGTCAACCCCGTGGCCCCCGACGCGCTCCGGCTCGTCCCCCCGCTCACCATCACCCGTGACGAGCTCGACCTCTTCGTCACCGCACTGCCCTCGCTCATCGCCACCACCAAGGAGTCGGCACCATGACCACGACCGTCCGCCACTTCCTCCGGGACGACGACATCTCGCCGCAGGAGCAGGCCGAGATCCTCGACCGCGCCGCCGCCATCAAGTCGCGGCCGTTCAGCGACCGCACCCTGGAGGGTCCGCAGGTCGTCGCCGTCCTGTTCGACAAGCAGACCCTGCGCACGCAGGTCTCGTTCGCGGCGGCCATCGCCCACCTCGGAGGGTTCCCCCTCGTCATCGACGGCAAGCTCGCCCAGGTCGGGGTGCGCGAGTCGATCGCCGACGTCGCGCGCGTGCTGACCCGGGAGGCCACCGCGATCGTGTGGCGCACCTACGGCCAGGAGCGCATCGAGGAGATGGCCGCGCACTCCAGCGTGCCGGTCGTCAACGCCCTCACCGACGAGTTCCACCCGTGCCAGATCCTCGCCGACCTCCTCACCATCAAGGAGCACAAGGGGCGGCTCGCCGGGCTGAGCTTCGCCTACGTCGGCGACGGGGCCAACAACATGAGCCACAGCTACCTGCTCGGCATGGCGATGTCGGGCCTGCACGTGCGCATCGGGACGCCGGCGACCTACCAGCCGCACCCGTCGGTGCTCGCCCGGGCCCGGGCGCTCGCCGCCGAGACCGGCGGGTCGGTGACGATCGTCGAGGACCCGGCCGAGGCCGTGGCGGGCGTGGACGTCGTCGCGACGGACACGTGGGTCTCCATGGGGTTCGAGAAGGAGAAGGAGTCGCGGCAGGGGTCGACCAGCCCGTTCGCCCGCTACGCGGTGAGCGCCGAGCTGATGGCCCTGGCCGCGTCGGACGCGATCTTCCTGCACTGCCTGCCGGCGTACCGCGGCTTCGAGGTCGACGCCTCGGTCATCGACGGGCCCCAGTCGGTCGTGTGGGACGAGTCCGAGAACCGGCTGCACGCCCAGAAGGCGGTGCTGTCGTGGCTCGTCGAGAAGTCCGGCGGTGACCGCCGATGACGATCTCCTCCAGCCGCACCGCCCGACAGCAGCGCATCGTCTCGATCCTCTCCAGCCGCGCCGTCCGGTCGCAGACCGAGCTCCTCGGCATCCTCGCGGCCGACGGCATCGACGTCACCCAGGCGACCCTGTCCCGCGACCTCGTCGACGTCGGCGCGGAGAAGGTGCGTGTCGGCAAGAGCCTCGTGTATGCCGTGCCGGGCGAGGGCGGTGACCGCACCGTGCGCGTGGCGCCGGACGGGCAGGAGACCACGAGCCGGCTCGCCCAGCGGTGCCACGAGCTCCTCGTGTCGGCCGACGTATCCGCCAACCTCGTCGTCCTCCGGACACCACCGGGGGCCGCGAACTTCCTCGCCTCGGCCATCGACCACACGAGCGTGCGAGGCGTCGTCGGCACGATCGCCGGGGATGACACGATCATGGTGATCACGACGAGTGCCTCGACCTCCCGCACGGTGGCCGCGCGCCTCATGGCCTACACCCGCAAGGAGAACGTGTGAGCGACTCGGGTTCGACCGCGCCGGACCAGGGGCGCCTCAGCCTGTGGGGCGGGCGCTTCTCCGGGGGCCCCGCCGACGCCCTGGCCGAGCTCTCCCGCTCGACGCACTTCGACTGGCGGCTCGCCCTGCACGACATCGCCGGTTCCCGCGCCCACGCCCGGGTCCTGCACGCGGCCGGGCTGCTCGGCGACGACGACCTGTCGGCGATGCTGGCCGGGCTCGAGACCCTGGCGGCCGACGTCGAGTCGGGCGCCTTCCGGCCGGCCCCGGACGACGAGGACGTGCACACCGCGCTCGAACGAGGCCTCATCGAGCGGGCCGGGTCCGACGTCGGCGGCCGGCTCCGTGCCGGACGCTCCCGCAACGACCAGGTCGCCACCCTCGTCCGCATGTACCTTCGCGAGCACGCACGCACCGTCGGCGGGCTGGTGCTCGACGTCGTCGACGCCCTCATGTCGCAGGCCCAGCGGCACCCGGCCGTGGCGATGCCCGGACGCACGCACCTCCAGCACGCGCAGCCCGTCCTGCTGGCCCACCACCTGCTCGCCCACGCGTGGCCGCTCCTGCGCGACGTCGACCGGCTCCGTGACTGGGACCGGCGTGCCGCGCTCAGCCCCTACGGGTCGGGCGCCCTGGCCGGCAGCTCGCTCGGCCTCGACCCCGAGGCCGTGGCCGCCGACCTCGGCTTCGCGGGCTCCGTCGACAACTCCATCGACGGCACCGCGGCCCGAGACGTCGTCGCCGAGTTCGCGTTCGTCACCGCGATGGTCGCGGTCGACCTGTCACGCCTCGCCGAGGAGGTCATCCTCTGGGCGACCAAGGAGTTCGGCTTCGTCACGCTCGACGACTCGTACTCGACCGGGTCGAGCATCATGCCGCAGAAGAAGAACCCCGACGTCGCCGAGCTCGCACGCGGCAAGGCCGGCCGGCTCGTCGGCAACCTCACCGGGCTCCTCACGACCCTCAAGGGGCTGCCGCTCGCCTACAACCGCGACCTGCAGGAGGACAAGGAGCCGGTGTTCGACTCGATCGACACGCTCGAGGTCCTGCTGCCGGCGTTCAGCGGGATGGTGGAGACGCTGGTGTTCGACGCCGACCGCCTGGCGGCGCTCGCACCACAGGGCTTCTCGCTCGCCACCGACATCGCCGAGTGGCTCGTCCGTGAGGGGGTGCCGTTCCGGGTCGCGCACGAGGTCGCGGGGGAGTGCGTGCAGGTGTGCGAGTCCCGCGGCATCGAGCTGTGGGACCTCTCCGACGACGACCTCGCGGCCATCTCGGGGCACCTGACCCCCGCGGTGCGCGAGGTCCTCACGGTCGAGGGGTCCCTCGCGTCGCGGGACGCCAAGGGCGGCACCGCTCCGGTGCGGGTCGCGGAGCAGCTGCAGCGCGCCTCCGACGTCGCCTCGGACGCCCGCGCGTGGACCGCGGCCCCTCCCGTCACGCGGTGACCCTGCCGCGGTCGTTCTTCGCGCGTCCGGCACCGGTCGTGGCGCCGGAGCTGCTCGGGTGCCTGGTCACCCATGCAGGCGTGACCGTCCGGCTGACCGAGGTGGAGGCCTACACCGGCGAGGGGACCGACCCCGGGTCGCACGCCTTCCGTGGCCGGACCCCGCGGACCGAGGTGATGTTCGGCGAGGCCGGGCACCTCTACGTCTACTTCAGCTACGGCATGCACTGGTGCGCCAACGTCGTCTGCGGCGACGAGGGCGAGGCGCAGGCCGTGCTGCTCCGGGCCGGTGAGGTGGTCGCCGGCCACGACGTCGCCGCCCTGCGGCGGGCCCGGGTGCGCGAACGCGACTGGGCCCGGGGCCCCGCGCGGCTCACCAGCACGCTGGGGGTCGACCGGTCCCACGACGGAGCGGACGTCTGCGCTCCGGGGGCTGCGGTGACCTTCGCTCCTCCCGTGGAGCCGGTCCGTCCGGACGCGGTCCGCACCGGGCCGAGGGTCGGCGTCAGCGGTCCCGGTGGCGACGGGACGGCATACCCCTTCCGGTTCTGGCTCGACGCGGAGCCGACGGTCAGCGCCTACCGGCCGGCGGTCGCCCGTCGACGTACGTCCTGATCTCGTCACGCACGCGCCGCTTCACGTCGTCCGGCGCACAGCTCACGTCGACCGCGGTGCGGGCGAGGTCGGCCAGCCCGTCCTCGTCCAGGTCGAGCAGGTCGGCGGCGATGGCGTACTCCCGCCCCAGGGTGGTGCCGAACATCGGGGGGTCGTCGCTGTTGACCGTGACGACGACACCGGCGTCGCGCAGCGCCCGGATCGGGTGCTCGGCCAGGTCCGCGACGCAGCGGGTGGCGACGTTCGACGTCGGGCACACCTCGAGCGGGATGCGCTCGGCGACGAGTCGCTCGACGAGGGCGGGGTCGTCCACGGCCCGGATCCCGTGGCCGATGCGTTCGGCGCCCAGGGCGTCGAGGGCGTCCCACACCGACTGGGCGTCGGTCGACTCGCCCGCGTGGGGCAGGGATCGCAGGCCGGCCGCCCGGGCACGGTCGAAGTGCGGGGCGAACTGTCGCCGCGGCACCTCGGGACCCCCGAGGCCGAAGCCGACGAGTGCGCTCGGTCCGTGCTCGAGCGCGTAGCCCAGCG
The DNA here is from genome assembly GCF_000768695.1 of Knoellia aerolata DSM 18566. Classification (GTDB taxonomy): domain Bacteria; phylum Actinomycetota; class Actinomycetes; order Actinomycetales; family Dermatophilaceae; genus Knoellia; species Knoellia aerolata. The sequence goes on from NZ_AVPL01000004.1 coordinate 67,251, forward strand.
TCGCGTCGGCCGACTCCAGACCTGCCTCACCGGGGATGTCGTAGATCCAGCGCAGGACGATGCCGTGGTCCCGCTCCGCCATGCGCCGGGCGTCCTCGATCGCCTCGGTGTAGGCCTCGATCGGGATGCCGGCCCGCACGCTGGTGAACGGCGTCATCGTCAGCTCGGCATAGCGGACTCGTTGCGCCGCCAGACCTTCCGCCACCTCGTACGTGAGCAGGTGGAGGTCTTCCGGGGTGCGAAGGAGCGAGACGACGGCGAGGTAGACGTCGATGAAGTGGGCGAAGTCGGAGAACCTGTAGAAGTCGCGGAGCGCCTCGATCCCGTGCGGCACACCGGAGTCCGGGTGACGCTCCGCCAGCCGTGCCACCGTCTCGGGCCGCGCCGACCCGACGTGGTGCACGTGCAGCTCCGCCTTGGGCAAGCCGGAGATGAACCCCGCGTATGCCGTGTGCCTGCCGTGCGTGTCTGCTGCCTCATCGGTCATGGCCGGCAGTCTCTCAGCCGGAGAGCGACCCGGTGGCGCCCGCCAACCCTGGCGTGGGGGAGGTGCGCGGTGGCTACACCGGGGTGTTCGACGACCACCCCGCGACGCGCGTGGTCGTCCACTGCGACGCCCGTGGCAGGCTGGCGCTCGTGAACGACATCCTCGCGGAACTGCAGTGGCGCGGCCTCGTGGCCCAGACCACGGACGAGAGCGCCCTGCGGGACGCCCTGACCGGGGGGCAGGTCACGGCCTACTGCGGCTTCGACCCGACGGCACCGTCCCTGCACTTCGGCAACCTCGTCCAGCTCGTGGTTCTGCGGCACCTGCAGCGGGCCGGCCACCGCGTCATCTGTCTCGTCGGAGGGTCCACCGGCCTCATCGGCGACCCGCGGCCGAGCTCGGAGCGGGTGCTCAAGACCAAGGAGCAGACGGCCGAGTGGGTGGGGCGCATCCAGGAGCAGGTGCAGCCCTTCCTCGAGTTCGGGGGGGACAACGCCGCGGTGATGGTCAACAACCTCGACTGGACCGAGCCCATGTCGGCGCTGGACTTCCTGCGCGACATCGGCAAGCACTTCCGCGTCAACCAGATGGTGAGGAAGGAGGCGGTCGCGGCCCGGCTCGCCTCGGACGAGGGGATCTCGTACACGGAGTTCAGCTACCAGATCCTCCAGGGGCTCGACTTCCTCGAGCTCTACCGCTCGCACGGATGCACGCTCCAGACCGGGGGGCAGGACCAGTGGGGCAACCTCACCGCCGGCTCCGACCTCATCCACAAGGTCGAGGGCGAGTCGGTGCACCTGCTCACGACCCCCCTGGTCACCGACGCCGCGGGCAACAAGTTCGGCAAGAGCGAGGGCAACGCCGTCTGGCTCTCCGCCGACATGACCAGCCCCTACGCCTTCTACCAGTACTGGGTCAACGTCGAGGACGCCTCCGTGGTCAAGCTGCTGAAGATCTTCACCGACCGGACGCACGAGGAGGTCGCCGAGCTCGAGCGACAGGTGACGGAGGAGCCCTTCCGCAGGGCGGCCCAGCGCACCCTCGCCGCCGACGTCACGACCCTGGTCCACGGGCCCGCGGCGACGGCGTCGGTCCAGGCGGCCTCCGAGGCCCTGTTCGGCAAGGGCGACCTCGCCGCCCTCGACGCCGCGACGTTGCGGGACGCGACCGCCGAGCTGCCCGGGGGAGAGGTGTCCCCGGGGATGACGATGACCGACGCGCTCGTGGCCGTGGGACTCGTGGACTCCCGCAACGCGGCACGGCGTGCGATCGGTGACGGCGGGGCCTCGGTCAACGGCAAGAAGGTCACCGATCCCGAGCTCACGCTCGGTGACGAGCACTTCCTGCACGGCTCCGTGGCCATCCTCAGGCGCGGGCGCAAGTCCATGGCGGCGGGTCGCAAGGCCTAGAACCGTTGTGTCGCAACGGAATCGCGAAGGTATGGGCGCTCCAGCACCACGCGAGGGCAGGGCCGATTTGTGTTCTGCGGAGAACGTCCTCTAATGTTCTCGACGTCAGCCCGACAGGGAGGAACGGACACCACCGCGTGAGGCCCAGCGCCTCGCACGAAGTAGGCCGGTCCCGGGGCAGACCCCAACAGCCAGACACGACGGAAACGCCGCGGACGGAGCAACGCCCAGAGGGTGTTACGGTTGGGAAAGTCCACACCGACAGCTGCGGAGACGCGAAGTTGGAGTAGCGCCGAAAGGCAGTTACAGTGGCACCGCCCACCAGGCCACACCAGCGCGAGACGCCGGTGTGGAACGGCCGCCGAGAGGCTGCTACGGTGGGAGCCCGCCAAGATCCAAGCGCGATCATGACCGGCCCGCTCAGCGAGCGGATCACGGATTTGACGCCCAAGCATGGACGCGGGTAAGTTTGAACAGTTGCCCCGGATCACGACTCACCGAGTCGGGTGATGGTGCGCGTCCGAACCTTGAGAACTCAACAGCGTGTCAAAAATCGATGCCAATTACCTCGTCTCGAGGTGGTGGCGAGCCGGCCTCAGGTCGGGGAGCGATCACTCTCGAACGAAAATCCTTTGGTTGACAATGATCATCTAGCAATAGCTAGTTGTTCTTGCTCAGCCAGTGTGACAACCCTTCATCGGGTTTAGTTTTGTCCGGTCCTTCGGGATCGGGCGCTGAACATCAACGGAGAGTTTGATCCTGGCTCAGGACGAACGCTGGCGGCGTGCTTAACACATGCAAGTCGAACGGTGATCTCGAGAGCTTGCTCTCGAGTGAGCAGTGGCGAACGGGTGAGTAACACGTGAGTAACCTGCCCCAGACTCTGGAATAAGCGCTGGAAACGGCGTCTAATACCGGATATGAGACGGAGTCGCATGACTACCGTCTGGAAAGTTTTTCGGTCTGGGATGGACTCGCGGCCTATCAGCTTGTTGGTGAGGTAACGGCTCACCAAGGCAATGACGGGTAGCCGGCCTGAGAGGGCGATCGGCCACACTGGGACTGAGACACGGCCCAGACTCCTACGGGAGGCAGCAGTGGGGAATATTGCACAATGGGCGAAAGCCTGATGCAGCGACGCCGCGTGAGGGATGACGGCCTTCGGGTTGTAAACCTCTTTCAGCAGGGAAGAAGCGAAAGTGACGGTACCTGCAGAAGAAGCACCGGCTAACTACGTGCCAGCAGCCGCGGTAATACGTAGGGTGCGAGCGTTGTCCGGAATTATTGGGCGTAAAGAGCTTGTAGGCGGTTTGTCGCGTCTGCTGTGAAAATCCGGGGCTCAACCCCGGACTTGCAGTGGGTACGGGCAGACTAGAGTGTGGTAGGGGAGACTGGAATTCCTGGTGTAGCGGTGAAATGCGCAGATATCAGGAGGAACACCGATGGCGAAGGCAGGTCTCTGGGCCATTACTGACGCTGAGAAGCGAAAGCATGGGGAGCGAACAGGATTAGATACCCTGGTAGTCCATGCCGTAAACGTTGGGAACTAGGTGTGGGTCTCATTCCACGAGGTCCGTGCCGCAGCTAACGCATTAAGTTCCCCGCCTGGGGAGTACGGCCGCAAGGCTAAAACTCAAAGGAATTGACGGGGGCCCGCACAAGCGGCGGAGCATGTGGATTAATTCGATGCAACGCGAAGAACCTTACCAAGGCTTGACATATACCGGAAACATCTGGAGACAGGTGCCCCGCAAGGTCGGTATACAGGTGGTGCATGGTTGTCGTCAGCTCGTGTCGTGAGATGTTGGGTTAAGTCCCGCAACGAGCGCAACCCTCGTTCTATGTTGCCAGCGCGTAATGGCGGGGACTCATAGGAGACTGCCGGGGTCAACTCGGAGGAAGGTGGGGATGAGGTCAAATCATCATGCCCCTTATGTCTTGGGCTTCACACATGCTACAATGGCCGGTACAAAGGGCTGCGAAACCGCAAGGTGGAGCGAATCCCAAAAAACCGGTCTCAGTTCGGATTGGGGTCTGCAACTCGACCCCATGAAGTTGGAGTCGCTAGTAATCGCAGATCAGCAACGCTGCGGTGAATACGTTCCCGGGCCTTGTACACACCGCCCGTCAAGTCACGAAAGTCGGTAACACCCGAAGCCGGTGGCCCAACCCTTGTGGAGGGAGCCGTCGAAGGTGGGACTGGCGATTGGGACTAAGTCGTAACAAGGTAGCCGTACCGGAAGGTGCGGCTGGATCACCTCCTTTCTAAGGAGCACTGGCGCGCAAGCGTCCAGAGCCTGGTCTGTCGGCGTACGTTCGACAGCAGGTGCTCAAGGGTGGAACATCGATTATTTGGCGCCGCGAACTCTCGCAACACGCAAGTACACCTCTTCGGAGGACGGAAAGCGTCTGTGGGGGAGCCGGCGCCTGACACGTTGTTGGGTCCTGAGGGCTCGGGCGAAAGCTCGACCTGAAGGCCGGTATCCGGTCAGGACCTTCACCATGGCGAACCACCGAGTCATCTCGGGAGGCGCCAAGCCTGGTGAAGGGCCGCCCGTATGTTGAGAACTACACAGTGGACGCGAGCATCTTTGTGGCTCAAGTTTTTAAGGGCGCACGGTGGATGCCTTGGCACCAGGAACCGAAGAAGGACGTAGGAATCTGCGATAAGCCACGGGGAGTCGATAACCAGACTATGATCCGTGGATTTCCGAATGGGGAAACCCGGCTGGAGGCAAGTCCAGTCACTCCTGCCTGAATATATAGGGCAGGTAGAGGGAACGTGGGGAAGTGAAACATCTCAGTACCCACAGGAAGAGAAAGCAACCGCGATTCCGTGAGTATTGGCGAGAGAAAGCGGATGAGGCTAAACCGATCATGTGTGATAGCTGTCAGGCGTTGCATGGTCGGGGTCGTGGGACCTCTCAGTCAGGACTGACATCCTGGCATGGAGTCAAAAATTCGCGTTATAGTCGAAGGGCATTGAAAGGCCCGGCACAGAGGGTGCGACCCCCGTAGACGAAATGACGCGAACTCCAGAGAGTCATCCCAAGTAATACGGGGCCCGAGAAATCCCGTATGAATCTGGCGGGACCACCCGCTAAGCCTAAATATTCCCTGGTGACCGATAGCGGACAAGTACCGTGAGGGAAAGGTGAAAAGTACCCCGGGAGGGGAGTGAAATAGATCCTGAAACCGTGTGCCTACAATCCGTTGGAGCCTCCTTGTGGGGTGACAGCGTGCCTTTTGAAGAATGAGCCTGCGAGTTAGTGCTCAGTGGCGAGGTTAACCCGTGTGGGGAAGCCGTAGCGAAAGCGAGTCCGAATAGGGCGAATGAGTCGCTGGGTCTAGACCCGAAGCGGAGTGATCTACCCATGGCCAGGTTGAAGCGACGGTAAGACGTCGTGGAGGACCGAACCCACTTAGGTTGAAAACTGAGGGGATGAGCTGTGGGTAGGGGTGAAAGGCCAATCAAACTCCGTGATAGCTGGTTCTCCCCGAAATGCATTTAGGTGCAGCGTCACGTGTTTCTTACCGGAGGTAGAGCTACTGGATAGCTAATGGGCCTCACCAGGTTACTGACGTTAGCCAAACTCCGAATGCCGGTAAGTGAGAGCGTGGCAGTGAGACTGCGGGGGATAAGCTCCGTAGTCGAGAGGGAAACAGCCCAGACCACCATCTAAGGTCCCAAAGCGTGTGCTAAGTGGAAAAGGATGTGGAGTTGCAGTGACAACCAGGAGGTTGGCTTAGAAGCAGCCACCCTTTAAAGAGTGCGTAATAGCTCACTGGTCAAGTGATTCCGCGCCGACAATGTAGCGGGGCTCAAGCACACCACCGAAGCTGTGGCATTGACACTTTGCCCGGTTGTGATACCTGCGGGTTCACGATCCAAGCGTGTTGATGGGTAGGGGAGCGTCGTGTGGCCAGGGAAGCGGCGGAGTGATCCAGCCGTGGAGGCCACACGAGTGAGAATGCAGGCATGAGTAGCGAATGACGGGCGAGAAACCCGTCCGCCGAATAACCAAGGGTTCCAGGGTCAAGCTAATCTGCCCTGGGTAAGTCGGGACCTAAGGCGAGGCCGACAGGCGTAGTCGATGGACATCCGGTTGATATTCCGGAACCGGCGAAGAACCGCCCATGACGAACCTTTTGATGCTAAGTGCCTGAAACTCGATGACGTCTTCGGACAGATTCGAGCGGAGCGCACGACCCGATTTGGTAGTAGTCAAGCGATGGAGAGACGCAGGAAGGTAGCCTCCGCGTGGCGATGGTAGTCCACGTCCAAGGGTGTAGGGAGTGAGATAGGCAAATCCGTCTCACACATATCCTGAGACCTGATAGTGACCGCGAATGCGGGAAGCAGGGTGATCCTATGCTGCCAAGAAAATCTTCTAGCGAGGTTCGAGCCGCCCGTACCCCAAACCGACTCAGGTGGTTAGGTAGAGAATACCAAGGCGATCGAGTGAATCATGGTTAAGGAACTCGGCAAAATACCCCCGTAACTTCGGGAGAAGGGGGGCCCGGATCCTGAAGTGACTAGCTCACTAGGGAGAACGGCCGCAGAGACCAGGGAGAAGCGACTGTTTACTAAAAACACAGGTCCGTGCTAAGTCGCAAGACGATGTATACGGACTGACGCCTGCCCGGTGCTGGAAGGTTAAGAGGACGGGTTAGATCTTAGGGTCGAAGCTCAGAATTTAAGCCCCAGTAAACGGCGGTGGTAACTATAACCATCCTAAGGTAGCGAAATTCCTTGTCGGGTAAGTTCCGACCTGCACGAATGGCGTAACGACTTCTCCACTGTCTCAACCATGAACTCGGCGAAATTGCACTACGAGTAAAGATGCTCGTTACGCGCAGCAGGACGGAAAGACCCCGGGACCTTTACTATAGCTTGGTATTGGTGTTCGGTACGGCTTGTGTAGGATAGGTGGGAGACTGTGAAGCATGCACGCCAGTGTGTGTGGAGTCAACGTTGAAATACCACTCTGGTCGTTCTGGATATCTAACCTAGGTCCGTGATCCGGATCAGGGACATTGCCTGGTGGGTAGTTTAACTGGGGCGGTTGCCTCCTAAAAGGTAACGGAGGCGCTCAAAGGTTCCCTCAGCCTGGTTGGTAATCAGGTTTTGAGTGTAAGTGCACAAGGGAGCTTGACTGCGAGACAGGCATGTCGAGCAGGGACGAAAGTCGGAACTAGTGACCCGGCGCTGGCTTGTGGAAGCGGCGTCGCTCAACGGATAAAAGGTACCCCGGGGATAACAGGCTGATCTTGCCCAAGAGTCCATATCGACGGCATGGTTTGGCACCTCGATGTCGGCTCGTCGCATCCTGGGGGTGGAGTCTCTCCCAAGGGTTGGGCTGTTCGCCCATTAAAGCGGTACGCGAGCTGGGTTTAGAACGTCGTGAGACAGTTCGGTCCCTATCCGCTGTGCGCGTAGGAAATTTGAGAAGGGCTGTCCCTAGTACGAGAGGACCGGGATGGACGAACCTCTGGTGTGTCAGTTGTTCTGCCAAGAGCACCGCTGATTAGCTACGTTCGGAAGTGATAACCGCTGAAAGCATCTAAGCGGGAAGCACGCTTCAAGATGAGATTTCCATGGGGTTTACCCCGAGAGGCTCCCAGCTAGACTACTGGGTTGATAGGCCAGACGTGGAAGTGCAGCAATGCATGTAGCTGACTGGTACTAATAAGCCGATAACTTGATACACATTAAAAAGAATGCTTCGCGTCCACTGTGCAGTTCCCGAGATACGGTCGGCTGTTCCCACCTCCGAGTGGTGAACCCGATTGACATCTCCATAGAGTTTCGGCTGTCATAGCGAAGGGGAAACGCCCGGCTCCATTCCGAACCCGGAAGCTAAGCCCTTCAGCGCCGATGGTACTGCACTGGTGACGGTGTGGGAGAGTAGGACGCAGCCGGACATACTTTCCAGAAATGGCCCGCCGATTCGGCGGGCCATTTCTCATTTCCGGCCCCTTTCTCGGTCGGAATTCATGACGGACGCGCACGAGCGCGGTCGTCCTAGACTGTGTGTGCTCCGGTGGCGCCCCGCGCCGCCCCGACGGCCCCTGGAGGCTTCCGATGACTGACGAGAATCGCGGACCACGACGCGCGGGCGGACGGGACGACTCCCGTCGTGATGGCCCCGGTCGTGAGGGCGGCTCCCGCGGTCGCGAGGCCAGTGGCCGTCCCCCGCGCAGCTCGGGTGCTCCCGACCGCGGTCGAGCCGGCTCCCGGGACGACCGGCGCGGCGACTCCCGCGACGACCGCGGGCGGGACGGTGGCCGTCCCGCGCGTGGAGGAGTGGACCGGGACGACAGGGGCGGCCCGCGGCTGGTGCCCAAGACGGGCCGGCGACCCGAGCCGAGCATCCCGGACGGGGTCACCGGCAAGGAGCTCGACCGGTCGGTCCACCAGCAGCTGAGGACCTTGAGCAAGGAGAACGCCGACGGGGTGGCCAAGCACCTCGTCATGGTCGCCGCCCTGCTCGAGGCCGACGAGCTCGAGAACGCCATGGCCCACGCGGAGACCGCGGTCCGTCGCGCCGGACGCGTGCCGGCAGCGCGGGAGGCCCTCGGGATGGTGGCCTACCGTTCCGGTGACTTCGCTCGGGCTCTCGGGGAGTTCCGCACCGTGCGCCGGATCAGCGGCTCGGACCACCTTCTCCCGCTCATGGTCGACTGCGAGCGGGGACTGGGGCGCCACGAGCGGGCTCTCGACCTCGCGCAGTCCCCGGAGGCGAAGCGGTTGCCCAAGGAGGAGCGGGTCGAGCTCACCATCGTCATCAGCGGCATCCGGCGAGACCTCGGCCAGACCGACGCGGCCCTGGTCGCCCTGCAGATCCCCGAGCTGAAGAAGCACAACCAGCCGCGGCTGGCGTATGCGTACGCCGACACGTTGCTCGGGCTCGGCCGGACCGACGAGGCCCGCGAGTGGTTCCAGCGGGCGGCCGACGCCGACGTGGAGTACGAGACCGATGCCGTGGAGCGGCTCGAGGAGCTCGACGGCGTGAGCCCGACCGACCTGCTCGGGGGTGCCGACGAGGACGAGGACGAGGTCGACGAGTGAGGCTGGTCGACCGGTACGACGCGCTCATCGTCGACCTCGACGGCGTCGTCTACCGCGGCGACCCGGCGGTCCCGCACGCGGTCGAGGAGCTGTCGACGGCCGGCCTCCCCGTCCAGTTCGCGACGAACAACGCCTCTCGACCTCCGTCGGAGGTGGGCGACCACCTGCGACGTCTCGGGCTCGCCGTCGACGACACCTCCGTGGCCACGAGCAGCCAGGCGGCGGCGTGGGTCCTCACTCGGCACGTGGCCGTCGGCGCCCGGGTCCTCGCGATCGGAGGACCCGGGGTGTCCGACGCCCTGCGAGAGCAGGGCTTCGTGCCGGTGACCTCGGCGGCGGACCAGCCGGCGGCGGTCGTGCAGGGCTACGGCCCCGCGGTGACCGCGGACGACCTGGCCCAGGCGGCATACGCCGTGCAGGGCGGTGCCCTGTGGCTGGCCACCAACACCGACCACACCCTTCCCACCGCGGCCGGCTTCGCGCCGGGCAACGGAGCGCTCGTCCTCGCGGTCGGTGCCGCCGTCGGGCGCGGACCCGAGCTCGTCGCCGGGAAGCCGGACGAACCCCTGTACCTCCTGTGCGCCGAGCGGCTCGGGGTGGACCCCAGCCGCATCCTCGCCATCGGCGACCGCCTCGAGACCGACATCGAGGGGGCCACCGCGGCGGGGATGGACTCGTTGCTCGTGCTCACCGGTGTGCACGGCGTGCGCGACGCCCTGACGGCGCGGCGCGCGGCACGACCGACGTGGATCGCGGCCGACCTGCGGGCGCTCTCGGCCGACGAGCGGGATCTCGAGCCGGCTGCGAAGGCGCTGCGCGAGGAGTGGGCTGTCCGTGACGACGCGCCGGCGGGGGCCGACATCAGCCGCGCGATGCCACCGGTGCTGGCGTCGCTCTCCGACTGAGCTCCACGCAGCTCCGGCTGCGGACGGGCGTGGCCGAGTAGCGTGTGCGACAACCACCCCGAACCACAGGAGGAACCATGGCCAAGCGGTCGATGATCCAGGGATATGTCGAGCTCGCCTCCGGGCTGGGCGAGATGACCAAGAGCGCTGCCCGGGACGCAGCAGCCGAGCTCGTCGCCCTGACCAACAACGACCTCTCGCCGAAGAAGGTCACCAAGCAGGCGGGCAAGCTCGCCGACGAGCTGGTCGCCGCCGCCAACACCAACCGCCGCAACCTCGTCGCCCTCGTGCGCGCCGAGGTCGACAAGGCCGTCGGCCGCCTCGATGTCGCCACCCTGCAGCAGGAGCTGTCACAGGTGTCCGCGACCGTGCACTCCCTCCGCGGACAGGTCGAGGACCTCGCCAGCACGCTCTCGGGCCGTTCGGTCGCGACCGTCGGCACCGCCGCCACCGGAGTGAGCACGGTGGCCGACGCCGCCGGTGACGCGGTGGCCGACACCGCCGCCGCGACCACGGCGCCGGTGACGGCGACACCGACCCGCCGCCCAGCCCGATCGTCCCTGAAGAAGACGGCGTCGACGCCCGCGAAGACGGCGACGTCCACGACGTCCTCGCCTCGGAAGGCTGCGGCGAAGACGGCGACGCCCACGACGTCCACCGCGAAGAAGTCCACCGCGAAGAAGTCCACGGGCACCAAGGCGACGGCCAGAAAGACGACGGGCACGACGTCGTCGACCAGGAAGTCGACGGCCACGAAGGCGACGGCGAAGAGGTCCACCGGCGCTGCCTCCTCCGCGAAGAAGACGGCCTCGTCGACCTCGACGGCGAAGACGTCCACCGCCGCGAAGACGTCGGCGACCAAGGCGTCGCCGACGAAGACGTCGGCCTCCCGCACGTCCCCGGCGAGGAAGACCTCGACCCCCACGACGTCGTCGACCGCGAAGAAGGCGTCGGCCGGGACGCCGTCGAGCAGCTCGGCGTCGGCGGGCAGCGCGTGAGCGAGCACCCCCACGCCGTGCCGGAGGTCGAGGCCGACGCGGTGCCGGCGCCGACCCACGCACCGGGGGGGTCCGCCGACCCTCCGGGAGCCGGTTCGGACGCCCCCGAGACGGGCGACCTCGTCATCGACGCCGCCCTGCGCGACCTCGCGGCAGCGCCCGAGGACGACCTCGACGCGCAGATCGAGCGCGGCGAGCAGGTCCAGCGCACCCTGCAGGGCCGTCTCGGCGACCTGGGCGGCTGACATCGCTCGGCTCGACGCCGAGCTCGTCCGGCGCGGCCTGGCTCGTTCGCGCGGTGAGGCGCGGGAGCTGGTCGAGGCCGGGCAGGTCACGGTGCAGGGACGGGTGCTGCGCAAGGCGGCGGCACCGGTCGGGCCCGACACGGACCTCGTCGTCGCGGACGACGGTCCCCGGTGGGTCGGCCGGGCCGCGCACAAGCTCGACCATGCCTTCGCCCAGTGGGAGCCGGACGGCCTGACGGCGACCGGACGGCGCTGTCTCGACGTCGGAGCCTCGACGGGCGGGTTCACCCAGGTCCTGCTGCACCGCGGCGCGGAGCACGTTGTCGCGCTGGACGTCGGGCGCGACCAGCTCGTCGCCGGCCTGCGGGAGGACCCACGGGTGACCGAGCGCAGCGGCACCTCGATCCGCGACGCGACCGCCGACGAGCTCGGCACCTTCGACCTCGTGGTCGCCGACCTGTCCTTCATCTCCCTGACGCTCGTCCTCGAGGCGATCGCCGGGCTGACCCGCGCCGGCGGCGACGTCGTCGTCCTCGTCAAGCCCCAGTTCGAGGTCGGGCGGGGCCGGCTGAGCAAGAACGGCCTCGTCACCGACCCCAGGCACCGCCGCCGCGCCCTCACCGGCGTCGTCACGGCGGCCGGCGAGGCGGGTCTGGGCCTCCACGGACTCATCCGCAGCCCCATCACCGGTGGTGAGGGCAACACCGAGTACCTGTTGTGGGGGAGGTCCGGGGTCTCGGGCACGATGGACCCGGACGCGGTGCACGCCGCCGTCCGGGACCTCGCCAGGGAAGGACGCGCATGAGTGAGCCGCGACGCATCCTGCTCGTCGTCCACCCCGCGCGCCCGGAGGTCCACGACCACGCGCTCGGCGTCGTCCGGCGTCTCAACGCCGCCGGCGTCCACGTCGCCGTCATCGGCCACGAGATGCGGGGCACCCCGCTCGAGGGACAACCCGACCTCCTCGCCGCGCACCCCGACGACCCCACCCACGGGTGTGAGCTCGTCTGCATCCTCGGCGGGGACGGGTCGATCCTGCGCGCCGCCGAGCTGTCCCGCGGGTCGGGGGTGCCGCTCCTCGGGGTGAACTTCGGCCACGTCGGCTTCCTCGCCGAGGTGGAACGCGACGACCTCGACGTCACCGTGGAGCGCATCGTCTCCCGCGACTACACCATCGAGGAACGCATGACCCTCGAGGTCACGGCCTTCCACGACGGCGAGACGGTGTTCGAGAGCTGGGCCCTCAACGAGGTCACCGTCGAGAAGGCCTCGCGGGAGCGGATGATCGAGCTCACCGTCGAGATCGACGGGCGTCCCCTGTCCACGTGGGGCTGCGACGGGGTCGTCATGGCGACCCCGACCGGCTCCACCGCCTACGCGTTCTCGGCCGGGGGGCCGGTGGTGTGGCCCGACGTCGACGCCCTGCTGCTCGTCCCCATCAGTGCGCACGCCCTCTTCGCCCGCCCCCTCGTCGTCGGCCCCGACAGCCAGCTCGCCGTCGAGGTGGTGCCCCGGACCCAGGGCTCCGGCGTCGTCTGGTGCGACGGGCGCCGTGCGGTCGACCTCCCGCCCGGCGCGCGGATCCAGGTGCACCGCAGCGAGGACCCCGTGCGGCTCGCGCGCTTCGCCGGCTCACCCTTCACCGACCGGCTCGTCGAGAAGTTCGACCTGTCCGTCCACGGCTGGCGCGGCACGGCCCGCCGTGCCGCCGAGGCCGACGCGGACCGGGGCTGACGGCGCGCCGTGCTCCAGGAGATCAGGATCCAGGACCTCGGGATCATCGACGAGTCGCTCATCGAGTTCGGCCCGGGCCTCACCGTGCTCACCGGCGAGACCGGTGCCGGCAAGACGATGGTCGTGACGAGTCTCGGCCTGCTCCTCGGGGCGCGGTCCGACTCCGGGCTCGTGCGCGAGGGAGCCGACCGCGCGGTCGTCGAGGGGGTCTTCGACGTCCCCGTCGACCACCCGGCGACCCTGCGAGCCACCGAGGCCGGGGGGGACGTCGACGGTGCGCTCGTGCTCGTCCGCACCGTCAGCGGCGAGGGTCGGTCCCGGGCGCACGTCGGCGGCCGCAGTGCCCCGGTGGGTGTCCTCGGCGAGCTCGGGGAGCACCTCGTCGCGGTCCACGGGCAGGCCGACCAGTGGCGGCTGCGCCGCCCCGACGAGCACCGGGAGCTGCTGGACGCCTTCGGTGCCGAGACCGTGTCGGCGGCGCGGACGGCATACGCCAGCGCGTATGCCGCCCACGCGACCGCCGTGGCCACGCTCGAGACCCTGCGTGCCGCGGCCCGCGAACGGGCCCAGGAGCTGGACCTGCTCCGCCGCGGCCTCGAGCGTATCGAGGCCGCCGCGCCGCAGGCCGGCGAGGACGCCGCGCTCCGCGTGGAGGACGAGCGCCTCGCCCACGCCGAGGAGCTGCGGCAGGGCTCGTCCGAGGCGCAGCTGCTGCTCGCCGGCGGTGACGACGCCTCCGGCGACGCCGACGACGGGATCATCGGCGCCCTGGCGCGGGCTCGGGCGGCGCTCGGCCAGGTGAGCGCGAACGACCCGGCCCTGGCCGACCTCGAGCGACGCCTCACCGAGGTGGCCCACCTCGTGAACGACCTCGCCTCGGACCTCTCGGGCTACGTCGCCGACGTCGACCTCGACCCCGGTCGGCTGACCTGGGTCCAGCAGCGGCGAGCGGAGCTGAGCGAGCTGACCCGCAGCTACGGCGACACCGTCGACGACGTCATCGCGTGGGGGCTCACCGCGTCCCGACGCGTCCTCGAGCTCGAGGGCGACGACGGCCGCATCGCCGACCTCGAGCGGGACGTGACGAGGCTCGACGAGGAGCGCACCCGGCTGGCGGGGGACCTCGGCGAGGCCCGGCGGGCCGCCGCCTCCCGGCTGGGGGAGCGCATCGGCGACGAGCTCGCGCACCTCGCGATGGGGTCGGCGCGGGTCGTCGTCGCCGTGACTCCGGCCGCCCGGCTCGGTCCCCACGGCGGCGACGACGTGGAGATCGGGCTGGCCGCCAACGTCGGCAGCGCGCCACGCAGCGTGAGCAAGGTGGCCTCCGGTGGTGAGCTGTCGCGGGTGATGCTCGCCATCGAGGTCGCCACCGCACAGGCCACCGGGTCGGTGCCGACGTTCGTCTTCGACGAGGTCGACTCCGGGGTCGGTGGCCGGGCCGCGCTCGACGTCGGGGCCCGGCTGGCAGCCCTCGCGTCGTCGGCGCAGGTCATCGTCGTCACCCACCTGGCCCAGGTGGCAGCGCACGCCGACCACCACCTCGTGGTCTCGAAGTCCGACGACGGCCACGTGACGCGCAGTGGCGTGCGCCGGGTGACCGGCGAGGACCGCGTCACCGAGCTCGCCCGGATGATGGCCGGGTCGGTGAGCGAGGCCGCCCTCGAGCACGCGCGGGACCTGCTCTCGGACCTCGGTCGCAGCATCGACGCCTGAGCGGCCGCGCCGTGCGCGAGCCCACCCGCCGAGCGTGGCACGATGTGCGGGATGCCCTTCACGACCCGCATGCGCCGCGAACGTGACCCCGGCCCTGCCGGTGTCCACGGACCCGCACGCGTCGACCCGCGCACCAAGGACCTCACCAAGCGTCTCAAGCCGGGCGACATCGCGGTGATCAACCACATCGACATCGACAAGGTCAGCGCCGAGGCGCTCGTGGCCTGCCGCCCCTCGGCGGTCGTCAACGCGGCCGCCTCCATCTCCGGGCGCTACCCCAACCTCGGCCCCGAGATCATCCTCGCCGCCGGCATCCCCCTGCTCGACTCGGTGGGCGAGGGCGTCATGGCCGTGGCCGAGGGCACCGTGGTCCGGCTCGAGGGCGACGACCTCCTCGCCGGCGACACGGTCGTGGCCAGCGGCGCCGCCCTGGACGCCGCGTCGGTGACGGACTCGATGAGCGAGGCCCGGGCCGGGCTCAACGACCAGCTCGAGGCGTTCGCGGCGAACACCATGGAGTACCTCAAGCAGGAGCGCGCGCTGCTCCTCGACGGCGTCGGCGTCCCCGACATCAGGACCGACCTCGACGGGCGCCACGTCCTCATCGTCGTGCGTGGGTACCACTACAAGGAGGACCTGCAGATGCTGCGGTCCTACATCCGCGAGTTCAAGCCGATCCTCATCGGGGTCGACGGGGGAGCCGACGCCATCGTCGATGCCCGGCACAAGCCGGACCTCATCGTCGGGGACATGGACTCCGTCTCCGACGCGACGCTGCGGTGCGGCGCGGAGGTCGTCGTCCACGCCTACCGCGACGGTCGCGCGCCCGGGCTCGAACGGGTGCGCGCACTCGGCGTCGAGCCGGTCGTCTTCCCCGCGACGGGGACGAGCGAGGACGTCGCGATGCTCCTCGCCGACGACAAGGGGGCGACCCTCATCGTCGCGGTCGGCACCCACGCCACCCTCGTGGAGTTCCTCGACAAGGGCCGCTCCGGCATGGCGAGCACCTTCCTCACCCGGCTCCGGGTCGGCGGCAAGCTCGTCGATGCCAAGGGCGTGAGCCGGCTCTACCGCTCGCGGATCTCCGGCTCGTGGCTGGCCCTCATGGTCCTCGTCGGCCTGCTCGCCCTGGCCGCCGCCCTCTGGGCCACTCCGGGGGGCAAGGTCTTCCTCCAGGTGATCGGCGCCCGCCTCGACGTTCTCTGGTCCGCCCTCGGAGGAATCTTCACGTGATCGACTTCCGCTACCACCTCGTCTCGATCGTCTCGATCTTCATGGCGCTGGCCGTGGGGATCGTCCTCGGCGCCGGCCCGCTCAAGGGATCGATCGGCGACACGCTCACGCAGGAGGTCACCCAGCTGCGGGAGGACCGGGCCGCCCTGCGCACCGAGCTCGACGCCGCCCGCAAGGGCTCGACGGCCCGCGACGACTTCGCCCGCGACGCCGCGACCCGGCTCGTCGGGGGCACGCTCACCGGCACCACGGTCGCCGTCGTCGTCCTGCCGCGCGCGGATGCCGACCACGTGAGCGAGGTCGAGGAGCTCCTCGCGACGGCGGGCGCACAGGTCGTGTCGCGCACGACGATCGAGGAGTCCTGGGTGCCGCAGGGCGCGGACGCCACGACGAAGCAGAGCACGCTCGCGACCGACCTGCGCCGCTCGCTGGGCCTTCCCCCGGCAGCGGAGTCCGACTCGACCCCGCTGGACGAGGTGCTCGCCGACGTCCTCGTCGACACCGGCGCCGCGGAGGCCAGTGACGCGGCCAAGGCCGCGCTCGACTCGCTCGCGGGCGAGCAGCTCATCGACGTCGAGACGGCCGACCTCGCGCGGGCCACCACGGCCGTCGTCATCGGCGGTCCGGTCCAGGGCGACGTCGTCGCGGACCGCGACCGTGCCGCCACCCGCCTCGCCTCCCTCTCCTTGGCCCTCGACGCCGGCGGCCGAGGAGCGGTCCTCGCGTCCGACGTGGGAGTCTCCGGGTTCGAGGGCGTGTCCTCGGTCGTGCGGGCCGCTCGCGGCGACGCGGGCACATCGCGTGCGCTCTCCACCGTCGACGACGTGAGCCTGCCCCTGGGCCAGGTCAGCGTGGTCTACGCCCTCGTCCAGCAGCTCGGCGGAGGCGTCGGACAGTACGGCCTCGGTGACGGCGTGTCCGCCGGCTACCCGCCGATCCCGGCGCCGTGAGCCGGCGTCCGCTCGCGGCGGCCCTCGTCGCCGGCGCCGTCGCCGTCGCGGGCATGGCGCTGCGGCACCGGCTCCCGGCCACGACGCTCGCCCGCTGGGACCGCACCAACCACGCCGGCTCGACAGTGACGCTGCTCGAAGGGCCCGTGTACGCGGTCGCGGCCGCCCTCGGTGGTGCCGCCGGCGGCCGCCCGGTCCTGCCCGGGCTCGCCGTGAGCCTGGGGGTCGGTGCCTTCGGCGCCCTCGACGACCTGGCCGGCGACGCGACGAGCAAGGGCCTCAAGGGCCACCTCGGTGCCCTGACGCGCGGCGAGGTCACCACCGGCGCCGTCAAGATCATCGGTCTCGGCGCGAGCGGCCTCGTCGGGGCCGCGCTGGCCGACCGGGTGACCGGCCGGGGCCCCGTCGCCACCCTCGTCGGCGGTGCCGCGATCGCGGGCGCCGCCAACGTCGCCAACCTCCTCGACCTGCGCCCCGGGCGCACCCTCAAGGCCGTCGCCCTCACCGCCGCGCCCCTGCTCGTGCCCCCGTCGGCGGGTGGCGCCGCCACCGCGGCGGCTGCCCTCGGGGCCGCGGCGGGCACCGCCCGGGGAGACCTGCGCGGCGACTCGATGCTCGGCGACACCGGGGCCAACACCGCCGGCGCCCTCATCGGGCTCGCCCTCGTCGAACGCCTGGGCGTGCGGGGACGGCTCGTCGTGCTCGGCGTCAGCGCCGCCCTCACCGTCCTCTCGGAGCGGGTCTCGTTCAGCGCGGTCATCGAGGACACCCCGCCGCTGCGCCGTCTCGACCGCTGGGGTCGCCCGTGACCGGCCGCGCCGTCGGGCAGTCCGTGGCCCGGGCCGCCGTCGTCGTCGCGGTCGCCACGCTCCTCGCCCGCCTCGCGGGGTTCCTGCGGACCCTCGTCTTCTCCCACAGCGTGGGCACCAGCCCGGTCGGTGACGCCTACCAGACGGTCAACACCCTGCCCAACGTCGTCTACGAGGTCGCCGCCGGCGGTGCCCTGGCCGCGATCGCCGTTCCGCTGGTCGCGGGCCGTCTCGGTGCCGGTCACCGGGAGGACTCCGACCGCAGCGCCTCCGCCCTGCTCACGTGGGCCGTGGTCATCCTCGTGCCCCTCGCCGCCGTCGTCTTCGTCGCGGCGCCGTGGCTCAGCGAGCTGCTCCTCGACGACACCACGCGGCCCGGCAGCGTCGACCTCGGCACCGTGATGCTGCGGATCTTCGCGCCACAGGTGGCGCTCTACGGCATCGGTGTCGTCCTCGCCGGTGTCCTGCAGGCGCACCGGCGCTTCCTCGCCGCGGCCCTGGCACCCCTGCTCTCGAGCCTCGTCGTCATGGGCGCCTACGTGGCCTACGGGCGGCTCGTCGACGGACCGGTCGGTGCCGACGACGTCGGCGACGCAGCCGTCTGGGTCCTCGCCGGCGGCACCACGCTCGGCGTCGTCGTCCTCAGCCTGCCGCTTCTCGTCCCGGCGTTGCGGACGGGGATCCGGCTGCGCCCCACCCTGACGTTCCCGGGAGGCCTCGGCAGCCGCGCCTCCCAGCTCGCCGGCGCCGGCGTCCTCGCCCTCGCCGCGCAGCAGGTCACCGTCGCCCTGACGCTGTGGCTCACCCATGCGCCTCGCACGCTCGACACCGGCGTCGTCAACGCCTACGCCTACATCCAGGCCGTCTACCTGCTCCCGTATGCCGTCCTCGCGGTCCCGGTGGCGACCGCGGCCTTCCCGGCGCTCGCCCACGCGGAGGGCGCGAGCGAGGAGGCGCCGGGGGAGTCGGGCGCCCCCGGGACGCTGGCACGCAGCCTGCGCGCGATCATCCTGCTCACGTCCGGCGCAGCCGCGGCGCTCATCACCGTGGCCCGGCCCGTCGGGGACTTCTTCCTCGCCTGGGACAAGGGGAGCGCCGGCGCCGGCCGCGAGGCGCTCAGTGCCCTCCCGGGTGGTCTGGCGGCCTACGCGCCGGGGCTCGTCGGTTTCAGCGTCGCGGCGCTGCTGACCCGGGCGCTCTACGTGCGCGGCCGACCCCTCCACGGGGCGCTCGCCGTGGCCGTCGGATGGCTGCTGGCCGGCCTCCTGCCCCTGGCGTGGGTCCCCGACGGGTCCGACGCCGGGACGACCCTGGGTGTCCTCGGCATCTCGTCGACCTTCGGCATGACGACGTCGGCCGTGGTTCTCGGGGTCCTCGTGCGCCGGGAGTGGGGCTCCGGGGCCCTCGCGGGCAGCGGCCGGACGATCGGTGCCGCCGTCGTCGCCGCCGCCGTGGCGATCGCCGTCGGTGACTCGGTCGCCCGGGTCATCGACGCGCCGGGCGTGCTCGGGGCCCTCTTCACCGGCGTCGTCGTCGGCGGGCTCACCATGGTCGTCCACGTCCTCGTCATGTCCCTGGCCGACCGCTCCCTGGTGCAGGAGCTGCGGGAACGCGGTCGCCGCCGCCGGAAGGAGCGCACACCGTGAGGGTCGCCCTCGTCATGGGGACGAGCGCCGGGGGCACCGGGCGTCACGTCCACGACCTCGCCTCCGGCCTCGTCGGCTCGGGCCACGACGTCGTCGTCCTCGCACCCGCCGGCGAGCTCGACCAGTTCGCCTTCGGCGCGACGGGCGCCGGCACGGTCGAGCTCACCGTCTCCGACCGGCCGCACCCGACCCGGGACGCGCGTGCCCTGGCGACCCTGCGCGACGTGCTCCGCGGCGCGGACGTCGTCCACGCGCACGGCGCGCGCGTCGGTGCCCTGTCCGCGGTGGCCGTCCTCGGCAGCAGGACGCCGCTCGTCGTCACCCTCCACAACGCGTCGCCCGGCCGAGGTGTCGCCGGCCGCATCCACGCGGTGCTCGAGCGCGTCGTCGCCCGGGGTTCCGACCTCGTGCTCGGCGTGTCCGCCGACATCGTCGACGTGCAACGGGGGCTGGGCGCGAGCCGTGCGGAGCTCGCGGTGATCGCGGCCCCGCCGCCCGCACCGGCGACCCGGGACCGCTTCGCCGTGCGCCAGTCCCTCGGGATCGGCAGTCGCACCATGCTGCTCGTCACCGTCGCCCGACTCGCGCCCCAGAAGGACCTCGACCTCCTCGTCGACGCCGTCGCGGAGATGCTCGGCCGGCACGACATCGACGTGCTCGCCGCCGTCGCCGGCGACGGCCCCGACCGGGACCGGCTGCAGCAGCGCATCGACGCGGCCGGGGTGCCGGTGCGCCTCCTCGGCCACCGCACCGACGTGGCCGACCTCATCGCCGCGGCCGATGCGGTGGTGTCGACCGCGCGGTGGGAGGGCCAGCCGGTCGGGCTCCAGGAGGCCCTGCACGCCGGAGCCGCCATCGTCGCCACGGACGCCGGCGGCACCGGTGCCGTCGTCGGTGACGCCGCCATCCTCGTCCCCGTCGGCGACGTCGCGTCGATGGCCCGAGCGCTCGCCGACGTGCTCCTTCACGGCGCGGTGCGCGACGACCTGCGCTCTCGCGCCATCTCGCGCGGAGGTGAGCTCCCGACGAGTGCGGACGCGCTCGACGCCGCGCTCACGGCATACGAGTCCGTCCTGTGACCCGCCGGGACACTCCGCGACCGGGACCGGACGGGTCACGGTGGGTCGCCGCAGGGGCGGCCCGGTCCATGACGTATCGTTGAAGCCCGTGGTGGCCCAGACGAAACAGATCTTCGTGACCGGAGGCGTTGCCTCTTCGCTCGGCAAGGGCCTCACGGCATCCAGCCTCGGATTCCTGCTCCGCTCGCGCGGCCTGCGAGTGACGATGCAGAAGCTCGACCCCTACCTCAACGTGGACCCCGGGACGATGAACCCGTTCCAGCACGGGGAGGTGTTCGTCACCGACGACGGGTCCGAGACCGACCTCGACGTGGGGCACTACGAGCGCTTCCTCGACCGGAACCTCATCGGCAAGGCCAACGTCACGACCGGTCAGGTCTACAACAAGGTCATCGCCAAGGAGCGGCGCGGTGAGTACCTCGGCGACACCGTCCAGGTCATCCCGCACATCACCAACGAGATCAAGGACCGGATGCGGGCCCAGGCGGCCGGCGCCCCCGACGTCGACGACCGCGAGGCGCCGGACCTCATCATCACCGAGATCGGTGGGACCGTCGGCGACATCGAGAGCCTGCCCTTCCTCGAGGCCGCCCGCCAGGTGCGTCACGACCTCGGCCGCGACAACGTCTTCTTCCTCCACGTCTCGCTCGTGCCCTACCTCGCGCCGAGCGGCGAGCTGAAGACCAAGCCGACCCAGCACTCGGTCGCGGCCCTGCGCCAGGTCGGCATCCAGCCCGACGCCCTCGTGCTGCGGGCGGACCGCGAGATCCCCGACGGGATCAAGCGCAAGATCTCGCTCATGTGCGACGTCGACACCGAGGGCGTGGCCGCCTGCGTGGACGCGCCGAGCATCTACGACATCCCCAAGGTCCTGCACCGCGAGGGTCTCGACGCCTACGTCATCCGCCGGCTCGGCCTGACGTTCCGTGACGTCGACTGGAGCGACTGGGACCGGCTGCTCGAGCGGGTCCACAACCCCGAGCACCGGGTGGAGGTCGCCCTCGTCGGCAAGTACGTCGACCTGCCCGACGCCTACCTGTCCGTGACCGAGGCCCTGCGCGCCGGGGGCTTCCACCACGACGCCAAGGTGGCGATCCGCTGGGTGGCCAGCGACGAGTGCCAGACCCCCTCCGGGGCCCAGAAGGCCCTGGGAGGGGTCGACGCCGTGCTCGTGCCCGGCGGGTTCGGGGTCCGCGGCATCGAGGGCAAGCTCGGCGCCCTGACGTGGTCGCGGGAACACCGCGTGCCGACCCTGGGCATCTGCCTCGGCCTGCAGTGCATGGTCATCGAGTACGCCCGCAACGTCGCCGGCATCGAGGGCGCGAGCTCGACCGAGTTCGACCCGGAGACACCGGCTCCCGTCGTCGCGACGATGGAGGAGCAGAAGGCGTTCGTCGACGGCGCGGGCGACCTCGGTGGCACGATGCGCCTGGGCTCGCAGCGCGCCGACCTCGTCGCCGGCTCGGTCGTGGCGACCGTCTACGGCGCGACGAGCGCCGACGAGCGGCACCGTCACCGCTACGAGGTCAACGAGGCGTACCGCCAGCAGCTCGTCGACGCCGGTCTGCGGATCTCCGGCACGCACCCCGAGCTGGGGCTCGTCGAGTTCGTCGAGCTCGCCCCCGAGGACCACCCGTACTACGTGGCGACGCAGGCGCACCCGGAGTTCAAGTCGCGCCCGACGCGCGCGCACCCCCTCTTCGCCGGCCTCGTCGGTGCGGCGATCGAGGAGCAGCGCGCGGCCCGGCTCGTCGAGGTGGAACGTCCCAAGGTGGCCGTCGAGGTCGACGCCCCGTGACCGCGGGGCGGCTGGCCGACGAGTTCGACCCCCAGCCCGTCCGGAGCACCGAGGTCGTCCATCACGGCCGTGTGTGGGACGTCGTGCGCGACGAGGTGGACCTCGGTGACGCCGGCAGGCACGTGCGCGAGTACGTGCGCCACCCCGGCGCGGTGGCCGTCCTGGCCATCGACGACGACCGCCGCATCTGCCTCATCCAGCAGTACCGCCACCCCATCCGCACCCGCGACTGGGAGGCGCCCGCCGGGCTCCTCGACGTGCCCGGCGAGCCGCCCTGGGAGGCGGCCGCCCGCGAGCTGCACGAGGAGGCCGACCTCGTCGCCGGGCGCTTCGACGTCCTGCTCGACCTCCGCCCCTCACCCGGTGGCCTCGACGAGGCGATCCGCGTCTACCTCGCCCGCGACGTGACCTCGGTCGCCGACGACGACCGTCACGTCCGCGAGGCGGAGGAGCACGGTATGCCGTGTGTCTGGGTCGCGCTCGACGAGGCGGTGGCCGCGGTGCTCGAGGGCCGGGTCCAGAACGGGATCGTCGCCGCGTCGGTCCTCGCCGCCCACGTGGCGCAGGAGCGGGGCTGGAGCACGCTGCGACCGCACGACGCCCCGTGGCCCCAGGGCCCCGACGGCGCCCAGCGGACGTGATCGTGGCGCCCGACCCCGGCCGCTGCCCGTGCGGCGGCGTGCCGGACGGGGCCGCGCTCGCCGCCTGCTGCGGCCCGTTCCTCGCCGGTGAGGCCTGGCCCCCGACACCGGAGGCGTTGATGCGGTCGCGCTACACGGCATACGCCCTGGGGGAGCGCGACCACCTCTTCCGCACGTGGCACCCCGCCACGCGGCCCCGGGACGTCGAGGTGGACGGGTCACTCGTCTGGGCCGGCCTGGACGTCCTCTCCGCCGACGGTGACGAGGTGGAGGGCACCGTGGTGTTCGCGGCGCACTGGACCTCCGGCGAGGGCCGGCTCCGGCAGCGGGGCGCGGTCCGCGAACGGAGCACCTTCACCCGGCGGGCCGGACGCTGGATGTACCGCGACGGTCGGGACGTCACGGCCTGAGCCGGTCCGATCCGACTGCCCTGCCGACGGCGCGCCCCAGCGTCCGCAACCCTGGTCGGGAAGCCGACCACCTCTGCGGACGCAGGCGACGGGGCGCGCCGCAGCGTCCGCAACCCTGGTCGGGAAGCCGACCACCTCTGCGGACGCAAGCGGCAAATGCGGTTCGTGCGGCGAGGAGGCGACTCCGTAGGATGACGGGGTTCATCCACCCCCGTCCCGAAGGACCACCTGTGCTCCGCACCCATGAGGCCGGCACCCTGCGCGCCGACCACACCGAAGAGACCGTCACGCTCACCGGTTGGGTGGCCAGGCGTCGCGATCACGGTGGAGTGGCCTTCATCGACCTGCGGGACGCCAGCGGCGTCGTCCAGGTCGTCGCCCGCGACGAGGTCCTCACCGGTGCCGCGCACGACCTGCGTGCCGAGTTCTGCATCAAGGTGACCGGCGCCGTCGTCGCCCGCACCGCGTCCAACGTCAACGCCGACCTGCCGACCGGGGAGGTCGAGGTGGTCGCGACGGCCATCGACGTCCTCGCGCCGAGCGCACCGCTGCCGTTCCAGATCGACGAGCGCGTCACCGTGGGCGAGGAGGCCCGCCTCAAGCACCGCTACCTCGACCTGCGCCGTCCGGGGGCGTCCTCGGCGGGCGCCGCGCTGCGGCTGCGCTCCAAGGTCAACGCGGCCGCCCGTCGGGTCCTCGGCGACCGCGACTTCGTCGAGATCGAGACCCCGACCCTGACGCGGTCCACCCCCGAGGGCGCGCGCGACTTCCTCGTGCCGGCCCGCCTGGCGCCCGGCTCCTGGTACGCGCTGCCGCAGAGCCCGCAGCTGTTCAAGCAGCTGCTCATGGTCGCCGGCATGGAGCGCTACTACCAGATCGCCCGCTGCTACCGCGACGAGGACTTCCGCGCGGACCGCCAACCCGAGTTCACCCAGCTCGACGTCGAGATGTCGTTCGTCGAGCAGGCCGACGTGCTCGAGCTCGGCGAGGCGATCATCGACGAGGTCTGGAAGCTCATCGGGGTCGACCTCACGACGCCGTTCGAGCAGATGACCTACGCCGACGCGATGAAGCGCTTCGGGTCCGACAAGCCCGACCTGCGCTTTAGCAACGAGCTCGTCGAGTGCACCGACTACTTCGCGAACACCCCGTTCCGGGTCTTCCAGGCCGACTACGTCGGTGCCGTCGTCATGCCCGGGGGCGCCGGCCAGCCGCGCAAGCAGCTCGACGCCTGGCAGGACTGGGCCCGGAGCCGCGGCGCCAAGGGCCTGGCCTACGTGCTGGTCAACGAAGACGCGGACGGGGCCGTCGAGCTCTCGGGACCGGTGGCCAAGAACCTGTCCGACGAGGAGAAGGCCGGCCTCGCGGCCCACGTCGGCGCCAGGCCCGGCGACTGTGTCTTCTTCGCCGCCGGCCCGGTGAAGTCGTCGCGGGCCCTGCTCGGTGCCGCGCGGCTCGAGATCGGCAAGCGCTGCGACCTCATCGACGAGGACGCGTGGTCGTTCGTCTGGGTGCTGGACGCGCCGCTGTTCGAGCCCACGTCGGAGGCGCTCGCCGCCGGTGACGTCGCCGTCGGTGGGGGAGCGTGGACGGCGGTGCACCACGCGTTCACCTCGCCCAAGGCCGAGTTCATGGACAGCTTCGACACCGACCCAGGTCCGGCGCTGGCCTACGCCTACGACCTGGTCTGCAACGGCAACGAGATCGGCGGCGGCTCGATCCGTATCCACCGCCGTGACGTGCAGGAGCGCGTCTTCGCCGTCATGGGCCTGTCCGAGGAGGAGGCGCAGGAGAAGTTCGGCTTCCTCCTCGACGCCTTCCAGTTCGGCGCGCCCCCGCACGGTGGCATCGCCTTCGGCTGGGACCGCATCGTCTCGCTCCTCGCCGGGACCGAGTCGATCCGCGACGTCATCGCCTTCCCCAAGTCCGGCGGGGGATACGACCCCCTCACCGCGGCGCCCGCGCCGATCACGGCGGAGCAGCGCAAGGAAGCCGGCGTCGACGCCACGCCGGAGCAGCCGGGCCAGCTCGAGCCGCCCGTCGCGCAGCGGGCCTGAGATGACCCACGCGGCCGTGCTCGAGACCGCCGACGACCGGCCGCTGCTCGCGGCGCGGCCGGTCCGGGTGCTGCTGTGGGACGCCGACGGAGTGCTCCAGCACCCGCGCCACGAGTGGGCGCCGAGGCTGGCCGCGTGGGGCGGGGACGGTTTCGCCGCGGCGCTGTTCGC
This sequence comes from Knoellia aerolata DSM 18566, assembly GCF_000768695.1. Lineage (GTDB taxonomy): Bacteria > Actinomycetota > Actinomycetes > Actinomycetales > Dermatophilaceae > Knoellia > Knoellia aerolata. The sequence continues at coordinate 92,608 of NZ_AVPL01000004.1, forward strand.
CGCGGAGGTGCCGGCCCTGCGGGGCGAGGTGCCGTTCCGCGACGCCCTGGCGGACCTGCTCACCGCGTGGCCCGACGTCACCGCGGGGGTCGACGACCTGCTCACCCTGTGGGAGCAGGTCGACCCCGACCCGCAGGCCGTCGACCTCGTGGCGGAGGTCGCCGCCTCCGGGGTCCGGTGCGTCCTCGCGACCAACCAGCAGGACCACCGCAAGGCCTACCTGCGACGACGCTTCGGCTACGACGACGTCTTCGAGCGGTCCTTCTACTCGTGCGACCTGGGCGCGATGAAGCCCGAGACGGCCTACTTCGAGCGGGTGCTCGAGGCGCTGGGCATCGACGCGGACGACGTCGGGTTCGTCGACGACAGGCGGGACAACGTCGTCACCGCCAGGGAGCTCGGCATCCGCGCGGTCCACCACGACCCGGAGTCGGGAGTCGCCGGGCTCCGCTCGGCGCTGGGGTGGCCGGCATGAGCGACGACCTCACCGTGAACCCGACCTCGGACGCGGTGCACCGTGCCGTGCAGCGCTACGCCGAGCTGCATCCCGAGATCCGCCAAGTCGCCGACCAGTTCGTCGCCATGGTCACCGGGATGCTCGACGACGCCGGCATCAACTACGTCAGCGTCACCGGACGCGCCAAGAGCGTGGCCTCGTTCGCCGGCAAGGCCGCCCGGGCCGTCGACGGCGTGCCGATCTACACCGACCCGCTCGACGAGATCACCGACCAGATCGGCGTGCGCGTCGTCACCTATCTCCAGGGCGACGTCGCCGCCGTGGCCGAGCTGCTGGCAGGGGAGCTCAGCGTGCTCGACGACCGCGACCTCGGGCAGGAGACGGCACTGGAGGGTCGCTTCGGCTACGCCAGCCGGCACCTCCTCGTCACCCTGGCCGACGAGGACGTCGACGCGGCATACGCCCACCTCCGCGGCCGGTCGGCCTCGGTGCAGGTGCGCACGATCCTCCAGCACGCCTGGGCCGAGTTCGAGCACGACGTGCGCTACAAGGGCTCGGTTCCGGCAGCCGACGTCTCCGACCTCGACCGCAGGTTCACCCTCGCCGCCGGCCTGCTCGAGCTCGCCGACCGCGAGTTCACCGCCATCCGCGACCGGCTCCAGGCCGGCGTCTCGGAGCAGGACCTCGAGACCGTCGACGACGACCCGCGCATCAGCGGTCCGGACCTCGCCGCGTTCCTCTCCGCCCACTTCCAGGACGCCGGCTGGTCGCGCACCGACCACTACTCGTGGATCTCGGGCCTGCTGCTCGAGCTCGGCATCACCTCACTCGACGAGCTGGCCGGCCTCCTCGGGTCCATCGACGTCGAGGGCATCGACGAACGCATGGGCTACCGCTATCCCGCAGGCGCGGTGCGACGCCTCGACGACGTGCTGCTCGCGGTGTTCGGTCCCCGCTACATCGGGCTGCACAGCAACAGTCACCGCGTCGAGTCGCTCACGGCGCGCCTCGAGAAGGTGCGCCCCTCCCAGGGCTGAACCCCCGGCTTCCCGGCTGAACCGGGATGCCGCGCTCCTCAGCGGGTGAGGAAGGCCACGAGGGCGTCGTTGAACTCCTGTGCGTGGCTGACGTTGATGCCGTGCGGTCCCGACTCCACGACGACGAGCTCGCTGCCCGGGATGGCGTCGTGGGTGCGCTGGCCCGACACCTCAAGAGGCACGATGGCGTCGCTGTCACCGTGGATGACGAGGGTCGGCACGGTGATCGACGCGACGTCCTCGGTGAAGTCCTCGAGCCAGGACCCGATGCACGCCACGGCGGCATCGAGGTCCGCCTGCGCGGCGAGGCGCAGCGCGGCCTGCCGCTGCCCCTCCGTGATCCTGAGCTCGCCAGCGGCGCTGAAGAAGTTCGTCATGAACTCCTCGAGGAAGGCCTCGCGGTCCTCCCGCAGGCCCTGCTGCATGCCCTCGGCGTCGGAGCGGGGCAGGCCACCGTCGGGGTTGTCGTCGCTCCGGAGCAGCCACGGGGGGATCGCGGCAGCGAACACGACACTGCTCACCCGGTCCTGGCCGTGGGTCCCGAGGTAGCGGGCGACCTCGCCGCCGCCCATCGAGAAGCCCACGAGCGAGACGTCACGCAGGTCGAGGTCGTCGAGGAGCGCCGCGAGGTCGGCCGTGAGGGCGTCGTAGTCGTAGCGACCGTCGGGTGCCGGGTCGGAGTCGCCGAATCCGCGACGGTCGTAGGTGATGACGCGCAGGCCGGCGGCGGTGAGCGCGGGCACGGCGTCGGCCCACGACGCGCCGCTGAGCGGCCAGCCGTGGATGAGGACGACGGGGCGCCCGTCGCCGCCGGTGTCCTCGTGGTGCACGGCGACGGTCGAGATGTCGGACATGGGTTCACCCTTCGACGATCGGTGGTCGTCACTCACCCTACGCAGCGCGGCCCCACGGCGGGCGGGAAGGCTGACCCGCCGCGGCGGTTAGGCTGCTTCGGTGCCAGCCGGTGACGACCTCTTCGCGTCCACGGACGGGGGCGGGGGCTCTCTGCTCCCGCCGCTGGCCGTCCGCATGCGCCCGGCCTCGATCGACGAGGTGCGCGGCCAGGGCGACATCCTCCGGCCCGGCAGCCCGCTCCGGCGCCTCATCGAGGGCTCGGGTGGCACGGCCGGCCCGCTCAGCGCGATCCTCTGGGGTCCACCGGGCACCGGCAAGACCACCCTCGCCCACCTGGTCGCGACCGCCTCCGAGCGGGAGTTCGTCGAGCTCTCCGCCGTCACCGCGGGTGTCAAGGACGTCCGTGCTGTCATGGAGGCGGCGGCGCGCAGTCGCGACCTCTACGACCGGCAGACCGTCCTCTTCCTCGACGAGATCCACCGCTTCACCAAGGCGCAGCAGGACGCGCTGCTCCCGGGCGTCGAGACCCGCCAGGTCATCCTCGTCGCCGCGACGACCGAGAACCCGTCGTTCGCCGTCATCGCCCCGCTGCTCTCCCGCTCGATGCTCATCACGCTCACCTCGCTCGACGACGGGCAGGTCGGCGACGTCCTCGACTCCGCGGTGAGCGACGCACGAGGTCTGGACGCGGCATACGCGCTGTCGGGCGACGCCCGCGAGCACCTCGTGCGGGTCGCGGGAGGGGACGCCCGCCGGGCCCTCACCTCGCTCGAGGCGGCCGCGGGGGTGGCGCTCGACGACGCCCCGGCCGGGCGCGGCGGTGACGAGCCGCTGACCATCACGCTGGCGCACGCCGAGCAGGCGGTGGCGCAGGCCATGGTCCGCTACGACAAGACCGGGGACCAGCACTACGACGTGGCGTCGGCGTTCATCAAGTCGATGCGCGGCTCCGACGTCGACGCCGCGCTGCACTACCTCGCCCGCCAGCTCGAGGCCGGCGAGGACCCGCGGTTCATCGCCCGCCGGATCGTCATCGCCGCGAGCGAGGACGTCGGGATGGGTGACCCCACGGCGCTGCAGACGGCGGTCGCGGCGATGCACGCGGTCGCGCAGATCGGCATGCCGGAGGCGCGGATCATCCTCGCGCAGGCCGTCGTCCACAACGCCCTCGCACCCAAGAGCAACGCGGCGTATGCCGGGATCAACGCCGCCATCGCCGACATCCGTGCCGGACGTGGGGGAGCGGTGCCACCCCACCTGCGCGGGAGCGGGTATGCCGGTGCGTCCCGTCTCGGGCACGGCGCCGGCTACGTCTACTCGCACGACGAGAGCGACGGGGTGGCCCGGCAGCAGTACCTCCCGGACGACCTGCACGGGAGCGCCGACTACTACCAGCCGACCGACCGCGGTTTCGAGGCCCGGTTGCAGGAGCGCTGGACCTGGCTCAAGGACCGCCTCGGGCGCGGCTGACCCCAGCTCTTGCTCCCCATGCGGCAAGGGTGGGGGTCCGGAGGCTTCGGAAGCGTCCGGACCCCCACGCTTCCCTCCGCTGGCAGGGCCCGAGGAACGCGGCGGCGTCGGCGGAGGTGCGCCACGTAGGATTCACCGGTGCCCCCACGCGGGCCCGACGCACTCGACCCGATGCCTTTTTCAACCTCAGGACTGACGACATGGAAACCGCTGAGATCCGGCGCCGCTGGCTGGCCTTCTTCGAGAAGAACGGCCACACGGTGGTGCCCTCCGCGCCGCTCATCCACGACGACCCCAACCTGCTGTTCGTCAACGCGGGCATGGTGCCGTTCAAGCCGTACTTCTCCGGCCAGGAGACCCCGCAGTGGGAGCGAGCCACGAGCGTGCAGAAGTGCGTCCGCACCGGTGACATCGAGGAGGTCGGCAAGACCTCGCGCCACGGCACGTTCTTCCAGATGAACGGCAACTTCTCCTTCGGCGACTACTTCAAGAAGGACGCGATCCGGTTCGCCTGGGATCTGCTCACCCGCTCGCAGGACGACGGCGGCTACGGCCTCGACCCCGACCGCCTCTGGGCGACCGTCTACGAGGACGACGACGAGGCCGAGCGGCTCTGGGCCGAGTACACGAGCATCCCGCTCGAGCGCATCGTGCGCCGCGGCAAGCTCGACAACTACTGGCACATGGGAGTTCCGGGCCCCGGCGGCCCCTGCAGCGAGATCTTCTACGACCGCGGCGAGGAGTACGGCCGCGAGGGCGGACCCGCCGTCGACGAGGACCGCTACATGGAGATCTGGAACCTCGTCTTCATGCAGGAGGAGCTGTCCGAGGTCCGCGCCAAGGACGACTTCGTCATCGCCGGCCCGTTGCCGGCGAAGAGCATCGACACCGGCATGGGCCTGGAGCGCATCGCCTCGGTCCTCCAGGGCGTCGACAACCTCTACGAGATCGACGAGGTCTACCCCGTCCTCGCCCGGGCGGCCGAGATGACTGGCAAGTCCTACGGTGCGCACTCCGGCCACTCCGCCGAGCAGTCCCACCCGGACGACGTCCGGCTCCGCGTCGTGGCCGACCACGTCCGGTCCTCGCTCATGCTCATCGGTGACGGGGTCACGCCCGGCAACGAGGGTCGCGGCTACGTCCTGCGTCGCATGCTGCGCCGCGCGGTGCGCTCGATGCGGCTCCTCGGCTACGACGACCCGGCGCTGCCGCACCTGCTGCCGATCTCGATGGAGCGGATGAAGCAGTCCTACCCCGAGCTGGAGTCGGGCTTCGACCGGATCAGCCAGATCGCGTATGCCGAGGAGGAGGCCTTCCGTCGCACCCTCGCCTCAGGCACGACGATCCTCGACACCGCGGTCGCGCGCACGAAGGAGTCCGGTGGCACGACGCTCGCGGGCGACCAGGCGTTCCAGCTCCACGACACCTACGGCTTCCCGATCGACCTCACCCTCGAGATGGCGGAGGAGCAGGGACTCTCCGTCGACCGCGATGGCTTCACCCGGCTCATGCAGGAGCAGCGCAACCGGGCCAAGGCCGACGCCAAGTCGAAGAAGTCCGGTCACGCCAACACCGAGGTGTGGAAGGCGATGCGCGCCGCCGGCGAGACCGACTTCCGGGCGTGGCAGGAGCTGACGAGCGAGGCGAAGGTCATCGGCCTCGTCATCGACGGCGAGCGCGTCGAGGAGATCGAGCCGGGCCAGCGCGGTCAGGTCGTCCTCGACCGCACCCCGTTCTACGCCGAGTCCGGTGGCCAGATCGCCGACGAGGGCATCATCACCGCCGACGGCGTGCACCTCAAGGTCGTCGACGTCCAGCGACCGGTCAAGGGGCTCATCGCCCACACCGTCGAGGTCGTCCACGGACCGCTGCGCTCCGGCGTGCCCGTGCTCGCCGAGGTCGACCCGGAATGGAGGTTGTCGGCGTGCCAGGCCCACTCCGGCACCCACGTCGTCCACGCCGCGCTCCGCCAGGTGCTGGGCCCGTCGGCCCTGCAGTCCGGGTCCTACAACAAGCCCGGCTACCTCCGACTCGACTTCGCGTGGGGACAGGCGCTCTCGCCCGAGACCCGCAGCGAGATCGAGGAGGTCGCCAACCTCGCCGTGCGCCGGGACCTCCCGGTGTCGGCACAGTGGATGTCGCTCGAGCAGGCCCGCGAGGCAGGAGCGCTCGCGCTCTTCGGTGAGACCTACGGCGAGGCCGTGCGCGTCGTCGAGATCGGCGGCCCCTGGTCGCGCGAGCTCTGCGGCGGCACCCACGTCGGGCACTCCAGCCAGGTCGGTGCGATCACGATGACCGGCGAGTTCTCCGTCGGCTCCGGCGTCCGCCGCCTCGAGGCGTTCGTCGGCATGGACGCCCTGCGCCACCTCGCCCGGGAGCGGGCGATCGTCGCCGAGCTCTCCGGCATCGTCGGAGCCCAGCCCGGTGAGCTCACCGACCGCGTCGCGGCCATGGTCACCCGGCTCAAGGACGCAGAGCGCGAGCTCGAGAAGACCCGCAAGCAGGCCGTGCTCGCCGCGGCCGGTTCGCTCACCGACTCGGTCAAGGACGTCGGCGGGGTGCGCTTCGTCGGCCACGACGCCGGCGGCGACGCCGGCGCGGACGACGTGCGCGCCATGGTGCTCGACGCCCGCCACCGCCTCGGTGAGGCCACTGCCTCCGTCGTCGCCGTTACCGGTGGCGCGAAGGGCCGGCCCGTGGTCGTCATCGCGACCAACCAGGCGGCCCGCGACAAGGGGATCAAGGCAGGGGAGCTCGTCCGCATCGCCGCCCAGACCCTCGGTGGTGGTGGCGGCGGCAAGGACGACATCGCCCAGGGCGGCGGCCAGGACCTCTCCCGGACCGCCGAGGCGATCAACGCCGTCGAGTGGCGCGTGGGAGAGCTGGCCGGTTGAGCGTCCGCCCCGGGGTTCGGGTGGGGGTCGATGTCGGCACGGTGCGTGTCGGCGTGGCCATCAGCGACCCCGCGGGGATCCTCGCGACGCCGCACGAGACGCTGGCGCGACGGTGGCCGGACGGCCACCCGGACACCGACGACGTGAGCGAGGTCGTCGCCCTGTGCACCGAGCGTGGCGCCGTCGAGGTCGTCGTGGGCCTGCCACGCACCCTCGCGGGGGCCGAGGGCGCCGCTGCGCAGGCTGCCCGCACGTATGCTGCGGAGTTGGCCCGCCGGATCGCACCCGTGGGCGTCCGTCTCGTCGACGAACGCCTCACGAGTGTGGACGCTCACCGGGCACTGCGCGAGAGTGGAGTGTCCGGGCGGCGACAGCGAGCCGTGGTCGACCAGGCCGCGGCGGTGCTGATCCTCCAGGCCGCTCTGGACGAGGAACGCAGTGCGGGTCGCCCACCGGGCGAGCCGGTCATCCACAAACGGCGCAGGCCGAAGATGAAGGACGGGCCACGGTGAGCCACGAACACCTCGAGACGACTCTCTTCGGGGAGCCCGAGCACCACGAGCCGCGCCGACGGCGGCGCCCGCGGCAGAAGCGCAGCAAAGGCCGCAGCGTGCTGGTCCTCATCGTGGCCCTCGTCCTCGTCGGTGCCGCCACGGCCACTGCCTTCACCCTGCTGCGCCCCGTCGTCGCGTCGATCCTCGGCGACGGCGACAGCGGGGCCGAGGACTTCCCCGGCCCGGGCGACGAGGAGGTGACCGTGACGGTCAAGCAGGGCGACACGGGTGAGTCGATCGCCACCGCCCTCAAGTCCGCCGGCGTCGTCAAGACGCGTACGGCCTACCTCGACGCCTCCGCCGCCGACCCGCAGGGCAGCGCGCAGATCCAGCCCGGCACGTACACGCTGAAGAAGGGCATGAAGGCGATCGACGCGTTCACCGCGCTGGTCGACCCCGCCAACCGCAGCGTCGCGCGTCAGACGATCCCCGAGGGGCTGTGGGTCAGCGAGATCATCCAGCGCCTCAGCAAGGCCACGGGAGTGCCCGTCGCGGACTACCAGGCCGCGCTCAAGGACCCCGCAGCGCTGGGCCTGCCCGCGGAGGCCGGCGGCCGCCCCTCGAGCTACGAGTTCGACAAGAACACTCCGGCCGCGGCCCAGCTCAAGCAGATGGTCGCGCTGACCCTCTCCGAGCTCAAGAAGGCCGGCGTCCAGCCCAAGGACTACACCCGGATCCTCACCGTCGCCTCGATCATCGAGGGCGAGGTCAACGGTGACGCCGACCGCGCCAAGGTCGCGCGGGTCATCGAGAACCGTCTCGCCGACCCCAACGGTCCGACCGTGGGGCTGCTCCAGATGGACTCGACCGTCCACTACATCGAGCAGAAGCGCGGCCGCGCCGGGACCTCCGACGCGGCGCGTGCCTCGAACAGCCCGTACAACACCTACCGGGTCAAGGGGCTGCCTCCCGGCCCCATCAACAACCCGGGCGCCGCCTCCATCGAGGCCGCGGCCAAGCCCGCCGACGGGCCGTGGTTCTTCTTCGTCGCCGTCAACCCCGACACCGGGGAGACGAAGTTCGCCGCGACCCAGGCCGAGCACGACCGCAACGTCCAGGAGTTCAACGCGTGGTGCTCGCAGAACAAGGACAAGTGCTGAGGGCGGCCGTCCTCGGGTCGCCGGTCGCGCACTCGCTCTCTCCTCTCCTGCACACGACGGCGTATGCCGCGCTCGGACTCACCGACTGGACCTACACGCGTCGTGAGGTGACCGCCGACGAGCTGGCAGGGGTCGTGGCCGGGCTCGACGAGTCGTGGCGGGGACTCAGCCTGACGATGCCGCTCAAGGAGGCCGCGTTCGACGTCGCCGCGACCGTGTCCGACGTCGCCCGCGACGCGGGCGCGGTCAACACCCTCGTGCGCAGGACGGACGGGGGGTGGGACGGACACAACACCGACGTCGCCGGCCTCGCCGGCGCGCTGGACGCAGCGCTCGACGCAGCGCTCGCCGTCGACGGGCACGACGACCGTGCCACCCTGCTGGGCTCGGGCGCCACGAGCCGTTCGGCCGCCCTGGCGCTCGTCGACCTGGGCGTGCGCGAGGTCCGCGTCGCGGCCCGCAACACCGAGGCCGCGGCTGCCGTCGTCGCTCTGTTCGAGTCGCACGGTGTCGCGGCCGGGCACGTCCCGCTGGAGCACTGGGTGCGCGAGCCGGGACGCCTCGTCGTCTCGACGCTCCCGCCGTCGGCCAGCACCGCCGTCGGTGCGCTGCTCGAGCACGACCGGACCGACCTCGGTGGTGTGACCCTGCTCGACGTCGTCTACGCCGAGTGGCCGACGCCGTTGGCGCGTGCCGCGCAGGCCCACGGCGCCGACGTCGTCTCCGGATTGGAGATGCTCGTCCGCCAGGCGGCGCTCCAGGTCGAGCTCTTCACCGGCCGCGCGGCCCCGCTCGAGGCGATGGCCGAGGCCGCGCGCCGCGAGGTGGGTGCCTGATGGACTCACGGCTCGTGACGTCCCTGCTGGTCGTCGCCCTCGTGGTCGGCGCCGTCGTCGTCGGTCGTCTCACGGCCCGTGAGCTGGCCACCGGCGGCTACCGCATCCGCGAGGACGAGGCGTCCCACGCGACGCCCCCGTCGTGGTGGGTCGCCCCCCTGCTCGCGGCCCTCGCCCTCGTCGCCGCGTTCTCGGTCGGCGACACGGCGGCGTATGCCGCGCTGCCGGCATACCTGCTGTTCGCCTGGCTCACGGTGTGCCTCGTCTGGATCGACATCGACGTGCACCGGCTCCCGGTCGGGCTCACCCGGCCGGCGCTGCCGGCGTTCGCGCTGCTCCTGCTGCCGCCGACGATCGCGACGGGGGAGTGGGGCCGGCTGCTGACCGCCGTGGTCTGCGGCGCGGTCCTCATGGCCTGCTACCTCGTCGTCGCGTTCCTGCCCGGCGGGGGGTTCGGTGGCGGCGACATCCAGCTCGCACCGACCATCGGGCTGCTGCTCGGCTGGTTCTCCGTCGGGCACGTCGTCGTGGGGACCATGGCCGCGTTCCTCCTCGGGGGCGTCGGAGCCGCGGTGCTCCTCGTCACCGGGCGAGCCGGACGGAAGACCGCGATGGCCTTCGGCCCGTTCATGTGCGCGGGCCTGTTCGTCGCGCTCGCGGTCACCGAGCCCTTCTACGACGGGTTCCTCGGCCGCTGACGGCTAGCGTTCCCTCATGACGACGCGCTGGGTGTTCGGTGACCAGCTCGGGCCGCACTTCATCGACGACCACGACGGGCCGGTCGTCATGGTCGAGTCACGGGCGGTCTTCACGCGGACCCGCTTCCACCGTGCCAAGGCGCACCTCGTGCTGTCCGCGATGAGGCACCGCGCCGCCGAGCTGGAGGGCCGCGCGACCTACCACCGCGCGGACACGTACGCGGAGGTCGTCGGGACGCTCGAGGACGTCGAGGTCGTGCACCCCAGCTCGTATGCCGCCCTCGGACTGGTGCGCCGCCTCGGCGTCGACGTGCTCGACCCGCGCGGGTTCGCGACCAGTCGTGAGGACTTCACCCGGTGGGCGCAGGGTCGGGGTGGGCGGCGGCTGCTCATGGAGGACTTCTACCAGGACGCGCGCCGCCGGCACGGCGTCCTCATGGACGGGACCGAGCCGGCGGGCGGGAGGTGGAACTTCGACCACGACAACCGGGAGCCCCCACCGAAGGGTGCGAGCTCGCTCGGGGTCGCCGAACCGTGGTGGCCGACCGAGGACGACATCGACGCGGAGGTCCGCGAGGACCTCGACCGCTGGGAGCAGGACGGTGACGTGGGCTTCATCGGCCGGGACGGTCCGCGGCGGTTCGCCGCCACCAGGGCCGAGGCGCTGGAGGCACTGGAGCACTTCGTCGAGCACCGGCTGGCGGACTTCGGTGCGCACGAGGACGCGATCCTCGAGGGTGACCCGTGGATGGCGCACAGCCTCCTCAGCGTGCCCCTCAACCTCGGGCTGCTCGACCCGCTCGAGGTCGTCGCGCGGGCGGAGGTGGCCCACCTCGCCGGGGACGCGCCCGTGGCCGCCGTCGAGGGCTTCGTCCGGCAGGTCATCGGCTGGCGGGACTACGTCTGGCACCTGTACTGGCACCAGGGCGAGGGCTACCGGCGCCGCAACGCGCTGCGGGCGACCGAGCGGATGCCGCAGTGGTTCGCCGAGCTGGACTCCGCTGCCACCGACGCGCGGTGCCTGTCGCACACCCTCGACCAGGTCGCGACCCACGGGTGGGTGCACCACATCCCCCGGCTCATGGTGCTCGGCTCGTACGCGCTGCAACGGGGGTGGGCGCCGACGCAGGTGACCGACTGGTTCCACCGCGCGTTCGTCGACGGCTACGACTGGGTCATGGTCCCCAACGTCGTCGGCATGTCACAGCACGCCGACGGGGGAGTGATGGCGACGAAGCCCTACACCTCCGGCGGGGCCTACATCAACACGATGAGCGACCACTGCGGCTCGTGCCGGTTCAACCCGCGGGTGCGGGTCGGTGAGAACGCCTGTCCGTTCACGGCGGGCTACTGGTGGTTCCTCGACCGCAACCGGGAGGCGCTGGCGGGCAACCCGCGGATGGCGCGCGCCGTGCAGGGGCTCGACCGGCTCACGGACCTCGGTCCTCTCGTCGAGCAGGAGCGGGAGCGGGGCAACCGGGCGCCGTGAACGGGGCACTCGTCCCGCGCGGCGCGAATGGGGGTCCGGCTCAGCCGTACATCAGGGAGCCGGGGGTGGTGAGCTCGGTGCCGGTCTCGAGCCACGTCTTGAGGCCGGAGAGCACCATCGGCCAGCCGCCGTGGAGGGCCTCGCTGACGCCCTCGGGCAGCTGGTCGTGCACGAGGGTGAGGCGGCACGAGTCGCCCACCGGCTCGATCTCCCACGTCACCCGTGACGTGCCCGCGGACTCCGCGTCGTCGTCCCAGTGGGCGTGGAAGCTCTGGACGAGGCGGTGCGGCGGGTCCACGACGAGGTTCTCGCCGTCGACGAGTGCGCCCTCGACCCCGGCGTGGGTGAGGGCGTAGGGCGAGCCCGGGGTCCAGTCCGACGTCAGCGAGCTGCCGAAGTGGAACCGACGGCGGACCTCCGGGTCGGTGATGGCGTGCCACAGCCGCTCGGGTGTGGTCCGGATGTAGATCTCGAAGACCTTCGTCGTCGTCACGTGCTCCTCCTCCAGCTCGGTGCGCAGCCCGACGAGGCCGGCGGCCCAGGGCTCGGTGTACTTGCTGACCCAACGGTCGTGGACCTGCCGGATGCCGACCGGGTTGAGGAAGTGCAGCTTCTCCCGTCCGCGTCGCCGGGACACGACCAGGCCGGCCTCCTCGAGGAGGCCGAGGTGCTTGGCGACGCCGATGCGCGTCATGTCGAAGCCGCCGGCGAGGGCGGCCAGCGACTGGCCGTCGGCGACGAAGAGCGCGTCGAGCAGCGCCCGTCGGGTCGGGTCGGCCAGCGCCCGGAAGATGAGGTCCACAGGACGACGATAGGAAACCATGAGGTTTCCTGTCAAGGGGCGGGCCGGGGACGGCGTGGGCGACGACCATGCTCCGACCGCGGCCGACCCGCGGCGCGGGGCCCGTGGGAGGATCACGGCATGCTCCGATGGCTGACCGCAGGCGAGTCGCACGGCCCCGCGCTCCTCGCGACGATCGACGGACTCCCGGCCGGGGTCGAGGTGACCCGTGACGACCTCGCCGGGGCGCTCGCCCGCCGCCGCCTCGGCTACGGGCGGGGGGCGCGGATGGCCTTCGAGCAGGACGAGGTCGAGTTCCTCGGGGGCGTCCGGCACGGGGTGACCATGGGGTCGCCCGTGGCGATCCGCATCGGCAACACCGAGTGGCCCAAGTGGCAGACCGTGATGTCCGCCGACCCCGTCTCCGACGACGCGTACGCCGCGTCGAACGACGTGAACGCCGAGAAGGAGGTGGCCCGCAACCGGGCACTCACGCGCCCGCGTCCCGGGCACGCCGACCTCGTCGGCATGCAGAAGTACGCCTTCGACGACGCCCGCCCGGTGCTCGAGCGGGCCTCGGCCCGGGAGACCGCGGCCCGGGTCGCCCTCGGTGAGGTCGCCGCCCGCTTCCTCGCCCAGGCGTACGGCATCCGCCTCGTCTCGCACACCGTCTCCATGGGGCCGGCCGGGGTGGCCGACGACGCCGCGCTGCCCACGCCGGACCAGGTCGACGAGATCGACGCGAACCCGGTCCGGACGCTCGACGGGCCCGGGTCGGAGGCGATGGTCGCCGAGGTCGACGCGGCCAAGAAGGCCGGCGACACCCTGGGCGGGGTCGTCGAGGTCCTCGCCTACGGGCTGCCGCCGGGGCTGGGGTCGCACGTGCACTGGGACCGCCGGCTCGACTCCAGGCTCGCCGGCGCCCTCATGGGGATCCAGGCGATCAAGGGGGTCGAGGTCGGCGACGGGTTCCGCACCGCAGGCCGCCGGGGGTCGGCCGCCCATGACGAGATGGAGCGCGACGAGACCGGCACGATCCGCCGGCGCACGGGTCGCGCCGGCGGCACCGAGGGCGGGATGTCCACCGGTGACGTGCTGCGCGTCCGGGCCGCGATGAAGCCGATCTCGACGGTGCCCCGCGCCCTCGACACCATCGACACGACGGGGGAGGGCGAGGCGAAGGCGATCCACCAGCGCTCCGACGTGTCGGCCGTCCCCGCCGCCGGAGTCGTCGCCGAGGCCATGGTCGCCCTCGTCCTCGCCGAGGCCTGCCTCGAGAAGTTCGGCGGCGACTCGGTCGGCGAGACGCGACGCAACCACGCGGCCTACCTCTCCGCGATCCCCGAGACGATGCGCTCGTGGTGAGCGAGAGCCGCCCGGTTGCCGTCCTCGTCGGCCCGCCCGGCGCCGGGAAGTCCACGATCGGGCAGGCGCTCGCTGACGCCCTCGGGGTGGCGTTCCACGACACCGACACCGCCATCGAGAGCGAGCAGGGCTGCTCGATCTCCGACATCTTCGTCCTCGACGGTGAGCCGGCCTTCCGCGCCCTGGAGCGTGCCGAGGTCGCCCGGGCCGTCGCGTCCGAGCCGGGCGTCGTCGCCCTCGGTGGAGGCGCCCCGATGGACGCCGACACCCGCGAGGTCCTCGCCGGCCACGTCGTCGTCTTCCTCGACGTCGGGATCGCCGACGCCGCCAAGCGGGTGGGCTTCGACGGCAGCCGACCGCTGCTCGCCATCAACCCACGCGCGACGTGGACCAGGATGATGAACGAGCGGCGGCCGACGTACGAGGCCGTGGCGACCGTGCGGGTCGACACCGCGGGGCGAGACGTCGCCGACGTCGTCGCCGAGATCGTCGAGCACCTCGGGGCGGCCCGGTGAGCGTGGTCCCCGTCGGCGACGCCTACGACGTCGTCCTCGAGGGTGGCTGCTCGCGGCGGGTCTCCGACGTCATCGGCGAGGGCGTGCGGCGGGCCCTCGTCGTCCACACCCACTCGATGCGCGCGCTGGGTGAGCAGGTCACCACCGCACTGCGCGCGGACGGTGTGGAGGCGTATGCCGCACCCGTGCCGGACGCCGAGGACGCCAAGACCGCTGCGGTCGCCTCCGAGCTGTGGGCGGTGCTCGGCCGGCACGGCTTCACCCGGACCGACGTCGTCGTCGGCGTCGGGGGAGGCACCGTCACCGACCTCGCCGGGTTCGTCGCCGCCACGTGGCTGCGCGGTGTCCCGGTGGTGCAGGTGCCGACGACGCTGCTCGGCATGGTCGACGCCGCCGTCGGTGGCAAGACGGGGATCAACACGGCCGAGGGCAAGAACCTCGTGGGGTCCTTCCACCCGCCCCGGGCCGTCCTCTGCGACCCCGACGTCCTCGCGACGCTGCCGCGAGCGGACTACGTCGCCGGCCTGGCCGAGGTCGTCAAGGCGGGCTTCATCGTCGACCCGGTGATCCTCGACCTCGTGGCCGCTGACCCCGACGCGGCCACCCGGCCCGACGGACCCCACACGCTCGAGCTCATCGAGCGTGCCATCCGGGTCAAGGCCGACGTCGTGAGCGTCGACCTCAAGGAGTCCTCGCTGCGCGAGATCCTCAACTACGGGCACACCTTCGGGCACGCCATCGAGCACGTCGAGCACTACCGCCGGCGCCACGGCGAGGCCGTCGCGATCGGCATGGTCTTCGCCGCCGAGCTTGCCTGTGCTGCAGGGGTGTTGGCGCGCGACGTCGTCGACCGCCACCGTGAGGTTCTCACGTCGGTGGGGCTGCCGACGTCCTACGGGCCGGGACGCTGGGACGAGCTCGAGGCGGCGATGCGCCGCGACAAGAAGACGCGGGGAGCGCTGCTCCGCTTCGTCGTCCTCGAGGACGTGGCCCGGCCGACCCGGTTGGAGGGCCCGACCACGGAACAGCTGCACACGGCATACGCCGCCCTCTCGCACTGAGCCGCCGGCTCGGCTGGCTGGTTCCGGCTCAACGCAGACGGTCCAGATCCCGACGGATGGAGCGCAGGTGCGCCCACTCCTCCTCCAGGATCACGCGAAGGCAGTCGCCGACGCTGGGACGCCAGTCACCGCGACCCCACGGGTCCTCGCGCTCCTCCGCGAGCAGCTCCGGCGTGACCGTGACGAGGAAGTCGGTCACCAGGCGCTGGCGCTCGGCACGGACCGCAAGGATCTCCGCATAGGTCGGTGGCTCCGCGCGGAAGATCGACATGTCGAAGCCCATCTCGTCGGCACCGGTGAAGATCTGGCCGATCTCGTGGAACGGCTGCTGCATCCGCAGAATCCCGCCGCGGAGCCAGGCGTCGGTCGCCAGGATGAGGTGCCGCAGGGTCTGTGCCAGGGACCACTCGTCCTCGATGTGGGCATCCACCAGGTCCGGCGGCGTGTCCAGGACCGTCGTCTGCCACGCGGCCTGAACGGCGCCCCAACCCGCACGCAGGCCTTCGGGCGTCCGCGCCTTCTGCAGCTCGCGTCCCGGGAACCGCCGGTTGAGCTCGGCATCGACGAGTGGCACCACGTCGACCCCGTTGACGACGAGGCTGCCGAAGAACAGGTCGTGGCTGTCGATGTCGAGTCCGTCCACGTCGACGCCGCGCATCGTCACGCCGCTGACATCGGCGAATCGCAGGGTGGCGCCCTTGAAGCTCACGTTGACGAAGGTCGCGCCCTCGAACTCCTTCGTACCCGAGTAGGTCGTCATCGCTTCATCATCACCGCTGGCGCGGACAGTCCGGGTCGACAGCCGGACACCGGGTGACGCGCGCGGACCTGGACCTGGTCGTGGCGCGGGGACGACAATGGGTCCGAGGAGGACTGATGATGACAGCGCTGACCCGTCTTCGGGATGCGATGAACCGTCACGACATCGACGCCTTGCTGGAGTGCTTCCACGAGGACTACCGAAGCGAACAACCCGCTCATCCGGGTCGCGGCTTCGGTGGTCGTGACCAGGTCCGGACGAACTGGTCGGCCATCTTCTCGGGGGTGCCCGACTTCGCGGCTGACCTCGTGCGTCACTGCCAGGACGAAGGCGAGGGATGGTCGGAGTGGCGATGGACCGGCACGCGACGGGACGGAAGCCTCCTCGACATGGCCGGCGTCATCATCGTCGGTGTCCGTGACGGCCGGATCAGCTGGGGCCGGCTCTACCTCGAGCCCGTGGAAGCTCCGGAGGAGACCATCGACGAGGCGGTCCAGCGAATGACAGGTGACGCCCCAGGACGGAGCGCCCCAACCCGCTGACACGGAGTCATCGTGGATGGTGGCCCCGCGACGCATCAGGCCATGTCGCCGTAGATCCCGGGGTCGAGCGCGCTCCAGATCGTGAGCCGGCGATCCGTGAAGTCCGTCATCGCCTCGAGGACCTGCTCGGGTGAGGCCCGCGTGACCAGGTCGAACCTCATCTCACTGCGCGCCGCTGGGCGCGGTGCCCATCTCGAACCACACCGTCTTTCCGGGTTCCGGATGCGCCGCATCCACGCCCCATCGCGCTGCCAGTGCCTCCACGATGAGCAGCCCCCTGCCGTCCTCCGCGTCCTCGGCGGTGAACGTCGGGTGAGGCAGCGCCGCGCCGACATCGGTGATCTCGACTCGCAGCAGGCCCGGACTCCGCCGCGCCCGCACCATCACCGGTCCTTCACCATGGAGCACGGCGTTGGTCACGACCTCGCTCGCCACGAGCACTGCGTCCTCGGCCCACTGCGGCGGTGAGGGCTCGAGAAGGGCGCGGAGGAGCTGGCGCAGCAGCCCAGCAGATCCCGGCTCGGATGGCAGGAACCACAGCTGAGTGGTCGCCACGCCCGCGTCGGCTGGGGTTGTCACCACGGGGGCTCCATACCCACTGCGGGGGACTTGACTCGGCTCCACGCCTCCCAGTGCCCGTGCCCGTGCCCGTGCGCCGTGCGCCCTGATCGAGGCTGAGGGGCTGGGTACGGTTGCCGGATGACCGAGAAGAGCATGCGTGAACGGATGCTGGGTGGCGAGCCGTACATCGCAGACGACCCCGTCCTCACGCAGGAGTCGCAGCGCGCTCAGCGGTTGACGCATCGGCTCAACACGATGGACCCGCATGACGCGCACGCGCGCCGACGACTGCTGGTGGAGCTGTTCGGAGGGTTCGGTGAGGGCAGTGAGGTCCGTCCGCCGTTGCAGTGTGACTACGGCTACCAGACGACGGTCGGAGCACGATGCTTCGTCAACTGGGGCGCGATCTTCCTCGATGTCGCCACGGTGACCATCGGCGACGACGTGCAGATCGGCCCGAACGTGCAGCTGCTCACCGCCACCCACCCTCTCGCCCCACAGCCCCGCCGAGACAAGTGGGAGGCCGCAGAGCCCATCGCCATCGGCGACAACGTCTGGCTCGGCGGAGGCGTCATCGTCTGTCCCGGCGTGACCATCGGGGCCGACACGGTCGTCGGAGCGGGGTCCGTCGTGACCCGGGACCTCCCGGCCGGAGTGGTCGCCGTCGGCTCGCCTGCGAGGGTCGTCCGCGAACTGTGAGCCGGGCTCTGCCAGCCCCGCCACAGCCGGAGTCGCTCCCCGGACGTCGGGGATCAGTGGCGCCGGGGTCGGCTCGCGTCCCCGGGGAAGCCGAACTGGGTGCGCACCCCGGGACTGAACGCCACATGGTCGGGTGGACGTGCCGCGAGATCCGGCAGCCCCACTGATGCCATCAGCTCGTCGTGCAGGGAGAGCACCTCCGCGTCGTGCAGTGGCCAGGCCTGGTGGCGGTTGGGGACGTACAGGGTCCGGCCCCACGCGTGCACGTGAAGTCCCCAGCGAGCGCTGAGGAAGTCGTCCAGCTCGGTGCTCTCGCGCCGTCCACCGGCGCGGACGACCACCTGGCTCTCCGGCGACCTGCCGCGACGGTGGAGTCGGACGTCGTACGTGTGCACGTCACCGCTCACTCCGTGGCTCATCCGCGCCCAGCGGTACGGCAACCCGAACGCCGCCCGTGCGCCGACCACCACCGCCGCGCGGTCGGCGTCGAGGCTGAGGAACACGATGCCACGGCGGCCGGTGTCGTCGACGGAGTAGAGCCGCACGTTCGTCTCGAGGAACGACCCCAGCCACGGGACCCCGGGACCGCGGGCGATTCCGGCGCCGACCATCCGGAACGGGATCAGTCCGACGTACGTGACACCACCAAGGGTGTCCGGGCGAACGCCGGGTGGCATCCGGTGCGCGACGGCTCCCGGTTCGACCGCCCAGTGCAGGAACGTCAGGTCCTGCCAGCTCTGGGTCATCATGACCGGACCACGCAGGTCCGGTGCGATCGTGGAGACGGGCTCGATGGCTGGATGGCTCACGCTCCACCGTAGGCAGAAGGCCGGGGGCCGTGGGCCGGGGCGTCGGTCGTCCTACGGCCTGACGACGAAGTGCGCCCCAACCGTCCAGCCCGCGCCCGACGCGTCGACCATCGTGAAGCGGTAGACGTATCGACCCCGGAGGTCGCTGTCCGCGGGGCCGAAGTCCGCGTTCGTGGCGACGAAGATGGGGAAATGACTGTGGCCGTCCACGTCGAACGCCGGGTCGATCGAGGTGGTGAGCGGCGGCACGTCGAAGTTCGTGAGGAAGGGGTCGAACGGGTCGCCGTTCCGGGTGGCCACACCCTCGACGTGGATCGGGAACGTCGAGTTGGGGATGATCGGGCCCGAGGCGAAGTCCGGCGACGACCCGACGACCCCGGGGTCGGGAACGACCATGCACACGAGGAAGACTCCCGCGCCCTCGGAGAACTCCGAGGCGGTGAACCGATGACCCCGGTGGAAGCCCAGGGCCCGTATGCCGTCTCCCAGCTCGGTGTCGTAGGGGGGCGTGTGCGCAGCCCCGGGCCCGATGGCCAGCAACGGCGGTCGTGGCACGTGGTCGGGAGGCGGCAACAGTCGGCCGACCGTGTCGGACGCTTCGGCATAGCCCGACGCTGCGGTGCCGACGGGCGCCGAGAAGAGGTGACAGTCGACCGGCTGCCACGACGGGGTGCCGATCGGCTTGAGCTGGACCCCACCGGCATCGGCGCGGGCCGCCGGGAGGGGGCCGAGGAACACGGGGAGGACGAGGGCGACGAGCATCGCTGCGCGCCTCCACCAAGGGGTCGTCATGTCGGGACTCCTCACCAGTCGAGTGTGTCGTCTACCGTCAGGGCCCGGCTCGATCGAGTCTTCTCCGGCCCCTCCGGCCACGTCCATGGGCAACCCGGGTGGTGCCGTGGCCGCCCCCGGGAACGACACGTCCCTTCGGGGGCGGGGTCAGGCGGTGGCGGTGGTGGACTCCGGAGCCTCGGTGTCCAGGTCGCGCTGCGGCCACATGATCGACGTGATCTCCTCGGTGAGCGCCGGGCCCAGCGAACCCCAGCCCGGCTCGTAGCCGTAGACCTCGCGCAGCGCAGTGCCACGGCGGTTGCCGTCGAGGATCTCGACGGCGTCGGCGTCGATGAGGCCCGGGTGGGCGACCCCGCACGACTCCGAGACCTTGAGCAGGTCCCGGCGCAGCGTCTGGAGGTAGTTGGCGAGCCGCACCGACTTCAGGGTCGGGTCCAGTCCCCGCACGAGCCAGGGGTTCTGGGTCGCGACGCCGGTGGGGCAGTGGTCGGTGTGGCACTTCTGCGACTGGATGCAGCCGACGGCGAGCATCGCCTCGCGGGCGACGTTGAGCATGTCCGCGCCCAGGGCGAACGCGACGAGAGCGTTGGCCGGGAGCCCGAGCTTGCCGCTGCCGATGAAGGTGAGGTCGTCGGTGAGGCCGGCCTTGGCGAACTCCGCATAGACGCGGGCGAAACCCACCCGGTAGGGGAGGGCGACCGAGTCGGTGAAGACGAGCGGCGCTGCTCCGGTGCCGCCCTCGCCGCCGTCGACCGTGACGAAGTCGACCCCGCGGGTCCGGCTCGACATCTCCTGCGCGAGGTGCTCCCAGAAGTCGAGCTCGCCGACGGCGGACTTGATGCCGACGGGCAGTCCCGTGGCGTCGGCGACCCGCTCCACCCAGTCGAGCATCGAGTCGACGCTGTCGAACTCCGAGTGGCGGGAGGGACTGGCGCAGTCGACGCCCATGGGGATGCCCCGGATCGCGCTGATCTCCTCGGTGATCTTCGCCGCCGGGAGCAGCCCGCCCAGTCCGGGTTTGGCCCCCTGGCTGAGCTTGACCTCGATGGCACGCACCGGGGCCGACTGGACGAGGTCGACGAGCCTGGCGAGGTCGAACCGGCCCTGCTCGTCGCGACACCCGAAGTAGGCCGTGCCGATCTGGAAGATGAGGTCGCCACCCTTGCGGTGGTGCTCGGACAGGCCGCCCTCGCCCGTGTTGTGCATCGCGCCGGCGAGGGCCGCGCCCCGGTTCAACGCCTCGATGGCGGGACCGGAGAGTGCGCCGAAGCTCATCGCGGAGACGTTGACCACCGAGCTCGGGCGGAACGCGTGGGTGCGTCCGCGCGGTCCTCCGAGGACCTTCGCCGAGGGGAGCGACAGCTCGTCGTCTGCGTGCCCGTGGGCCACGGCGGTCGAGGGTGCGGACGGGGAGAAGGTGCGGTGCTTGACGATCGGGTAGTTCTCGAGGTGCTCGACGTCGTTGTCGGTGCCGAACCCGACGTAGTTGTTCTCCTTCTTGCTGCTCGCGTAGACCCAGCTTCGCTGGTCGCGTGAGAAGGGCCGGTCCTCGTCGTTGCTCGTGACGATGTACTGCCTCAGCTCGGGCCCGACCCGCTCCAACGCGTACCTCGCGTGCGCGATCACCGGGAAGTTCCGCTTGAGGGCGTGCTTCTTCTGCGTCAGGTCACGGACCGCAACCCCGGCCAGACCTGCGACGGCGACACCGATGAGCGACTTCGCTTTCATGTCCCGCAGTCTGCCCCCGGCGGGGGCCCGGTGCCCGGGTTACGCGCTCACGGAGGCGCACAGGAACGGACACCTCGGTGACGGCCTTCCCCGGGAGGGTGGCGCACCTGAGCGAACGACACCTCCCGCAGCAGCCGCACCCGGACCACGACCGCGGGCTCGAGTTCGACGTCGCCACGCTCCTCGACCGCCGCCCTGCGCCGCCGTCTACGCCACCGCGGGCCACGACGACAGCGTCCGCACCATGCAGCGGACCTCGCTCCCCTCCGACACCGTCTTCGGCGACGCCGGCGGCGTCCACCAGCTCGCGACCGTCACCGATGACGCGTCGTCGGGCTACGTCGCCAACCTGACCATCGGCGTCTGAGACCGCGGGCCGCCTAGACTCCGGGCATGGCAGCCGCGCAGTCCCCGCCCCCGTCCGCGTCCTCGACCGACGACGGCGGCAGCGACGTGCTGACCTACCTCCTCGTCGACGGCGAGAACATCGACGCCACCCTCGGCACGTCGATCCTCGGCCGGCGCCCGCAGCCCGACGAGCGGCCCCGCTGGGACCGCCTCCTCACCTTCGCCAGGGACACCTGGGGCCAGGAGGTGCGGGGGCTGTTCTTCCTCAACGCCAGCTCCGGCATGCCGATGTCCTTCATCCAGGCCCTCAAGGCGCTGGGGTTCCAGCCGGTCCCGCTGTCCGGTGACTCCGACGTCAAGGTGGTCGACGTCGCGATCCAGCGCACCCTGCGCGCCATCCGCGACCGCGACGCCGACGTCATGCTCGTCAGCCACGACGGTGACTTCCTCGAGGAGCTCGAGGGGCTGCTCGAGGACGAGCGACGGGTCGGGGTGATGGCGTTCCGCGAGTTCCGCAACAGCGGGTTCACGGCGCTGCAGGCCGACGGCCTGGAGAGCTTCGACCTCGAGTTCGACGTCAAGGCGTTCACGTCACCGCTGCCGCGCATCCGGGTCATCCCCATCGAGGAGTTCGACCCGGCGCAGTTCCTCTGAGCCGCCGCTTCCCGCGTCGGCGATTCGGGGAGGGGTGTCCGCGACCGTTAGACTCGCCCGCGACTCCGGCACCCCAGTCCTCCGGGACGTTCGTGCGCGCCCGGCGCGACGGCATACGGGATCCTCGACCTCCAGCGAAAGCGACACACACGTGGCATCGACGAACGACCTCAAGAACGGCCTCGTCCTCAACCTCGAGGGCCAGCTGTGGACCGTGGTGGAGTTCCAGCACGTCAAGCCCGGCAAGGGCCCGGCCTTCGTGCGGACCAAGCTCAAGCACGTGCTCTCGGGCAAGGTCGTCGACAAGACGTTCAACGCCGGCACCAAGGTCGAGACGGCCAGCGTCGACAAGCGCAACATGCAGTACCTCTACAACGACGGAACCGACTACGTCTTCATGGACGGCGACACCTTCGACCAGATCACGGTGACGCCGGCGGTCGTCGGGGACGCCGCGAAGTTCATGCTCGAGAACCAGGACGCGATCGTCGCCCGGCACGAGGGCAACGTGCTCTTCATCGAGCTGCCCGCGTCGGTCGTCCTCGAGATCCAGTACACCGAGCCGGGCCTGCAGGGCGACCGCTCGACCGGGGGCACCAAGCCCGCCACCCTCGAGACGGGCGCCGAGATCGGCGTCCCGCTCTTCCTCAACACCGGTGACAAGGTCAAGGTGGACACGCGCGACGGGTCCTACCTCGGTCGGGTCAACTGACCTGTGGCCGCACGCAGCAAGGCGCGCAAGCGCGCGATCGACCTCCTCTTCGAGGCCGAGCAGCGTCAGGTCAACGCCCGTGACCTCCTCAAGGAGCGCCTCGCCGCCCCGGTGACCGAGGCGCCGCTCACGGAGTTCACCGCCGACCTCGTCGTCGGCGTCGTCGACAACTGGACGCAGATCAACGACCTCCTCACGACGTACTCGCAGGGCTGGACCCTCGAGCGGATGCCCGCCGTGGACCGCGCCATCCTTCGTCTCGGCGCGTACGAGGTCCTCTTCGCCGAGGTGCCGGAGGGTGTCGCGATCAGCGAGGCGGTCGCGCTCGCGACCGAGCTCTCGACCGACGACTCGCCGAAGTTCGTCAACGGACTGCTCGCGCGCCTGGCCGAGGTCAAGCCCACCCTGGCCTGATGCCCCACGTCCGCACCGCGACGGCCGCCGACCTTGCGAGGTTGGCGGCCGTCGAGGCGTCCGGGGACCGGTTGTTCGACACCGTCTTCGGTGACGTGGACTGGCCACCGCCTCCGTCGGGCGAGGAACGCGCCGCTGAGCCGGGCTTCGTCCTCGTGGTGGGGGAGCCCGTGGTCGGCTTCGCCCACGTCGTCGACCTCGCGGGGCGCTGGCACCTCGAGCAGCTCGTCGTCGACCCGGCCCACGGCCGCCGCGGGTGGGGCACGGCCCTGCTCGATGCCGTATGCCGTGAGGTCGCCTCGCGCGGCGGCCGACGGGTCACCCTGCGCACCTACGCCGACGTGCCGTGGAACGCACCCTTCTATGCCCGCCACGGCTTCGTCGAGCTGGCGCCCGAGCCGCCGTGGATGGCGCCCCTGCGGCTCGCGGAGGAGGAGGCCGGGCTGCTGTGGCACGGTCGTCGCGTCGCCATGTCCCGGCCGGTCTGAGAGCCGACCGGCCAAGAAAGGCCGTCTCTTGCCCGCGCGCACCCCTCGTTCCTCGCCTAGGTTCGACGGAACGAAGTCCGCCGGAAGGGCGGGCACGAACGGGGGACCTCGTGATCGACGAGACGGACGCACGACCTGTCACCCAGGCAGACGACGACGGGCTCAAGCGGTCCATCACCGGACGCCTGCTCTTCTTCTACGTCCTCGGTGACGTGCTGGGATCGGGGATCTACGTCCTCATCGGCCTCGTCGCCGCAGCCGTCGGGGGAGCGTTCTGGATCGCCTTCGCCGTGGGCATCACCATCGCGACGATCACCGGCCTCGCGTACGCCGAGCTGGTCACCAAGTACCCCAAGGCCGCCGGCGCCGCGCTGTACGTCAACAAGGCGTTCGGCAACCGCCCGCTGACCTTCCTCATCACCGTCTGCATGCTCTCGGCGAGCTTCGCCGCGGCCGGATCGCTCGCGACCGGGTTCTCGAGCTACTTCGCGCAGGTGTGGGACATGCCCCCGGCGCTGCTCGTGACGATCGTCTTCATCCTCATCCTCGCCGTCGTCAACTTCATCGGGATCACCGAGTCGGTCGTCGCCAACATGGTGATGACCTTCGTCGAGATCGCCGGCCTCGTCATCGTCGTCATCATCGGCATCGTCTACGTCGCGCAGGGCAAGGCGGACTTCGGGACGCTGACCCAGTTCGACACCGGCGACCAGAGCCCGGTGTTCGCCGTCATCGCCGGTGTGGCGCTGGCGTTCTTCGCCATGACCGGGTTCGAGAACGCCGCCAACGTCGCCGAGGAGACGGTCGAGCCGTCACGGACCTTCCCCAGGGCACTGGTCGGGGGCATGCTCGCCGCCGGCATCATCTACGTCGTCGTCGCCGTCACCGCGGCGCTCGTCGTCCCGGTCGGCACGCTCGCGGAGTCGGACGCCGCGCTGCTCGAGGTCGTCAAGGCCGGCGTGCTCCCGGTGCCCGTCGGCATCATGACGATGCTCTTCGCCGTCATCGCGATGACCGCGATCACCAACACGACCCTCGTCGCGGTCGTCACCCAGTCGCGCATCCTCTACGGGATGTCGCGCGAGGACGTCGTCCCCGGAGCGTTCGGCAGGATCCACGCGACCCGTCGCAGCCCGTGGGTGGCGCTCATCTTCGCCGCCGCCGTCGTCTGCGGGCTGCTGCTCGTCGGGGCCCTGCTCAACCGGGTGGGCGTCGGCGTCGACGTCGTCGAGCGGCTCGCGCTGGTCACGGTGGTCTTCACGCTCTTCATCTACGCCCTCGTCATCATCTCGGCGCTCAAGCTGCGCGGACAGGAGGAGCGCGAGGACGTCTACCACGCCCCGACGCCGTTGCTGTGGATCGGCATCCTCGGCAACGTGCTGCTCCTCGCCTACGTCGTCGTCGACGACCCGGGGTCCCTCTGGTGGTGCGCCGGACTGCTCGTCCTCGGCGGTGCCCTGTTCGTCGCCGAGAAGATCTTCGGTCACCGCGGCGCCGACCCGGACGAGACCGACCCCGACCGGACCGACACCGACCTGTCCACGTCAGACACCACGACCGGAGTGTGAGGACATGCACGTCATCATCGCCACCGACGGCTCCAAGCAGTCGCTGACCGCCGCCCGCTATGCCACGACGATCCTCGACCCCGGCAAGATCAGCGCGGTGTCGGTCATCGCGGTGGTCCGGCCCCTGGCCGCGGTGTCGTTCTCCAACGAGCTGGGAGGGGGCGCCTCGACGATGAGCTCGCTCGAGCACGCGTCGTTCCGGGCGGAGGCGCTCGCCGCGACCGAGGCGATCGCCGCCGTGTTCGACGGGTGGGGTCCCAAGGTGACCCCGCGCGTGCGCAGCGGCTCGCCGGCCAACGAGATCATCAAGGCGGCCGGGCAGCTCGGTGCGGGGCTCGTCATCGTGGCGAGCGGCTCGCGCGGGATCACCGACACGATCCTGCTCGGGAGCACGGCCCAGCGCGTCCAGCAGTACGCCCCGTGCCCCGTCCTCGTCGTCCGCCCGGCCCGCAAGCCGTCTCGCAAGAAGGCCTGACACCTCCCTCGCGGCCCGGCCGTCAGGCTCGGCGAGCCGTCTCGGTGGTGGGGAGACGTGCGCCGAAGACGACCTCGGGCCACGCCGCCCGGGCCAGCCACGCCCGGAAGGTCTCGGCGTCCGCGTCCCGCGGCGGAAACAGCGACCCCTCCGACACGGGGGAGGGGCACGCCGCCGCGGCCTGGGGTGTCGTCTGCGGGTGCACGGTGCCTCCTTCGTCGGTGTGGGAGTGCCGTCATTACATCATGTTCACTTTGGTCTGGCATAGCACCGCGTTATGCGTCCCACGTCGTGGACGCGCGCCGGGGCCGGTTGCGACGGGTGGCCGTTCACTGGCTACAGTGACCCCGACCGACATCCTTTAACGACCTGTCCCGTGAGGCAGGGAAGGAGGTCACGACACCCATGTGTCCTGACACCGCTGTGCCACCGAGCTCAGATCAGACTCAGAGCTCCTCGAGTGAGTCCACCCCCGCGACCGGCGAGGGGAGGACGGTCCTCGGAGCCGGCGATATCTCCCGGGCCCTGCGCCGCATCGCCCACGAGATCCTCGAGGCCAACAAGGGCGCCGACGGTCTCGTCCTGCTCGGCATCCCCTCCCGTGGCGTGCCGCTCGCCCGCCGGCTCGCGGCGATCATCGCCGAGGTCGAGGGGAGCGCGATCCCCGTCGGCAGCCTCGACATCACGATGTACCGCGACGACCTGCGCCGCCAGCCGACCCGGGCGCCGATGCCCACCGAGATCCCCGACTCCGGCGTCGACGGCAAGGTCGTCGTCCTCGTCGACGACGTCCTCTACAGCGGCCGCACGGTCCGCGCGGCGCTCGACGCCCTCGCCGACCACGGCCGCCCGGCCGCGGTCCGGCTCGCCGTCCTCGTCGACCGGGGCCACCGCGAGCTGCCGATCCGGGCCGACCACGTCGGAAAGAACCTCCCGACGTCGCAGAGCGAGACGGTGCGCGTCCGGCTCGCGGACTTCGACGACGCCGACAGCGTGACGATCACCGGGGGCGTGCGGTGACCAGCACGCGCATGCCGCGCCACCTCCTCTCGATGTCCGACCTCGACGCCGCCGCGATCCGGACGATCCTCGACACCGCGACCCAGATGCACGAGGTCCAGCACCGCGAGGTGAAGAAGATCCCCACCCTGCGGGGTCGCACGATCATCAACCTCTTCTTCGAGGACTCGACCCGCACCCGCAGCTCGTTCGAGATCGCCGGCAAGTGGATGTCCGCGGACACCATCAACATCACCGGCAAGGGCTCGGCGACCTCCAAGGGCGAGTCCCTGCGCGACACCGTGCGGACCATCGACGCCATGGGGGTCGACGCGTTCGTCATCCGTCACGGGGCGTCCGGCGCCTGCCACCAGGTCGCCGGGTGGGTCGACGCGCACGTCATCAACGCCGGCGACGGCACCCACGAGCACCCCACCCAGGCCCTGCTCGACGCCTACACGATGGAGCGGCGCCTCGGCTCCCTCGAGGGCCGGCACGTCGCCATCGTCGGCGACCTCACCCACTCCCGCGTCCTGCGCTCCAACCTCATCTCCCTGCGCCGGCTCGGTGCGGCCGTCACGCTCGTGGCGCCACCGACCCTCATGCCGAGCGGGATCACGTCGTGGGCCCACCGGGACGGCTTCACCGTCGGCCACGACCTCGACGCGGTCCTCGGCGGCGAGGGCGCCCGCCCGGTCGACGCGCTGATGATGCTCCGCGTCCAGAAGGAACGGATGAGCGGCGGCTACTTCCCCACGGCCCGTGAGTACACCGTCGGCTACGGCCTCACCCGCGACCGCCTCGCCCGTCTCACCGACCTCAACCCGGAGATCGTCATCTGCCACCCCGGCCCCATGAACCGCGGACTCGAGATCAGCGCGGACGCCGCCGACGCCGCCCAGAGCCTCGTCCTCGACCAGGTGAGCGCCGGTGTCGCGGTGCGGATGAGCGTGCTCTACCACCTGCTGGCCGGCGCCGACGGCGGGGCTGACGCTGCTGCACGGGTCCCACGCTCTGCGTGGGCGGGGAGCGCGGCATGAGCGCCCTCCTCATCACCGGCGCCCGCCCGCTGGGTGGCGACGCCGTCGACGTCCTCGTCCGCGACGGTGTGGTCGCCGAGATCGGCTCCGGCCTCGACGCCCCCTCGGACGTCGAGCGCCTCGCCGCGGACGGCCTGACCCTCCTGCCCGGCTTCGTCGACCTCCACACCCACCTGCGCGAGCCCGGCCGCGAGGACGCCGAGACCATCGCGACCGGCTCCGCGGCCGCCGCCGCGGGCGGGTTCACCGCCGTCCTCGCCATGGCCAACACGAGCCCGGTCACCGACACCGCCGAGGCCGCCGAGCGGGTCCTCGACCTCGGGCGGGCGGCCGGCCTCGTCGACGTCCAGCCGGTGGGCGCGGTCACCAAGGCGCTGGCGGGGGAGGAGCTGGCCGAGCTCGCCCTCATGCACCGCTCTCGCGCACGCGTCTCCGTGTTCTCCGACGACGGACGATGCGTCCACGACGCCCGGGTGATGCGGCGCGCCCTCGAGTACGTCCGCGCCTTCGGCGGCGTCGTCAGCCAGCACAGCCAGGACCCCACGCTCGCCGGCTCGGCCGCGTGCTGCCACGAGGGCGAGCTCTCGGGGCGCCTCGGCCTCCCGGGCTGGCCGGCCGTCGCCGAGTCGAGCATCATCGCCCGGGACGCGCAGCTCGCCCGGCACACCGGGTCCCGGGTGCACGTCGCGCACGTGAGCACCGCCGAGGGGGTCGAGGTCGTCCGCTGGGCCAAGTCCGCCGGCATCCACCTCACCGCCGAGGTGACGCCCCACCACCTCCTCCTCACGCAGGACCGGCTCAGCGGCTACGACCCGACGTTCAAGGTCAACCCGCCGCTGCGCCCCCGCGAGGACGTCGAGGTCCTCCGGGCCGCCCTCGCGGACGGCACCATCGACGCGGTCGCGACCGACCACGCACCGCACGCCCGCCACGACAAGGAGCACGCGTTCGTCGACGCGGCCTTCGGCATGCTCGGGCTGGAGACGGCCTTCGCCGTCGTCCACGACACGATGGTCCGCTCCGGCGCCCTCGACCTCGCCGGGCTCGCCGACCGGATGTCGCTCGCACCGGCGCGCATCGCCGGCCTGTCGGACCACGGGCGGGCGATCGAGGTGGGTGCCCCCGCCAACCTCGTCCTCGTCGACACCGACGGCGGGCACACGGTGGACGCCGCCGCGTCGAAGTCGTTGTCCCGCAACAATCCATGGCACGGCATGAGCTTCACCGGTGCCGTCCACACGACCATCCTGCGCGGCCGGGTCACGGCCTCGCCCGAGGAGTCAGCATGAGCGGCACGACGAAGGCACTCCAGACCCGCGAACCCGCCGTGCTCGTCCTCGAGGACGGACGCACCTTCGCCGGTCACGCGTACGGCAGCCGGGGCGAGACCCTCGGCGAGGCCGTGTTCTGCACCGCGATGACCGGCTACCAGGAGACGCTCACCGACCCCAGCTACCACCGCCAGGTCGTCGTCATGACGGCCCCGCACGTGGGCAACACCGGCTGGAACGACGAGGACGACGAGTCCTCGCGCATCTGGGTGTCCGGCTACGTCGTGCGCGACCCCTCCATCCGCCCCTCGAGCTGGCGCTCGCAGCGCTCCCTCGAGGACGAGCTCGTCGCGCAGGGGGTCGTCGGGATCTGCGACATCGACACCCGGGCGCTCACCCGCCACCTGCGGGAGCGCGGGGCGATGCGGGTCGGGATCTTCTCCGGGGAGTCGGCCGGTATGCCGGCCGCGCACCTCCTCGAGCGCGTCACCGCTGCGCCCGAGATGCTCGGCGCCTCCCTGGCCGACGAGGTCAGCACGGACACGGCATACGTCGTGGAGGCACGGGGGGAGAAGCGGTTCACCGTCGCGGCCCTCGACCTGGGCATCAAGGCGATGACCCCCCAGCTCATGGCCGCGCGCGGGATCGAGGTGCACGTCCTCCCGGCCGGCTCGACCTGGGCCGACCTCGCCGCGCTCGAGGACGCCCACGGCCTCGACGGGGTCTTCTTCAGCAACGGACCGGGCGACCCGGCCGCCGCCGACCACGCGGTCGGCGTGCTGCGCGAGGTCCTCGGTGCGGGGGTCCCGTTCTTCGGCATCTGCTTCGGCAACCAGCTGCTCGGCCGCGCGCTGGGTTTCGGGACCTACAAGCTCCGCTACGGCCACCGGGGCATCAACCAGCCCGTCCTGGACCGCAGCACCGGCAAGGTCGAGGTGACCTCGCACAACCACGGCTTCGCGGTCGACGCACCGCTCGACCGCGACAGCGACACCCCGTTCGGGACGGCGCGGGTCTCCCACGTCTGCCTCAACGACGACGTCGTCGAGGGGCTGGAGCTGCGCTCCGACTCGGGGGCCCTCACCGCCTTCTCCGTCCAGTACCACCCGGAGGCGGCGGCGGGACCGCACGACGCGGCATACCTCTTCGACCGCTTCATCGAACTGCTCGACTCCCGGAAGGTGAGCGCCTGACATGCCGAAGCGCGACGACATCACGAGCGTCCTCGTCATCGGGTCCGGCCCGATCGTCATCGGGCAGGCCTGCGAGTTCGACTACTCCGGCACCCAGGCGTGCCGCGTGCTGCGTGAGGAGGGGGTGCGCGTCATCCTCGTCAACTCCAACCCGGCGACGATCATGACCGACCCGGAGTTCGCGGACGCGACCTACATCGAGCCGATCACGCCCGAGGTCGTCGAGAAGATCATCGACAAGGAGCGGCCCGACGCGGTGCTCGCGACCCTCGGAGGCCAGACGGCCCTCAACGTCGCCATCGCGTTGCACGAGAACGGCGTCCTCGAGAAGTACGGCTGCCCGCTCATCGGCGCGAACGTCGAGGCGATCCAGCTCGGGGAGGACCGCCAGCTCTTCAAGGGCGTGGTCGAGCGCTGCGGCGCCGAGAGCGCCCGGTCGGTCATCGCGCACACGATGGACGAGTGCCTCGCCGCCGCCGACGAGCTCGGGTACCCGATGGTCGTGCGCCCGTCGTTCACCATGGGCGGGCTCGGCTCGGGCTTCGCCCACGACGAGACCGAGCTGCGCCGGATGGCAGGCGCGGGGCTGCAGGCCAGCCCCACCACGGAGGTGCTCCTCGAGGAGTCGATCGCGGGGTGGAAGGAGTACGAGCTCGAGGTGATGCGCGACCACGAGGACAACGTGGTCGTCGTCTGCTCGATCGAGAACCTCGACCCCATGGGCGTGCACACCGGCGACTCGATCACGGTCGCCCCGGCGCTCACCCTCACCGACCGCGAGTACCAGCGGCTGCGTGACGTCGGCATCGCGATCATCCGCGAGGTCGGGGTCGACACGGGCGGCTGCAACATCCAGTTCGCCGTCAACCCGGCGGACGGCCGGATCATCGTCATCGAGATGAACCCGCGCGTCTCGCGCTCCTCGGCGCTGGCCTCCAAGGCCACGGGGTTCCCGATCGCCAAGATCGCCGCCAAGATGGCGATCGGCTACACCCTCGACGAGGTGCCCAACGACATCACCCGCGAGACGCCGGCCAGCTTCGAGCCCAGCCTCGACTACGTCGTCGTCAAGGTGCCCCGGTTCGCGTTCGAGAAGTTCCCCTCCGCCGACGACACCCTGACGACGACGATGAAGTCGGTCGGCGAGGCGATGGCCATCGGCCGCAACTTCACCGAGGCGATGCAGAAGGCACTGCGCTCCGTGGAGCAGAAGGGCTCCTCGTTCCACTGGCGCGACACGGCGCCGACGCGTGACGAGGCGCTCGAGCTCCTCACCGTCGCCGCCCGCCCGACCGACGGCCGCATCGTCACCGTCCAGCAGGCGATGCGCGGCGGCGCGAGCGTCGAGGAGACGCACGAGGCCACCGGGATCGACCCGTGGTTCCTCGACCAGATCGAGCTCCTCAACGAGGTCGCCGACGCCGTCGGCCGCGCGCCCGAGCTCACACCCGAGCTGCTCCGGCTGGCCAAGCGCCACGGCTTCTCCGACCAGCAGCTCAGCGAGATCCGGGGCATGCCGGAAGCGGTCGTGCGCGGCGTCCGTCACGCCCTCGGGGTGCGGCCGGTCTTCAAGACCGTCGACACCTGCGCCGCCGAGTTCGCGGCGCAGACTCCGTACCACTACAGCTCGTACGACGAGGAGAGCGAGGTCGCCCCGCGGGAGCGCGAGGCGGTCATCATCCTCGGCTCGGGCCCCAACCGGATCGGCCAGGGTGTCGAGTTCGACTACTCCTGCGTCCACGCGAGCTTCGCGCTTCGCGACGCCGGCTACGACACGGTCATGGTCAACTGCAACCCCGAGACCGTCTCGACCGACTACGACACGAGCTCGCGCCTCTACTTCGAGCCGCTCACGCTCGAGGACGTGCTCGAGGTCTACCACGCCGAGAAGCAGGCCGGCCCGATCGCCGGCGTCATCGTCCAGCTCGGCGGGCAGACGCCGCTCGGCCTCGCCCACGCACTCAAGGACGCCGGGGTCCCCATCGTCGGCACCTCTCCCGAGGCGATCGACCTCGCCGAGGACCGGGGCGCCTTCGGACGCGTGCTCGCGGAGGCGAAGCTGCCCGCACCCAAGCACGGCACGGCATACAACGCCGAGGAGGCCCTCGCGGTGGCGCGGGACATCGGCTACCCGGTGCTCGTGCGCCCGTCCTACGTCCTCGGTGGCCGGGGCATGGAGATCGTCTACGACGACGAGACCCTGACGACGTACGTCGACCGCGCGACCGCCGCGTCGTCCGGGCACCCCGTGCTCGTCGACCGCTTCCTCGACGACGCGATCGAGATCGACGTCGACGTCCTCTACGACGGCACCGAGATGTACCTCGGTGGCGTGATGGAGCACATCGAGGAGGCCGGCATCCACTCCGGCGACAGCGCCTGCGCGCTGCCGCCCGCGACCCTCGGCAACGCCGAGATCGAGCTGGTCCGCGAGAGCGCGCTCAAGCTCGCCCGGGGGATCGGGGTCGTCGGGCTGATGAACGTCCAGTTCGCCCTGGCCCAGGACATCCTCTACGTCCTCGAGGCCAACCCGCGGGCGTCGCGCACCGTGCCCTTCGTCGCCAAGGCGACCGGGGTGGCGCTGGCCAACGCCGCAGCCCGCATCATGCTCGGGGCCAGCATCCGCCAGCTGCGCGAGGAGGGCGTGCTCCCGCCGAGCGGCGACGGGGGGACCCTCCCGCCGCACGCGCCGATCTCGGTCAAGGAGGCCGTCCTGCCGTTCCACCGGTTCCGGCAGGCCGACGGGCGGATGGTCGACAGCCTCCTCGGACCGGAGATGCGCTCGACGGGCGAGGTCATGGGCATCGACACGACGTTCGGCCGCGCGTTCGGCAAGAGCCAGCTCGCGGCATACGGAGGACTCCCGGCCGACGGCACCGTCTTCGTCTCGGTCGCCAACCGCGACAAGCGGGCGATGCTCTTCCCGGTCAGTCGCCTCGTCGACCTGGGGTTCGACGTCGTGGCGACGTCGGGCACCGCGGATGTGCTGCGGCGCAACGGGATTCCGGCCAAGGTCATCCGCAAGATCACCGAGCGGGCCACCGACCACGTGGCGAGCGAGGCGCGCACGATCGCCGAGCTCATCCTCGACGGCGAGATCGCGATGGTCATCAACACGCCCACCGGGCAGAGCGCCCGGGCGGACGGCTACGCCATCCGGGCCGCCGCCAACGCGGCCGACGTCCCGCTCATCACGACGGTGCAGGAGTTCGCCGCCGCCGTCCAGGCCATCGAGGCGCTGCGCCGGGGCGACCTCACGGTGACGTCGCTGCAGGAGCACGCCCGGCACCTCGACCTCATGCAGGTGGGGGACAGGTGAGCCGGGAGTCCGGGGTCGTCAAGGTCGACGGCGAGGTCATCGCGACCCGACGGGTCGGCGCCTACCACCACCTCACCATCGTCGCGCCGGGCGTGGCCGAGCTCGCCCGTCCGGGGCAGTTCGCCGCGCTCGCGGTCGGCGGCCCGACGAGCGGGACGCTGCTGCGTCGCTCGTTCTCGATCCACAAGGTCAGCCCGTCCGGCACCTACGGCGGCACCCTCGACCTCGTCGTCGCCGCCAAGGGCGCCGGCACGCAGTGGCTCACCGGGCTGCGCGCCCACGACTCCGTCGACGTCGTGGCACCGCTCGGCCGCGCGTTCCCGCTGCCGACCGAGCCGGTGCCGTGCGTCCTCGTCGGCGGGGGCTACGGCTCCGCACCGCTCTTCTGGCTCGCCGAGGTCCTGCGCGAGCGTGGCTGCACCGTGGAGATGGTGCTCGGCGCCGCGTCCGAGGACCGGCTCTTCGGTGTCGTCGAGGCGCGACGGGCCGCCGACCGCGTCACGGTGACGACCGACGACGGCTCCGCCGGTCAGCGCGGGTGGGTCAGCGACGTGCTGCCCGAGGTCTTCCGTCGCACCGGCGCGCCGGTCGCCTACGCCTGCGGCCCCATGGGCATGCTGCAGTCGGTGACGCGGGTCGCCGCGGAGCACGGCGCCGTCGCCCAGGTCGCCGTCGAGGAGTCGATGGCCTGCGGGGTGGGCGTCTGCATGACCTGCGTCATGCCGGTCCGTGGCAAGGACGGCGTGACCTCGATGGTGCGCTCGTGCGTCGAGGGCCCGGTCTTCCGTGGGGACCGCATCCGCTGGGAGGCATTCCACGACGGTGTCTGCGGGGTCCCCGAGGACACGGTCGGCGCTCCGAGGACGGGGGGCCACTGATGGCGGTCGACATGTCGGTGACCTTCACCGGACGCACCCTGCCCAACCCCGTGATGACGGCGTCGGGCTGCGCCGCGAACGGGCGCGAGCTGCACCGCTTTTTCGACGTCGCGACGCTCGGGGCGTTCGTCACCAAGACGGTGATGATGGATGCCCGCTCCGGCCGGGGGACTCCGCGCATGGCCGAGACCGCGTCGGGGATGCTCAACTCGATCGGCCTCCAGGGGCCCGGCATCCACGCGTTCGTCCGCAAGGACCTGCCGTGGTTGAAGTCCGTCGGCGCCCGCGTGCTCGTCTCGATCGCCGGCAACACGGCGGGGGAGTTCGCCGACGTCGCCCGCGTCCTCGCCGACAGCGACGCCTTCGACTGCGTGGTCGGCGTCGAGGTCAACATCTCGTGCCCCAACGTGGCCAACCGCGGGCTCGTCTTCGCCTGCGACCCGCTCGCCTCGGGCAAGGTCGTCGCCCTGGTGCGCGAGCAGCTGCCGCGCGACGTCCCGATCTTCGCCAAGCTGACGCCCGACGTCACCGACATCGTCTCCATCGCCGACGCGGCGGTGAAGTCGGGCGCGACCGGGCTGACGATGATCAACACCCTGCTCGGGATGGTCATCGACACCGACCTGCTCCGTCCGCAGCTCGGCGGGATCACCGGCGGGCTGTCCGGGCCGTCGATCCGCCCGGTCGCCGTCCGGGCGCTGTGGCAGGTCACCGCCGCGATGCGGGAGGGCCGGGTCCAGCGGGTCCCGCTCATCGGGGTCGGCGGGGTCCGCACCGGCCGGGACGCCCTCGAGCTCATCGCCGCCGGCGCGACGTGCGTCCAGGTCGGCACCGCGACGTTCAACGACCCGACCGCCCCGCAGCGGGTGCTCACGGAGCTCACCGAGCTGGCCGGGTCCCACGGCGTCGACCGCATCACCGAGCTCGTCGGTGTCGCCCACGACAGGATGGTGGTCCCGTGACCCCCCAGCCCCAGCCCACCTTCGGCCAGCGGCTCCGGGCCGCGACGCAGGAGCACGGCCCGCTGTGCGCCGGCATCGACCCGCACCGGGCGCTCGTCGAGTCGTGGGGCCTCACCTACGACCTCGACGGCCTGAGCGCCTTCACCGCGACCTGCGTCGAGGCCTTCGCCGGGCACGTCGCGGTGGTCAAGCCGCAGTCGGCGTTCTTCGAGGCCTTCGGCTCCCGGGGTGTCGCGGTGCTCGAGGGCGCCATCGGGCAGCTGCGCGCCGCCGGCACCCTCGTCCTGCTCGACGCCAAGCGCGGCGACATCGGCTCGACGATGGCGGCCTACGCCGAGGCCTACCTCGGCGGCTCCGCCCCCGCCCCCGCCGACGCGCTCACGGTGAGCCCCTACCTCGGGTTCGAGTCGCTCCGGCCCGCGCTCGACACCGCCGCCGCGCACGGCCGCGGCGTCTTCGTCCTCGCCCTCACCTCGAACCCCGAGGGCAAGGACGTCCAGCACGCCCGGCTGGGCGCGCTGAGCGTCGCCGAGACCATGGTCCTCGGCGCCGCCGCGGAGAACGTGCAGGCACGCGCTGCCGGTGAGCTCGGCAGCACGGGCCTGGTCGTCGGCGCCACCGTCGGCACCGCCGTCCAGGAGCTCGGGCTCGACCTCGCCGCCGTCGGCGGTCCGCTGCTCGCGCCGGGCGTGGGTGCCCAGGGCGGCACCGCCGAGGACCTCAAGCGGGTCTTCGGCGACGCCCTCCCGAACGTCCTGCCGGCGAGCAGCCGCGACGTCCTCTCGGCCGGCCCGGACGTGGCGGGGCTGCGCGACCGGGCCCGGGCCACCAGCGACCGCCTGGCCACCCTCCTCGCCTGACGCGCCCGCCCACCCCCGCTCGAGCGGGGGGGTCCTGTGGGAGGGTCGCCTCCGTGGTTAAATCGATCGGAAGGCGTTGAGAAGCAGCGCCCGAGCCAGATCCACACGGAGGTCTTCCGCCATGGCACTGCCGCCACTGACATCGGAGCAACGCTCTGCCGCACTGGAGAAGGCAGCAGCGGCACGGCGCGAGCGGGCCACCGTCAAGAACCGCCTCAAGTACGCCCAGGGTGACCTCAAGGAGGTCATCATCGAAGGGAAGACCAACGACGTGATCGGCAAGATGCGCGTGTCCGCACTCCTCGAGTCGATGCCCGGCGTCGGCCGGGTCAAGGCCAAGGCCCTCATGGAGGAGATCGGCATCAGCGAGAGCCGTCGCGTGCGCGGCCTCGGGCAGAACCAGATCTCGGCGCTCCTCGCCCGCTTCGACAAGGCGTGACCGGCCCCTCCCGGCTCTCCGGCCCCTCCCGGCTCACCGTCCTCGCCGGCCCGACCGCTGTCGGCAAGGGCACCGTCGCGGCCCATGTGCGCGAGCACCACCCCGACGTCTGGCTGTCGGTCTCGGCGACGACCCGCCGCCCCCGGCCCAACGAGGTCGACGGCTGCCACTACCACTTCATGACCAACGAGGACTTCGGTCGCATGGTCGACCGCGGCGAGTTCCTCGAGTGGGCCACCGTCCACGGTCGGGACCAGTACGGCACCCCCCGCCTGCCGGTCGAGGCCGCGCTCGCGCAGGGCCGGCCCGCGCTGCTCGAGATCGACCTCCAGGGCGCGCGGCAGGTGCGCCGGACCATGCCGGACGCGCTGTTCGTCTTCCTGGCGCCGCCCAGCTGGGACGAGCTGGTCCGTCGGCTCGTCGGCCGGGGCACCGAGTCCGAGGAGGAGCGCGAGGTCCGGCTCACCACCGCGCGGGCCGAGCTCGCGGCGGCGGAGGAGTTCGACGTGACCATCGTCAACGACGACGTTCGGCGGGCCGCCGACGAACTCGTATCATTGATGCGCACCCCCAACCAGAAACGAGACTGATTCCGTGTCAGGCACCAAGGCCAACCCCATCGGCATCACCAACCCGCCGATCGACGAGCTCCTCACGCACGCCGACTCCAAGTACTCCCTCGTGCTCTACTCGGCCAAGCGCGCGCGCCAGATCAACGCCTACTACGCGCAGCTCCAGGAAGGCCTCCTCGAGCACGTCGGCCCCCTCGTCGACTCCGAGGTCTACGACAAGCCGCTGTCGATCGCCCTGCGCGAGATCAACGAGAACAAGCTCACCGCAGAGAAGATCGAGGACTGAGCCACCCGTGCGCGTCGTCCTCGGTGTGGCGGGCGGCATCGCGGCATACAAGGCCTGCTCTCTCCTGCGCCTGCTCGCCGAGGCGGGCCACGACGTCACCGTCGTCCCGACCGCCTCGGCCCTGAGGTTCGTCGGCGCCCCGACGTGGGCCGCGCTCTCCGGCAGGCCGGTGAGCACCGACGTGTGGTCCGACGTCCACGACGTCCCGCACGTGCGCCTGGGGCAGGAGGCCGACCTCGTCGTCGTCGCCCCCGCGACCGCCGACCTGCTCGCGCGGGCCGCCACCGGCCAGGCCGACGACCTGCTCACCAACGTCCTCCTCACCGCCCGCTGCCCCGTCGTCATGGCGCCGGCGATGCACACCGAGATGTGGGACCACCCCGCCACCCAGGCCAACGTCGCCACGCTCTCCGAGCGGGGCGTGCACGTCGTCCCCCCGGCCAGCGGCCGCCTCACCGGCAAGGACACCGGTCCCGGGCGGCTCCCCGAGCCGGAGGAGCTGTATGCCGTGTGCGAGCGCGAGCTGGCCCGCTCCGCCCGCGCCGCCGCAGCGTCCGCAACCCTGGTCGGGAACCCGACCACCTCTGCGGACGCCGGCCCCGCCGCCGCCGCAGCGTCCGCAACCCTGGTCGGGAACCCGACCAGGGTTGCGGACGCAAGCGGTGGCGACCTCGTCGGGCGGCGCGTCGTCGTCAGCGCCGGCGGCACCCGCGAGCCTCTCGACCCGGTGCGGTTCCTCGGCAACCGCAGCTCGGGCAAGCAGGGCCACGCCCTCGCCGTCGCCGCCGCCCAGCGCGGCGCCCGGGTCACCCTCGTGACGTCGGCACCGGCCGACCTCCCCGGCATCGACGTCGTCCCCGTCGAGACCGCCCTGCAGCTGCGCGATGCCGTCCACGCCGCCGCGGCCGACTGCGACGTCGTCGTCATGGCCGCCGCCGTCGCGGACTTCCGCCCGGCGAGCTACGCGCCGGCCAAGATCAAGAAGAGCCACGACGCCCCCGCCGACGGTGCGCCCGACGACTCGGCGCCCGTCATCGCGCTCGTGCGCAACCCCGACATCCTCGCCGAGCTCGTCGAGCGTCGCGGGGGAGCCGACAGCCCCGTCATCGTCGGGTTCGCCGCCGAGACCGGGGACGGGGACGGCAGCGTCCTCGAGCACGGCCGCGCCAAGCTCGCGCGCAAGGGCTGTGACGTCCTCGTCGTCAACGAGGTCGGGGAGGACAAGACCTTCGGGGCCGACGACAACACCGTGACGATCCTGCGACGCGACAGCGACGAGGGCGTCGAGGTGGGCCCGGCCAGCAAGGCCGTCGTGTCCGACGCGGTCTGGGACGTCGTCGCCGGACTCCTCTGAGCCCGCTGCCACGGCTCCAGTGCGTGGGCACCGGCCCCGATGCCCGCTTCGACCCGTAGGATTTGGGCGATCCGCGCCGTGGTGGCGCGAAGTCCCAGCTGTTGAAGGAGAGCCTTGGTGGCTGCACGCCTGTTCACGTCCGAGTCCGTCACCGAGGGGCACCCGGACAAGATCTGCGACCAGATCTCCGACTCCATCCTCGACGCGATGCTCGAGCAGGACCCGCGGGCTCGGGTCGCCGTGGAGACCATGGTCACCACCGGCCTCGTGCACGTCGCCGGTGAGGTGACCACCGAGGCCTACGTCGAGATCCCCAAGATCGTGCGCGACACGGTCCTCGGCATCGGCTACGACTCCTCGACCAAGGGCTTCGACGGCACCTCGTGCGGCGTCGAGGTCTCCATCGGCCAGCAGAGCCCGGACATCGCTCAGGGGGTCGACACGGCATACGAGAACCGCACCGGGGGCA
Organism: Knoellia aerolata DSM 18566; assembly: GCF_000768695.1. Taxonomy (GTDB): domain Bacteria; phylum Actinomycetota; class Actinomycetes; order Actinomycetales; family Dermatophilaceae; genus Knoellia; species Knoellia aerolata. The sequence continues at coordinate 131,912 of NZ_AVPL01000004.1, forward strand.
TCGACCCGCTGGACAAGCAGGGCGCCGGCGACCAGGGCCTGATGTTCGGCTACGCGTGCGACGACACCGCCGAGCTCATGCCGCTGCCGATCCACCTCGCGCACCGGCTCGCGGAGCGGCTGACCAAGGTCCGCAAGAGCGAGGAGCTCGCCTACCTCCGCCCGGACGGCAAGACCCAGGTGACGATCAGCTACGACGGCGACAAGGCCGTGCGGCTCGACACCGTCGTCCTCTCGACCCAGCACGCCGAGGGCATCTCGCTCGACGGGCTGCTCAGCCCCGACATCGAGAAGAGCGTCATCGGCCCGGTGCTCGCCGAGCTCGCCGAGGAGGGGACCGACCTCGACACGTCGAGCTACCGCTCGCTCATCAACCCCACCGGCACGTTCGTCATCGGCGGGCCCATGGGCGACGCCGGACTCACCGGCCGCAAGATCATCGTCGACACCTACGGCGGCATGGCCCGCCACGGTGGCGGCGCCTTCTCCGGCAAGGACCCGAGCAAGGTCGACCGGTCCGCCGCCTACGCCACCCGCTGGGTCGCCAAGAACGTCGTCGCCGCCGGGCTCGCCCGTCGCTGCGAGGTCCAGGTCGCCTATGCCATCGGCAAGGCCCAGCCGGTCGGCATCTACGTCGAGACCTTCGGCACCGAGACCGCGCCCGCCGACAAGATCCAGGACGCGATCCTCTCCGTGTTCGACCTGCGCCCCGCGGCGATCCTCGACGCGCTCGACCTGCTCCGCCCGATCTACAAGCCCACCGCGGCCTACGGCCACTTCGGGCGCACCGCCGCGCACGGCGTCACGAACGCGTTCACGTGGGAGCGCACCGACCGCGTCGAGGAGCTCCAGCGCGCGGTCAAGGGCTGAGCCCCGCCGTGCTCGCCCACGACGACGCCGGTGACGGTCCCGCCGTCGTCCTCCTGCACGCCGGCGTCGCCGACCGCGGGATGTGGGCCGCCGTCGCCGCCGGGCTGGAGGCGACGCACCGGGTGGTGCGCCCGGACCTGCGCGGGTTCGGCGACACCCCCCTCCCGGGCGAGGCGTACGCGGACGCCGACGACGTCGCCCAGCTGCTCGATGCCCTCGGCGTCACGGCGGCGACCGTCGTCGGGGCCTCGTTCGGCGGCCGCGTCGCGCTGGAGCTGGCGGCACGCCATCCCGACCGTGTCCACTCGCTCGTCCTCGTGTGCCCGGCGTACCGCGGGCTCGAGGTCACCGACCCTGCCGTCCTCGCCTTCGGGGACCGGGAGGACGAGCTGGTCGAGGCCGGTGACGTCGAGGCCGCCACCGAGCTCAACGTGCAGTTCTGGCTGGGCCCCAAGGCGTCGCCCGACGTCCGCGCCGACCTCGCCCGGATGCAGCGGCGTGCCTTCGAGGTGCAGCTCGCGGCGGGTCTGGTCGAGCCGGCACCCCGGCCCGAACGCGTCGAGGTGGACCCGACCGCGCTCCGTGTGCCGACCCTCGTCGTCGCCGGCGCCCACGACGTGGCTCACCACCGCGACGTCGCGACCCTGCTCGCCCGCGAGATCCCCGGCGCCGAGCTGGTCGAGCTCCCCTGGGCCGGGCACCTGCCGGCGCTCGAGCGGCCGGACGCCATGACGGACCTCCTGCTCGACCGCCTGGGTCGAGTGCCTGTCTCCACCGTCGACTAGTTTCGGCCGCATGGGCGAGGTCGGTGAGGGGACGCAGCTGGCGCTGATCCAGCCGTCGGCCCGCACCCGACCCACCAGGCGCGAGGGCGTGGCCGTCGCCGAGACCGACCCGGTGGCCTCCGTCCTCGTCGACACCGGCCTGGCCCACCTCGACCGCCCGTTCGAGTACCTCGTGCCCGCCGACGTCGCCGCGGAGGTCGTCCCGGGTGCGCGCGTCAAGGTGCGCTTCGCCGGGCAGGACCTCGACGGGTTCGTCGTCGCGCGGACCGCCTTCGCCGACCACGACGGGCACCTCGCGACGATCCGCCGCGTCGTCTCGTCCGAGCCGGTCCTCACGCCCGCGGTCCTCGCGCTCGTGCGGGCCGTCGCCGAGCGCTACGGCGGAGCGGTCGGTGACGTGCTCCGGCTCGCCGTGCCGCCCCGGCACGCCGCCGCGGAGAAGGCGCTGCCGGCGGAGGCGGCGGAGGCCGACGACGTCCCG
>NZ_AVPL01000079.1 GCF_000768695.1 Knoellia aerolata DSM 18566
GTCGCGATCGCGGTGTCGAGCTCCATGACGGAACTCTAGGGGCCACCACTGACAGCCACCTCGGCGCCAATCGGCCTCCAGCACAACGGAATGGGGGTCCGCCTGCGTGCCGATGGGGACGGGGGCGCGGCGTAGTCCTTTCGGGCCATCTGTGGACAAACCTTATACAAACCCTTGACAAAGCATGGACAGGGGCGTTCTCTTGGGTCAGCGCCCCACACGACCGGGGACCACACGACCAAGGAGAACGCCATGAAGAAGCTCGCCACCACGGCCGCCGCTCTCGCCCTCGGCGCCGCGACCATCGCCGCGGCCCCCGCCGCCAGCGCCGCACCGGACACGGCCTGTCAGAAGGCCGGCCTCGCCGTGCTCAAGGACGCGGGCCTCCTGTCGGCCGTCGCCAAGGGCGGGCTGCCGATCGCCACCGCCGTGTCCGTGGGCGTCGTGCCGCGTGCAGGCACCGACGTCGCGTCGCTCCCGGACCCGCTGCCGCTGAGTGTCGTGCTCGCCGACCACCGTGCAGGCGACGACAGCCTGTTCATCTACCCCTGGTGCTGAGGTAGGCCCCGCCCTCAGTACCCGCCCCACAGCGCCGCCCCCCACTCCGAAAAACGGGTGGGGGGCGGCGTTCGTCCTCACTCAGGACCAGCGCTCAGGCGGGCTGCGTGCTCGCTCAGGCGGGCTGCGTGCTCCCGGCGACGTCGAGCTGCTCGCGCAGCAGCGCGATGCCGTCGGCGAGGTCGTGGCCCAGGTGGTGCGCCCCCGTGATGTCCTCCTGGTAGCCGCCTCCGACCGCCACGACGACCGCGGGCGAACAGTCGCGCAGGCGGTCGACCACGGACTGGGCCGGCACGACGTCGGCGAGCCGCGGCACGGACAGCACCGCGGCACCGGCGGATCGGCTGGAGACAGCCGCCTCCCAGTCCGAGACCGGCAGGTCCGCGCCGAAGTACGCGGTGTCGAGCCCGGCCTGGCGCGCCGCCACCGCGAAGGCGAGCAGTCCGAGCTCGTGGCGTGACCCCGGGGGGAGGCCCAGGACGACGAGGGGGCCGGTCGTCGGCCGCGCGGCCTCTTCGTACAACCCGGCCAGGCGGCGCTGCACGGCATAGCTGATGAGGTGCTCGCCCGCGGCCGTCATGCGCCCGTCGGCCCACGCGCCGCCGACAGCGGTGAGGACGGGCATGAGCCACTGTGCGGCGACGACGGTGAAGTCGTCCCGCACGAGCGCCCGGTCGAGGATGGCGCTCACCCGGTCGACGTCCAGCTCGGCCGCTGCGGCGATGAGCTCGTCCAGCTCGTCGAGGGTGGCGAAGGCGGGTGCCGAGCCTCCGGCCACCGACGAGACGGTCGCCGTGCCCGACCCGCTCACCCGCCGAAGCGTCTCTGCCGCAGCCTCGCTCGCGGTCCACCCGTCGTCGACGAGGGAGGCCATGATCGAGAGGGCCCGAACGTCGTTGTCGGAGTAGAGCCGGTAACGGCTCTCGGTGCGCGACGGGGACACGACGCCGTAGCGGCGCTCCCACGCCCGGAGGGTGGCGAGGCCGATGCCGGTGAGCTCCGCGGCGCGCTTGATCGTGTACATGGTTTGTCCAGAGTAGACCCGGCAGCGCCGGGAGGCCATCACTGCGCCGAACGACCTGCCTCGAGCGCGAGGAGGTACGACTTCGCGGCCGGCCCACCGGCATACCCACCGACGTTCCCGTCGACCGAACCGCCGGCCGGGAGCACCCGGTGGCACGGCACCACGACGCACACCGGGTTCGCACCCAGGGCCGAGCCCACGGCCCGGGCCGCGCCGGGTCGCGCGATGGCGGCAGCCAGCTCCCCGTAGGTCGTCGACGCCCCGTAGCCCACCTGCGTCGCCAGCCCGGTGAGCACCGACCGCTGGAACGCGCTGGCCAGTGCCAGGTCCGGCGTCACCGAGAACCCCGTCGCCCGGCCGTCGAGGTAGGCGGCGAGCTCGCGACGGACCTGGTCCAGGCGCGACGGGTGACGCAGGACCCGGGGGGAGACGACGTCCGCGACCCGCTGCAGCCACGCGGACTCGGCCGCGGAGTCCGGGACGTACGCGCTCGTGACGAGGCGACCGTCGGCGGTCATCGCGAGCAGGAGGCGGCCCACCGCGGTGTCCTCGACGGCATACGACACGTCCGACTCGGGCAGCAGCGGCGGGCGCAGGGGCGGGTCGAAGGACGACAGGGCCGACGCAGTCATCGCAGCTCCTCAGCATCGAGACGGAGAGTGGCGAGCGCGTCGGACACCAGCCGGCGGCTCATGGCGGGGGAGGTCCCCAGGGCGGTGGCGACGGCCCGGTGGTCCAGGTCGCCGACGTACTTGAGGACGACGGCCTCGCGCTGGCGCGGTGGCAGCGCGTCGACCCTGGCCCACAGGCCGTCGTCGGGCGCCACCGGCGCGGAGACCACCGGTGCTTCGGACAGTGAGGCCGGGTCGTCGTGGAGCACCGTCCGGCGAGCGGCCCGGTGCGCGTCCATCGCGCAGCGGTGCGTGATCGTCAGCAGCCACCCCTTGAGGTTGCGGGTGCTCGTCACCCTCGGGTAGGCCGCGAGCGCTTGCGTCCACGCCTGCTGCGCGACGTCGTCCCCGAGGTTCGGGCCGGCGAGCGCGTACGCCAGACGGGCCACGTCGCGCCAGTGCGCGTCGACGAGGGTCTGGAAGGGGGGAAGGCTCACGATGGGACAACGGTATGCCGCGAGGTCGTGTGAGTCGCTGGCGTCCCGGGGGGTGCCGCGCTGCCACGATGGGCGCGTGGATGTTCCGACACCGTGGCATCGGCGTGAGGGGACTGGTCGGCCGCTCGTCGTGGCCCACCGGGGGGCCAGCGCGGAGGCGCCCGAGCACACCCTCGCCGCGTACACGACCGCGTTCGGCCTCGGCGTCGACGGGATCGAGTGCGACGTCCGGCTCACCGCCGACCACCACCTCGTCTGCGTCCACGACCGCCGCGTCGACCGGACGAGCAACGGTGACGGGGTGATCTCCACCCTCGAGCTCGCCCACCTCGAGGGGCTCGACTGGGGCAGCTGGAAGCACCTCGACGACGGCAGCGCACCCGAGGGCGCGGACCGTGACCCCGAGCGTGGGCGCCTGCTCACCCTGCGCCGGCTCCTCGACGCGCTCACCCGGCAGAACCAGGAGCTCCTCACCCTCGTCGAGACCAAGCACCCCACGCGTTACGGCGGCCTCGTCGAGCGCCAGCTCGTCACGGTGCTGCGCGAGTTCGCGCTGACCGGCGGCGACCGCCCGAACCAGCCGCATGTGCGCGTCATGTCGTTCTCGCTGCTCGCGCTGATGCGGATGCGCGGGCTCGCGCCCGACGTGCCACTGGTCTACCTCGTCGAGCAGTCGGCGCCGCGCTTCTCCTGGGACGGGTCCCTGCCGACCGGCATCACCGCCGTCGGCCTCGACGTGCGGATCGTGCGCCGCACCCCGTCGGTCGTGCACGCCCATCACCGTCGCGGGCACACCGTCTACGTCTGGACCGTCAACGACGACGAGGACGTCGAGCGCTGCGCCGAGCTCGGCGTCGACGTCATCATCAGCGATCGACCACGCCACGTCCTCGCCCTGCTCGACTAGAGTCCCCGACGTGACCTCAGCGGAGACCGACGCGACCAGCTCGCCCGACGCGACGACCGGCGCGGGCGACGCGACCAGCTCGCCCGACGCAGCCAAGGGTCGTGCCCTCGACGAGTTCGGCGGCACCATCGGCCGCGGCCAGGTGCGCACGATCCGGGCGCCCTGGGGCGCGTCGACGGTGACCCGCGTGCGGCAGGCGGTCGTGACCGACCTGCGTGCCCGCGACCTCACCGAGCAGACCATCGACGAGGCCGAGATCGTCGTGTCCGAGCTGATGACCAACGCCATCCGCCACGCGCGCCCCCTGGCCGACGGCTGCCTGCGCGTCCGCTGGAAGGTCCGTGGCGAGGTCGTCGAGCTCGAGGTCACCGACGGCGGTGGCGACACCGCGCCCGTGCCGGCGCCGGCCGCGGTCTGGGTGTCGAGCGGCCGCGGGCTGCGCATCATCCGCTCGCTCGCCCACGAGTGGGGCGTCAGCGAGGACAAGGGGGCGCAGACGGTGTGGGCCGCCGTGGGCGGACCGAGCCGTCGCCGCGCCACCTGACCGGCGCACTCCTCCACCGGCACTACGCTGACCGCCATGGGCAAGGCTTCGCGACGACGCAGGACCACCGACGACTCGGGCGCACCCGCCACGCGGCAGCGCCCCGCACCCGTCCCCTACGTGAACCGGCCCTTCGAGGGGCTTCCGCGAGAGACCGAGTGGGTGGCGATCCGCGAGATCCTCCCGGCGGCCACGGCGGCGGTGACCTTCGCCCCCGCGCACGCCCCCGAGGGCGTCGAGCGCGCGACCATCGCCACGGTGCTGCCCATGGCCTGGCCGGCGGTGCACCGCGCCGACGGCACGGTCCTCGTCGGGACGCAGTCCGGCTCGACGAGCGGTGACCCCAGCCGCGACCTCGCCGCGCAGCTCCTCGCCGGTGCGGCCGCCGAGCCCGGCAGCGCCGTCCAGCACGTGCCCGCCGCGACCGGCGACACCCCGCGACTGCAGGACCTCCTCGACACCTCCGCCCCGTTCGAGGTCGTCGTCCACGAGGGCTTCGACTTCTGGGTCGACGGCCAGGACCTCGACGAGGAGGGCCGCGCCTCCCTCGACCGCGCCAACGAGTCGGTCGTCCCGACCCGCCGCATGTCGGCGCTGCCGTCGGCCTACTGGGTCCGCATCGGCGAGCGCACCTACATCCGGCTCGTCCTCCCGGACGACGAGGACCTCGCCACCGACGCCCTCGCGCGCCTCCACGCCGCCGGCGAGACCGGCCTCGGTGACGGCACGCGGCTGCTCGGCGCCTTCCGCGCCTGCGGCCTGCTCGTCCCCGTCTTCGAGGTGCCCGCCGACAGCGACCCGGACGTCCACGAGGACGCCCTCGGTGCCTTCGGCACGCGGTATGCCGCCGCGCTCGCCTCCGCCGCCCCCCTCACCGCCGCCGAGCGTCGCGCCCGCTCGGGCCTGCTCAGCCGCCAGGTCACGCTGCGCTGATGTCGGCGCCTGGCCGCACGGTCGCGGCGATCATCCCCTGCAAGGACGAGGCCGACCGCATCACGGCGACGGTCGAGGCCGTGCTGGCCCTCGACGGCGTCGACCGCGTCGTCGTCGTCGACGACGGGAGCAGCGACGGCACCGCGGCCGTCGCCGACGCCGCGGGCGCGAGCGTCATCGTGCACGCCCGCAACGCCGGCAAGGCCGCGGCCCTCGAGACCGGCGTCCGGCACCTGCGGGGGCTCGAGGCCGCCGACGGCCACGCGCCCCGCCACCTCCTCTTCGTCGACGGCGACCTCGAGCAGTCGGCGGGCAACCTCCACGTCCTCCTGCCCCCCGTGCTCGAGGGCCGGGCCGACATGACCATCGCGACGCTGCCCCCGCAGAAGGTCGCAGGCGGCGGCCGCGGGTTCGTCGTGCGCCTCGCCCGCGAGGGCATCACCGGCCTCACCGGCTGGACCCCGGTCCAGCCGCTCTCCGGCATGCGCTGCCTCACCGCCGAGGCGTTCGAGGCGGCGAGCCCCCTCGCCCCCGGCTGGGGCGTCGAGGTCGGTCTCACCGTCGACGTGCTCACCGCCGGGCTGCGCGTCGAGGAAGTCCCCTGCGAGCTCCAGCACCGCGTCTCCGGGACCGACTGGCGCGGCCAGGTGCACCGCGCCGCGCAGTACCGCGACGTCTGGCGGGCCCTCACGAGGCGCCGCCTGCGACAGGCCCTCTCGGAGCGTGCACCCGGTGTCGCAGCGCGTCTCTGACATCGGCGGGCGCCTCGCTCGCGGCCCCGTCGGCGCACGGCTGCGAACCGGCCTCCTCGTCCTCTCGTTCGCCCTGCTGCTCCTCGTCGGGCTGACCCTCCCGAACGCCGCCGCCTCCGACCTCGGCGACCGCGGCTGGGCGCCCGGCACCCTGCTGCCGTTCGCGCTCGGCCCGGCCCTGGTCACGGCGGCGATGTGGACGGCATACACGGTGGGGGCCCTCGCGGTCGCCCTGTCGCTCCTGCGCCGAGACGGCGAGCTGCCCCGGCCCGTCGTCGGTGCGCTCGCCGTCGCCGCGGCGCTCACGACGCCGTTCGGGTCGGGCGACCACGTGAGCTACGCGGCCTACGGGCGGATCCTCAGCCTCGGCGACAACCCGTGGCTGGAGTCCCCCGACCGCTGGCGCGGCGGCGCCGACCCCGTCGTCAGCCGGGTCGAGGCGCCGTGGACCGAGGAGCCGAGCGTCTACGGGCCGTTCGCCACCCTCGTGCAGGGGCTCACCTCGCTCGGCGGTGGCGACAGCCTGCGCGAGACGGTCTGGCTGTGGCAGCTCGTCGTCGTCGCGTCGTGGCTCGCCGTCCGGTGGTGCCTGCGCCGGCTGCTGCCCGGGAACGGCGCCCGCATCGACGCCGTGTGGACCGCCAACCCCCTCGTCTTCTCGGTCGGCCTCCTCGGAGCGCACGTCGACCTGCTCGCCACCGCCCTCGGCGTGGCCGCGGTCTGGGCGGCGCACCGCCACGTCGGGGTCGGCGGAGCGGTGCTGGCCGGCACCCTCGGTGCCCTCGCCGTCTCGTCCAAGTTCACGTATGCCGTCTTCCTCGTCGCGCTGCTCCTCGCCCTGGGCGGGCGCCGGCTCGGCCGGTCCGTCGTCCTCGTCGTGTCCGCGGTGGTGGTCACCGGGGCCCTGCATGTCTGGGCCGGCCCTCACGTCTACGACCAGCTCGGCCGGTCGGCCAGGGCCGTCTCGCTCGCGACGCCGTGGCGGTGGCTGCTCGAGGTGAGCGGCGGCGGGGTCGACGTCCGCATGCGGATCTCCGCGCTCGCGGCCGCGGCAGCCGTCGTCTTCGCCCTGTGCCTCCTCCGACTCGTCCACCCCGTCACCCGCTCTCCCGCAACGTCTGCGTCAACGGCTGCTGGAGCGACCGTCGGCGCAGACGTCGGGGTCGGGGCGAGGGCGTTGGCGTGGGTCGTCGTACTCGCCGGGGGCTACGCGCTGGCGGCGAGCTACTCGCTGCCTTGGTACGACCTCATGGTCTGGTCGGCGCTGCCCGCGGTCACGGTCGGCGCCGTGGACGCCGTCCTGCTCGCGCGGCTGTGGGTCATGGCGATGGCCTACACCCCGGGTCGCGTCCTCGGGATGACGCCCGGGGTCGAGGACGTGACGATGGCCGTCCGCACCCAGGTCGCCCCGGCCGTGCTGCTGGCCGCGTGGGTCTGGCTGGTCAGGACCGCCTGGCGCGACGGGTCGTGGCCGCGCCGCGCAGCTCGTCCTGGAGGGTCCGCACCACGACGCTGACGATGAGCGGCACCGCGACCGTCGCGCCGACCGCGGGGATCGCCGTGCCGGAGTCGTTGATGAGGAAGCCGATCGTCAGGGTGATGACGAGGGCGATGAGCCCCGCCCGCAGCGTCGGCGCCTTCTCGGCCGCCTTGCCCAGGCCCCGCGAGCCCCAGGACGTCGGGCGCGCGAGGACGTAGATGACGAAGAGCAGGGCCGCCGGCACGAGCAGGGTCAACGGGGCGTTGCCGAGCAGGATGCTCCAGTTCTGCTGGCCCTTGCGCACGACGATGTCGAGGGCGTCGCCCTCGATGATCGACTGGATGAAGCGCCCCAGGTGGCTGCGGTCGTCGGGGCTGCGCAGCCAGTCGAGGAACGCCACGGCGAAGAACAGCCCGACCGACCCGAGACCGATGAGGGCGACCCGCTGCCACGTCATCCGCAGGCCGAGGATGGACAGCACGAGGTAGGCGATGCCGGGAATGTAGGCCGGGGGGCCGCCGCCGTCCGCTCCCCAGAAGGGCGCACCGTCGATGACGACGGTGGCGACGGCGAGGGCGACGACGACGCCGGCGGCGACGCGGGTCCGACCGGCCTTGACGAGGAAGCTCGACACCGCCGTGGCGAGCAGGATCGACGCGGTCGCGAAGAGCGCGAAGGTCACGTTGCCCATGCCGTAGAAGCGGCCCGCGACCACCGGTTGCAGACCCATGAGCGAGGACTGCTGGAGCCTCGAGCCGGTCATGACGTCACCGGCGAGCACCGCCATCGTCACCGCGGCGACGAACGCCAGGGGCCCCAGCGCCGCACGCCCCCACGGGCCGCGCAGCGCGGCGAACGCGATGAGGGCGACGAAGACGCCGACGGCCGCGACGATGGAGAGCATCGGGACCGGGAAGCGCCACCACGGCACGAGGTTCGCGAGGAAGGTCGAGGCGGGCACGGACGCGGCCGCCACGGCGACGATGCGGACGACGCCGAGGACGCGACGGCGGGTGTCGGGACCGCCGATCTTGCCCTTCCACACGAGGAGCACGAGCAGGTAGATGACGAGCTGCCCGTAGGCGAAGGTGTTGAAGAACGGCGGGACGAGGCTGTGCACCTCGTGGCTGGCCAGGTCGTAGTCGACGAGCTTCTGGAGACGCTCGCGCGCCCGCCGCTCGGAGTTGTCCGGCGCGGGGTCGCTCGTCATCCGGGTGCCGCCGAGTCCGGTCGGGACGTCGATCCCGGTGACGGCCATGACCGTCACGGGGATGTCCTGGGCCTGCACGAGCCCGGGCTGTCGCGTCGACTGCGCGTCGAGCCGGCCGGGGCCGAAGCCGCTGGGGCCGCGGGCGACGACGAGGCGCAGTCGCTCGGTCTGGCCGGCGTCGGACAGGCTCGCGACGATGATGTCGGCCCCGCCGGGGGCGGCCTCGATGACCGCACCGATGCGCTCGTCGACCTCGGCGATCTGGTCCTCGCGGCTGGCGCCGGGGGCCGTCTCCGCTGCCGCGATGTCGTCGGGGTCGCGCACGCTGCCGACGTCGACGATGGTGAGCGGGCAGGTGTTGAGGTCGACGAGGAGGGTCTCGTCCGACCACGGCGAGTAGCGGTCGACGGTGCCGTCGGCCTTGGACGCGGCGATGGCGGCGCCGGGGCCGACCGGCTTGACGCAGACGTCGGAGAGGGCGGCGGCCTCCCCGAGCATGCCGAGACGGGCGTCGAACTTGCGGCTGGCGGCGGCGTCGACGTAGGTCTGCCACTGCGGCACGACGCCGCCCGTGGGCTCGTCGATCGGCGCACACGGGCGTTCCTTCACGGGGCCGGTTCCGGGGCGCGGGGCGGCGGCCCGGCCGCCCGCGGAGACGCCGAGCCAGCCGTCGACCGGACAGGTGTTGGTCTCCACGGACCTGATCGACATCGCCGCGCTCGAGCCGTCCCGCAGGAGGGTCCAGAGGTTCGGGGTGTCCTCCTCCGAGACGTCGGTCCACGTGAGGCCACCGGTGCCGATGAGGACGGTCGCGCCGAACGGTTCAGCGGCGAGAGCGGGGGTCGCGGCCGACGCCACGCCCAGTCCGAGGACGGCCGCGACGGCAGCGAGGAGGGCAGCCAGGGCTCGACGGGTCACGCGGCGGATCCTACGGGGGCCGGGTGGGCGCCACCCGGGCACGCGGTGGCGGGCAGCCCGCGGTCAGCCGGTGAGGAGGTCGAGCAGCGCCTTCTCCGCCGCCGTCTGGCGCCGCTCCGGGCTGCGGAACCGGCCCGGCTCCACGCCGATCGTCTGTCCCGACTCGTACTCGTCGATGACCCGAGGGTCGACGTAGGAGTTCTTCGCGATGGTGGGCGTGTTGCCGAGGTACTCGGCGACCTCCGCGATGGCGGCCTTGACCGCCCGACGACGGGAGGTCACGGTGTCGCCCTCCTCGTCGGACTCGGCGAGCGAGAGCGCCGCGAGCACGGTGGCGTGCCACGTCCGGAAGTCCTTGGCGGTGAGGTCGCCACCGAGCAGGTCGGCGAGGTAGGCGTTGACGTCGGGGGCGGTGAGGTCGCACCACCTGCCGTCGCTCTCGTAGGCGAGGAGGCGCTGGCTCGTCGTCCGGCGTCGCCGCATCGGCTCGAGCGCCCTGATCGCCGCCGGGTCGTCGATCTCGATGACGTGCTCGATGCTCGACTTGCCGACGAACCGGAAGACGAGCAGGCCGCGCTCCTTGCGGACGTGGCTCCGTTCGAGGGTGGTGAGGCCGAAGGAGCCGTTCTCGTCGGTGTAGGTGTCGCTGCCGATGCGGAAGTAGCCCCGGTCGAGCAGGCGCACGGCGGCCGCCGTGGCCTTGACGAGCGGCGTCCCGTCGCGCTCCAGGTCCCGGGCCACCCGGCGGCGGGCGGCCGGGAGGCGGGAGGCCACCGCGGTGATGCGGTCGAACTTCTCCCGGTCGCGGCGCTCGCGCCACACCGGGTGGTAGAGGTACTGCCGCCGCCCGGCCGCGTCCGTGCCCACCGCCTGGATGTGGCCGTTGGCGACGGGGCAGATCCAGACCTCCTCCCACGCGGGAGGGATGGCGAGCGACCTGATCCGCTCGACCTCGTCCGCGGGGAGCCGCGCGCCGTCACTGTCGAGGTAGGTGAAGCCCGTCCCCGCCCGGCGGCGCGTCCAGCCGCGGGACCTGGGGGAGACGGTGCGCAGACGAGCCATGACGTGACCCTGCCACGCGAGCACCCGGCATACGGACACAATGACCGGGTGACCTCGACGAAAGCGCCGCCGGCGCGCTGGCAGTGGCCGCTCGCGATCGTGCTCATCGCGCTCGCCGCCGTGCCGGTCGTCCTGCGCTACCTCGTGTTCTGGCCGATGGACCAGTGGCAGGTCGACGTCGAGGTCTACCGCGACGCCGGGGTCTCGATCCTCACCGGACGCCCCATCTACTCGGCGATGACCGAGGCGCCGCAGCTGCTGCCGTTCACCTACCCGCCGTTCGCTGCGATCCTCGCGATCCCCCTGGCGTGGGTGCCGTTCGGCGTGGCCGGCTGGCTGTGGACGGCCGCCCAGGTCGCCGCGACCACCGCGATCGTCTGGTATGCCGGGTGGCGCCTCCTGCACCGCGCCGGCCCGTGGCTGCCCCTCGCGCTCGCGGCGCTCACCGCGCCGATGCTGTGGATGCACCCCGTCTCCGACGGGATCCGGTTCGGGCAGGTCAACGCGTTCATGGTCCTCGCCTGCCTCATGGACCTGCGGCGGCCACGGCCCGGACTGCTCCGCCACGTCCCGCCCGGTGTGCTCGTCGGCCTGGCGATGTCGATCAAGCTGACCCCCGGCGTCTTCGTCATCCACTACCTCGTCTGCCGGCGGTGGAAGGAGGCGGCGACGGCCGTGGGGACGGCCGTGGGCGTGACCCTCGGGGCGTGGGCGCTGCTGCCCGAGGCGTCGTTCGCGTTCTGGGGCGGAGCACTGCAGGACCCGGCCCGGCTCGGGCCGAACTTCGGCACGTCCAACCAGTCGCTGCGCGGGTTCCTGCTGCGGGTCGGACCCGAGGGGTTCGTCGGGACGGCGATCTGGCTCGTGCTCGTCGCCGTCGTCGGGGTGTTCGGCTACCGGCTCGCGCGGGAGATGTGGCGGCGCGGTGACTCGATCGCCGAGGTCGCCGTCGTGGGGCTGCTCGCCTGCCTGCTGTCCCCGGTGGCGTGGATCCACCACTTCCACTGGGTCGTCGTCGTCGTCCTCGCCCTGCTCGGGGCCCAGCCGTGGCGTTCGCGTCGCCGGCTCGTCGCCGGGCTCGTCGTCGGCGTCTGGTTCCTCATGCGGATGCCGTGGTGGGGCATCACGTACCTCAACCACCCCGAGTGGCCCGAGCTCCCCGGGCGGGTCCTCCAGAACGCCGACGTCGCCGGTGGCCTCGTCGCGCTCGGCCTGCTCTGGTGGGTCAGCCGCGACCTCGAGGGCTTCGCGGGCGAGCGGTCAGAGGACGCCGGCGATCTGGAGCGCGCTGACGGTGGCGAGCACGAGGCAGACGCCACCGCCGACCCGGCGGATCGTCGAGAGCCGGATCCGCTGGAGCAGGGTGCGACCCAGCAGGGCCGCCAGGCCTGAGACGGCGGCGAGGGCGAGGAACGCGCCGATGAAGACCGACAGCGGGTCGTCGAAGCGCAGCACCATCGAGGCGGTGAGGATCTGCGACAGGTCGCCCCACTCGGCGAGGAAGAGGATGGTGAAGCTGAAGGTCACGACCTTCCAGCCGGCGAGCTGCCTGGCCGCCGACTTGGCGCCGAACTCCTCCTCGACCTCCGCCTCCTCCTCGTCGGCCTTGCTCGCCCCGCGCAGCAGGATGATGCCCCCGACGAGGAACAGCACGGCCGCGAAGATCTCGATCGGCTTCTTGGGCAGCTGGTTGAGCACCCCGCCGATGGCGACGGCGACGAGGGTCTGCACGAAGAACGCGGCGACGACCCCGACCCACACGAGCAGCGGCCGGAACCGCGTCGACATCACGAGTGTCGCGATGAAGGTCTTGTCGGGGAGCTCGACGACGAAGATGGTCGCGAAGACGATGGCGATGGTGACGAGGTCGATGCCCATGATGAGGACAAGGTTACGAGCGCCCGTGCGCGGGAGTGGACGTGCCCGCGGGGCGGGACGGCACGGCATACGCTGACCGTCATGTTCGGGACCAACGCACTCGAGGGGCTGACGATCCTCGTCGCCCTGCTGGTGCCGCTGGTCCTCGTCGCGGCGCTCGTCGCGCTCATCGTGGCCGTGCTGCGACTGCGCCAGCAGGTGGGCCGCCTCGAGCGGCAGCGGCCGGTCGGCGCCGGTGACCTCGAGGCGCTGCGGGCCGACCTCGCGCAGGCGCTGCGGCACGTCGCGGTGGTGCGCTACGACGCGTTCGGTGACATGGGCGGGCGGCTCAGCTTCAGCGCGGCGATCGTCGACGACCACGGCGACGGTGTGGTGCTCAGCTCGATCCACGCGCGCGGCGAGTCCCGCACGTACGCCAAGGGCATCACCGGCGGCGGCTCCGACACGACCCTCACCCCCGAGGAGCAGCAGGCGCTCAGCGCCGCCCGGACCGGAAGGCAGCGATGACCACCCGCTACGGCTACCTCGGGCCCGAGGGCACCTTCACCCAGATGGCGCTGCTGTCCTGGACGGCGTCCCACGAGGGGGAGCACGTCCCCTTCGGGTCCGTGGACTCGGCGCTGGACGCGCTGCGGCGCAGCGAGATCGACGCGGCCATGGTCCCCATCGAGAACTCCGTCGAGGGCGGGGTGTCGGCGACGCTCGACGCGCTCGCCTCGGGCGACCCGCTCGTCGTCATCGGTGAGGTCAACGTGCCGATCACCTTCGTGCTCGCCGCCCGTCACGGTGTGCAGCGTGCGGACGTCCACGCGGTCGGCACGCACTCCCACGCGTGGGCCCAGGTCCGTGGGTGGATGGACCGCCACCTGCCTCATGCGACCTACGTCCCGACCCTGTCGACCGCCGCCGCGGCCGCGGGGCTGGCGCACGGCGAGGCCGGGCACGGCTACGACGCGGCGGTGTGCGCCCCCGTCGCTGCCGCCAACCACGGGCTCGAGGTGCTCGCCGAGGACATCGGCGACCGGGCCGGCGCCGTGACCCGCTTCGTCCTCGTGGCCCGCCCCGGCGAGCTCCCCGAGCGGACCGGTGCCGACAAGACGACGGTGATGCTGTTCCAGCGCGACGACCGCGCCGGTGGCCTGCTCGAGCTGCTCGAGCAGTTCTCGGTGCGCGGCATCAACATGACCCGGCTCGAGTCGCGCCCCACGAAGGACTTCCTCGGGTCCTACTGCTTCTCCATCGACTTCGAGGGCCACGTCCTCGACGAGCGCGTCGGTGAGGCGCTCATGGGGCTCAAGCGGGTCTGCGCTGAGGTGCGCTTCCTCGGGTCCTACCCGCGCGAGGACGGCGCCCAGACCGACGTCGCGCCGCTGACCGGCGACGCCGACTTCAGCGCGGCCCGCGACTGGCTCCGCAGCCTCCGCGGCACCTGACCCCGCCTCCCCCCCGTCCCCAACTCGCCAATTCCCCCGTT
>NZ_AVPL01000073.1 GCF_000768695.1 Knoellia aerolata DSM 18566
TGCCTTCGATATGCCGTGTGCACGGCGCGCGGCACCAGTCCCGGGCCGAGGGTCAGGACGTGCCGGAGCCCTCGTGGGTCGCCACCCACTGGTCGATCTCGGTCCAGTGCTCGTCGAGCCAGCGCTCGATCTCGGCCGGCTCGTCCGGGACGTCGGCCGCGGCATACGTGTGGGTCCGGACGAGGAACGGGCGGTCGGTGAACGGGATCGCGTCCCAGATCTCCTTCGGCGTCGACAGCTGTCCGAAGCCGGCGTGCGCGACGATCATGACGTCGGCGTCGGGGCGCTCGTCGAGGCAGGCGATGACGCCGCGGGTCTTGGGCGGCAACGTGTTCCACAGCGAGATGGCGCGACGGGCCTTGAGCTCCTGCCCGGCCTCCCGAAGGCGGTCGATGAGCCGGCGCCGGCGGTCGGGGGAGAAGTTCTGTCCCTCGGGGAAGAGGAGCAGCACGTCGTCGTGCTTGAGCCCGCGGGCCAGCGCGCGCACCCCGGCCGTGCGGTCGTCACCGGCGCCGGTGCGACTGGGCACGAAGGACGACCGCATCCGCGTGAGGAGCGCGTCGACCGTCGGGTCCCACCGGAGCGCCTCTGCGAGAACGATCTTGGGCATGCGGCCCGCCGTGTGGCCGAGGAGCCAGGCGAGGGCGAGGGAGTCGCCGGGACCGGCGTGACGAGCGAACGCGATGAGCGGGGCGCCGTCGGTGCCGAAGTGCATCCGGCCGTCCAGCCGCACCTCGAACCCCACCCAGCGCCTGGCCAGGATCATCGCCCGGTTGAGCCCGGCGAGGAAGACGGCCTCGTGGTCGTCCTCCCACGTGGCGCTCTTCTGGCGGGGGTCCTTGAGCGAGAGCCGCCAGCACTCCATGAGCATCCGCACGTCGATCCACATGACCCCGACGCCGAGGACGCTCACCCGGAACAGCCGCGCCCGCTTGTCGAGGAGCGCAGCGAACGCCCCGACGACGATGACCGGCGTCGCGAGCCCGGTGAGCGCCGCCGCGCCGACCGGCCACACGAACGGGAGCACCCGCCGGGCGACCAGCGGGGGCTTGGGGATTGCGGCGACTCCCATGAGCGGAGCGTATGCCGTACGGTCGGGCCGGCGGGTCAGGCCAGCGAGGCCGCGGCGAGGTAGGCGGACGACGCCGCATACGCCTGCTCCGCCCGGACGGTCATGCGCGAGCTGCGGCCGTAGGAGAGCGAGACGGACGGCGACTCGGGGGCCCCGCTCGGGAGCACGTGCACCTCGACGCCGTCGGGGATCGACTCCATCTCGTGGACGTAGCGGTGCCGGCGGGAGATCTCGAACGCGACGACCCCGACCTCCCACGGCCGGCGCGGCGGCGTGAGCGGCTGCTCGACCCGGCCCACCTGGAGGACGAACACCCGGGTGGCGCCGAGCTCGAGGGCGCGACCGACCGGGATCGAGTGGACGAGGCCGCCGTCGAGGTGGTGTCGCCCGTCGATCTCGACCGCGGGGAAGAGCCCCGGCACCGAGCACGACGCGACGACGGGGTCGACGAGGGCGCCGGAGGAGAACCATGCCGAGCCGGCGGTCTCGATGCACGCCGCGACGCACTGGAAGTCGACCTCGAGCTCCTCGAACGTGTCGACCGGCAGGTGGTCGTCGATGACCGCCCGCAGCGGTGCGCTGGAGAGCAGGTGGGTGCGGAACCGGGCGAGGCGCGCGGCCGAGCGCATGGGGTTCTCGAGGAAGACCCCGCTGGACGCCACGGCCTGCCACGCGTCGGCGAGGACCCGGATGCCCGCGGGGGAGGGGTCGGCGGCGGCGAACGCGCCGTTCATCGCGCCGATGCTCGTGCCGACGACGAGGTCGGGGCGCAAGCCGTGCTCGGCGAGGGCGCGCAGCATGCCGACCTGGGTGGTGCCGAGCACCCCACCGCCGCCGAGCACGAACGCCGTCGTCATGGCGGCCACCCTATGCACGCCGCGTCGCCGCCATAGGGTGTGGCCATGCCCGGCGCCGCGTTCTTCGACCTCGACCGCACGCTGCTCCAGGGCGGGACGGGGCCGCACCTGAGCCGGGCCATGGTCGACCTCGGGCTCGTGCCGCGCTCGCTGCCCGGGCAGGGGCTCCTGTTCAAGACCTTCGACCTCCTGGGCGAGAACCTCGCGTCGATCTTCCTCGCCCGGCAGGCGACGCTCGTCGCCCGCGGCAAGGACTCGCAGAGCTTCGACGGTGCGGCGACCCGGGCGGCCGAGGTCATCGCCGAGCTCGTGCACCCGTTCGCGCTGGCCCTCATCGAGCAGCACAAGGCGGAGGGCCGGCTCGTCGTCATGGCGACGACGACGCCCGAGCACCTCATCAAGCCGCTCGCCGACCTCCTCGGCTTCGACCACGTCGTCGCGACCCGCTATGGCACCAAGGAGGACGGCCGCTTCGACGGCTCGATCCTTGGCCCGTTCGTCTGGTCGACCGGCAAGCTCACGGCCGTGCGCCACTTCGCGGCCCAGCACGACATCGACCTGCGCGCGAGCTTCGCCTACTCGGACAGCATCTTCGACCTGCCGCTGCTCGAGGCCGTCGGTCAGCCGGCCGCGGTCAACCCGGACCCGCGACTGGCCGTGTATGCCGTGGCGCGCCGCTGGCCGATCGTGCACTTCGACGTGTCCCCGGGGGTGTTCAAGGTCCCCGTGCTGGGCATCGAGCTGCAGCGCTTCGCCCTCGAGGCGCTGCGGTCGACCTTCTTCCCGTGCGCGCGCTTCGACATCCAGGGCATCGAGAACATCCCGCGCCACGGCCCCGTGATCCTCGTCGGCAACCACCGCAGCTACTTCGACGTCGTGGCGATGGCCAACGTCGTCCGCCGGTCCGGCCGCACCGCGCGGGTGCTCGCCAAGAAGGAGCTGTTCGAGATCCCGGTCCTCGGCCCCCTCGTCGGTGCCATCGGCGGCATCCGGGTGGACCGGGCCGAGGGCGGGCAGGAGTCCTACGACATGGCGGCGCTCGCCCTCGAGGGCGGCGAGATGGTCGGCCTCCTCCCGCAGGGGACGATCCCGCGGGGCCAGGCCTTCTTCGACCCGGTCCTCAAGGGCCGGACCGGGGCCGCCCGGCTCGCGGCGGCGTCGCACGCACCGGTCGTCCCGGTCGGCATGTGGGGCACCGAGAAGGTGTGGCCCCGGTCGTCGACGATGCCCAACCTGCTCTCGCTGGCGCACCCGCCGACCGTGCGGATCCGGGTCGGCAAGCCGGTCGAGCTCCTCCACCGCTCACCCGTCGCGGACACGAAGCGGATCATGCAGGCGATCAGCGACCTGCTGCCGCCCGAGGCCCGGGAGCCGCACACCCCGACCGAGGACGAGCTCCGCGCGACCTACCCCGGGGGCCGCGTCCCGGACTGACCCGCCTGTGGATGGGCGGTGCGCGGCGTCGGCGACGCGGCATACGGTGGTCCTCGGTTCGCGTGGACGCAAGGAGGTGGGCCCGGTCGTGGAGCAGGAACCCCGCACCCTCGCCGAGGTCTCCGACCGCGTGCTCGTCGAGGCGTTCGGCCACACGACGTTCGAGAAGGGCCGGGCGTATGCCGGCGCCGGCCGGGTCACGAGCGTCACCGTGTCCGACGGTGGAGCGTGGGCGTCGGCCCGGGTCATCGGCAGCGGGCCGCACATCTACCGCACCGAGCTCTCCCTCCGACGCGACGACCGCGGCCCCTGGGTCGAGGGCGGGTGCAGCTGCCCGATCGGCCGGGACTGCAAGCACGCCGCCGCGCTCGCCCTCATGCTCCGGGCCCAGCAGCCGTGGCGCCGGCTCGACGCGGCCAGCGCGGACCCCGAGCCGACGCCGGAGCGCCCCCACTCGTGGCGCGACGCCCTCGACGAGCTGCTCGACGTCCCCGACCCGCAGTCCGGCTCGTCCCCCGGCAGCGTCGGGCTGCTCCTCGACGTCGAGACGCCGACCGGCCGGGCCGCACGCTGGGACATGCTGCCGCCGACCCCCTCGGTGCACCTGCGCCCGGTCGTGCCCGGCGCCGTGCCCGGACGCTGGATCCGCACCGGCATCTCGTGGGAGGCGGTGAGCGGCGGCTACTACTCCTCCTACGCCCACCACCTCGACGGGGCGCCCCTGGACGCGCTCACGGCGATCGCGGACGCCTTCCGGCGCAGCAGCCGGCTGTCCGGGTACGGCCGGATGCCCGCCGGGATCCCGCTCGCCCAGGTCGGGCGGGGCTGGGTCGAGCTGCTCGGCCGGGCGCGTGACGCCGGCATCGTCCTGCTCACGCAGGCCACCGGCTCCGGCGAGGTGCACCTCGAGCCGGAGGTCGGCCACTTCGTCCTCGACCTCACGCCGACCGGCAGCGGTGACGTGCGGGCGGTGCCGAGCCTCGACCTGCCCGGCGAGGGCGAGGTCGTCACCGTCGGCGAGCCGCCCACCGGCTGGTTCCGGCAGGAGGGCGCCGACCTGCGCCTGGGTGGCTTCGGCCCCGACGTCGACCTCGCCGCCACCCGGGTGGTCGAGCGCGGCCCGTTCACCATCCCGACGGCCGACTGGTCGACGTTCGCCATCCAGACGCTCCCGGTGCTGCAGCGCCGGGCCACGGTGCGCACCCACGGGGGACTCACGCTGCCCGAGGTCGCCCCGCCGCGCCTGCACCTCGCGGTGCGGTTCGCCGCCGACCACGTCGTCCACCTCGCCTGGGCGTTCCGCTACGGCCCGGTCGACGCGCCGGTCACCGTCCCGCTCGCCCGGGACAGCGCGGTCCTGCGCGACCCCGACGCCTTCCGCAGCTCCGCCCTCGAGGCCGACCTGATGGCTGCGGCCCCGTCGCGCCACGAGCTGCCCGCGCTCTGGGAGCTGACCCGGGCCGGGTGGGCCCTGCGAGAGGAGGCCTCCGTCGACGGGTTCGACACCGTGGCGCTGGCCGAGCTCCTCCCCGCACTGGAGGCGGACGACCGGGTGGAGGTCGAGGTCAGCGGTGAGCGGACGGCATACGCCGAGGTGACGCAGGCCCCGCGGATCGCGGTCGGGACGAGCGAGTCCACCGACGGCAACGACTGGTTCGACCTGCGGATCAGCGTCACCGTGGGCGGGCACGAGGTGCCGCTGGCCGACCTCGTCACCGCTCTCGCGCACGACGAGGAGCGGCTGCTCCTTCCCGACGGCGCGTGGTTCACGCTCGACCACCCCGAGCTGCAGCGGCTCCGCTCCCTCGTCGAGGAGGCGCGCGAGCTGCAGGACCGGCCGACCGACCCGCTGAAGCTCTCGGTGCTCCACGCCGGGCTGTGGGACGAGCTCGTCGAGATCGGGGTCGTCGAGGAGCAGTCGGGGCGGTGGCGCCGGTCCGTCGACGCCCTCCTCGGGGTCGACGACGCCGACACCCCGCCGCCGGCCGAGGTGCCCGGTGCGCTCAAGGCGACGCTGCGGCCCTACCAGGAGGAGGGGTTCCGGTGGCTCTCGCTCCTCTGGGACCTCGGCCTCGGTGGGGTGCTCGCCGACGACATGGGCCTGGGCAAGACCCTCCAGGTCCTCGCCACCGCGCTGCGCGCCAAGGAGCGCGGGGAGCTCGCCGACCCGATGCTCATCGTCGCGCCGACCTCGGTCCTCGCGACGTGGGCCGGCGAGGTCGAGCGGTTCGCCCCCGACCTGTCGGTCGTCGTCCTCGACCGCACCCGCGGCAAGGCCCGCGTCCCGCTCGCAGAGGCGATCGCCGGCGCCGACCTCGTCGTGACGACCTATGCCGTCGCCCGGATCGACGCTGAGCAGTTCCGGTCGGTGCGGTGGTCGGCGGCGGTCCTCGACGAGGCGCAGTTCGTCAAGAACCACCAGGCGAAGACGTATGCCGCGATGCGCCAGCTTCCCGCCCGGGTCACCTTCGCGCTCACCGGCACGCCGCTCGAGAACTCGCTCATGGACCTGTGGTCGCTGCTGTCGATCGTCGCGCCGGGACTCCACCCGAGGCCGCAGGTGTTCCGCGACCAGTGGGCCCGGCCGATCGAGGCGGGCGCGGCACCGGAGCTGCTCGCCACCCTGCGACGGCGCATCCGTCCGCTGCTGCTGCGCCGCACCAAGGACGCCGTCGCGTCCGACCTCCCGCCCAAGCAGGAGCAGGTGCTGCACGTCGCGCTCCACCCCCGCCACCGCGCCATCTACGACCGGCACCTCGCCCGCGAGCGGCAGCGACTCCTCGGGCTCATCGACGACCTCGACGGCAACCGGATCGCCATCCTGCGCGCGCTCACCGTGCTGCGGCAGATGGCCCTCGACCCGTCCCTCGTCGACGCCGAGGAGTACGGCGGGGTGGCGCCCAGCGCCAAGGTCGAGGCCCTCGTCGACCAGGTCACCGAGCTCGCCGCCGAGGGCCACCGGGCGCTCGTCTTCAGCCAGTTCACCGGCTTCCTCGCCCTCGTGCGGGCCCGCCTCGACGCCGAGGGCATCGCGTACGCCTACCTCGACGGGTCCACCCGCAACCGGGCCGACGTCGTGCGGGACTTCCGCGAGGGCGAGGCGCCGGTCTTCCTCATCTCGCTCAAGGCCGGCGGGTTCGGGCTGACCCTCACCGAGGCCGACTACGTCTTCGTCCTCGACCCCTGGTGGAACCCCGCGGCCGAGAACCAGGCGATCGACCGCGCTCACCGCATCGGGCAGACGAAGTCGGTCAACGTCTACCGGCTCGTGTCGACCGACACCATCGAGGAGAAGGTGGTGGCGCTGCAGGACCGCAAGCGCGACCTCTTCGCCCGGGTCGTCGACGACGGCAACCTGCTCTCGAGCGCCCTCACCGCCGACGACCTGCGCGGGCTCCTCGACCGCTGAGCCGCCCGGCGGGCGGGCGGCCGTTCGGTGAGCCCGGCCGCGGGTGGGACAGTGTGGGCATGACCGAGCGCGACGAGGCCCCACCGACCGCCGTCGAGCAGCGGCTCATGCGCGGGGTCGAGCGCGCGGCCGGGGTCAGCGACCACCTCGTCCACCACCCGGCCCCCAACGGGGCGCGCGCCTTCGTCAACGCCTTCTTCGGGGACCGGCTCGACGTCTCCGGGTCCCCGCTGGCGCACACGATGGGCGTGCGCCGGCGCGGGCGGTCGGTACCGCTCACCGAGGACGGGCTCGCCGCGGCCTGGCCGGCGGCGACCGGTGACGTCGTCGTCCTCGTCCACGGCCTCGTCGTCCACGAGACCGCGTGGCAGCGGGGTCGGTTCGGCCAGCGCCTCGAGGAGGACCTCGGCTTCACCCCGGTCACGGTCCGCTACAACACCGGGCTGCGGATCTCGCACAACGGCCACGAGCTCGACCGGGTGCTCACCGCCCTCGTGGCCCACTGGCCGGTCCCCGTCACCCGGATCGTCCTCCTCGGGCACTCGATGGGCGGCCTCGTCGTCCACAGCGCCCTGGCGCAGGCCGACGTCGAGGCCGACTGGGTCCCGCTCGTGAGCGACACCGTGACCCTCGGCGCTCCCCACCTGGGCGCACCGCTGGAGCGCTTCGCGAACCAGTCCGCCCGCCTGGCCGGCAGGCTGCGCCACTCGCGCCCCCTGGCCGCGGTGCTGCGGGCGCGCAGCGTCGGGATCCAGGACCTCCGGTACGGCAACATCCTCGACGAGGAGTGGGACGGCCTCGACCTCGACGACCGCAGCGGGCGACGCGTCGACGTCCCGCTCCACCCCGGCGTCCGCCACCTCGCCATCGTCGGACTGCTCGGCAAGCGCATCAACAGCCGGGTCGCCCGGTTGATCGGCGACGGGATGGTCCCGGCGGCCAGCGCGCAGGGATCCGGTCCGCACTCGCCCGGCAGCCGTCGCTTCGCCGAGGGCGACGTCGTCGTCCTCCCCGGCGTGGGCCACCTCGCGCTCGTCCACGACCCCCTGGTGTATGCCGCGATCCGCGAGCGCCTGGGCCACCGACCGGACCCCAGATCACCCGACGCCGAGGCTGGTCAGGAGGGTCCCGGCAGGTAAGGCTGGGCCCATGACCGACCAGAAGACCGCGCCGACGACCGTCATCCTCTTCGGCGCGACGGGGGACCTCTCCAAGCGCAAGCTCATCCCCGGGATGCTGCACCTGTTCCAGTCGGGCCTGCTCGACGACCTCCGTGTCGTCGGCACCTCGCTCGACGAGATCTCGACCGATGACTTCCGCGAGCTCGCCCACGCGGCGATCAGGGAGTTCTCCACCCGCGACCTCGACGAGGCCGAGTGGCACCAGTTCGCGCAGCGGCTCCACTACGTCCCGCTGTCCGCCGGGCCCCAGGCGCTCGGTGAGGCGGTCCGCGCCGCCGAGGCGCTGCTGCCGGGAGAGACCGAGCTGCGCCTGCACTACCTGTCCGTCCCACCCCGGGCGGCGCTGTCCGCGGTGCAGACCATCGCCGACGCCGGGCTCGTCGAGCGCAGCCGGGTCGTCATGGAGAAGCCGTTCGGCACCGACTACGCCTCCGCGGTCGAGCTCAACCGGCGTCTGCACGAGGTGTTCGCCGAGGAGCAGATCTTCCGGATCGACCACTTCCTCGGCAAGGAGCCGGCCCAGAACATCCTCGCGTTCCGCTTCGCCAACGGCCTGTTCGAGCCGATCTGGCACCGCAACTCCATCGCCCACGTGCAGATCGACGTCCCCGAGACCCTGGGGCTGGCGACGCGGGGCGACTTCTACGAGAACACCGGTGCCTACCGCGACATGGTCGTCACCCACCTGTTCCAGATCCTCGCGTTCACGGCGATGGAGCCGCCGACTTCGCTCGAGCCCGACGCCATCAGCCGCGAGAAGAACAAGGTCTTCGAGTCGATGCAGCCCATCCACCCCCACGACGTCGTGCGCGGGCAGTACATCGGCTACCTCGACGAGCCGGGGGTCGCCCCCGACTCGGACACCGAGACCTTCATCTCGCTCAAGTGCTACGTCGACAACTGGCGCTGGGCCGGGGTGCCCTTCTTCCTGCGCACCGGCAAGCGCATGGCCGAGGGCGCCCGGATCATCTCCATCGCCTTCCGCGAGCCGCCCCAGTCGATGTTCCCGGAGGGCTCGGGGGTGGGCGACCACGGCCCGGACCACCTGACCTTCGACCTTGCCGACAAGGCCCGGATGTCGCTGTCGTTCTACGGCAAGCGCCCCGGTCCCGGCATGAAGCTCGACAAGCTGTCGATGCAGTTCGCGATGCAGGAGACCCACTGGGCCGGCGCCGTGCTCGAGGCCTACGAACGGCTCATCTACGACGCGGTCCGGGGCGACCACACGCTCTTCACGTCGGCGGTGGGCATCGAGAGGCTCTGGCAGATCAGCCAGCCGCTCATCGAGAACCCCCCGGTGGTCCGGCCGTACGCCGCCGGGACCTGGGGTCCGAACCAGATCCACCAGCTCGTCTCGCCGCACACCTGGCGCCTGCCGTTCGAGCGCCGGTGGCGCGACAAGATTCCCGACCCCGGCCCTCAGTCACCCATCGAGGGTGGCGCCCGCCGCTGAGGGTCCGACCGGGCTCTGGCCACAGGACGGCCCTCCCACCTAGATTCTGGCCATGACTCCCGACGGGGGCAGTCGGCTGGGTCACGCCGCTGCGGCCTTCACGAGCAACGCCCGCAACCCGAGGCTGCGCCGCGCCCAGCTGAGCTTCCTCGGCGCGTGGACCGCGGAGTGGGCCTTCACCGTGGCGCTCGGGATCGTCGCGTACCGGGACGGGGGCGCGGCGGCGGTGGGGCTCGTGGGCCTGCTCCGGATGGTCCCGTCCGCTCTCCTCGCGCCGGTGCTCTCGCCCCTCGCGGACCGGGGCCGACGCGAGCGCGTCCTCGTCGTGGTGTCGACGGTGCGGGGGCTGGCCACGGCGGCGGCCGCCCTCGTGGCCGCGCTCTCCGGTCCGGCGGTGCTCATCTACGTCGCCGCCGTGCTCTCGACGATCGCGGCCACGCTCTACCGTCCGGCGCACTCGGCCCTCCTGCCGTCGTTGTGCCGCACCGGGCACGAGCTCGCGAGCGCCAACGTCGTCCGCGGCTTCCTCGACTCGGCGGCCACGCTCGTCGGGCCGCTCGTGGCGACGGTCCTGCTTCAGGTCACCGGAGTCGACGTCGTGTTCGCCGTGGCGGCCGCGGCCTCCTTCTGGTCTGCCGCGCTGCTCGTCCGCCTCCGCTACGACGCACCCCCTCGGCCGGCGGCGCAGCGGCCGAACCTCGTCGCGGAGGCCATGGACGGTGTCCGGGCCGTCGCGGGGCACCGCGGCCTGTCCCTCGTGCTGGGTCTCGCCGCCGCGCAGGCGCTGACCCGGGGCGCGCTGACCGTCCTCTCCGTCGTCGTGGCCATCGAGCTCCTCGGGACGGGTGAGCCGGGCGTGGGTGCCCTCATGGCGGCGGTCGGCGTGGGCGCCGTGCTGGGGTCGCTGGCCGCGTCGCTGCTCGTCGGGACGAGCCGGCTCGGCGCGTGGTTCGCGGTGGGGGTCGCCCTCTGGGGCCTGCCGCTCGCCCTCGTCGGTGCCGTGCCGAGGGAGGGCGTGGCGCTGGTGCTCGTGGCGTTCATCGGCGTGGGGAACGCCCTCATCGACGTCGCCGGCTTCACCCTCATCGGTCGGATGGCCCCGGACGAGGTGCTGGCGCGAGTCTTCGGCGTGCTCGAGAGCCTCGTGACGGTGTCGATCGGTCTGGGGGCCCTGTTCGCCTCGCTCCTCGTCGAGTGGTTCGACGTGCGCATCGCGCTCGTCGCGACCGGCGTGCTGTGCCCCCTGCTGGCCGTGGCCTCACTGCGGCCGCTGCGGTCCCTCGACCGGTCGGTCAGCGCCCTCGACGGTGACGTCGCTTTGCTCCAGCGGGTGACGATGCTCGCGCCGCTCCCGCTGCCCGCGGTGGAGCGCCTCGCGCGTGGTCTGCGCCCGGTCGCCGTGCCGCAGGGAGAGGTGGTGTTCCGGGTGGGCGACATGGGGGAGGACTACTACGTCGTCGAGTCCGGGGAGGCCGACGTGCGGGGTGACGGACACGTCGTCGCGACCCTCGGCGCGGGAGAGGGTTTCGGCGAGATCGCGCTGCTGCGTCGGACCCGGCGGACGGCGACGGTCCTCGCGCACACCGACCTCGCCCTGCGCGCGCTCGACTCCGAGCGGTTCCTCGCGGCCGTCCTCGGTTACACCCCCAGCACCCGTGACGCCGAGGCCCATGTCGACGGCCTGCTCGACCGCTACGACCCGGACGACCTGCCGACCTAGTGCTGTCCTGCGTGCTCAGGCCGCGACGACGGGCTTGGCCTGCGTGCTGCCGGGCGAGGGCGTGCGGACGATGAGCGACTTGGGGCGCACCTCGAACCGGACCCGGCTCGCCTGGCCGATGACGTCGCCGTCGATCTCGACGAGCTGCGGGGCGTCGAGCGAGACGAGGATCGACTGGCAGCGGTAGCGCTCCATCTTGGGGTGGTTGCGACCGCGCTTGGCGAGGATGTGCACGGCGACCCCGGCCCAGCCGACGATGCCCTTGGGCGTGACCGCGACGACGTCGAGGACCCCGTCGTCGATCTCGGCGTCGGGCATGAGGGTGATCCCCCCGGTGAGCTTGCCGCAGTTGCCGACGACGATCGTGCGGGCCGTGTGGGCGATCGGCTCGCCGCCGTCGATCCGCAGGCGGGTCGCGAACCGGGCGCCGAGGAGGTTCTGGGCGCCGCTGGCGACGTACGCGCCCCAGCCGATGCGCGACTTCGCCTGGTCCGACGTCGCATGCATGATGCTCGCGTCGAGCCCGAGGCCGGCCATGACGAGGAACGCGTGCTGGTTCGCGGCAGGGTCGGAGCCGTGCTCGTCGTCGGCGCCCACGTCGGGCTCGGTCGGGCCGTCGTGGCCCGGGTCGAGCTCCTCGGTCGAGCTCTGCTCGGACGTCGGGTCGAGGGTGAGCCAGCCGACGTCGATGTGCCGGTTGCGTCCGGTGAGGGCGACCTCGACGGCCTCGGCGAGGTCGAGCGGCAGCTCGAGGTTGCGCCCGAGCAGGTTGCCCGTGCCGGCCGGGACGAGGCCCATCGGGGTGGACGTGCCGGTCAGCACGTGGGCGACCGCGCGCACCGTGCCGTCGCCGCCGATGGCGCAGACGAGGTCGACGTCGTCGGCCAGCGCCGCCCTCGTCTGGCCGTAGCCGGGGTCGTCGACCGTGGTCTCGCGGATCGTCGGCTCGTCCCACTCGCCGTGGTCGAGGACGGCCTTCGTCACGAGGGCCCGGACGGCCTCGACGTCGTCGAACTTGCTGGGGTTGAGGATGACCGCGACCTGCTTGCGCGGCGGCGTCGGGGTGTGCTCGGCCTGCTCCGGCCGGAACGACGACCGGGACGGCCGCGACGAGGAGGCGTGGCGTCCCGGGGAGCGGCTCGAGGAGGTCGCGAACCAGGCCACTGCTGCCAGGACGACGAGGACGGCGAGGATCGCGAGGATCACGGGCCAGGAGTCGGTCACGTCAGGGACCGTACCCCACGGTTCGAGGCGTCACGCCCCGGTCGGCGACCCGCCTACGCTGTGCCCATGAGCACCATCGAACCGGACGACAAGGACTGGACGTGGACCCTCGACCGGTCCTGTCCGGACTGCGGGTTCGACGCCGCAGCGGTACCGCCGGCCGACGTGGCCGGGCTCGTCACGGCATACACCAGACCGTGGTCCGACGTGCTCTCGCGTGAGGACGTCGCGACCCGGCCCGACCCGACCACGTGGTCCCCGCTGGAGTACGCCTGCCACGTCCGCGACGTCTGCGACCTGTTCGCCGACCGGGTGCGGCTCATGCTCCACGAGGACGGCGCGCGCTTCGCGAACTGGGACCAGGACGCGACGGCGGTCGACAGCCGCTACGCCGAGCAGGACCCCGGCACCGTCGCCGCCGAGCTCACCGAGGCCGCCGCTCGGCTCGCGCAGGCGTATGCCGGTCTGTCCGGTCCCGCGTGGGATCGCCGGGGCGTGCGCTCCGACGGCTCGGAGTTCACGGTGCTCAGCCTCGGCCGCTACGGCCTGCACGACCTCGCCCACCACCTCTGGGACGTGCGGGGGTGAAGCCCGCCTGGATCTACGTCGCGCTCGGCCTCGCCCTCTTCCTCGCGGTGATCCTCCCGCCAGTCCTGCAGCGGCTCAACGTCAACGCACCCATCGTCCTCGTCACCCTCGGCCTCGTCCTGGGGCTGCTGCCCGGCTTCCGCGACCTCGACCTCGACCCCACCTCGCACGAGGTGGCGGTCACCCACATCACCGAGCTCACCGTGCTCGTCTCGCTCATGGGCGTGGGGCTCGCGCTCGACCGCCCGCTCAGCCTCCGCGACGTGGGGTCGTGGCGCACGTGGTCGCCGACGTGGCGTCTCCTCGGCATCGCCATGCCGCTCACCATCGCCGGTGTCGCGCTCATGGCGTGGGGGCCGATGGGGGTCGCCGCACCGGCCGCGCTGCTGCTCGGTGGTGCCCTGGCGCCCACGGACCCGGTGCTCGCGTCCGACGTCCAGGTCGGGGGACCCAACGAGGGCGAGCGGGAGGACACGGACCGCGAGGACTCCGAGGAGGTGGACGAGGACGACGAGGTCCGGTTCGCGCTGACGAGCGAGGCCGGGCTCAACGACGGCCTCGCCTTCCCCTTCGTCCACGCGGCGATCCTGCTGGCCACCGTCGGCAGCGTCTCCGAGTGGGGCGCCCGCTGGCTGGCCTGGGAGCTCGTCGGCAAGGTCGCCATCGGTGCGGTCGTCGGGGTCGTCGCCGGGCGCGCGGTCGCCCGCCTCGCCTTCACCGCCCGCTCGCAGGAACTGCGCTTCGCCGCCAACGGTGAGCCGCTCGTCGCCATCGCCGCGCTGCTCGCGACCTACGGCGTGGCCGAGGTCCTCGGCGGCTACGGCTTCCTCGCGGTGTTCGCGTGCGCCATGGCCATCCGCAGCTTCGAGCGGAACCACTCCTACCACCACGACATGCACGAGGTCATCGAGCGCCTCGAGCGGCTGCTCACCCTCGTCGTGCTGCTCCTGCTCGGGATGGCGCTGACCAACGGGCTGCTCGCCAACCTCGACTGGCGCGGGGTCGCCATCTCGCTGTTCCTCCTGCTCGTGCTGCGCCCGATCGCCGGCCTCGTCTCCTTCCTCGGCCACCCGCACCGGGAGGGACCGCGCGACTTCGACGCCCGCGAGCGCGTCGTCGCCGCGGTCTTCGGCGTGCGGGGCGTGGGCTCGCTCTTCTACCTTGCGTACGCCGCGAGCCACGCCGAGTTCGAGGAGATCCGGTGGCTGTGGTCGGTCGTCGCGTTCACCGTGGTCGTCTCCGTCTACCTGCACGGGCTCACCGCCCCGCTGGCCATGGCGTGGCAGGAGCGCGGCCAGGCGTCGACGCGGGCGGCCCGCGCGCCCGCCTGAGGCCACGGCCCTCGGATGCCTGAGCTTGCTTGGGTCGTGCGCCAATAGCGCTGCGCCACAGGGCAATTGCCTGTGGAGAACCCTTCCGAGTGTCGTCGAACGGGTGTACGATGAGGGTATGCAGGGGACACCAGCACCGGGAGGGCCCGAGGCCCGGAT
>NZ_AVPL01000049.1 GCF_000768695.1 Knoellia aerolata DSM 18566
GTCGTCGGCGGCCCCGTCGTCGGCGCCGCCGCCGCCGGCCGTGTCGCCGCGGCGGTCCCCGGCCAGTCGGGCCGGCCACCACACCGCCGGTCCGAGGTCGTACGCGGCGGCCGGGACGAGGAGGCTGCGGACGACGAAGGTGTCGAGGATGACGCCGAAGGCGACGATGAAGGCCACCTGCACGAGGAAGACCAGGGGCAGGACGGACAGCGACGAGAACGTCGCCGCGAGGACGATGCCCGCGCTCGTGATGACGCCACCGGTGACGGCGAGCCCCACGAGGATGCCGGGCCTCGTGCCGCGGTGGATCGACTCCTCGCGCACGCGCGTCATGAGGAAGATCGAGTAGTCGATCCCCAGGGCGACGAGGAAGACGAACCCGTAGAGCGGGATCGCCGGGTCGCTCCCGCCGAACCCGAGCCCGTCGAAGACGAGGGCGGCCACCCCGATGGTCGCCGCGAACGAGACGACGTTGGCGACGACGAGGAGCAGCGGCGCGACGAAGGAGCGCAGCAGCAGGCACAGGACGAGGAAGATCACGACGAGGATCGCGGGCACGATGACGCGCAGGTCGCGTCCGCTCGCCTCGAGGACGTCGAGGTTGATCGCCGCCTGGCCACCGACGAGCGCCTCGTCGCTGACGTCGTCGAGCGAGACCCGCAGCCGTCGCACCGTCTCCTCCGCCTCGGGGCTGTCGGAGGCGCCGGTCGCCGTGCCCTGCACGAGCTGCAGGCCGTCGACCGGTGTCGCCGTGGGTGGCTCCTGCCCCGGGATCGGCGGGGTCAGGCCCACGAAGGCGCCCTCGATCCCGTCGTCGGCGTCCATCGCGTCGCGCACCGCCTCGGCCTGCTCCGCGGGCACGACGACCTGGATCGGGCTTCCCGCCCCGGCGGGGAAGTGGCGCTCGATGGCCTCCTGCGCGTCGACGGAGTCGGTCGCCGTGAGGAAGGTGTCCTTGATGCTGACGCCCTCCGCGCTGAAGGTCGGGGCGAACGCAGCGGCGGCGAGCAGGACGGCGAGGGTGCTGACCCAGACCCGGCGGGGGTGCCGGCCGACGAGCCCGGAGACCCGGCCCCACAGCGCCCGGGTGCCGACGACGTCCTCGGCGTGCACGTTGTCGACGCGGGGGGCGAACGGCCAGAACGCCTTGCGCCCGATGACGAGCAGGACCGCGGGCAGGAAGGTCAGGGAGGCCAGCAGGGCGCCGGCGATGCCGAGCGCTCCGACCGGACCGAGTCCGGCGGTGTTGCGCAGGTCTGCCAGCAGCAGGCACAGCAGACCGAGGATCACCGTGGCACCGGAGGCGACGATCGGCTCGACCGAGCCCCGCCACGCCCGGCGCAGCGCCAGCCAGGTGTTCGGCTCGCCGTGCAGCTCCTCGCGGAAGCGGCTCACGAGCAGCAGTGCGTAGTCGGTGGCGGCGCCGACGACGAGGATGAACATGATCCCCTGCGACTGGCCGGAGAGCTCGATCGTGCCGCTCTCGGCGAGGGGCCGGACGACGAGCGCGGCGAGGCTGAGCCCGAAGATCGCGCTGAGCAGCACGGCGACCGGCAGGATCGGGCTGCGGTAGACGATGAGCAGGATGACGAGCACGACCGCGAGCGCGACGAGCAGCAGGACGCCGTCGATCCCGGCGAAGGCGGCGGAGAAGTCGGCGACGAGACCACCGGGTCCCCCGACGCTGGAGGTGAGCCCCGTGCCGGAGAGGGCGACGCGCGCCTTGACCCGCACCTCCTCCGCCGCGGAGATGATCGGCGCCTCCCCCTCGACGACGTCCGAGACCGCCGCCTCCGTGAGGGGGATGACGACGAGGACGGCCTTGCGGTCCTCGCTGGGGACCGGGACCAGCTGCGCCCCGGACACGAGGTAGTCGCCGAGCGTCCTGTCCGTGCCGGGCAGCGGGAGGCCGGGCAGGTCCTGCGTGAGCCGGATCAGCGCGAGCCCGTCCCTCTCGTCGAGCTCGGCGCCGTCGCCCTGCTCGGCGACGAGGATGAGCGGGATCTCCTCCTCGTCGGTGAAGCGGCTCACCCGCTCGAGCACCGCGGTGGACTCGGCGTCGGTGGGGAGGAAGGACGCGTTGTCGTTCTTCTGGACCTCGGAGAGCCGGCCGGTCGCGGGGCCGCCGACGGCTCCGACCGCGAGCCAGCACAGGATGACGACGATGGCTCCGATGAGCACGGGCCGGGGCCGCCCGGGCCGGGCTCTGCGGTGGGTCACCCGATCACCCTAGGTCCCCGGCGGCGGCGCGTCAGGCGGTCGGACGGCATACGGTGGGGGCATGCGTTTCGTGCACCTGGGCTTCGCTCCGGACCTCGTCGACTACCTCGACGGCTGGGAGCGCCAGCGGGTCGTCCACGCGGCCGTCGCGGAGGGCCGCGAGCCCGACACGACCCTGCTCCTCGAGCACGCGGCCGTCTATACCGCGGGCAAGCGCACGCAGCCCGAGCAGCGGCCGTTCGACGGGACGCCGGTCGTCGACGTCGACCGTGGCGGCCTCATCACGTGGCACGGTCCCGGTCAGCTCGTCGGCTATCCCATCGTCGCGCTGCCGGAGGTGCCAATCGACGTCGTCGCGCACGTGCGCCGCCTGGAGGAGGCGATGATGCGGATGACGCGCGAGTTCGGGGTGGAGACGGTGCGCGTCGACGGTCGCAGTGGCGTCTGGGTCCTCGCGGACGACCGTGGCCCGGACCGCAAGCTCGGCGCCATCGGCGTGCGGGTCAGCAGGCGGACGACGATGCACGGCTTCGCCCTCAACTGTGACGCCGACCTCTCGTGGGCCGACAACATCGTCGCGTGCGGCATCCCGGACGCCGGGGTGTCGTCGATCAGCCGCGAGGCCGGGCGCACGGTGACCGTGCAGGACCTGCTCCCCTACGCCGAGAAGCACCTCACCGACGTCCTCGGCTGAGCCCACGACGGCGTATGCCGTGTGCTCACGAACCGATCGAGTCGCAGACCAGCGGAGTGGGCAGTGTCGTGATCCGCCCGCACGAGACCGAGTAGGTCCTCAGCGAGCCGGCGAACGCGTCCTTCGTCGCATCCACGTCGCCGGACAGCGACCCGTCGTCGTCGAGCCGCCACGAGGTGACGACCGGGTCGCCCTCGGTCGTGGTCTCGGTGACGGTCAGGGTGGCACCGCGCCCCTCCCGCAGGGCCTCCTCCAGGCACGCGCGCTGCGTGGCCCCGGCGACCTCGAGCTGCTCCCCCTGTCGCAGGACGACCTCGCCGCAGTCGGTGCCGGTCGATTCCGAGGGCGACGCCTCCGGGCCGGGCGTGTCGGCGACAGGCGGAGAGGAACCGCAGGCCACCAGAACGGACACCAGGCCTGTCGCCGCAGCTGCTGCCACGAGACTTCTCATGTCCCTCCGACGTGGGCCGGGCGTCGTCGGTTCCCCCGCCGCGCAGGGTCGAGAGGTCACGACACCCCGGGTGCGCGGCCGGCATACGGCGTGTCGTGACCTCTCGACGCGATCGGGAGGCGGGCACCCGTGGGTTCGGGCTGTCGGAGGCCGGGCGTACTCTGGAGCGCGTGACTGCCGCACCCGAAGGACGTCGTCTCCTGCGTGTCGAGGCCCGCAACGCCGAGACCCCGATCGAGCGCAAGCCCGAGTGGATCCGGACCACCGCGAAGATGGGGCCGGAGTACACCCAGCTGCACTCGATGGTGAAGAAGGAGGGCCTGCACACGGTCTGCCAGGAGGCCTCCTGCCCCAACATCTTCGAGTGCTGGGAGGACAAGGAGGCGACCTTCCTCATCGGCGGTGACGTCTGCACCCGCCGCTGCGACTTCTGCGACATCGCGACCGGCCGCCCCACCTCGCTCGACCTCGACGAGCCGCGCCGCGTGGCCGAGTCGGTGCAGCAGATGGGCCTGCGCTACTCGACCGTCACCGGTGTCGCCCGCGACGACCAGCCCGACGGCGCCGCCGGCCTGTACGCCGAGACGATCCGCCAGATCCACGCCCTCAACCCCAACACCGGCGTCGAGATCCTCCCGCCCGACTTCGGCGCCAAGCCCGAGCTGGTCGGCCAGGTCTTCGATGCGCGCCCCGAGGTGTTCGCGCACAACCTCGAGACGGTGCCGCGCATCTTCCGGCAGATCCGCCCGGCCTTCACCTACGAGAAGTCGCTTGCGGTGCTGTCGATGGCCCGCGAGGCCGAGCTCGTCACCAAGTCCAACCTCATCCTCGGCATGGGCGAGGAGGACCACGAGGTCGAGCAGGCCATCGCCGACCTCCACGACGCCGGCTGCGACATCCTCACCATCACCCAGTACCTCCGACCCTCCAAGCTGCACCACCCCATCGACCGGTGGGTCAAGCCGGAGGAGTTCGTCCACTGGAGCACGGTGGCCGAGGACATGGGCTTCAAGGGCGTCATGGCCGGCCCGCTCGTGCGCTCGTCCTACCGCGCCGGGCGCCTGTGGGCCACGGCGATGAAGAAGTGGGGCCGCCCCATCCCGGAGCACCTCTCGCACCTCGCCCAGGCCGCGAGCGACCCCGCCCGCCAGGAGGCCGCGTCTCTGGTGGCGCGCTCCGCGCGGGCCGTATCCTGATCGTCGAGAACGTTTCCGCACCGGCGCGCACCCAGCGCGCCACTTAACTGACGCAGGAGCACGCACCCCGTGGCCAAGGCCAAAGAGAGCACCGAAGAGAAGAAGCCCGGCCGGTTCGCCGAGATCCGCCAGGGCTACCGCGCGATCAAGCAGCTCGACGGCAAGATCGGGTGGTTCATGCTGCTGGCGGCGCTCGTGACCTTCGCGGTCATCGTCGGGATCGGCTTCCTCCTCGGGGGCCTGTGGCGCTGGTACATGGTCCTCATCGCCATCCCGGCCGCGCTGCTCGCCGCCACCTTCGTCATGAACCGCCGGGGCAACAAGGCGATGTACGGCGTCCTCGAGGGCCAGGCCGGCGCCGCCGGGGCCGCCCTGCAGAGCATGGGCCGTCGTGGCTGGTACGCGTCCACCGAGCCGGTCGCCGTCGACGTCAACCGCGCCTCCAAGCCGGGCGACATGTCGGGCGCCGCCATGGTGTTCCGCGCGCTCGGTCGTCCGGGCGTCGTGCTCCTCGGCGAGGGTCCCAAGCAGCGCGTGCTCAAGCTCCTCAAGGCCGAGGAGAGGAAGACCAACCGGGTCGCTCCCGGCGTGCCCGTCCACCTCTGGGTCGTCGGCGACGGTGAGGGCGAGGTCAAGGTCAGCAAGATCAGCTCGAAGCTCACCCGGATGCGCCCGGTCCTCACCAAGGACGAGGCGTCGGTGGTCAACAAGCGCCTCAAGTCGCTCGGTGGCCTGCGCACCGGCGTGCCGGCGGGCATGGACCCGACCCGCGCCCGCGTCGACCGCAAGGCCACGCGCGGCAAGTAGGCCCCCGACCCTCTCGCGGAATCCCCTCGCCATCCCCGGTGGCCGGGTCTAGCGTTCGCCGTATGCCGTCCGCCACCACCCTCGCTGCGTTCGCCGGTGCGTCGCTGCTGCTCATCCTCTTCCCCGGTCCGGCGATGCTCTTCCTCGTGGCCCGTGGGGTCGCCGGTGGGCGGCGCGTCGGGGTGATGTCGGCGATCGGCGTCGAGTCGGCGACCGCGACGTTCGTCCTCGCCACGGCGTTCGGGCTCACCGCCGTGCTCGCGACGTCGGCCCTGGCGCTGTCGGTCGTCAGGTACGCCGGCGCGGCCTACCTCGTCTGGCTCGGGATCGGGGTCCTGCGCACGCGCGGCGCGACGGGGACGGTCGACGTGCCGACGACCGGGTCGGGTCAGAGCGACTGGACGAGCTGGGGGCAGGGCTACCTCGTCGGGATCGCCAACCCCAAGGTCGCCCTGTTCTTCCTCGCGTTCTTCCCCCAGTTCCTCGACCCGGCCCGCGGGTCGATGACCGGCCAGATCCTCGTGCTCGGCGTCGTCTTCGTCGCCATCGGCCTCGTCTTCGACGCGAGCTACGGCGCGCTCGCCGGCACGATCTCCGCCCGGCTGGCCCGGCGACGGAGCGGGTCGGCCAAGGGCAGGGTCGCGGTGGGCCTGACCTACATCGGCCTCGGCGGCTTCACCGCGGCCACGGGGTCACGCACGCTCTGAGCCCGACCACCTGCCTCGCGCGGCGCCTGGCCGCGCCGACGCGGTCAGCCGATCCCCGTGTCGCGGGCCCGGAGGGCAGCCGACGTGCGGTCGGGCACCTGGAGCTTGGCGAGCACCTGGGACACGTGGTTCCGGACGGTCTTCTCCGACAGCTCGAGCCGGCGCGCGATCTCGTGGTTGCGGCAGCCGACGGCGATGAGCTCGAGCACCTCACGTTCGCGCGGGGTGAGGTCCGGGAAGGCGCGCGCCGTGGGTGAGCCCTGCTCGCCGCCGGAGTAGAAGGAGACGATGCGTCTGGCGACGCTTCCGCCGTAGACCGCGCCGCCCGCAGCCACCGCCCTCACTGCTCCCACGATCTCGGTGCCGTCGGCACCCTTGACGAGGTAGCCGCGGGCGCCGGCCCGGAGGGCGGCGAACACGTGCTCGTCGTCCTCGTGCATCGACAGCACCAGGACCGCCAGCCCGGGTCGTGCCTCGAGCAGCCTGCGGGTCGCCGTGACGCCGTCGAGGTCCGGCATCGTGAGGTCGGTGATGACGACGTCGGGTGCCAGCTCGGTGACCGCCCTCAGGAGCTCGGTCCCGTTGCCCGCCTCGGCGACGACCTCGACCTCCGCCGCCTGAGCCAGCACGGCGGCGAGGCCGAAGCGGTACATCGGGTGGTCGTCGGCGACGACCACGCGCACCGTCATGGCGCGGCCAGGGGCAGGACCGCGGTGACCACGGTGCCGCCGCCACCCAGCCGGTCGACCGGGTCGACCTGCAGCCGGCCGTCGAGGTCGGCGGCCCGGCGCCGCATCGAGTCGATCCCCACACCCGACCCGTTGACGGGGAGCGGCCCGCGACCGTCGTCGGACACGACGACG
Organism: Knoellia aerolata DSM 18566; assembly: GCF_000768695.1. Lineage (GTDB taxonomy): Bacteria > Actinomycetota > Actinomycetes > Actinomycetales > Dermatophilaceae > Knoellia > Knoellia aerolata. The sequence goes on from NZ_AVPL01000049.1 coordinate 6,939, forward strand.
TGGAGCCCCCCGTCGCCTGCGCGCAGGGACACCGCGCACCGGGTCGCATCCGCGTGCCGCACGACGTTGGTGAGCGCCTCGGCGACGATGCGGAAGGCGGCCTCCTCCACCGCCGGGGCGAGCACCGGTGGGAGGTCCGCGTCGAGGCTGAAGCGCACGCCGCCGGGTCGGCCGAGCCCGAGCATGGACGCGGTGTCGCTGACTGCGGCGGGGAGGCCGCGCAGGACGAGCGTGGCGGGACGCAGCCCGTCGACCACCCGCCGGATCTCCGTCACGGCCGAGTCGGCCTCCGCTCGGGTCCGGGAGAGCAGGGCGGGGACCGAGGCGGGGTCGGTCCTCTGGGCGACGGCAGCGGCTTCGAGCCCCAGTGCGATCCCCGACAGCGAGGGTCCGAGGCCGTCGTGGAGGTCGCGCCGGAGGCGATCACGTTCGGCGAGGGTCGCCGTGGTGACACGCTCGCGTTCGCGCTCCAGGGTGTCGGCGAGGTGGCGGGCGTGGACGACGACGGCCAGGTGCGGGGCGAGCGCCGCGGCGATCCGTCGGCCGGTCCCGGTGAGCTCCGGACGCCCCGGTGCCACGCCGACCTCCAGGGTGCCGAGGTCGTCACCGCCGTGCCGCAGCCCCACCGTCGTGGTCGGTGACGCGCCCTCGTCGATTGTCCCGACCTGCGAGACGCGCCTGCCCGTGCGGTCACGCACCACGGCCCACGACGCGCCGGCAGCGGACGCGACGGCCTCGAGCATCGCCGCCACGGGGTCGTCGTGGGGGACCTCGAGGTCCGCGGCCACGCGGTCCACGAGGGTGAGGGGGTCGGCACGCTCCCCGAGCACGAGACGGTCGACGACGACCCGCAGCCGCTGCGCGAGGGGCAGCATGACGACGACCACCACGGCGGAGGCGACGAGCAGCGGGAGCGGGCCCTCGGGCACGACGTCGGCCAGCACCGTCGTCAGGCCCCCGACGACGAGCGCGACGAACACGGTCATCGGGACGTAGAGCAGGGTGCGGCGCAGGGCCACCTCGATGCCGAGGAGCCGGTAGCGCAGCACACCGACCGACACGGCGACGGGGACGAGGCCGTACTACAGGCCGAAGAGGAGCCGGTACTCGGTGAACACGGTCCCGACCATGAGCGCCACGACGCTGAGCAGCCAGAGGAGCTGCTGGCGCTCGGGTGCGCTGGCCCGCACGGCCCGCCAGGCGGTCCCGACGATGACGCTCCCGGCGGATCCCGCGAGGAGGACGACGGTCGGCGCACCGACGACCCACAGCGCCCACGCCGGGACCGACCACGGCAGCTCCGTGCCGGCCACCCCGTCGTCGACGGCACCGGGGGCCACCCCCAGGAGGACCGTGGCGACGACGAGCGCGACGACGGTGAGCCGGACGTGCCAGGTCCAGTACCTCGACGGTGGGTGTCCCGTCGGGTACACCGCGGGCAGCACGAGCGCCACGAGGAGCAGCGACGGCAGCCACGTCCACGAGGCCACCCAGGCCGTGGCGAGACCGAGCGGGAGCGAGCCGTCCGGGTCCGTGAGGGCGCGGATCGAGTACGCGTTGGCCGCGAGGTTGGTGACCTGGAGCAGCGCCGACAGGAGCAGCAGCCAGCCGATGACGTTCCACGGTCTCAGGTGGGTGAGGGCGGCGCCGGACAGGGCGAAGGCGGCGACGATCGGTCCGATCCACAGGTCGGAGTGCGGCGAGACGACCCCGGGCCGCTGCAGGACGTCGCCCGCCAGCGAGAGCGGGATGGTCCCGTAGAGCGTCAGCACCACGAGGGCGAGGAGCCATCCGACGGCGCTGCGCCTCCGGTCGAGCGAGGCCGATCCCATCCCTGAAGTGTCCTCCCGACTGTGCCGCCCTGTCCCCGGTCCGGTGTCCCCCATCGGCCGGGAGAACGTCCCGGCCGGCCCGGGGCCCGTGACGGATCCGGCCCGGACACGTCACGTGGTTCGGTCGAGGACCCCACCACCCACGCGCGTGTCCGCGAGGCACGCCACCCCGAAGGAGACACCATGCGACGCCTCATCACGACCCTCGTGGCGGCCACCGCCCTGGCCCTCGGCTCCGCGGGATCCGCCGGTGCCGGCGCCCTGCACGACTTCTGGCCGGAGGACTACGACGCCCGCGAGCACTTCGCTGCCGGGGAGGGGTTCTGCGTCCCCTGGGCGGGGACCTTCCACGAGGTCCGCACCGGCGGCTACCGGATGGTCACGCCCCCCGGTGGGCGCGAGACCGGCGAGCTGCACATCAACGGCGTCATCCACGGCCTCGTGGAGCTCGTCCCCGACGACCCGTCCCTGCCCACCTACTCCGGGACGTACCGCGAGAAGGTCAACGCGGTCGCGACCGAGTTCACGCCGGAGGGTGACGTCCTGCGCGTCGGGCAGTACCGGCTCAGCACCACGCTGTCGGGGACGGACGGGTCGAGCCTCGCCCTGCACCTCGCCGGCAAGGTCACGGTGAACGCGAACGGCGTGACGACGGTCAGTCGCGACGTCTTCACCTGCGCCTGACCCGACCCCGCCGACTCAGCGGCGGACGATGACCGTGCCCGCGGCCGCGTCGTGGAAGCCGCGGCCGTGGCGGTCGGTGAGCACCGCCGGGACGAAGAGGCAGAGCAGCGCGGTCCGGATGAGGACCTGGAGCGTGAACGACCCGGGACGGATCTGCAGCACCTGCATGCCCAGCAGCGCCTGGCCGGGCGTGGCGGCGAAGGCCGTGACGGCGAGGACGTTGAGGACGGCGAGGACGCCGAGCGGCACGAACGCCTGCGCTCCCCCGGCGCCGAGCTCGGCGCCGAACGCGACCACCGAGAGCAGCTGCACGAGCACCCAGTCGACGAGCAGCCCGACGGCGCGACGCCACAGCAGAGCCATCGACCCGGGACCGGCGGCCGGCATGCCGAGCTGCTGACCGGCATACTCCTGCGGTTCCGTCGTGCTCACAGCAGGACTGTATGCCGTGTGCCCGAGACGGCCCGACGCGGGTCAGCGGGCCTCTGGCAGGCTGTAACACCGGTGAAACATCCGGGTCATGGACGAGAAACCGGTGCCCTCTAGGGTCGGTGCCATGCCCGGGGCACCGCCCCGATCACCCCAGCCAAGGAGAGACCCACGTGTTCAGCTCTGCTGACGAGGTCCTGTCGTTCATCAAGGACGAGGACGTCAAGTTCGTCGACATTCGCTTCTGCGACCTGCCCGGAGTCATGCAGCACTTCAACGTGCCGGCGGAGACGGTCGACGCGGACTTCTTCACCGCCGGTCAGGCGTTCGACGGATCCTCGATCCGCGGGTTCCAGGCCATCCACGAGTCCGACATGAAGCTCATCCCGGACCCCAGCTCGGCCTACGTCGACCCGTTCCGTGAGCACAAGACGCTCATCATGAACTTCTCGATCGTCGACCCGTTCACCGACGAGCCCTACAGCCGCGACCCGCGCAACATCGCAGCGAAGGCCGAGGCGTACCTCAAGTCGACCGGCATCGCCGACACCGCGTTCTTCGGTGCCGAAGCCGAGTTCTACGTCTTCGACGACGTCCGCTTCGAGACCAAGGCGAACGCGTCGTACTACTACGTCGACTCGATCGAGGCCGCCTGGAACACCGGGCGCGTCGAGGAGGGTGGCAACAAGGGCTACAAGACCCGCTACAAGGGTGGCTACTTCCCCGTCCCGCCCGTCGACCACTTCGCCGACATGCGCGACAACATCTGCCTCAACCTCGAGAAGGTCGGCATTAACGTCGAGCGCAGCCACCACGAGGTCGGCACCGCCGGTCAGCAGGAGATCAACTACCGCTTCGGCACGCTGCTGCAGTCCGGCGACGACATGATGAAGTTCAAGTACGTCGTCAAGAACACCGTGTGGGCCGGTGGCAAGACCGCGACCTTCATGCCGAAGCCGATCTTCGGTGACAACGGCTCGGGCATGCACACCCACCAGTCGCTCTGGAAGGACGGCGAGCCGCTCTTCTACGACGAGCGCGGCTACGGCGGCCTGTCCGACCTCGCCCGCTGGTACATCGGCGGCCTCCTCAAGCACGCCCCCGCGGTGCTCGCCTTCACCAACCCGACGGTGAACTCCTACCACCGCCTGGTCCCGGGCTACGAGGCGCCGGTCAACCTCGTCTACTCGGCGCGCAACCGCTCCGCCTGCGTGCGCATCCCCATCGCGGGAGACTCCCCCAAGGCCAAGCGCATCGAGTTCCGCATCCCGGACCCGTCCTGCAACCCCTACCTCGCGTTCGCCGCGCAGCTCATGGCCGGCCTCGACGGCATCCGCAACCGCATCGAGCCCCCCGAGCCCGTGGACAAGGACCTCTACGAGCTCCCCCCGGAGGAGCACGAGGCCATCGAGCAGGTCCCCGGTTCGCTGCCGGCCGTGCTCGAGGCGCTCGCGGCCGACCACGAGTTCCTGCTCGAGGGCGACGTCTTCACGCAGGACCTCATCGACACCTGGATCGAGTGGAAGACCAAGAACGAGGTCGACCCGATCCGCTTCCGCCCGCACCCGCACGAGTTCGAGATGTACTACGACATCTGAGCAGCGAGGGCGGAGGTAGGGGCCGACGAAGGAGGCACCTGCCGGCGCCCGAGGTGCCAGATGTCGTAGCGAAGGACTACGACATCTGATCCTGACATGGGCCCGGCCTTGACCTGCGCAAACGCAGGTCAAGGCCGGGCGAAGGCTGGGGACACCGCAGTGAGGAACCTGCCTGCATGGTGGTGACACCGGCCTGTGACGATGGCGCGCGGCCCGCTGGAAGCAGGCCGTAGTTGACGCACCGGTTCGGCGAGGACGGTCACGACGACACCTCCGGTGCCGGGTGGTTCGCTCCGCCCCAAGCGCACGCTTTATCAGCGATAGCGCTGCCGGCCGTATTCGCAATGCCCCGGTCCGCGCAGACTTACCCGTCCGAACCGTCGTCTTGCCGCTGTCAGGACGTCCGAGTTCTATGGTGATTGGGTGGCGCAGAACCCGCCTTCTGAGTCCGCCGAAGCGCCGACGTTCGGCCAACGGCTCCGTGCGCTTCGCGAAGCGGGCGGCTGGTCCCAAGAGGAGCTGGCCCAGCGTGCAGGGGTCTCCACGGATGCCGTCAGCTCCTTGGAACGGGGCACCCGAAGTCATCCCTACCCAGCCACCGTGCGGGCCCTCGCTGAAGCGCTGGAGCTGCCGGCACGAGAGAGAGCCGTTCTGGCGGCTGCCGTGCCGAGGCGGTCCCGACCCGCCTCGGGCGCTCGACAGGTCATGACCTCGGGACCTGGTGCGCTCCCCGCCGCGGCGACACCCCTGTTGGGCCGGGACGAGGACGTGGCTGCCGTGTTCGAGCTGCTGGCCGACCCCTCGGTGCGGCTTGTCACCCTGACCGGAACGGGGGGCATCGGCAAGTCGCGGCTCGCAATGGCTGTGGCCGAACGGATCGCCCCGACGATGACCGATGCAGCGGCGTTCGTTCCTCTGGCCGACGTGCTCGACGACTCGCTGATGCTGCCACAGATCGTCCGGGCTCTCGCGTTCGACGGCGCTGCCCGGCGCCGCGATGATCTCTTGGTCTCGCTTGCTCCCCTTGAGGTGCTGCTGGTCCTCGACAACGTGGAGCACCTGCCGGGCTCTCCGGGAGTGGTCGCGGATCTGCTCCTCGGATGTCCACGGATGACCCTGTTGGTGACGAGCCGGGCACCGCTGCGAATCCGAGGCGAGACCGAGTACACCGTTCTGCCGTTGCGACTTCCGGCCCTGGGTGCGACGGAGGTGTCCGCCGTCCTTGACTCACCGGCGGCGTCCCTCCTCATGGATCGGGGACGGGCGGTCCGCCGGGACCTCGTCTTGAGGTCTGATGATGCCCCGGCCGTGGCCGGTATCTGCCATCGGGTGGCGGGCCTTCCGCTGGCTCTCGAGATCGCCGCTGCGGGACTGCGCGTGATGGACCCTGCTGCCCTGCTGGTCCACCTGGACGAGGTGCTCGCCCAAGGCGGGCCCGTCGACCTGCCGGTCCGGCAACGCACCATGCGGGCCACCCTGGACTGGAGCTACGGCTTGCTCGACCATTCCGATCAGAAGGCGTTCCGCCGGGCCTCCGCCTTCGTGGGCGGGTTCACGCTGGAAGCCGCCCACGCCGTCCTTGGAGTCGACGACATCCTGGGAGCCGTGGAGCGTCTTACCGCGCGGTCGCTGTTCTCCACAGCCTCATCCCCGGACGCGGTTCTGCGGTACGGGATGCTCGAGCCGGTGGCGCAATACGCCGCCTCGCTGCTGGCTGGCCAGGAGGAAGTGGCCGCGCGGTGGGCGCACGCGCAGTTCTTCGTGCACCAGGCAGAGGAGCTCGAGCGCGCGCTGATGGGCGGCGAGCAGGTGCAAGCCTTGGACCGCTTCGACACCGAGGAGAGCAACCTGTGGTCCGCGCTGGAATGGGCCGTCGCCGCTGGAGAGGCTGATCTGGCCGGGCGGTTCTCGTGGGCCCTGTTCATGTTCTGGTGGGTCCGCGGTCAGCGAGGCCGTGGGGGACGCCTCATCGAACGGGTGCTGGATCTGGACCTGTCCGACATGCACCGGGCGCGCGCCCTGCACGCTGCGGCTGCCTTGGCGGAGCCCGGAACCGTCGCGGCAGAGCGCGTGGAACGTCTCTACCTGGCGAGCGCTGCAGACGCCGAGCGCTGCGGAGACCGCGGGGTGGAAGCCGCATCAGCGCTGGGCGCCGGGTTGGTCGCACTCGGGACGGGGGACCTGGCCACCGCCGTGCATCGCCTCCATCGAGGTCTCGCGGCGGCGCAGCAGGCCGGACAGTGGGGAGAATGGCCGGCCGCGCTGGCCCATTGCTGGCTGGCGGCGGCCAAGAGGTTCCAGGGCGATCCGGAACAGTCGGTCGTCGTGTACAGCCTCCAGGCGTTGGAGTCGACCCGGCGCCGCAGCGACGTGCTGAGCGAATCCATCGCGCTCTACAACCTGGGGCAGGCGGAGCTGGCCCTCGGGCACGACAACGAGGCCCGCCAGCATCTGATCGAGGGTGTGCGGGTGTGCCTGCAGACGCGGGACGCGGGCAACCTCTCCTACCTCCTCGATGCCCTCGCAGCAGTCGAGCACCGCGCTGGAGGCAGGGAGCGGGTAGTCACACTGCTCGGGGCGGCCGAGGCGCTAAGGGAGGATGTCGGCTCTTCGGTCTACAGCTGGTATGCCCCCGACCTGGTGATGCGCGACAGGATCGTCGCGGAGGCCCGCGAAAGGCTCGACGAGCGTGCCTACGCGCGAGCCTTCGACGCCGGACGCTCGCTGAGCCTCGACGGCGCCGTCGAGCTGGCCGCGAGGAGTCCCCAGCCGCCCACGTAACCCCGGCGGCGCCACCGGCAGCTGTCCGGCAAGCGTCCGGCAAGCGTCGGTGCTGTGACGGTGGCCGACGAGAGGTGTTCGGGTCGACGCTCGAGGGGTATCCGTTCAGCCTCCGAAGGGGCAGCCCCACATGATTGAGATCCGGCAGCTGACCAAGATCTACGGACGTACGACGGCCGTCGACGGCCTTTCCTTCACCGTCAGACCGGGAGTCGTGACGGGGTTCCTCGGACCCAACGGCGCCGGCAAGTCCACGACGATGCGGACCATCGTCGGCCTCGACCGCCCCACCGGCGGCGAGACCCTCATCGGTGGCCGCCGCTACGCCGACCATCCCGCACCGATGGGGGTGGTCGGTGCACTGCTGGAGGCAAGTGCGCCCCATCCGGGCCGCAGTGCCACGAACCACCTTCGAGCGCTGGCGGCCACCCATGGGATCGGCATGCGACGGGTCAACGACGTCATCGGCCTGGTCGGTCTGGACGACGTCGCCGGGAAGCGGGCGGGGACGTTCTCGTTGGGGATGGCCCAGCGTCTCGGCCTGGCTGCCGCGCTGCTGGGTGACCCCGCGGTGCTGATCCTGGACGAGCCGGTCAACGGGCTCGATCCCGACGGCATTCGCTGGATCCGCGACCTGCTCCGCGAGTTCGCCCATGAGGGCCGCACCGTCTTCATCTCCTCGCACCTCATGAGCGAGATGGCCTTGACCGCCGACCACCTGGTCGTCATCGGCAAGGGCCGGCTGCTGGCCGATGTACCCATGGCGGACATGATCGCGGCGGCCGGCTCGACGGTCCGGGTCAAGAGCCCCCGCGCCGCGGACCTCGCGCCCCTCCTCGCCGAGCGCGACGTCGAGGTCACCGCGGAAGGCCCCGATGTGTTCGTGGTGGCCGGGAGCAGCAGCGCCGACATCGCCGAGACCGCCTTCACGCACGGGATCGTCCTGCACGAGCTGACACCGATGCAGGTTTCACTCGAGGACGCGTACATGGCGCTCACGCGCGAGCACATCCAGTACCAGGCCGGCGACGGCCCCGACGAGAATGGGAGGGCGGTCGCATGAAGGCCACCGGCATCGGCACCGAGCGGGTCGGGATCGAGCTGTCTGCGACCGAGGAGACACCTCGTGCGGGTGAGCCCTCCGTTGCTGGGGTCACGCTTCGGCACGTCCTGGGCTCGGAGTGGATCAAGCTACGCAGCGTGCGGTCCGGCCGGTGCTCGGTGGCAGCCCTCGGCATGTCGATCCTGCTGCTGGGCGCGTTCACCGCCGTCGGAATCGTTGTCAAGGACAACCCGCCCGCGGCTGAAGCCGTCATGGCGGACCCGAGCGGCGGTGCCCTCGCAGGGGTCAGCTTCTTCGCCCAGATCGCGGCCATCACCGTGGGGGTCCTGGCAGTGACCGGGGAGTACAGAAACCCGATGATCCGGGTCTCGTTCGCGGCGGTTCCCCGCCGACTCCCGCTGGTCTGGGCCAAGGCTGGAGTCGTGGCTGCGGTCACGGCCATCGTCAGCCTCGTGGCGGTCCTGCTCGCCTTCGGCATCTCCAGTGTCGTGGTGGCGACCGACGGCCAGAGCCTCTCCCTGAGCGAACCGCGTCTCGCCCGCGCCCTGTTCGGCGCGCCGGTCATGCTCGCTCTCACTGGCGTGCTGGCCACGGCCGTCGGATGGCTGGTGCGGAGCACAGCCGGCGCCGTGTCGGCGCTGGTCGCTGTCCTGTACGTGTTGCCCAGCCTCGCCGTCGCGCTCCCTGAGGCCGTCTCCAGATACCTCCCGAACAGTGCCGCGGCTGCCGTCATCCAGGTCAACCCACTCGAAGCCGCTCCCGGCCGATGGACGGGCCTTGCCGTGTATGCCGCCTACGCGGCCTTCACCCTCGCCTTCGCCGCGCTCGCGGTTCGCCGCCGTGACGCCTGAGAGTCGACCAAGGAGGAGTCATGACCACCTACGAACCCACGGCCCAGCAGTTCCACCGGACGCCGACGACCGCGACCGTGGAGCAGCACTCCATCGCCCGCTCGATGGTGCTTCACCTCCTGCCCGGCGCGGTGCTGGCCACCCTCTTCTATCTCGCCGCGCCGGTGGCCGTCCAGGCCGGATATCCACCCATCTTCGCCGGCGTCCTCGCCGCCACCGTCGTGGTCGTCGGTGGCGAGCTCGGCTGGCTCATGAGGGAGGCGCAGCGCCAGACAGGCTCGAGGTCGCTCGGGAGCACGCTGCCCTTCCGTCCGGGAGCCGTCACCTGGCGGAAGGTCCTGCTGGTGGTCGGGCTCGTCACCTGGGGCCTCGCCGTCTCCGTGCTGTCGATCGGCAGCAGCATCAAGGACTCGTTCTTCACGTGGATGCCCGAGTGGGCTCTCGACCCGCTCCCGACGAGCTTCGCCGACAGCGGCAGCAGCTCGGCGCAGGCAACCACGGCCGTCGGATACCTCCTCATTCTCGTGCTCGCCGGCCCGTTCATCGAGGAGCTGTACTTCCGCGGCTACCTCCTGCCGCGCATCGGTCGGTTCGGTGGCTGGGCACCGCTGATCAACGTCACCCTCTTCGCCTGCTACCACCTGTGGAAGCCGTGGGACGTCCTCAACCTGATCCTCATCCTCGGACCGGCGGTCTACGTCGTCTGGCGGCTCAAGGACATCCGCATCTCCATCGCCGTCCACGTCGCACTCAACGGGCTCGGCTGGGCGTTGAACGTCGCCCCGCCCTTGCTCTTCGACTGAGTCTCTCTGCACCCACCACCACCGAAGGAGCCACGATCGCCATGACGCAACGCACCCATCACACAGTCCCAGCGGTGCGGGCCCACGCTTCTGCAACGCCCAACCAGCTCCGTCAGTACACGCTGTCGTCGCACATTCTCGCGATCTGGACCGCAGCGGCCCTGCCCATGGCGGTCTTGGCCTGGGTCGTCGCGCCCTGGCTGGCAGACTCCTTCGACGGACCTGCCGCGCTGCCGCGGGCCATCATCCTGGTCCTGACTGTCGGCCTGGTGTGGCAGTTCGTCCTCGTCGTCCTCCTCGTACGCCGTGAACAGGGGACACTGCGATGGCCGATCGTCAAGGAGGCGCTGTGGCTGCGCGCGCCCATCAGCCAGGACACCGGACGACGGGGTGGTGTGCTCTGGCTGATCCTGGTTCCTCTGATGGTGCTGTTCGCGGCCAAGGAGTTCCTGCCAACGCTGCCCGCACCGGCCGCTCGCGATATGGCCGTGCTGCTGGATTCGGACGCGGGCCAGAGCTTTCTCTCCGGGAACTGGCTCTGGTTCGGCCTGATCGTGATGATGTATGTCTTCAACACGGCACTGGGCGAGGAACTGCTCTTCCGTGGGCTGCTGCTGCCGCGCATGCAGGGCACCTTCGGCCGGTGGGACTGGGTCGCCAACGGCGTCCTCTTCGGCCTGTACCACCTGCACGTCCCTTGGTCGATCCCGCGCAACCTGGTCGACACGTTCATCCTCTGCTACCCCTCGCGGCGGTACCAGAGCGCGCTGATCGGAATCATCGTCCACAGTGCGCAGAGTCTCTTCTTCGTCGTGCTTGTACTGGTCGCCGTCCTGTCGTAGCCGAACTGAATCGCCCGGGTATGTCAGACGAGACCCGGGCGATTCACGGCCGAGTTGGTGGCTGAACGGCTCGTCCGCGAGGGGGTACTTCCAGACGAAGAGCATGGCGATGATGGCGACGAGCAGGCAGCAGACCGATGGTGAACCGGATCACCCAGATCGCGGAGTCCGGCTGGATCGGGTTCGGGTTGGCCTTATTGGCCGAGAGGTAGCCGCCGAACGCAAGGGCACGGGCCCCCCACGGCGCCGCCGACGAGCCCGCCGAGGACTCCGCCGAAGAAACGGAAGGCGACGACCTCGGCTCCCTCTTGGACCGACTGGGTCCTCGCCGAGGCCAACGAGCCGTAAGAAACCGCGGGCAGCACAAAGCTGCTCGAAACGGGCCGTCCCCCGCGCACGCTGCTTCGCCCGACGGGCCATGGGCCGATGCTTGGCGACGGGAGCGCCAGCGGATCCCGGGGTCGGGCTGCCGACGGCGAGCGGGTCGCGGGTCGTCATGCTTCCTCCGCCCTGGGGTGGGTCGCGAGACCCTGGATGTCAGCGGCCGGCTGGGTCTGACGCTCCGCTCGACGGCTCGGTCTTGGCCTTCAGCGCGGACACGATGATCTCGACGCACACGTCGTCCGAGAGGGTCGCCGTGTTGAGCACGAGGTCGTAGTGGTCGACGAGCCGCGGGTCCCATCCGTAGAGCTGAATCGACATGTCCGCCCGAATCTGGTCCTCGCGGCGCTGCCGTTTCTTGGCTCTGTCGATCGAGATGCCGGCGTCCCTCGCGGCCCGCTCGATCCGCTTCTCCGCCGGCCCATCGAGACGTACGTGAAGCGCGGCGGGGTGGTCGGCCAGGATCAGAGCGCCGTTGCGCCCGGTGATGACGCCCCCCTCCTCCGCGGAGGCGAACACGACCCGGTTGTTGTCCGCGACGAGCTGGGAGCGATCCTGCTGGTCGAACACGACGTCGAGCGCGTCGTGCCCACTGAAGGTTCCCATGGCCTCCATGACCCGGGTCACGATGCCGTCCTTCTCGCGCTGTTCCTCCTGGGCCTCAAGCTCCTCGGAGGAGAAGGCCTGCGGGTGGTACGGCAGACCAAGCGCGTCGGCCACCTTCGGTCCGATGTCCTTCGCGCCCGAGCCGTATGCCTCGAAGATGGTGACGACGGGCTTGAGGGTGAGTCTGCTGCCGGCCGCCCCCGAGGTGGCTGTGGTGGTCATCCGAGCCTCCCTTCTCCCAGCACTCCTGACCCCTCTCACAGTAGGCCGGAGCCACGGCGGTGTACACGCCCTCCTCGCGACCTCACCGCGACCGCGCGCCGGACCGTGCAGCACGTCATGGCGGCCGGGGCTCGGGCCGCCTGCTGGTTGCCGAGTGTTCGGTGGTTGGATCTGGAAGACTGCCCGCATCCGAGCAGACACCACCTCGGGACTTCTGGGACGAACGATGACCATGTCGACACCCGACGCCACCGACGCGTCGCGATCAGCGACCCCGCCGCCCGTCGAGGATCCGCTCACCGGGGCGGACCTGCACGTCACGGTGAGCTTCGACCGCGCGTCGATCTGGCGCTCGGGGCTGATCCTGATGGGTCTGGGGGCGGCGCTGCTGTTGTTCCTGTGGCTCTTCTCGGTCCTCAGCCACTTCCTCTTCCTGCTCCTGCTGGCCTGGCTGTTCGCCACCGCGTTGGAACCCGGGATCCGATGGCTGGTCCACAGCGGCCGATCGAGGGGGTTCGCAACCGCGGTCGTGGGCGGGAGTGCCATCCTCGTCGCGCTCGCCCTCACCGCCGTCTTCGGGCAGCTGTTCTTCAACCAGATCACCGAGTTCATCCGCGGCCTGCCCGAGCTGACGACCACGGTCATCGACTGGGTCAACACCCAGTTCGGGACGGCGCTCGACCCGACCACGATCTCCGCACAGCTGCGTCTCGACCCCACGGAGATCGCCTCCTGGGCCGGTCCCCTCTCCGGCGGAGTCCTCGAGGCGGTCGGGTCCCTGTCCTCGGTGCTGTTCGACCTCGTCACGGTGCTGGTGTTCGGCTTCTACATCGCCGGGGACGGTCCCAGGCTCGTCCACACTCTCGCCGCGTGGATGCCGCCGCGCGGCCAGGAGGTGTTCGTCACCATCACCGAGATCACGATCGCCAAGACCGGCGGCTATGTCGTCTCCAAGATCGTCCTCGCAGCCGCATCTGCCGTCTTCCACGGCATCTTCTTCGCCGCCATCGGCGTGCCCTACTGGTTGCCGCTCGCCCTGTTCGCCGGCATCACCGCGCAGTTCGTCCCCATCGTCGGGACCTACCTCGGAGTCATCCTGCCCGTCCTCGCGACCGTGTTCATCAGCCCGTGGCAGGGGGTCGCCATCATCGCTTTCGCCGCGGTGTACCAGCAGATCGAGACCTACATCTTCACTCCTCGCGTCAGCGAGAAGACGATGGACGTGAACCCGGCCATCGCCCTGGGCGCGGTGTTCGTCGGTGCTGCCATCTGGGGACCGCTCGGAGCGTTGATCGGCATCCCCCTCGCAGCAGCGGGGGTCGCCGTCCTCGACACCTACAGCCACCGCTACGACCTGGTGCGTGAAGTGCTCCAGGTCGGCACCTCCAGGACCGAACCGGAAGCGACCTCATGACCTCACGCCGCACCACTGACTCCCTGTCCGGCACCTGCGCCTTCCGGCTCATGCCGAACGACCCCCTCGTCGACGGGCCGTCCTCCGCCACACTGACACCCGTGGGAGCGCAGGGCTTCACGCTGCACTACGCGTGGGTGCACCCCGCCGACGGTGAAGAGCAGGGCGTGCTCCTTGTCGGCGGCACCGATGACGCCGGCCGCGTCGAGGGCGCGCTCTTCGACACGTGGCACCAGCAGCCGGGGCTGATGACGCTGCACGGCACCCGCGACGGGGACCGCGTCGAGCTGGCCGGAACCTACATGGAGGAGTGGGGCTGGACGGTGGCCGTCGAGTCCGCCCACGAGGCCGTGACGATGACCATGTGCAACGTCGTGCCCGAGTCGGCCCTGTCCATGGCGCCGCCTGACGGCCCGCCGATGAGCGCCGGCCCGTACGACGTCATGGTCGCCTCGTGGCGTCGGGACCCGGCGAGCTGATCCTCAGCCGCGCCGATGACGGCCCAGCACTCGCGGGTCTACGTTGGTGCCACAGCCGGACGACCGGCGTCCGGCGCGACGCCGGAGGCACCCATGGCCAATCACGTGTACGCGATCTCGGAGCTGGTCGGAAGCTCGCCTGATAGCATTGAGGCGGCCGTGGGGATGGCGCTCACCTCAGCGAACGAGTCGCTTCGCAACCTGCACTGGTTCGAGGTGACCGAGATCCGCGGACACCTCGGGGAGGACGGTCAGGTCGCCGACTGGCAGGTGGGCCTCAAGCTGGGGTTCCGAGTGGAGAAGTGACCTGAGCGTCGGCGTGGTCTCGGCGCGCCGACGGAGGACTAAGGCGGGTGACTCGATGGCCGAAGCGATCGTGCCGGCGAGCAGGACGACGTATTCGTCCGGTTCCCAGCTGGGATAGACCTGCGAGCCGACGACCATGCCGTCGGAGAAGGCCACGACGAGCCCGGCGAGATCTTCGGCCGTACGCGCCCCGACGTGGCTCGGGAGGAGGTCGCCCATCCACGCTGCGATCATGTGGCCGACCTGCTCTCGGACCTGGAGGTAGGCCTCACGGGTCTTGACGTTCTGCTCCCCCGTGTCGAGGAGGACCTGCATGCCGATCCTCAGGAAGGCCGGCATGTCGGAGAACGTGCGCGAGGACTGGCCGAGCACCCGCCGCAGGCCCTCCTCGATCGTCGTGTCGGCGGTGACCTCCCAGCGCGGGACGGTCACCAGCCACCTGGCGAAGCTGGTCCGGATCACCTCGGCGAAGAGGTGGTCCTTGTCCTCGAAGTGCCAGTAGACCGAGCTGACCGGCAGGCCCGACCGCTGGCACACCTGGGCGATGGTCGCTCCGGCAACCCCCCGCTCCCTGGCCAGCTCCGACGCCGCGGCCATGATGCGGTCACGCGCTCGGTGCGGCGGGCGTCGAATGCGGTGCGTTGCTGGCCCGCACTGCCGCGGACGGTCTCGTGCCTCATCCTGTGCTCATGAGCTTCACGCTGCGCCACAGGTGGGTCGCGTTGGCGGCGGTCGTCGCGATCGTGGTCCTGGGTGGGGCGTATGCCGTCCGGCTCGCTCTGCACCGCGCCGCCGACGAGGATGCCGGCTGGCTCGACTCGCTGGAACCGGTCCAGGGCCAGTGGGTGTCGAGCACCGGCTTCGCCCGTGACGGCTCCTCCCCCTGGGCGGCGCCGGTCCGGGTGAGCGTGGACGGAGACGAGCTGCGGTTCGACGTGGGCTGCAACCGGTTGACCGCCACGGCGACGGTCGACCACCACCGGCTCCAGTCCGAGCGCGGTGTCATGTCGACCCTGATCGGCTGTCCACCGGAGGTCGCGGCTCACGAGGCCTGGATTGCGGCGCTCGTCGCCGATCATGCGCAGGTCCAGCTCAAGGGGTCGACGGAGGGGATGATGTTCAGCCTCACCAGCGATGCCGGCTGGATCGGGTTCCTCCGCGACTGAGCGAGCCGCGGGCGGGTCACGCGTCGACGATGACCGGGATGATGAGCGGGCTGCGGCGGTGGGCGCGGTGGACCGCGGACGAGGCAGCACGCCGGACGAGCTCCTCGAGCTGCTCGAGGTCCTCGATGCGGTCGTTGCTCGCCTTGGTGAGCGCCTTCTGGATCGCCGGGGTGGCGGACGAGAAGTCCGTCGCCTCGGGTGGGAAGCCGTGCGCGAGGTACTCCGGGTCCTCGACGAGGGCGCCGGTGTCGGGGTCGACGATGCACACGATGGTCACCACGCCCTCCTCGGCGAGGGTGCGCCGCACGTGCAGGCTCTCCTCGGTGGCGCCACCGACGGTCATGTTGTCCACGTAGACGAGCCCGGCGGGCACGCTCCCCGTGATCCTCGCCCGCCCGTCGACGAGGTCGATGACGCTGCCGTCCTGGGCGATGAGCACGCGCTCGGGGTCGATCCCGGTCCGGATGGCGATATCGGCGTTCGCCCGCAGGTGGCGCCACTCGCCGTGCACGGGGAGGACGTTGGTCGGCTTGATGATGTTGAAGCAGTAGGCGAGCTCCCCCGCGCTGGCGTGACCGGACACGTGCACCTTGGCGTTGCCCTTGTGCACGACGTTGGCGCCCCACCGGGTCAGCTCGTTGATGACCCGGTAGATCGCGTTCTCGTTGCCGGGGATGAGAGAGCTGGCCATGAGCACGGTGTCGCCCTCGGTGATGCTCACCGGGTGGTCCCTGTTGGCCATGCGAGCCAGGGCGGCCATCGGCTCACCCTGGGAGCCGGTGGCGATGATCGCGATCTGGTCCGGCCGCAGGCGGTCGAGCGCCTTGAGGTCCTTGACGACGAGGCCGTCGGGGATGGTGAGGTAGCCGAGCTCACGCGCGATGCCCATGTTGCGGACCATGGAGCGCCCGACGAACGCGACCTTGCGACCGTGCTGCTGGGCGGAGTCGAGGATCTGCTGGATGCGGTGCACGTGGCTGGCGAAGCTGGAGACGATGACTCGCCCCTTGGTGGTGCGGAAGACCGTGTCGATCGCCGGGGCGAGCTCACCCTCGGAGACGGTGAACCCGGGGACCTCGGCGTTCGTCGAGTCGACGAGGAAGAGGTCGACGCCCTCCTCCCCCAGCCGGGCGAAGGCGCGCAGGTCGGTGACCCGGCCGTCCAGCGGGAACTGGTCCATCTTGAAGTCGCCCGTGTGCAGCACCATCCCGGCGGCGGTCCTGATGGCGACCGCGAGCCCGTCGGGGATGGAGTGGTTGACCGCGACGAACTCGCAGTCGAAGGGGCCGAGCTTGCGACGGTCGCCCTCGGCGACCACGACGGTCCTCGGCTTGATGCGGTGCTCGACGAGTTTGGCCTCGAGGAACGCGAGGGTGAGCCGCGAGCCGACGACGGGGATGTCCGGGCGCTCACGCAGGAGGTACGGGACACCGCCGATGTGGTCCTCGTGACCGTGGGTGAGCACGATCGCGTCGATGCGGTCCAGGCGGTCCTTGAGCCAGGTGAAGTCCGGGATGATCACGTCGACCCCCGGCTGGTGCTCGTCGGGGAACAGCACCCCGCAGTCGACGATGAGCAGGCGGCCGGCGTGCTCGAAGACCGTCATGTTGCGCCCGATCTCGCCGAGACCGCCGAGCGGCACCACGCGCAAGCCGTGGGGCGGAAGGGCGGGCAGGGTGTCGGTGGTCTTGCGGCGCGGCCCTCTGCGGCTCATCGGCGTCCCGCCGACCGGAGGAGCGGACGGGCCCGGTGTCCCGGGTGGTCGTGACGAGCTGGTTTCACGTGTGCTCCCATGGGGAAGAGGAAGAGGGTCGCGGCGGAGGCGACGGGTCGGCGACGGTGTCGCATGCCGACCGGGTCGTCCCCCAGTGTCCTCCGCCGTGGCGCGCTGGGCCAACCCGCCCCCACCGACGGGCATGGCATCCGACGACTCTGGTGGTCGGGAACGAATGCTGCGAGGGTGGTCGCAGCCGCGTTCAGCGCACCTCGGCGGCACGTCGGGGTACCCCGTCACGAGGAGTCACCATGAGTACCTTCAAGGTCGCGTACTTCGTCGGCAGCCTGTCGTCGACCTCGATCAACCGCACCCTCAGCCGGGCGCTCATCGCGCTCGCGCCCCAGGACTTCGAGTTCACCGAGATCCCCATCGGCGACCTCCCCCTCTACAGCCCGGACTTCGACGACGACTACCCGCCGGAGGCACGAGCCCTCAAGGAGGCCCTCGCCGCCTCGGACGCCGTCCTGTTCGTCACCCCCGAGTACAACCGGTCGATCCCCGGAGCGCTCAAGAACGCGATCGACTGGGCCTCGCGGCCCTGGGGGCAGAACTCCTTCGACCACATGCCGGCCGCGGTGATCGGGGCCTCGATCGGGCAGATCGGCACCGCAGTGGCCCAGCAGAGCCTGCGTGGTGTCCTGAGCTTCTGCAACGCCCGGCAGATGACGGCACCCGAGGCCTACATCTCCTTCCGACCCGACGTGTACACCGAGTCCGGCGAGGTCACCGACAAGGAGACGGCCGACTTCCTCCGGAACTTCATGGAGGAGTTCCGCACGCACGTCGAGCGGGTCCTCACCGTGATCCCGCGGAGCTGACCTCGGTCCGCGGACCCCACGTCGGGACCTTCGGCTCATGCCACGGCCGCGCCGACCCGGGACGCTGGGAGGACCACGAATCCCAAGGAGGACGCCATGAGAGCCCAGCCCGGAGACCACATCATCCTGGCACCACCCACGGTTGACGGGCCCCTGCGCGAGGGCGAGGTGGTCGAGGCCCGTGGGGCGGACGGCGAGCCCCCCTACGTCGTGAGGTGGAGCGACGGCCACGAGGGCTTCATCTACCCCGGACCCGGTGCGGTGCTGCGCGTCACGCCGTCGGACAAGTCGTCGAAGCAGCTCACGCCACCGGCCGCACCCGCCGAGTCGCGTCAGCAGCCGGAGCAGCACTCCCCCTCCGGGGCCCGCCTGCACGCCCGGGACTGGCACGTGCGGATCAGCGTGCTCGGTGACGACGACGACGCCGAGGCGAGGGTCGTGCTCGTGGCGGACTCCCCGAAGCACCTCACGGCGCACGGGCACAGCCACCGCAGCTCCTCGGACAGGTCGGTTCCCGAGATCGGTGACGAGGTCGCCGTGGCCCGGGCCCTGCGCCGTCTGGCCGACCGACTCATGGAGACGGCCGCCAAGGACATCGAGGGCGTCACCGGCGAGCACGACGTCACCCTGCGCACGCGCTGACCGACGGTCGGCGGGGCGGGAGCTGCCGGGTCGCTCAGACCCCCGCGCCCACCCGAGGGCGCGCCTCGACGTCCGTGTCGACCCGGACGTCGGGTCCGCCCGCCTCCACGCCGGGGACGGACTGGGCCATCGAGTCGAGGAGCTCGTGCCCGACCTCCTCCGCCACCGGGACGTCGTCGACGCTCTCGCGCAGCGGCATGACCCTGATCGCGATCGTCGCGAGCAGCACGACGACCACGACCGGCAGGGCGAGGACGAAGACCTCGTGCAGCTGGTCGGCCAGCCCCTGTCGGACGGCGTCGACGACGACGGGCGGAAGGCCCTCGAGAGCCGTCGGGTCGAGCACCGATCCGGCGCCCGCTGCGCCCGGCGGCATCTGGGCGCCCACGTCGGCCGGCAGGTGCGAGCGGATGGCGCCGGCGAGGCCGCTCGTCATGACCGTGCCGAACACCGCGATGCCCACGGTGGAGCCGACGTTGCGGAAGAACTGCGTCGAGGCGGTCGCCACACCGAGGTCCGAGCGTGAGACGGCGTTCTGCACGACGAGCGTGTACTGCTGCATCGCCATGCCCAGCCCGATGCCCAGCACGACCATCGCCAGGGTGAGCTGGGTCTGGGTCGAGTCGGCTTCGAGGAGGGTCAGCAGGAAGAGGCCGGCGCCCATGATGACGACGCCCGTGACCATGATCGCCTTGTAGCGGCCGGTGCGGGTGATGAGGAGCCCGGACAGGATGCCCATGACGATGAGGCCGAGCATGAGCGGCATGAGGATGAGTCCGGAGTCGGTCGCGCCGACCCCGAGGACACCCTGGGCGTAGACGGGGATGTAGATGATCGAGCCGAACATCACCATGGACACGGCGAAGGCCGCGATGTTGCTGGCCGTGAAGACCGACGACCGGAAGAGGCGCAGCGGCAGGACCGGCTCCTCGGCCCGCAGCTCCACGAGCACGAACGCGACGAGCGCGAGGGTGCCCACGGCATACAGCCCGAGGATCTCGACCGAGCCCCACGGGTAGGTGGTGCCGCCGAAGGACGTCGCGAGCAGGAGGCTCACGAGCGCGACGGTGAGGGTGGCGATCCCGAGATGGTCGATCTTCACCTCCCGGCGCTCGTGCGGCAGGTGGAGGAAGCGCGCGATGACGACCGTCGTGACGATCCCGATCGGCACCGCGGCGAAGAACAGCCAGCGCCAGCCCCAGTGGTCGGTGATGACCCCGCCGGCGAGGGGGCCCGCCACGGACGTGACACCGAAGACGGCACCCATGAGGCCCTGGTACTTGCCGCGCTGCCGCGCCGGGATGATGTCGCCGATGATGGTCTGCGACAGCGGCATGATCGTGCCCATGCCGAGTCCCTGGATGGCCCGGCCGAGGACGAGCAGCCAGAAGTTGCCGGCGAAACCGCTGACGACGGAGCCGAGGATGAAGACGACGAGACCGGCGAGGTAGAAGCCGCGGCGGCCGTACAGGTCCGACAGCTTGCCGACGATCGGCACGGTGATCGCGGAGACGAGCATGGCGGCGGTGGCCACCCAGCTGTAGTGGTCCATGCCGCCGAGCTCGGCGACGATCCGCGGCATCGCCGGGCCGACGATGGTCTGGCTGATCGACGCGACGAGCATGCCGAGCATGAGGCCGACGAAGACGCGCCTCGACTCCGGGGACAGACGGTAGGGCTCGACCGTGTCGCTGAGCGGGACCGGTGCCGGAAGTTGCATGCTGCAAGCATATTCAGTGGTTGCACCCAGTGCAACTTTGCGGACGGTGCATACTCTGAGCATGACGAGCGCAGCCGACGAGGACCCGGCCCCCGAGGCCGGCCTGCGGGACCGCAAGAAGCTCGCCACCCGGGCGCGCATCCACCGCGAGGCCGTGGCCCTCGCCCTCACGCACGGTGTCGACGGCGTCACCGTCGAAGGGATCGCGACGGCGGCCGACGTCGCCCCCCGCACCTTCTTCAACTACTTCGCGACGAAGGAGGACGCGTTCGTCGGCTCCGACCCCGCCACCGCGGAACGCCTCGCCGCCGCGGTCGTGGCGCGACCCGCCGCGGAGGGCGCCCTCACCGCGGTCCGGCACGTGCTCCTGGACCACCTGGCCGCGCTCGAGGCGGACGAGGAGATCTGGCGGATGCGCCGCGAGCTGGCGGTGCGCGAGCCGGCCCTGGCCGCTCGGCTGGCCGGC
>NZ_AVPL01000213.1 GCF_000768695.1 Knoellia aerolata DSM 18566
CCTCGCTCCGCCGGCCCTGGCCGGCCCCGCCGGGGCCAGGCCTGCGCCGGCGGAGACCGCGCGCGCATCGCGGTCGCGGCTCCAGCGGTGGGCGACCGACACGTGGCACAGCCTCGACGCCATGACGGACCCGGCCACCGGCCTGCCGGCGGACAACATCCCCGAGTCCCTCGCGGCGGGCGACCGGTCGGGCTACACCTCGCCGACGAACATCGGCGGCTACATGTGGTCGGCGATCGTCGCCCGCGAGCTCGGGATCATCAGCGCTGCCGACTGCAG
>NZ_AVPL01000050.1 GCF_000768695.1 Knoellia aerolata DSM 18566
TCGAGGGCATGGAGCACCACGAGCCGAGCGGCATGTACTACAACTGGTACGACGAGGCCACCGGTGAGGCGCTCCGCAGCTGGCCCGGAACCGGCGACGTGGTGCACCCCTTCGTCTCCAGCGTCGACAGCGGCTGGCTGGGAGCGGCCCTGCTCGTCGTCGCCAACGCCGACCCGGTCGCCGGTCCGAAGGCCCGGGCGCTGTTCGAGAACATGCGCTGGGACGCCTTCTACAACCCCGGCGACGGCAAGAACGGGCACCCGGTGGTACGCACCGGCGGCCTGATGCACGGCGGGTTCTTCGTCTTCGACCACGACCGCCCGGGTGGGGTATACCGCGGCACCCACGTCGGTGGCGGGGACGTGTGGCTGACGACCCACCACTACGACACCATCGTCTCCGAGACGCGGATCACGAGCTACCTCGGCATCCTCACCGGCCAGGTTCCGGGGAAGCACTACTTCGCACCGTGGCGGACCTTCCCGGCGACCTGCGACTGGTCGTGGCACGAGATGCAGCCGGTCGGCGTGACCCGCACCTACCTCGGCATCGAGGTGTACGAGGGCGCCTACACCTACCGCGGCATGCACATCGTCCCCGGCTGGGGCGGCAGCATGTTCGAGGAGCTCATGCCCGCCGTGTTCGTCCCCGAGGAGACCTGGGCGCCGCGCAGCTGGGGCGTCAACCACCCGCTGCACGTGCGGGCCGAGCGGGAGCACGGTCTCGAGGAGGCGGGCTACGGCTACTGGGGCTTCTCCCCGGCGAGCGACCCGTTCGCGAACTACCGCGAGTACGGCGTCGACGCGCTCGGACTCAACCCGGAGGGCTACTTCTCCGACAAGGAGAGGACCAACTACGACCCGGGCTTCGGCACCTGCCGGCCGGCCAAGAACCCCAACCCCACCTTCGGGGACGGTGTCGTGACCCCCCACGCGTCCTTCCTCGCGATGATGTTCGAGCGGGGCCAGGCGACCGCGAACCTGCTCAAGATCGAGCAGAAGCTCGGTGCCTACGGCGACGGCGGGTTCTTCGACGCCGTCGCGACCCGCAGCGGGACCATCGCGCGGCGCTACCTCTCGCTCGACCAGGCGATGGTGATGGGCGCCCTCGGCAACGTCCTGGCCAAGGACGTGCTCCGTCGGGCGTTCAGCACCCCCGACGTGGAGGCGGCGCTCCGGCCGGTCATCGGCATCGAGGAGTTCGGCGCCGGCGTGGTCGAGGACTGACCCGGGGCACGAGGACCGAGCAGGACGACCGGGCACGAACGAGGAGCTGACAGTGGACGATCTGGGACGGACGAGCGCGGAGGGCGTGGCCTTCCGCGACCTCAACGGCAACGGGGTCATGGACCCGTACGAGGACCCGCGGCTCGACGCGGCCTCGCGGACCGAGGACCTGCTCGCCCGGCTCTCCCTCGAGGAGAAGGTCGGGCTGATGTTCCAGACCGTCATCGAGGCGGGCGAGGACGGGTCGGTGGTCGAGGAGCCGGGACGGATCAGCAAGTCGGCGACGAGCACCGTCGTCCTGGACAAGCACCTCACCCACTTCAACGTCCACCTCCTCGGGGAGCCGCGCATGGCCGCCCGCTGGCACAACGCCCTGCAGGCGTTGGCCGCCGGGACGCCCCACGGCATACCCGTGACGGTGTCCACGGACCCCCGGCACGCGTTCATGGAGAACGCGGGGGTGTCGTTCACCGCCAAGGCCTTCTCGCAGTGGCCCGAACCCCTCGGGCTCGCCGCGCTGCGGGACCCCGAAGCGGTGCGGTCGTTCGCCGACGTCGCGCGCCAGGAGTACGTCGCGGTGGGCATCCGCGCCGCCCTGCACCCGACGCTCGACCTCGCGACCGAGCCGCGCTGGGCCCGCCAGGCCGGCACCTTCGGCCAGGACCCCGGGCTCGTCACCGAGCTCGGCGTCGCCTACCTCGAGGGGTTCCAGCAGGCGTCGCTCGGGCCCGCGAGCGTGGCCTGCACCTCGAAGCACTTCCCGGGCGGCGGCCCGCAGAAGGACGGCGAGGACGCGCACTTCCCCTACGGGCGGGAGCAGGTCTACCCGGGTGGGCGTTTCGCCGACCACCTCGCGCCCTTCCCCGCGGTCATCGCTGCGGGGACGGCGGGGATCATGCCGTACTACGGGATGCCGGTCGGGCTGGTGGTCGACAGTGAGCCCATCGAGCAGGTCGGCTTCGGCTTCAACCGGCAGGTCGTCACCGGCATGCTCCGCGAGGGCCTCGGCTACGACGGTGTCGTCGTGACCGACTGGGAACTCGTCAACGACAACCACGTCGGGGACCAGGTCCTGCCCGCGCGGGCGTGGGGTGTCGAGCACCTCGACCCGCACAGCCGGATGGAGCTCATCCTCGAGGCGGGCGCCGACCAGTTCGGTGGGGAGGAGTGCGTCGAGATCCTGCTGGACCTCGTCGGGCAGGGGCGGGTGAGCACGGCCCGGATCGACGAGTCGGCCCGCCGCCTCCTGCTCGTGAAGTTCCGGCTCGGCCTCTTCGACGACCCCTACGTCGACGAGGACCTCGCGGAGGCGACCGTCGGCCGTGCGGACTTCCGGGACGAGGGGTATGCCGCCCAGGCCCAGTCGGTCACCGTGCTGACCAACGGGGACGGCGCGTCCCCGGTCCTGCCGCTCGGGTCCGGGCTGCGGATCTACGCGGAGAACGTCGACCCCTCCGCCGTGGGACGCCACGGCACACCGGTGGCGCGACCCGAGGACGCCGATGTCGCCGTCGTCCGGCTCGCGGCGCCGTTCGACCCCAGAGCCGACCTCTTCCTCGAGTCGTGGTTCCACCAGGGATCCCTCGACTTCCCCCCGGGGCTGGTCGCCCGGCTCGCCCGGGTGGCGGCAGCCTGCCCGCTCGTCGTGGACGTCGGCCTCGACCGCCCTGCCGTCCTCACCCCCCTGCTGCCCCTGGCCGCGGCGGTCGTCGGGTCCTACGGGTCCAGCGACGACGCGCTCCTCGACGCGCTCACCGGCCGGGTCGCGCCGAAGGGCCGGCTGCCCTTCGACCTGCCCCGCTCGATGGACCAGGTCCGCGCCCATCCCGAGGACGTCCCCGGGTACGACGACCCCCTGTTCGCGTTCGGCCACGGTCTGAGCATCTGACCCGCAGCCCACGCGCTCGCCCAGTTGACTTGGAATACCAAGCACTGCTTCACTAAGCAAATGAGACTGACCCCGCAGGAACAGGCGATCCTCACCCTGCTCCGTGGCGACCCGCTGCTCGACGCGGCCGGTCTGGCCGACCGCCTCGGCAGCACCAGGGCGTCGGTGTCGGTCGCCCTGTCCAACCTCACCCGCAAGGGCGCGATCCTCGGCCGCGGCTACCTCGTGCGCCCCGACGCGGCCGTCGTCGTCGTGGGCGGCGCGATCATGGACATCAAGGCCCGCAGCGCCGCCGTCCTCGCCGCCGCGACGAGCAACCCGGGCCGGGTCGCGACCACCCCGGGTGGCGTCGGCCGCAACATCGCCGAGAACCTCGCCCGCCTCGGGACACCGACCCACCTCGTCGCCGCCCTGGGGGCCGATGCCTTCGGCGGCGACCTCCTCGCGCACACCCGCGACGCCGGGGTCCACGTCGACCACGTCGTCGTCGGCACGCGCCCGACCGGCACCTACCTCGCGGTCCTCGACCACGAGGGCGACCTGAGCGTCGCCGTCTCGGACATGTCGGCCACGGACGCGCTCACCGTGGCCGACCTCGACGGCGTCCGCGGCCTCATCCGGCACTGCGAGCTCCTCGTCGTCGACGGGAACATCCCGGCCGACGTCACGACGTGGCTGCTCGACTCGGCGCGGGCCGGCGACGTCCCGGTGGTCCTCGAGCCGGTCTCGGTGGTCAAGGCCCGACGGATGGCGGCCGTCCTCGCGCCCGAGCGCCCGGTCCTCGCCATCACCCCGAACATCGACGAGCTCGCGGCCCTCGTCGGCCGCGACGTCCCGAACTCGGTCCCCGGCATGACCCGCGCGGCCGCCGAGCTGCACGACCTGGGCGTCCAGCACGTCTGGGTGCGCCGCGGGGCCAGGGGCAGCCTGCTCAGCTCGCGCACCCCCGACGGCACCGCTGCGGTGAGCACGAACCCGATGGTCTCCAACGACGTCGTCGACGTGACCGGCGCCGGCGACTCGATGACGGCCGGCTTCGTCCACGCCCTCCTGGACGGTCGCGACGCACCGGACGCCGCGGCATACGGGCAGGCGACCGCCGCCCTCACGACCGAGTCCGGTCACACCGTCCGCCCCGACCTCACCCACGCGCTCGTCACCGAGCGCCTCACCCAGCAAGGAACCCCATGACGATACCCGTTGCTCCCCACCCGGCCCTCGCCCTCGCGCCCGAGGTCGCCGAGGCGCTCGCCGCCGCCCGCCCGGTGGTCGCCCTCGAGTCGACGATCATCAGCCACGGCATGCCCTACCCCCGCAACGTGGAGATGGCCCGTGAGGTCGAGCAGATCGTCCGCGACGGCGGCGCGACCCCCGCGACGATCGCCGTCCTCGACGGTGTCGCGCGCATCGGCCTGTCCGCCGACGAGCTCGAGCTCCTCGCCACGCACGAGGACGTCGCCAAGGTGAGCCTGCGCGACCTCCCGCACGTCATGGCGACGAGGCGGCACGGCGCGACCACCGTCGCGAGCACGATGCGCCTCGCCGCGCTGGCCGGCATCCGCGTCTTCGTCACCGGCGGTCTGGGGGGCGTGCACCGCGGCGCCGAGGACTCGATGGACGTCTCCGCCGACCTCACCGAGCTCAGCCAGACCGACGTCGCCGTCGTGTCGGCCGGCGTGAAGTCGATCCTCGACATCGGCCGCACGCTCGAGGTCCTCGAGACGCTCGGCGTGCCCGTCGTGACCTTCGGCGCCGACGAGTTCCCGTCGTTCTACTCGCGCTCGTCCGGCTTCACCTCGCCGATGCGCAGCGACACGGTCGAGGAGCTCGCCGAGATGATGCGGGTCAAGTGGGACCTCGGGCTCAGGGGCGGCATCGCCGTGACGAACCCGGTGCCCGCCGAGGACGAGATGACCCCCGCGCAGATCTCGGCGCTCATCGACCAGGCCGTCGCCGAGTGCGGCGAGCGCGGCATCACCGGCAAGGACATCACCCCGTTCCTCCTCGGCCGGATCGTCGAGCTCTCCGACGGCGCCAGCCTCGAGACGAACATCGCCCTCGTGCGCAGCAACGCGCGCCTCGGCGCAGCCCTCGCCGCCGCCTACACCGCCGCTGCACGAGGCGGTTCGCGAACCGCATAGGTGCTCGCAATCCGGTTCGAACCGGTTCTCGAGTCACCCTGCGGTTCGCGAACCACTTCGTGCGCGTATGCCGTCCGCTGGGTTGTGGAGAACTGGTCGGGCGATCCGGCGTCCTGCGGCACCCTCGAGCGATGACCGCACTCCACCCCCAGCTGGCGAGGATCGCGCGTGAGCACGACGGGATCGTCACGCGCCTGCACGCGTCCGCGCGGCACGTCGCTCCACAGGTGCTGCGAGCCGCGGTGCGTGACCGCACCCTGCACCGCGTGCGACCCGGTCTGTTCGTCACGCCGGAGCGGTGGGCGGCTGCCTCGACCCGCTCGTCGCGCTTCCTGCTCACGGTCAGGGGCGTGCTGCTGGCCCATCCCGACTGGATCGCGTCGCACCACGCTCGCGCTGCACGGCCTCCCGCTCCACGACGTGGACCTCGACGTGGTCGACGTCGCAGCTCCGGTGCGCGCGAGCAGGGTCCGGCCGGGACTGCACGTCCACGTGGCGACTCCGGAGCAGCTGTCGGGTGCGACGGGTCAGCCCGTGCGCGTGGTGTCCGCGGCCGATGCCTGCGTCCTCACGGCGGCCGCGAGCGGGTTCGAGGCCGGGGTGGTCGCGATGGATGCCGCCCTCCATCGGCGCCTGGTGACGCGCGACGCGCTGACCGCGGCTGGGGCACTTCCCGGTTCGCGCTACGGCATCGGCACGGTCCGACACGCGATCGCGGCGAGCGACTCACGTTGCGAGTCGCCGGGGGAGACGCTCACCCGCCTCGTCCTCGTCGCGGCGGGGCTCACGGTGAGGTCACAGGTCTCGCTCGACGACGAGGACGGGTTCATCGGCCGGGTGGACCTGCTCGTGGGGGATCGGGTCGTCGTGGAGTTCGACGGGGCGGTCAAGTACGACGGGCTCGACGGCAAACGGGAGCTGATGGCGGAGAAGCGGCGCGAGGAGAGGCTCCGCGACGCCGGCTACCGCGTGGTCCGGGTGACCTGGGCCGACCTGTCGCACCCGGAGCGGCTTGTCCGCCGGGTCCTCGGCCAGCTCGCCGCCTGAGTCGGCGCTGCACAGAAGGGTTCGCGAACCGGGTCGTCGCTCGTGAACCGGTTCGAACCCGTTCGCGAGCCACGGTGTGGTTCGCGAACCGGGTTGTGCACGAACGGCGCTCACTCCACCCGGAAGGGGCGCATCATCTCGTGGTCCTCGTGCTCGAGGATGTGGCAGTGCCACACGAAGAGGCCGGGCTTGTCGAAGTGGGCCCGGACCCGCGTCACCTCCCCCGGGTAGGCGATGACGGTGTCCTTGGGGCCGGTCTCGTTCGGCTCGGGCGCCCGCGCCTCCCCTCCGGGAGCCTGCCGGTCCACGACCGCGAACTGCACGAGGTGGACGTGGATCGGGTGGGCGTCCTCCGTGTGGTTGTGCAGCTCCCACACCTCGGTGTCGCCCAGCCCAGGCGTCTCCGTCACCGGCTCGTCCCACGCCAGGGGGACCGCTTCGGCGCCGGCCATCGTGCCGAGGAACGCCGCCCGTGGACCCACATCGGCCAGCACCTCCGAGTCCGCCTCGAGCAGGGCCAGGGCGCGGGTGCGCACCGCCGGAGGCGGCGGCGGGGGCGCGGGCAGGGAGAGCTCCTCGGGTGAGGTGCTCGTCTCCGGGCCCACGCGGTCGACGACCGTGAACGACATCACCTGACCGGTCGTGGCCGGGTCGGCCCACTCGAAGGCGTCGCCGGGCTCACCGCCGCCGAACGGCTCGTCGGGGCCCTCGTTGATGAGGAAGAGGCGCGTGCCGGCGGGGAACCCGGAGAAGTCGACCACGACGTCGGCGCGCTCGGCCGGGGCGAGCAGCAGCCGCTGCATCGGCACCGGCTCGGGCAGGAAGCCGAGGTCTGCGCCGACCTGCCAGAACTGCGCGGCGGGGGAGGCCGGGCGTGCGGCCGCGTCCGTGGCCATCGCGAGGATGAGGAAGCGCGAGTTGCACCCGTTGAGCAGCCGCAGCCGGTAGCGGCGCCGCTCGACCCGGTGCTCCGGCCAGGTGCGCCCGTTGACCATCATGACGTTGCCGAAGAACTCGGGGTTCCAGATGGGCGCGATGTCCGAGTGGGGCACGTAGGGCCCGGCGAACTCGTCGAAGTACGCGCGCGTGTCCGGGTAGAACAGGCTCCCGTCGCGGCGGAACGCGCGGTCCTGGATGGCGAGCGGGAGCTCGTAGGGGGTGCCGTCGGCGCCGCGGTGCGGCAGGACGCCGGCCTCCAGGTCGTGAGCGCCGCCCCGGAGGAGGAAGAACCCGGCCGGCCCGGCGTACACGTTGAGGCGGGTGATGCCGAGCGTGTGGTCGTGGAACCACAGGGTCCCCGCGGGTTGGTCGTTGCCGTAGTGGGCGCGCTGGGTGCCGGGCGCCCAGCCGGCCCCGTGGCGCTGCGCCCACCCTGCCGCCATCGCGTCGTAGTGCGTCCCGACGCGGGCGTAGCCGTCCGGGATGCTCCGGGTGTCCGGGAGGAACCACGCCTCGGGGTAGCCGTCGGACTCCTGGTCGGAGTGGCCGCCGTGGAGGTGGACGACGATCGGCACCGGCCCCTCGTAGGGCCCGGGCGTCGAGGTGAAGCTGGGGGGACCGTCGCGCCCCGCCACGCCGCCACCCGGGTTGGCCCAGTGCAGGGTCGGGTCGACGGGGAGCAGGTGGGGCAGGTAGCGACCCGACGTGCCGTTGACGAGTCGGTTGACCCAGGTCACCTCGACCGGTCGGCCCGCCGTCGCCTCGATGCTCAGCGACGGGGCGTTGTGGGTGCCGGCTGCGGTCTCGGACCCGTACGCCCAGACCGTCGTGGACGGCAAGCCCCGCGGCAGCACCTGCTGGCGGATCTGCCGCACCCCGATGACGTAGCGGTCCACGGCCCCCGCGGACGTGACCGGCATCGGCGGGGGGACGAGCAGCGAGCCTGCGTACTTGGGGATGCTCGCCGGGTCCAGGAGGGGAGGGCCGACACGTGGTGCCGCCACGACCACGCCGGAGCCACCGAAGAACAGGCTGGCGGCCCCGCTCGCGCCACCCACCACCACCGCGCGCCGTGTGACGTCGGGCATGACGGACACGTCCTTCACTGGTCGGTCGGCCAACTGCAGGACCTCACTCCCCACTCTGGGGACGTGCTCGGAGCCTGTCCACCACCTGATCGACCCCCCAGCGGTCCCGCCCGAACGGTGACCTCCCTCCACCCAGAGGTCCCGCGCCTCCACCCACGTGCCGGCGGTGCGGGTCGGTCGGACCGGTCAGCGCACGCACGGGCTAGGCTCGGAGGCGACATCCAGCACCCCTCACCCCAGCCCGCCCAGGAGGCGAAGTGGCCAGCATCGACGCCGTCGGAGCACGCGAGATCCTCGACTCGCGAGGCAACCCCACCGTCGAGGTCGAGGTCGCCCTCGACGACGGCACCATCACCCGCGCGGCCGTGCCCAGCGGTGCGTCGACGGGGGCCTTCGAGGCCGCCGAGCGCCGCGACGGCGACAAGAACCGCTACAACGGCAAGGGCGTCGAGAAGGCGGTCGACGCGGTCATCGACGAGCTCGGCCCCAAGCTCCTCGGCTTCGAGGCGCACGACCAGCGCCTCATCGACGCCGAGATGATCGCCATCGACGGCTCCAAGAACAAGGAGAAGATCGGCGCCAACGCGATCCTCGGCGTCAGCCTCGCGGTCGCCAAGGCCGCCGCCGAGTCGGCCGGCCTCCCGCTGTTCCGCTACCTCGGTGGCCCGAACGCCCGCGTGCTGCCCGTGCCGATGCTCAACATCCTCAACGGTGGCTCCCACGCCGACTCCAACGTCGACATCCAGGAGTTCATGATCGCGCCGATCGGCGCCGAGACCTTCCGCGAGGCCCTGCGCTGGGGCGCCGAGGTCTACCACGCGCTCAAGGCGGTGCTCCAGGAGAAGGGCCTGTCCACCGGCCTCGGCGACGAGGGCGGCTTCGCGCCGAACCTCGAGAGCAACCGGGCCGCGCTCGACCTCATCCTCGAGGCCATCGACCGCGCCGGCTACACCGCGGGTGACCAGATCGCGCTCGCGCTCGACGTCGCGGCCAGCGAGTTCTTCGAGGAGGGCACCGGCTACTCCTTCGAGGGTGGCACCAAGACGGCGGCCGAGATGATCGACTACTACGCCGGCCTCGTCGAGGACTACCCGCTCGTCTCCATCGAGGACCCGCTCGACGAGGACGACTGGGACGGCTGGAAGGCCATGACCGACCGCCTCGGCGATGCGGTCCAGCTCGTCGGCGACGACCTCTTCGTCACCAACCCCGAGCGGCTGGGGCGCGGCATCGAGACCGGCACGGCCAACGCCCTGCTCGTCAAGGTCAACCAGATCGGCACCCTCACCGAGACCCTCGACGCCGTCGAGATGGCCCAGCGCGCAGGTTTCCGCTGCATGATGAGCCACCGTTCCGGCGAGACCGAGGACACGACGATCGCCGACCTCGCCGTCGCGACCAACTGCGGCCAGATCAAGACCGGTGCACCGGCCCGCTCGGAGCGCGTCGCCAAGTACAACCAGCTGCTGCGCATCGAGGAGGAGCTGGACGACGCCGCCGAGTACGCCGGCGCCGCCGCGTTCCCGCGCTTCGCCGCACGCCGGAAGGCCTGAGGAGCGGGTGGCACGCGGGACAGGTCGCGGACCCGGGTCGTCGTCTCGACGTCCGGCGTCCAAGCGACCCGCCCCGCGTGCCCGCTCGGCCCGGCAGGCCGCGATCGGCCGGGTCGCCAGCACGACCGCGGCCGGCTGGCGCGACCGGATCACCTCCGCGCGGGCCAACCGGAGGACGGTGCGCCGGGTCAGCCTGGGCATCGTCGTCCTCTTCCTCGTCATCCTCGTCGCCCCCACCCTGCGTGCCTACCTGCAGCAGCAGTCCGACATCGACGCGCTGCGCGCCAAGGTCTCGCAGCAGCAGCTGACCGTCGAGGAGCTGCAGGAGGAGCAGGCCCGCTGGGAGGACCCCGCCTACGTCGAGCAGCAGGCGCGCACCCGGCTCAAGTTCGTCAAGGTCGGCGAGAAGTCCTACACCGTGCTCGACCCGAAGCAGAAGGACACCACCGGCGAGATCGCGCACGGGGGCGACGCCGTCGAGCCCTGGTACGACACCGTCTGGTCCTCGATGCAGGCGGCCGACGTGCCGTCCAACCAGCGCCGGTGACCGGGTCACCCGACCGTCCGCCGGTCGCCCAGGCGGACCTCGACGCCGTCGAGCGCCAGCTCGGCCGCATCCCGCGCGGCGTGGTCGAGGTGTCGCACCGCTGCCCGTGCGGTGAGCCGGACGTGCTGCGCACCCTGCCCCGGCTTCCCGACGGCACGCCGTTCCCGACCTCCTTCTACGCGACCTGCCCGCGCCTCACCGGGGCGATCAGCACCCTCGAGTCCGAGGGCGTGATGCGCGAGATGAGCGACCGGCTCGAGCAGGACCCGGACCTCGCGCAGCGGTACGCCGCGGCGCACGACGACTACCTCGCCCGTCGCACCGAGCTCGGCCACGTCGACGAGATCGACGGCATCAGCGCCGGCGGGATGCCCTCGCGGGTCAAGTGCCTTCACGTCCTCGTCGCCCACTCGCTCTCCGTCGGCGCGGGCGTCAACCCGCTTGGCGACGAGGCGCTCGGGATGCTGCCGGAGTGGTGGGCCTCGCACCCGTGCACCGAGCTCGTCGAGGACACGTGAGCGTCACCAGGGTCGGGGCGGTCGACTGCGGCACGAACTCGATCCGACTGCTCGTCGCCGACGTCGTGGGCCCAGCCGAGCCGTCCGGTGTCGTTGCCCTCGAGGACGTCGTGCGCCGCACCGAGGTCGTCCGGCTCGGCTACGGCGTGGACCGCACCGGGTCGATCGACCCGGTCGCCATGGAGCGCACCCTGCGACAGACGGCGGAGTATGCCGTCCAGTGCCGCGAGCACGACGTCTCTCGCGTCCGTTTCGTCGCCACGTCCGCGTCTCGCGACGCGAGCAACGCCGGAGAGTTCGTCACCGGCGTCGAGCAGGCCTTTGCCGCAACCGGATTCGACGTCTCACCCGAGGTCGTCAGTGGCGACGAGGAGGCCAACCTGTCGTTCACCGGCTCGACCGGGGACCTGCGGGCGGCCGGGATCATCGGGCCCTACCTCGTCGTGGACCTCGGTGGCGGGTCGACCGAGCTCGTCCGCGGCACCACCCACGTGGAGAGCGCCCGCTCGGTCGACGTCGGGTGCGTCCGGATCCACGAACGGCACCTCGCCAGCGACCCGCCGACCGCCGCCGAGGTCGCCGCGGCCACGGCCGACGTGCACGCGGCCCTCGACCGCGCGGAGGAGGTCGTCGACCTCGGTGGCATCGCGACCGTCGTCGGCCTGGCCGGCAGCATCACGACGGTCACGGCGCACGTCCTGGGGCTCACGGCATACGACCCGAGCCGCATCCACCTCGCACGGCACACACCGGTGCAGCAGCGGGACGCGGCGCAGGACCTGCTGCACCTGAGCCGGGGAGAGCGGGCCGCACTGGGGTTCATGCACCCCGGCCGCGTCGACGTCATCGGCGCCGGTGCCCTCGTCTGGCACGAGGTGCTGGGCCGGGTGCTCGAGCGCTCGCCCGCCGCGCAGGTCGTCACGTCCGAGCACGACATCCTCGACGGGATCGCGCTCAGCTGCGTGGCGTGATCCCGACGTCCGGCACGGACTCGGAGGTGTAGGAGCGGAACCCGTTCCACAGCACCGCCATGACGATCTCGACGGCGGTGTCGAGGTCGATCTCGGGGTTGCGCAGCCGCCAGCCGGCCACCCGCTCGTTCGTGGCGATCATGATCTCGGCCATCGCCTCGCGGTAGGGCATCGGGTAGGCGGCGATCTGCGGGATGTCGCCGAACCGCTCGGCGATCTCCCGGGCCTGGGCCTGCCGAAGGCTCTCGATGTCGGCGCCGGCCACCACCGCGACCGCCGACTCCTGCATGTAGACGCGGAAGCTGCCCCGGCGCTGCTCGAAGAACTGCATGAACGAGCGCACCCCGGCGCGGAAGTAGTCCTCGACGGGGGAGTGCTTCGGGATCGCCGCCAGGGCGGCGGCGGTCGAGGCCAGCAGGTCCTGGCGAGCCCGGGCCACGACGGCGACGAGGAGGTTCTCCTTGGACCCGAAGTGGTCGTAGATCACCGGCTTGGTGATGCCCGCCTCGGCCGCGATGAGCTCCATCGTCGTCTCCTGGTAGCCGCGGTCGGCGAAGACGGCCTCGGCCACGTCGAGGAGCTGGCGCTCCCGCTCCTCACGACGCATCCGCGGAGCGCGGGGGGTGCCCTTCCTCGGCCCGCGTCGCCGTGTCCCGTCGGCGGTGGCGTCGTCCTGAGGGCTCATGCGTCCGGGTCATCCGTTCTCGATCGTGCCGGATATCCGAGCCTACTCGCCGTAGCCGGGACGACCGGTGGGTTCCACGGACTTGGCCCGGAGTCGTCATAGGGTGGCGTCGCCCCCGTGGCCCAACTGGCAGAGGCAGGCGACTTAAAATCGCCACAGGTGCGGGTTCGACCCCCGTCGGGGGCACTGCGCCCCGCGGTGCCGTACCGGATCGTTGCCCAGCGGTGACGGGTCGGGGAACACGCGGGCCCCCTCACGCGATTGAATAGGTGAACGACGCGGTGGATCGCCAGCGCGCCAGACCTACGGAGGACACGATGGCCAGCAACCCGGCCTTCAACCGACTCGAGAAGGACGCCCAGTCCGGTTACGCCGGCTTCCAGGACCGCGGCGCGACCGCGAACCGCGGCAACGCCTCGTACGCGCAGCAGGGCGGGGCCGACACCTGGGGCTCGCAGCAGCAGCTCCAGGACCTGTACAACCAGCCCACCGCGGGCCCGGTCGACACCGGTCGCGTCACCATGGACGACGTCATCATGAAGACGCTCGGCCTGTTCGCGCTCGTCCTCGGCTTCGGTGCCGTCGGCTGGTACGGCGCCGACCAGAGCGAGACCCTCGGCCTCCTCTTCGTCATGGCCTGGGTGCCGATGTTCATCCTCGGCCTGGTCATCGCCTTCAAGAAGACGCTCAGCGTGCCGCTCATCGTCGGGTACGCCGTCGTCGAGGGCGTGTTCGTCGGCGCGATCTCCCAGTTCTTCGAGAACCAGTGGAACGGCGTCGTCCCGACGGCCGCGCTCGCGACCGTCGCGACGTTCAGCGGCATGTTCCTCGCCTACAAGACCGGGCTCATCAAGGTCACCGACAAGTTCCGTCGCATCGTGACGATGATGATCATCGGCTACGCGATCTTCGCGCTCGTCAACTACCTCGTCCTCCCGATGTTCACCGGCGACATGTTCGGCATCGGCGGCACCACGGGCATCCTCATCTCGCTCTTCGCGGTGGGGCTCGCCTCGGTCTCGCTCGCCCTGGACTTCGACATGATCGACCGGGCCATCGCGACCGGGGCGCCGCAGAAGTACAGCTGGCTCCTCGCGCACGGCCTCATCGTCACCGTGGTCTGGCTCTACATCGAGTTCCTCCGGCTGTTCGCCCGTCTGCGCGAGTGAGCGATGAACCGCTTGCCCGATGACGTCTCTCGGGAGCTCGAGCGCGTGGTCCGCAGGTGGCGTGAGCTGCCCGTGGACCACGCGCTCGCTGCGTCCGGGGCCGTGCGCGACGTCGTCCAGGACCTCGCCGACGCCACGGCGCGTCAGCCCGTGCCGGAGCTCGGCCCCGCCGTGCTCATCGACCAGCTCCGCGTCCTCGTGTGGGACGCGGCCTCAGCGGGTGTGCCCGAGCTCGCCGCCCGGCTCGGTGAGCTGCGCCGGCGGCTCCCCTGAGGGGTCCGGCTCCGGGTCTGCGGCCGAGGTCACGACGTCGGGTCGGCGGCGGAGCAGCACCGCCCAGCGCCCGCGTGGGCCACGGGCCTGCCCGCCGACCTCGGTGGGGGAGACCTCGGTCCCAGCGTCCCGGACGGCCTGGCCGGCGGCGATGGCCA
Organism: Knoellia aerolata DSM 18566; assembly: GCF_000768695.1. Lineage (GTDB taxonomy): Bacteria > Actinomycetota > Actinomycetes > Actinomycetales > Dermatophilaceae > Knoellia > Knoellia aerolata. Next base: position 14,204 of record NZ_AVPL01000050.1, read on the forward strand.
CCGGCCCGACACCCTCGCCGCGGCGGGCCTCGGGGGCGCGGTCGGTCGTGTCCTCGCCCCACACGCCCAGGGCCGCGCACACCGACGGCAGCAGCGCCGCGGCGGCTCTCGCGTAGCCCGCGGCCGACGGATGGAAGCGGTCCTCGCTGAACATCGTCGACGGGGAGGCGGCGAACTCCTCGCCGAGCAGGTCGCCCAGCGAGACCGTGCGACCGCCCGCCTCGACGACCGCGATCGTCTGCGCCGCGGCGAGGTCGCGGCTCCACCGTCGGGCGAGCAGGCGCAGCGGCTGGGCCAAAGGCTCGATCGTGCCGAGGTCCGGACAGGTGCCGACGACGACCTCGCTCCCGAGGGACCGGATCCGCCGCACGGTGATCTCGAGGTGGCGCACCGCGGTCGCGCGGTCGATGCGGTGGGTGACGTCGTTGGCGCCGACCATGATGACGACGACGTCGGGTCGGGTGACGGACTCGAGTCCGTCGGCGAGCTGTCGCTCGAGGTCGCTCGACTCGGCGCCGACGACCGCGGCGTTGGTGAGGTGCACGCGCCGGCCCATGAGGGCGCTGACACCGTTGGCGATGATGCCGCCCACCGTCTCGTGCGGCTGGACGGCGCCCATGCCCGCAGCGCTGGAGTCGCCGAGCACGAGGAGCTCGACCGGCTGGCCGGGACCCGCGCCGTAGGTGCCCTCGTCGTCGGGCGAGGTGTCGAACGGCCGGCCGACGGTGCGGCGGGCCAGGAGCGCCTCCGCCTTGATGACGCCGTAGCCGACCGCGCCGAGCGCAGCACTCGCGGCCGCCAGGCCCCCGCCCCCGTAGGCGGCCGTGGCGGCGATCTTGCGTGCCCGTCTCGCGCGTCCCATGTCTCCTCGTCGACGTCGTGGTGCTTTCTCCCACGCTAACGCCCTGGGAGGACGGCGGTGTTCCCTCCCCGGGAACGGGAGGTCGACGCCTGCGGGACGGGCCGGCATACGCCACGGGTCCGGCGGTGCGGCGCCGCGGGCGAGGGATGGGAGAATGGGGACATGAAGTATGCCGAGCACATCGTCGACCTCGTGGGCAACACCCCACTCGTCAAGCTGAACTCCGTCACCGACGGGATCGCGGCGACCGTCCTCGCCAAGGTCGAGTACATGAACCCCGGTGGCTCGGTGAAGGACCGGATCGCCGTCAAGATGGTCGAGGCGGCCGAGGCCTCCGGGGCCCTCAAGCCGGGCGGCACCATCGTCGAGCCGACGAGCGGCAACACCGGTGTCGGCCTCGCGCTCGTCGCTCAGCGCAAGGGCTACCAGTGCATCTTCGTGTGCCCCGACAAGGTGAGCGAGGACAAGCGCAACGTCCTCAAGGCCTACGGCGCCGAGGTCGTCGTGTGCCCGACCGCGGTGGCGCCGGACCACCCCGACTCCTACTACTCGACCTCGGACCGCCTCGTGCGCGAGACCGAGGGCGCGTGGAAGCCGGACCAGTACTCCAACCCGGGCGGCCCGGCGAGCCACTACGAGACCACCGGTCCCGAGATCTGGCGCGACACCGACGGCCGGCTCACCCACTTCGTCGCCGGCATCGGCACCGGCGGCACGATCACCGGCACCGGCCGCTACCTGCGCGAGCAGAGCGAGACACGCGACGGCGGCCGCGTCCAGATCGTCGGCGCCGACCCCGAGGGCTCGGTCTACTCCGGCGGCTCCGGCCGCCCCTACCTCGTCGAGGGCGTCGGCGAGGACTTCTGGCCGGCCGCCTACGACCCGAAGGTCGTCGACCGGATCGTCGCCGTCTCGGACGCGGACTCGTTCGAGATGACCCGCCGGCTCGCCCGCGAGGAGGGCCTGCTCGTCGGGGGCTCCTGCGGCATGGCGGTCGTCGCGGCCCTCGAGGTCGCCAAGGACCTGCCCGCCGAGGCGGTCGTCGTCGTGCTCCTCCCGGACTCGGGGCGCGGCTACATGTCCAAGATCTTCAGCGACGAGTGGATGAGCTCCTACGGCTTCATGCACTCCGACGCCGCCACGACCGTCGGCGACGTCCTGCGCGCCAAGTCCGGCGACATGCCGGCCCTGGTGCACACGCACCCGGCCGAGACCATCCGCGACGCCATCGAGATCCTGCGCGAGTACGGCGTCTCCCAGATGCCCGTCGTCAAGGCCGAGCCGCCCGTCATGACCGGTGAGGTCGCCGGAGCCGTGAGCGAGCGCGACCTCCTCGAGCTGCTCTTCGTCGGCAAGGCCACGCTGCACGACTCGGTCGAGAAGCACATGGGCCAGGGTCTGCCGCTCGTCGGCGCCGGCGAGCCCGTGGCGACCGCGCGGCACGAGCTCGAGACGGCCGACGCCGTGCTCGTCATCGAGGACGGCAAGCCGGTCGGCGTCCTCACCCGCGCCGACCTCCTGGGCCACCTCGTCGACTGACGGGCCCCACCGAGAGCGAGAACACACCCGCACGGGCACGCGCCCGTGCGGGTGTTTCCCTACTCTCGAGTAGTGACCGCCTACCCCCACCTCCTCGCTCCGCTCGACCTCGGTCACCTGACCCTGCCCAACCGGGTCGTCATGGGGTCGATGCACACCGGGCTCGAGGACCGGGCGCGCGACTTCCCCAAGCTCGCGGCCTTCTTCGCGGAGCGGGCGCGAGGCGGCGCCGGGCTCATCATCACCGGAGGGTTCGCGCCCAACATCGAGGGCACCCTCCTGCCCCTGGCTTCGAAGCTGACGACCCGACGCGAGGCCCGCCAGCACCGGGTGCTCACCGACGCGGTCCACGGAGCCGGGGGCCGGGTGGCCCTGCAGCTCCTGCACGCCGGCCGCTACGCGTACACCCCGTGGTGCGTCGCCCCGTCGGCGATCAGGAGCCCGATCTCGAAGTTCCGCCCGCGGGCCCTCTCCGCGCGCGGCGTCGAGCGGACCCTGGCCGCCTTCGTGCGCTCGGCCCGGCTCGCGCGCGAGGCCGGCTACGACGGGGTCGAGGTCATGGGCTCCGAGGGCTACCTCATCAACCAGTTCCTCGCACCACGGACGAACCACCGCACCGACGCCTGGGGTGGCACGCCGGAGAAGCGGCGGCGCTTCGCCGTCGAGGCCGTCCGCCGGATCCGCGAGGAGGTGGGGGAGGACTTCCTCGTCATCTACCGCATCTCGGCCGTGGACCTCGTGCCGGACGGCCAGACCTGGGACGAGGTCGCCGCCCTCGCGCGGGAGGTGGAGGCTGCCGGCGCCTCGGTGCTCAACCTCGGGATCGGCTGGCATGAGGCGCGCGTCCCCACGATCGTCACCTCCGTGCCCCGCGCGGCCTTCGCCTCGTATGCCGCCCGCCTCAAGTCCGAGACCTCCCTCCCCGTCATCGCGACGAACCGGATCAACATGCCCGAGGTCGCTGAGTCGATCCTCGGCGCCGGCGACGCGGACCTCGTCTCGCTGGCTCGCCCGTTCCTCGCCGACCCCGACTGGGTCCGCAAGGCGGCGGAGTCACGCAGCGACGAGATCAACACCTGCATCGCCTGCAACCAGGCCTGCCTCGACCACACCTTCCGCAAGCAGCGGGCGACGTGCCTGCTCAACCCGCGCGCGGCATACGAGACCGAGCTCGTCCTCGGGCCGACGCGCCGCGCGCGTCGGATCGCCGTCGTCGGAGCCGGACCCGCTGGTCTCGCCTGTGCGACGGCCCTGGCCGAGCGCGGTCACTCCGTGGACCTCTTCGAGGCGCGGGACGACATCGGCGGGCAGTTCGCCATCGCCCAGCGCATCCCCGGCAAGGAGGAGTTCTCCGAGTCGGTGCGCTACTTCCGGCGGCGGATCGAGGTGACCGGCGTGCGGCTGCACGTCGGTCACCGGGTCACCGCCGACGAGCTGCGCGCGGGCGGGTTCGACGAGGTCGTCGTCGCGACCGGCGTCGAGCCGCGCGTGCCGTCCATCCCCGGCGTGGACCACCCGAGCGTCATGACCTACGCCGAGCTCGTCCGCGGCGAGCGCGAGCCCGGCCCGCGGGTCGCCGTCATCGGCGCCGGCGGGATCGGGGTGGACATCAGCGAGTTCCTCACCGCCCAGCCGTCGGCGACCCTCGACCTCGACCGGTGGCGGGCCGAGTGGGGCGTCGGCGACCCCGCGCTGACGCGCGGTGGCCTCACCGCCGCGGTCGTGGAGATGCCGAAGCACGAGGTCGCCCTCCTCCAGCGCAAGGCGACGGGAATCGGCAGGGGCCTGGGCAAGACGACCGGCTGGGTGCACCGGGCCGCCCTGAAGGCCAAGGGCGTCGAGCAGGTGACGGGGGTGTCGTACGACCTCATCGACGACGCCGGGGTGCACGTGTCGTTCGGGGACGCCGAGGGTGCGCCGCCTCCGCGGGTCATCGAGGTCGACACCGTCGTGCTCTGTGCCGGGCAGGAGTCGGTCCGCACGCTGGCCGACGAGCTGGGACCGGACGGCATACCCGTGCACGTCATCGGTGGGGCGGACGTGGCCGCGGAGGTCGACGCCAAGCGCGCGATCCGCCAGGGCACGGAGCTCGCCGCGCGCCTCTGACCGGGGGTCGGCTGGCCCCCCGGATTTGGGCGGGGCCTGAGACCCGGTGCGCCGTCGTTGCCGTGCCACGCTGTCAGCCATGACTGGTTGGTGGTGGATCGTCGTCGTCCTCGCCGTCGCGGGGGCGGTGCTGCTCGGCGTCGGGTTCGTCCTCATGCGCCGGGCCCGGCCCACCGCCGAGATCAGGGGCGGCTTCGGCGGCCCGGCCGGGAGCTCCGACGTGGGTCACCACCCCTCGTTCGACCCGCCGGGTCCGGCCGACCACTGGAAGGTCGGCGCGCCGCTGCGCATCGCGGGGTTCGCCTGCCTCGCGACGGCGGCCGTCCTCGGCCTCGCCCTCACCGTCGCCCAGGCCTTCTGACGCGGGGCACGCTCCCTCGCGTGGCACGAGTCGGGGGGTCCTCGACCAGTCGGGGCGCGCTGCGGCCCCGACTCGTCACACGGGCCCCGACCGGTGGGGTCAGGACACCCAGTCGGTCTCGATCACGGCCAGGTAGTGGACGTCGACCCACTCGCCGTCGAAGAGGAGCGCCTCGCGCCCGGTGCCCTCGTGGACGAAGCCGACCTTCTCGTACACGTGCCGCGCCCGGGGGTTGAAGTCGAACACCTCGAGCGTGATCCGGTGCAGCCCGAGCACCCGGAACCCGTGGTCGACGACGAGCCGCGTCGCCTCCGTCCCCAGGCCGCGGCCCCGCCCGGCCCCGCCGAGGAGGATGCGGAACCAGCAGGACCGGTTGCCCTCGTCCCACCCCGCGAGCACGACCTCGCCGACGAGGTCGCCGCTCGCGTTGTCGAGCACCCCGAGGACGAGCCGGTCGTCGGCGACGGCCCACCGGCCGTAGATCTCGCGCAGCTCCTCGATCGGTGGCGTGGTCGGCGGCTCGTCGCTCCGGTGCCCGGACCCGGTGAGGCGGGCGATCTCGTCGTCGGCGTGGATGATCGCGTCGATGAGGTCGGCGTCCTCGGCCCGGATCGGGCGCAGGGTGACGAGCTCGCCCTCCAGCGTGGGCTTGGTGGTGAAGTCGGCGGTCACGCACGGCACTGTGCCACGCGACGTGCGTGACGGCATACGGATTTCTCCCGGTCAGGCGGGCGGGAGGACGTCGGTCTGCGCGGGCAGGTTGGCGACGCCGACGGGGCAGGTGAGCCCGTTCGGACCGTGGTTGCAGTACCCGTTGGGGTTCTTGTGGAGGTACTGCTGGTGGTAGTCCTCGGCGTACCAGAACGGGCCGGCCTCCTCGGCGGACGCGAGCTGGGTGGTGATCTCCCCGGCGCCGACCCGGGTCAGCTCACCCTGGAACGCGTCCCGGGTCGCTCTCGCGGCCGCCTCCTGCTCCGGCGTGGTCCAGTAGATCGCGGACCGGTATGCCGTGCCGACGTCGTTGCCCTGACGGTTGCCCTGGGTGGGGTCGTGGTTCTCCCAGAAGGCCTTGAGGAGCAGCTCGGGCGAGGTGCGGGTCGGGTCGTACGCGACGAGGACGGCCTCCGCGTGACCGGTGCGGCCGGTGCAGGTCTCCTCGTAGGTCGGGTTCGGCGTGAAGCCACCCGTGTAGCCGGCGGCGGTCGTCACGACGCCGGGCAGCTGCCAGAAGATCCGCTCGGCTCCCCAGAAGCAGCCCATCGCGACGTGGAGGACCTCGGTGCCGTCCGGCCACGGGCCCTCGAGCGGCGTGCCGAGCACCTCGTGGGTCGTCGGCACGGTGAACGGGCGGGTCGCGCGGCCGGGCAGGGCCTCGGCCGCGGTGGGCAGGGTGGTCTTGGCGCGGGAGCCGAACATCAGTCACTCCTGGGGAGGGGCGGAACGGGGGTCTGTGGGGTTCAACGCTCGACCGCGCCCATTGTTCCTCGCCTCGTGTGCCCCAGCGCGACCCTGGGCTCGCGCTGGGGCACACGAGGCCGGGTCAAACTCGGTGGCAGGCCCGGTGCTCGGCGAGGACAGTGGCAGGCATGGTCCGCATCGTCCCCGTCACCACGCTCGACCCCGCGCAGGCGGAGCTCGCCCTGGCCTGGCACGACGTGTTCGTCGTCAGCACGGTCGCGTCGATGGGTGACGACCACGACACCTGGTCGTGGGCGTCGCGGCGCGCTCGCGAGGAGTCGACGACCATGGACCGGCGCTACGTCGCCGCCGTCGACGACGCGGGCCGGGTCGTCGGCGCCGCCGAGGTGACGATGCCGTTGCGGGACAACCTCACCCTCGCGATGACGGACCTCGCCGTCCTGCCCACGGAGCGGCGCCGGGGGACCGGAACCGCGCTCCTCGAGCGGGTCGTGCGCACCGCCCGGGACGCGGGGCGGACCTCGCTCGTCACCGAGTCGTCGTCCCCGGACGCCGGCACCGATCCGGGGGAGGCGTTCCTGCTCCGGCACGGCTTCGAGGTGGCCCAGGCCAACCTCCGCAACGACCTCGGCGTCACGGCCCACGCCCACGCCCGCGGGAGCGCTCCCGACCCGGCCGGCTACGTCATCGAGACCTCGACCGACGACACCCGCGACGAGTGGCTCGAGGACCGCGCCCACCTCCAGTCCCGGATGAGCACCGACGCCCCCGTCGGCGACCTCGCCTTCGAGGAGGAGCACTGGGACGCCGAGCGGCTCCGGGACCACCGCGAGACGACGAGGCGGAGCGGCCGACGAGCCATCGAGTCCGTCGCGCGCCACGTCGCCACCGGGCGGCTCGTCGGGTTCACCCAGCTCCAGGTGCCCGTGGAGGCGCCCGAGATGGCCTACCAGCAGGACACGCTCGTGCTGCGCGAGCACCGTGGTCACGGGCTCGGCCTCGCGCTCAAGGCGGCCGCCCTGGCGGCGCTCGTCGGCGAGCTCCCGGAGGTGCGCACCGTCCGCACCTGGAACGCGACGACCAACGGCCCGATGATCGCCGTCAACGAGGCACTGGGGTACCGCACCACGGCGTTCCTGCGGGAGTGGCAGCGACGGCTCGCCTGAAGCGGCGGCGAGCACGCGGCATACCCTGTCGTCCATGACTGACCAGACCCTCGGCTTCTCCACCCGCGCCCTCCACGCCGGTCAGGATCCGGACCCGACGACGGGCGCCGTCGTCACCCCGATCTACCAGACCTCGACCTACAAGCAGGACGGGATCGGCGGGTTCCGGGGCGGCTACGAGTACAGCCGCAGCGCCAACCCCACGCGCACGGCCCTCGAGACGGGGTTCGCCGCGCTGGAGGGCGGTGAGCGCGGCTTCGCGTTCGCGTCCGGGCTCGCCGCCGAGGACACCGTCCTGCGCGCGCTGCTCAGCCCCGGGGACCACGTCGTCGTGCCCTCGGACGCCTACGGCGGCACCTACCGCCTCTTCAACACCGTCCTCAGCCACTGGGGCGTCGAGCACTCGATCGCCGCGATCGCCGACAACGACGCCGTGCGCAGCGCGATCCAGCCCGGCCGGACCCGGGTCGTCTGGGTCGAGACCCCGACGAACCCGATGCTCGGCATCGCCGACATCGAGGCGCTCGCCGCGATCGCCCACGAGGCCGGCGCCCTGCTCGTCGTCGACAACACGTTCGCGTCGCCCTACCTCCAGCAGCCGCTCGCCCTCGGCGCCGACATCGTCCTGCACTCGACGACCAAGTACTGCGGCGGGCACTCCGACGTCGTCGGTGGTGCGGTCGTCGTCGGGCACGGCGTCACCGTGCCGTGGTTCGACGACGAGTCCGCCAGCGACCGGGTCGCCTTCCACCAGAACTCCATGGGCGCCGTCGCCGGGCCGTTCGACTCGTGGATCGTGCAGCGCGGGCTCAAGACGCTCGCGATCCGGATGGAGCGCCACAGCGACAACGCCGAGAAGGTCGTCGAGTTCCTCCAGGGCCACGACGGGGTCACCGCCGTGCACTACCCGGGGCTGCCCGACCACCCCGGCCACGAGGTCGCCAAGCGCCAGATGAGGCGCTTCGGCGGGATGGTCGCGTTCCGCGTCAAGGGCGGCGAGGACGTCGCGGTCAAGGTGTGCGCGGAGACCGAGATCTGGACCCTGGGCGAGTCGCTCGGCGGCGTCGAGTCGCTCATCGAGCACCCGGGGCGGATGACCCACGCGTCCGTCGCGGGCACCGAGCTCGAGGTCCCGAGCGACCTCATCCGGCTCTCCGTCGGCATCGAGGACGTCGAGGACCTCATCGCCGACCTCAAGCAGGCGCTCGACCGCCTCACCTGACGTGCCGCTCGCCCTGTGCGTCGACGTCGGGTCGACCTTCACCAAGGCCGTCCTCGTCGACCTCGCGGACGGCGGCCTCGTGGGTGCTGCGTCGTCGCCGACGACCGTCGCGACCGATGTCATGGACGGCGTCGATGCCGTGTGCCGTGAGCTCGCCCCCCATGGACCGGTCGCCGAGACGCTCGTCTGCTCCTCCGCCGGCGGCGGGCTCCGCATCGCAGTGGTCGGCTACGAGCGGGAGGTGACCGCCGAGGCAGGGCACCGGGTCGCCCTCTCCGCGGGTGGGCGCGTGGTCCACGTGTCGTCCGGCCTCCTCGACGGCGCCGGGGTGCGGGCGCTGCGGGCCGCCTCCCCGGACCTCGTCCTGCTCGTCGGCGGCACCGACGGGGGCAACTCGGACGTGTTGCGGCACAACGCCGCTCGGCTCGCGGCGGCCCGGGTGACGATGCCCGTCGTCGTCGCGGGGAACGCCGAGGCAGCCGACGACGTGTCGCAGGAGCTGGCCCGCACCGGGCGTCGCCACGTGGTGACGAGCAACGTGCTGCCGCGCATCGGGGTGATCGCCCCCTCGGCGGCGCGGTCGGCGATCCGCGAGGTGTTCCTCGAGCACGTCATCGGGGGCAAGGGGCTCTCGCGCGGGCGGGGCTTCACCGACCTCGTGCGCGCGCCGACCCCGGACGCGGTGCTGCGCGGTGTGGAGCTGCTCGCCGACGTCCGGGGCGAGGACGTCCTCGTCATCGACATCGGGGGCGCCACCACCGACGTGTACTCGGTGCTGCGGCCGCAGGGCGAGGACGCCCGGATCGAGCGCGACGTCGCCGGGTCCCTCTGGCACGAACGGACCGTCGAGGCGGACCTGGGGATGCGCTGGAACGCCCTCGGCATCGTCGAGGCCGCCTCCCGCGAGGGTCTCGCCCTCACGGACGCCACCACGGCGTATGCCGCGCACGTCGCCTCCGTGCCCTCCCACCAGGCCTCCACCGACGTGGAGTGGGACCACGAGACGGCGCTGGCCCGCGTTGCGGCGCTCGTCGCGGCGCGGCGGCACGGTCGCACGCGGGCGGCGGGGGACCGGCCCCGGCCCCTGGCCGACGTGGGGCTGCTCCTCGGCTCCGGCGGGGTGTTCCGCCACGGCCCGCCCGCGCTGGGCGACGAGGTGCTCACCGCGGTGCTCTCCGACCACGGCGGTGGGTGGACCCTGCCGGCGGAGGCAGCGCACGGCGAGGACACGGCATACGTGCTGTTCGCGTGCGGGCTGCTGGCCGACCGGCACCCGGCGGCCGCGCGGGCGCTGGCAGGCACGCTGGGCCACGGCAGGCAAAAGGCGTAGGTGTCTGTCGGGGGTGCGAACTACCCTCGACAGCATGAGTGCACAGGAAGCCCCCGTCATCGAGGCCGTGGGCCTGGTCAAGCGCTTCGGCGACTTCACCGCCGTCGACGACGTCAGCTTCGAGGTCCCCAAGGGGTCGGTCTTCGGGCTTCTCGGGCCCAACGGTGCCGGGAAGACGACGATCGTGCGGATGATGACGACGCTGGCCATCCCGACGCGGGGATCGGCCCGGGTGGCCGGCCACGACGTCGTCACGGAGCCCGAGGCGGTGCGCGCCAGCATGGGCCTCACCGCCCAGAGCGCGACGGTCGACGACCTGCTGACCGGCCGCGAGAACCTCCGCCTCATCGGCGACCTCTACGGCCTGCCCCGCAAGGTGGTCCGCTCGCGGGCGGACGAGCTGCTCGAGCGGTTCTCGCTCGACGAGTCCGGCGACAAGGTCGTCAAGGACTACTCCGGCGGCATGAGGCGGCGCATCGACCTCGCCGTGAGCCTCATCGCCGCGCCGGCGGTGCTCTTCCTCGACGAGCCCACCACCGGCCTCGACCCGCGCAGCCGCGTCGAGCTCTGGGACGTGCTCCGCGGGCTCGTGCGCGACGGCACGACCCTGCTGCTCACGACCCAGTACCTCGACGAGGCCGACCAGCTCGCCGACACCATCGTCGTCATCGACCACGGGCGGATCATCGCGCAGGGGACCCCGCTCGAGCTCAAGGACCAGTCGGGCGCCGCCAGCCTCGTCGTCACCGTGTCGCGCCACGACCAGGTCCAGCAGGCCGCCGCGCTCCTGCGCGGTGTCGTCGGCGACATCCACGTCGACGCGGACGCCCGCAAGCTCACCGCGCCGGCGGGCGACGTGGCGGCGCTGGCGAGCATCGCCGGCCGGCTCGACGAGGCCGGCATCGACGTCGACGACCTGGGCATGCAGCGACCCAGCCTCGACGACGTGTTCCTCGCCCTCACCGGGCACAAGGCAGAAGAGACCACCAACGAGGAGGTGCCGGCATGAGTGCCGTCACGCAGACCGCCGTCCTCGACCGGACGGCTCCCCGGCCCACCGGCGCCGGCCAGGTGCGCCAGATCCTCACGCTCGTCCGGCGCAACCTCACCCACATCAAGCGGCAGCCGGAGATGCTCACCGACGTCACCATCCAGCCGGTGATGTTCGTGCTGCTCTTCGCCTACGTCTTCGGCGGCTCGATCAACGTGCCCGGCGTCGACTACAAGCCGTGGCTGCTGCCCGGGATCATGGCGCAGACGATCGCGTTCAGCGCCTTCATCGTCGCCATCGGCCTCAACACCGACATCGGCAAGGGCATGGTCGACCGGCTGCGCTCCCTCCCGATCCGACGCTCCTCCATCCTCGTGTCGCGCAGCATCGCCGCGCTCATCCACTCGAGCATCGGCGTCGCCGTCATGTCGGTCACCGGGCTGTTCATCGGCTGGCGCGTGGGGGAGGGGGTGCTCAGGGGGCTCCTCGGCTACGGGCTGCTGCTCCTCTTCGGGTTCGCGATGATCTGGGTCGGCATCCTCGTCGGCTCGGCCATGCGCTCGGTCGAGGCCGTCAACGGGTTGATGTTCACGACGATCTTCCCGATCACCTTCCTCTCCAACGCCTTCGCCCGCACCGATGTCATGCCGTCGTGGCTGCGCACCATGGCCGAGTGGAACCCGATCAGCGCGCTGACCCAGGCGCTGCGCGACAACTGGGGGGTGGCCGGGGCCGCCGTGCGCGCCGACGCGCCGTGGCCGCTGCAGAACCCCGAGCTGGCCACGATCATCTGGTCGCTGGCGATCACGGCCCTCATCGCGCCCCTCGCGCTGCGGGCCTTCAACAACCGCACGACGGACTGAGTCCGCCCGGGGATACCCTCGCGCCATGACCCCCACATCGTCGACGGTGACGGTGGCCGAGATCCGCGCCGCCGCCGACCTCCTCTCGACCGTCATCGCCCCGACCCCGATGGAGTACAACCGCGGACTGTCCGAGCGGGTCGGGGCCGACGTCTTCCTCAAGTGCGAGAACCTCCAGCGGGCCGGGTCCTTCAAGATCCGCGGTGCCTACACCCGCATGTCCCGCCTCACGGCGGAGGAGAAGGCCCGAGGCGTCGTCGCCGCCAGCGCCGGCAACCACGCCCAGGGTGTGGCGCTCGCCGGCCAGATGCTCGGGATCGACGTCAAGGTCTACATGCCGGTGCGGGCGCCGATGCCCAAGGTCCAGGCGACGCTCGCCTACGGCGCCGAGATCGTGCAGGTGGGGCAGACCCTCGACGAGAGCCTCGTCCACGCCCGCGCGTGGGCGGAGCAGACCGGCGCCGTGCTCATCCACCCGTTCGACCACCACGACATCGTCGCCGGCCAGGGCACCTGCGGCCTCGAGATCCTCGAGCAGTGCCCCGACGTGCGGACGGTCGTCGTCGGCCTCGGGGGCGGCGGGCTGCTCGCCGGCATCGCGATCGCGCTGCGTGAGCTCAAGCCCGACGTCCGCATCATCGGGGTGCAGGCCGAGCAGGCGGCGGCCTACCCGGCGTCCCTCGCGGCCGGCCACCCGCTCGCCGCCGAGCGGATGTCCACGATGGCCGACGGCATCGCGGTGGGGCTGCCGGGGGCCGTGACCTTCCCGGTGGTCCGCGACCTCGTCGACAGCGTCGAGACCGTGAGCGAGGGCGGCATGTCGCGCGCCCTGCTCTTCCTGCTCGAGCGGGCCAAGCTCGTCGTCGAGCCCGCGGGCGCCTCGGCCGTGGGGTGGCTGCTCGAGAACGCCGACGTCGAGAAGGTCGAGGGCCCGGTCGTCGCCGTCCTGTCCGGCGGCAACATCGACCCGCTCCTCCTGCTGCGGATCATCCGGCACGGGATGGTGGCCGCGGGGCGCTACCTGCAGTTCGCGGTGCGCGTCCCGGACACCCCCGGCTCTCTGGCCGGCATCCTCGCGGACTGCGCCGGGGTCGACGCCAACATCCTCGAGGTCGAGCACATCCGCACCGGCCCGCAGATCAACGTCGACGAGGTCGAGATCGCGCTGCGCCTCGAGACCCGCGGACCCGAGCACTGCGCCCGGGTCCTCGACGCGATGCGCGCCAAGGGCTACACCGTCATCGAGTCCGCCTGAGCCACCCCGCCCCACCCCACCCCGCCCGGCCCCG
>NZ_AVPL01000054.1 GCF_000768695.1 Knoellia aerolata DSM 18566
GGGGGTCAGAGGGCGGCGTCGGGGGCGAGGCGGCGTGCCTCGGCCGCGCTGATGTCGTCGGGCATCGTCTGGCTCGACATCTCGGCCTCCACCCGGCGGTGGTAGATGTCGATCTCCTCGGCAACCCGGGCGTCGTCCCAGCCCAGGATGGGTGCCGCGAGGGCGGCCGCGTGCGGGGCGGCACTGAGACCGCGGTCGCGGGCCTCGATGGAGATGCGGGTGCGGCGGGTGAGGATGTCGGTGAGGTGCACGGCACCCTCGGTCGCCGCGGCGTACACGATCTCGACCTTGAGGTGCGTCTCACCGCCCGGGAGCAGCTCGCCCAGGGTGGGGTCGGCGTTGATGAGGGCGATGAGCTCCATCGTCAGGGTGCCGTAGCGCTCGAGCAGCGTCTCGACGTGCTCCTGGTCGATGCCGGCGGAGCGCGCGAGGATCTGGGGTCGCTCGCTGAGCCACTCCCAGCCGACGGCGCCGGCGAGCGGCACCTTGTCGGTCGACGACGGCGCCACCTCGGTCCCGAAGTCCCTGACCGCCTCGTCGACGGCGTCCCTGGCCATGATCCGGTAGGTCGTGTACTTGCCGCCCGCCACGAGCGTGAGCCCGGGGACCGGTGTGGCGACGACGTGCTCGCGCGAGACCTTGGTCGTCTCGTCCCGCTCGTCACCGGAGATGAGGGGGCGCAGGCCGGCGTACACGCCGTCGATGTCGTCGCGGGTGAGCGGCGTGACGAGGACCGAGTTGACCGTCTCGAGGAGGTAGTCGATGTCGGCCGACGTGGCCGCGGGGTGGGCCTTGTCGAGCTGCCACTCGGTGTCGGTGGTGCCGATGATCCAGTGCTCGTCCCACGGGATGAGGAAGAGGACGGACTTGTCGGTCTTGAGGATGACACCGGTCTCGGAGTCGATCCGGTCGCGGGGGACGACGAGGTGGATGCCCTTGCTCGCGCGGACCTTGAGCGGGCCGTCGTGGCCGAGCATGGCCTGGATCTCGTCGGTCCAGACCCCGGCCGCCGCGATGACGCGTCGGGCGTGGATGTCGAACTCCTCGCCGGTGCGGTTGTCGCGGGCCCGGACGCCCACGACGCGCTCGCCGTCACGGAGCATGCTCACCGCGGCGACACGGTTGACGACGTGGGCGCCGTGCATCGCCGCGGTCCGGGCGAGCTCGAGGACGAACCGCGCGTCGTCGACCTGGGCGTCGTGGTACTGGATCGCGCCGGTGAGCGCGTCGGGGCGCAGGCTGGGCATGAGGCGCAGCGCGGCCTTCTTGCCGAGGTGGCGGTGCCGGGGGAGGCCGGCGGTCTGGCGGACCCCGAAGGCGAGCCCGTCGTAGAGCGCGATCCCGGACCCGACGTAGAAGCGCTCCCACGCGGGCTTGCTCAGCGGGTACATGAACGGCACCGGCCGCACGAGGTGCGGGGCGATGGTCGTGAGGAGGAGGCGGCGCTCTTGCAGGGCCTCGTGGACGAGGCCGAAGTCGAGCATCTCGAGGTAGCGCAGCCCGCCGTGGATGAGCTTGCTGGAGCGCGAGCTCGTGCCGCTCGCGTAGTCACGCGCCTCGATGAGGCCGGTCGACAGGCCCCGGGTCACGGCGTCGAGCGCCGCGCCGCACCCGACGACCCCACCCCCGACGACGAGGACGTCCAGCTCACCACCGGAGCGGAGGCGCTCGAGGGTGGACGTGCGTGCCGCAGGCGAAAGGGTCACGGTCCCGAGCATAGGTGGAGGTCGGGCCTACCCTGTTGGCTGTGCCCGCACCCCGTCCGGCCTCACGGCTCACCTCCCGCCCGCTCTCCCGGCGCGTCGTCGTCGACTCCTCGCTGTCCCTCGTCGGGGTCGGCGTCCCGACCTGGCTCGCGTCCCGGGGCGGCTGGCTCAAGGGCGCCGCGGGGTCGTCGACTGCCACCGCTGCCACGGCGGCGACCGTCGACCGCGCCGCGCTCACCGCGCGTCTCGACCAGCACCGCACGACGCGCGGCGGAACCATGGGGCTCGTCGTCCACGACCTGCGCAACAACGCCCGCTTCTCCTGGCGGCCGTACACGAACGAGTCGCTGAGCACGATCAAGGTCCTCATCCTCGTCGCGTGCCTGCGCAAGGTCCAGGACACGGGCGTGCGGTTCACCGAGACCCAGCACAGCCAGGCCCGACGGATGATCCAGTCCAGCGACAACGCCGCGACCGACGCCCTGCTCGCCTGGGTCGGCACCCCCAACGTCCAGCGGGCCGCCGGTCTGCTCGCGATGAACGCCACCGTCGTGCGGGGCGGCTCGGCCGGAGGCTGGTGGGGCTACAGCACGACGACCCCCGCCGACCTCGTCACGCTGCTCGACGCGCTCGCACTCGGCACCGCCGTCATCCACGCCGGGCACCGCGCCCACATCCGCCACCTCATGGCCGGCGTGGTCCCGGCGCAGCGCTGGGGCGTGGCCGACCCGCCGCTGCCGGAGAGCGTCTACACCGAGACCAAGAACGGCTGGGGCCCGCTCACCGGCGGCTACCGGCTCAACTCGATCGGGCGCGTCACCGGCGACGGGCGCAACTACACGATGGCGATCCTCACCCGCAGCCCCCAGGGTTTCGCGTACGGCAAGGAGACGATCAACGGCCTGTCCCGCATCGTCCACGCCGCCCTCGTGCTTCCCCTCTGACCCAAGGCTCCTGCCCGGTCGGGGTCAGTCGACGTCGACCCAGTCGAGGGTGCGTTCGACGGCCTTGCGCCACCCGGCATACCCGTCGCGTCGCTGCGCGTCGGACCACTCCGGCTCCCAGCGCTCGGCCTCGGCCCACTTGGCCCGCAGCTCGTCGGTCCCGGACCAGAAGCCGGTGGCCAGCCCCGCGGCATACGCCGCCCCGAGCGCCGTCGTCTCGGCGACGACCGGCTTGCTCACCGGCACGCCGAGGATGTCGGCCTGGAGCTGCATGCAGAGCCGGTTCGCCGTGACGCCGCCGTCGACCTTGAGCGTGGTCAGGGTGACCCCGGAGTCGGCCGCCATCGCGTCGACGACGTCGCGGCTCTGGTAGCAGATCGCCTCGAGCGTGGCCCGCGCCAGGTGCGCGTTGGTGTTGAACCGGGACAGCCCGACGATCGCCCCGCGGGCGTCGCTGCGCCAGTACGGCGCGAAGAGGCCGCTGAACGCCGGCACGAAGTAGACGCCGCCGGTGTCCACGACCTGGGCGGCCAGGCGCTCGACCTCCGACGCGCCGGAGATGATGCCGAGCTGGTCGCGCAGCCACTGCACCGCGCTCCCCGTGACGGCGATGGAGCCCTCGAGCGCGTACACGGGGTCGGCGTCCCCGAAGCGGTAGGCGACCGTGGTGAGCAGCCCGTTGCTGCTGCGGACGAGTTCGGTGCCGGTGTTGAGCAGGAGGAAGTTGCCCGTGCCGTAGGTGTTCTTGGCCTCGCCGGGCTCGAAGCAGACCTGGCCGACGGTCGCCGCCTGCTGGTCGCCCAGGACCCCGGTGATCGGCACCTGCGCGCTCCCGCGGTCCCCGGACGTCCTGCCGTATGCCGTCGCGTCGCTGCTCGCGTGGATCTCCGGCAGCATGCGGCGCGGGATCCCGAAGAAGCCGAGGAGCTCGTCGTCCCAGTCGAGGGTGGTGAGGTCCATGAGCATCGTGCGGCTGGCGTTGGTGACGTCGGTGGCGTGGATGCCGCCCCGGGGGCCGCCGGTGAGGTTCCAGACCAGCCAGGTGTCGGCGGTGCCGAAGAGGGCGTCGCCGCGCTCGGCGGCCTCGCGCACCCCGTCGACGTTCTCGAGGATCCACTGGACCTTGCCTGCGGAGAAGTACGTCGCCGGCGGCAGACCCGCCTTGTGCCGGATCGTCTGCCCGCGCTCGTCCTGGTCCAGCGCCTTGGCGATCGAGTCCGTGCGGGTGTCCTGCCAGACGATGGCGTTGTGCAGCGGGCGGCCGGTGCGCCGGTCCCAGACGATGGCGGTCTCTCGCTGGTTGGTGATGCCGACGGCGGCGAGGTCGCTGCTCGACAGCCCGGCGCTCGTGAGGGCACTGCCGATGACCGTCTGCGTGCGGTCCCAGATCTCCAGCGGGTTGTGCTCGACCCACCCGGCGCGGGGGAGGATCTGCTCGTGCTCGAGCTGGTGGCGCGCCACCTCGGCCCCGTCGTGGTCGAAGACCATGAACCGGGTGCTCGTCGTGCCCTGGTCGACCGCGCCGATGAAGTCCGCCATGGCGGTCACCCTATGACGGGGAAAACGACCCCACCCTCAGGGCCCTGGTGCGGGCTGGTGAGGTGGTCCGGGTGCGGCGCGGCGCCTATGTCCTCGGCCAGGTGTGGGCGGCGGCCGAGCACGAGGAGGAGCTGCGGCTGCGCACCCTGGCGGTCCTGCGGACCCGCGGCGACGACGTGGCCACCCACCAGGCGGCGCTCGCCCTGCACCGCCAGCCCCTGCACGGGGTCCGCCTCGATGTCGTCGACGTGCAGTCGCCCGTCAGCCGGGTGCGGCTCTCGGCGGGTCTGCGGACGCACCCGGGCGCGACCGGCCACACCACCGTCGACGGGGCGAGGTGCGTCTCCGTCGAGAACGCGATCGTGCAGGTCCTCCTGCGGTCAGGGATGGAGGCGGCGCTCGTGCCGCTCGACCATGCCCTCCGCACCAAGGTCTGCACCCTGTCCCGCGTCGAGGCGGCCCTCGGGGCCGTGGCTCCGGCCAGCGCCAAGACCCTCGGCACACGGCTCGTCGAGCTCGCGGACAGCAGGTGCGAGTCCCCGGGCGAGACCCGGACTCGGCTGCTCCTGAACGACCTCGGGTTCTCGCCGAGGAGCCAGGTGACGATCTGCGACGAGCAGGACGCCTTCGTGGCGCGGGTCGACTTCCTCGTCGAGGGGCGTGTCGTCGTCGAGTTCGACGGGTTGCAGAAGTACGCCGGCGCCGACGGGCGAGCCGCGCTCGCCGCGGAGAAGCGGCGCGAGGACCGGCTGCGGTCGCTCGGCTACGTCGTGGTGCGCCTGGTGTGGGCCGACCTCACCCGTCCCGCCCACGTTGCCGACCTGCTGCGACGTGCCCTCGCGCACGCTGCGTCCACGTCGGCCTGAGCGGGACGCGCTTGGCGGCACCTGTCCCGGTTGCAGCCGGGACGCCCTGCGGGTTCCGCGTCATGCGCGAGAGGTGAGGGGGCTGTGAGGGAACGCACGCGGCATACGAGGGGTGCCTGGGCGGCCGGCAGGCAAGGATGGGCGTCATGCAGTTCGGACGCAGCTATGAAGAGTTCGAGGTCGGAGCGACCTACCAGCACTGGCCCGGGAAGACGGTCACCGAGTACGACGACCATCTGTTCTGCCTGCTCACGATGAACCACCACCCGCTGCACCTCGACAGCCACTACGCGCAGGAGTCGACCCAGTTCGGGAAGAACGTCGTCGTGGGCAACTACGTCTACTCGATCCTGCTCGGCATGAGCGTGCCGGACGTCAGCGGAAAGGCGATCGCCAACCTCGAGGTCGAGAGCCTGCGCCACGTCGCGCCGACCTTCCACGGCGACACCCTCTACGGCGAGACCCGCGTCCTCGACAAGTGGGAGTCCACCTCCAAGGACGACCGCGGCGTCGTGCACGTCGAGACCATCGGCTACAACCAGGACGGCACGGTCGTCTGCATCTTCCGCCGCAAGGTCATGGTCCCCAAGGCGAACTACCTCGAGGCGCGAGGTGGCGAGCAGCCCGGGCGCCCGCTCCCGCAGCCGGACAGGAACTGGCCCGGCCCGGAGGCTTCCACCGCCTGAGCTCGACTGGCACGCTGTCGCGCATGACGTCTCGCATCATGCACACCACGGTCGACTCCCGCGACGCCTACGCGCAGTCGCACTGGTGGAGCGAGGTGCTCGGGTGGTCGCAGGACCCGGAGGACCCGAACCTGCCGGGTCACGAGGAGTGCATGATCTTCAGCCCCGACGGGCGCCAGCGGGTCCTCTTCATCGAGGTGCCCGAGGGCAAGTCCGCCAAGAACCGGCTGCACTTCGACCTCACTCCCACCGACCGCACCCGTGACGAGGAGGTCGAGCGGCTTCTCGCGCACGGCGCGACCCTGCACCAGGACCTCCGCACGCCCGAGGGTGGGTGGGTGACCCTGCGTGACCCCGAGGGCAACGAGTTCTGCGTCCTGCGCAGTGAGTCGGAGCGGCCCGACCCGTACGCGCACCTGCTCGGCTGAAGGTCACTCGACCGGGTCCGTGTGCCGGGTGCCCCCTTCGTCGGTCCAGCTCACCGACGTGACCCTCGGTCCGGGACCCGATGCGGGTGAGCTGGCATTGGCCCACGCGAGCACCTCACCCGAGGGCCCGAGCGTGACCGTCGTGAGGCCGAGGACCGTCTGGGCGTCCCATTCGAACGCCACATCCTTCGCGCCCGCGGGGAGCAGGGACAGGCTGCGCCAGGTCCAGTCGCCGCCGTCGGGTTTCTGGCCATATCCCATCGTCGTGCTCTCCCCGCTGCTGAGGGGCCTGGTCGAGCCACCGCTGCCGTCCGCCATGAAGACGCCCATGACCTCCGCGTCGCGGGCGACGAAGAACCGGTCCCCGCCCGCGATCGGGACGCTCGGCAGGAGTGAGCCGTTGGCCGAACGGACCTCGCCGGCGTCGTCGATCCAGATCGTGTTGACGTAGCCGTCCACGTCGGTGGCGACATCGAAGTCGAGGGCGACCGCCTGGTACCTGGTGCCCGGCAACGGCTGGTGGTCCGTCGTGATCCCTCCGCGGCTCGAGCCGTCACGGGTGACGGTGAGGAACGCCGTGGCGTCGGCGGGGGCGGTGCCGAGCATGACGCCCTCGGCGCCGCTGCCCGTGCCCATCGAGACGACGTCCGGGCTGGCGTCCGAGCCAGCGAGCTGCTGGCGCCGGCCGCCCTCGACCGCGTAGAAGACGACGTTGGGCTGGCCGGAGGGCGCCCCCGGGACGACCTCGACGGCATACCGGCCGTCGAGGACCTCGGCCGACACGCGGCCCGCGGCGCCGATGGACGGTGACGGGCCGGCGGGCAGCGCGTCGCGGTCGGCGCCCGTCCCCAGTGCCGCGAAGGCGAACGCCGCTGCGCCCGCGACCCCGGCCACGCCGACAGCGGTCCTGCGCAGGGCGCGGCGGCGGACCCGGCGTCGACCACCGGCGTGCACGGCTTCCTCGTCGACCGACATCGACGGGTTCGGTGGTGCGGCGAGCAGCTCGAGGATCGGGTCAGACATGACGGTCTCCTTCGGTGACGAGCAGGGCGCGCAGGCGGGCGAGGCCGCGGGAGGTCGACGACTTGACCGTCCCGGTGCCGATGTTCAGGGTGTCGGCGACCTCGCGCTCGGAGAGGTCGGCGTGGTGACGCAGGACGACGCACTGCCGTTCGCGCACCGGGAGCTGGCCCAGCGCCGTCGTCAGCTGGTCGGCGAGAGCGACCTGCTCGGACCGGTCGGCCCGACCGCGGTCGGGCGGCTCCGACGTGAGGTCCTCGCGCCACCGGCGGCGGTGGCTGTCGGTGTGGAGGTTGACGAGGACCCGGCGGGCGTAGTTGTGGGTGCCACCCGCGTCGAGCCGCGGCCAGGCGACGTAGACGCGCTCGAGCGTCTCCTGGACGAGGTCCTCGGCGCTGCTCGCACCGCCGGTGAGCAGCCACGCCAGGCGCAGCAGTCGCGGGGAGCTCGACCGCATGAACTCGTCGAACGACCCGTCATCGCGCTTGCCCACGGCACCTCCTCTGGTCACCACCATCGAACCGGACGCCCTTGGTACGGGTGCCCGGTCCGAAAGGTTGTCACGCTCACGATGACGTGTGATCCGCGCGTCTCCGGCAGTGCGCCGTGTCAGAGGTTGCCGGCGGGCCGAACACGCTCGCCGCCCGAGGGCGGGCGGACCCGTTCCGCGCGACGCCGCGCCTAGGGTGAGGGCGTGAGGATCGACCTGCACACGCACTCGACGGCGAGCGACGGCACCCACGACCCCGCCGACCTCGTCGCCGAGGCGAAGGCAGCGGGGCTGGGCGTGTTCGCGATCACCGACCACGACACGACGGCCGGCTGGCGCGAGGCGTCCCGGGCGGCGGTCGAGCAGGGCATCGACCTCGTCCGGGGCATCGAGATCTCGTGCAGCCGCGACCACGAGAGCATCCACCTCCTGGGCTACCTCCCTGACCCCGGTAACCCGGAGCTGGCCCTGGAGCTGGCCCGGGCCCGCGAGAGCAGGATCACCCGCATGGACCGGATGATCCGGCGCATGGTCGACGGCGGAATCGACATCACCGTCGAGGAGGTCCAGGCGCAGGTCGCCCCTGGGGCCACCCTCGGACGGCCGCACCTCGCCGACGCGCTCGCGGCCAAGGGCGTCGTGGCCAACCGCGACGACGCCTTCCGGGAGCTCCTGCACGACGGCAGCCCGTACTACGTGGGCCACTACGCTCCCGACCCGGTCACGGCGATCCGGCTGGTCCGGGACGCGGGTGGCGTGCCGGTCCTGGCCCACCCGTTCGCGATGCGGATGGGCACGGTCACCGACGAGATGGTCGAGGAGCTGACCGCCGAGGGGCTGGCCGGTCTCGAGGCGCACCACCGCGACCACACCCCCGAGGACGTCGCCCGCGCCCTCCGCCTCGCCCAGCGCCACGACCTCGTGGTCACCGGCAGCAGCGACTACCACGGGACCGGCAAGCTCAACCTCCTCGGTGAGCACACGACGGAGCCCGCGCAGTGGTCACGTATCGTCGAGCAGTCCCATGGCGTGGAGGTGGTCCGAGCATGACCGAAGGCGTCGAGCGCCCTCAGCACCCGGAGGACGAGGTCGGTGACCTCGTCCTCACCCTGTCGTGCCCCGACCGCCCGGGCATCGTCGCGGCGGTGAGCCAGCGGCTCTTCGAGCACCGGGGCAACATCGAGGAGAGCCAGCAGTTCAGCGACCACCGCACCGGCCGCTACTTCATGCGGGTGCGGTTCGCGACGCCCGCCGACGGGCTCGACCTCGACGGATGGCGGGCGCAGATCGCCTCTGTCGCAGAGCAGTTCGACATGACGTGGGAGCTGCGACCGGCGGCGACGGCATACCGGGTGCTCGTCATGGTGAGCCGGTTCGGGCACGTCCTCAACGACCTCCTCTTCCGCTGGAAGTCCGGCCAGGTCAACGCCGACATCGTCGGGATCGTCAGCAACCACCCCGACCTCGAGCCGATGGCCCGCTCCTACGGCATCCCGTTCCACCACATCCCGGTCACCCGCGACACCAAGGCCGAGGCCGAGGCTCGGCTGCGCGAGGTCGTCGCCGCGCACGACGTCGAGCTCATCGCCCTCGCCCGCTACATGCAGGTGCTCAGCGACGACCTCTGCCGGGACCTCGGCGGCCGGGTCATCAACATCCACCACTCGTTTCTGCCGAGCTTCAAGGGGGCCAAGCCCTACCACCAGGCCTACGCCCGCGGCGTCAAGGTCATCGGGGCGACGGCCCACTACGTCACGGCCGACCTCGACGAGGGCCCCATCATCGAGCAGGACATCCACCGAGTCGACCACCGCATGGACGCCGACGACCTCGTCGCCGCCGGCGAGGAGGTCGAGTCCCGCGTGTTCGCCCGGGCCGTGACGTGGCACTGCGAGAGCCGGATCATCCTCAACGTGGACCGCACCGTCGTCTTCAGCTGACGCTGTGGACGACGAACCCGCCGTGTCGGCCCCGCTGGCTAGGTTGGCCACGTGACCGTGGAGAGCGCCGGGAGGCCGGTGCAGGCCGAGCTCGCCGGCATGCCGCCGAGGCTGTATGCCGCGAGCCCGTCACGCCTGCTCGCACACGTCGACTGCCCCCGCCGCTACCGCATGCAGTACCTCGACCGGCCGCGTCCGCCGCAGCGGTCGCAGCGCGCCCACACGTCCTTCGGGCTGGCGGTGCACAACGCGCTGCGCGACTGGTGGGACCTGCCGCGCGAGCGTCGCACGGCGGACGCGGGACGCGAGCTGGTCCGCACCTCCTGGATCGACGTGGGGTTCCGCGACCCCGAGCAGTCGGCACGCTGGCGCCGGCGCGCGCAGGACCACGTGTCCGCCTACCTGTCCGGTGTCGACGCGGACGACCAGCCGACCGGGATCGAGCGCACCGTGGCGTTCGTCAGCGGGACGCTGCGGGTCACCGGGCGCATCGACCGGCTCGACGACCGCGACGGCGAGCTCGTCGTCGTCGACTACAAGACGAGCCGCAAACCACTCGGGACCGACGACGCCCGCACGTCGCTCCCCATGGCCCTGTATGCCGCGGCCGTCTGGAAGATGTTCCGTCGCCCCTGTCTTCGGGTCGAGCTCCACCACGTCCCGTCGGGGGAGGTGCTCACCCACACGCACACGCCCGAGTCGCTCACCCGCAAGGTCGACGAGGCGAAGTCGATCGCCCGCGACGCGCAGCGCGCCGACGCGGACTTCGCCGAGCGGGGAGTCGAGTCGACCCTGTTCCCACCGGTGGTCGGCCCGCTGTGCACGTGGTGCGACTTCCGGGCCCACTGCCCCGAGGGCCAGGCGGCCGGTCCGGAGAAGTCGGGGTGGGCCGCCCTCGAGGACGAGGGCGCCCCGCGCCCGGTCGAGGTCGACCGAGGCGACGCCCGCTCAGCCCGATCGCACTGACGGTGGCGCGCGTCCGGGGCCGGCTCAATCCCCTTTCGACGTCGTGACCGCGTCCCCGGTTCCCTGTCGCGGGTCGGTGCCACGATGGGGCCATGATCGTCGACCACGTCGCAGCGACCCGTGCGGACCGCCAAGCCGCGACGCGCCTGCACGGCAGCGGGTCACCGGGCCTCTGGCTCGCGAGACCCGAGGTCGACGGACCCGGCCGCTCGGGGGAGTGAGGCGGCCGTGCAGCAGCGTGTCTCGTTCATCACCCTCGCCGTGCGCGACCTCGCCGCCTCCCACCGGTTCTACGTCGAGGGCCTGGGGTGGACCCCCGAGTTCCACGACCCGACCGAGGTGCTCATGTTCCGCGCCGGGCCGCAGACCGTCCTCTCGCTCTGGGACCGCGCGCACTTCGAGGCCGAGGTGGGGGCGTCGGCCCAGACCGGGCCCGGCGTCGTCCCGATCACGCTGAGCCACAACGTCCACGAGCGCTCCCAGGTCGACGCCGTCCTCGCCGACGCCCGCGCCGCGGGGGCGACCGAGGTGTCGGAGGGCGTGCAGCGCGAGTGGGGCGGCTACACCGGGTACTTCGCCGATCCTGACGGCTTCCGCTGGGAGGTGGCGTTCAACCCGGGCCCGGTCGGGCAGCTCGTCCTCCCCCCCGTGTCCGACACCACCTGAGGGGTGGTCCGCGCGGGGCGGGGTGCCTGAGAGACTGGGGCGCGGGTCCCACGCTCTGCGTGGGCCGGCATACCCACTTTCGTTCAAGGACCTCTCTGTGCCCCCACGCAAGCGCCCCACGGGTGCCACGATCATCGCCGTCGCCAACCAGAAGGGCGGCGTCGCCAAGACCACGTCGGTCGCCTCGCTCGGTGCCGCCTTCGCCGAGCTCGGCAAGCGCGTGCTGCTCGTCGACCTCGACGCGCAGGCCTGCCTGACCTTCAGCCTCGGCGTCGACCCCGACGCGGTCGAGGAGTCGATCCACCACGTGCTCCTCGGCCAGGCGGAGCTCAAGGACGTCGTCGTCGAGTGCGAGGACGGCGTGCACCTCGTCCCCAGCTCGATCGACCTCGCCGGCACCGAGGCCGTGCTTCTCGGCCGCCCGGCGCGCGAGTACGTCCTCCAGACCGCGCTGGAGAGCGCCCGCAAGGACTACGACATCGTGCTCATCGACTGCTCGCCCAGCCTGGGGGTGCTCACCCTCAACGCCCTCACCGCCGCGAGCGGCCTCATCATCCCCATGCCGTGCGAGATGCTCAGCCACCGCGGTGTCGGGCAGCTGCTCGACACCGTCGCCGACGTCAAGAAGATCCTCAACAAGAAGCTCAAGGTCATCGGCATCCTCCCGACCCTCTTCGACGGCCGCAGCAACCACGCGCAGGAGGTGCTCTCCGACGTCGGCGAGCGCTACGGCCTGCCGGTGCTGTCGCCGCCGATCCCGCGCACCGTACGCTTCGCCGAGGCCCCCGCGGTGGGGCGCTCGATCCTCGCGACGTCACGCACGTCCAAGGGCGCCCGCGCCTACCGGGACGTCGCGGCCGCCCTCGTCCCGCAGCTGTAGCCGGCGCCCGAGAGGGCGGATCGCGAGGTCCTGACCGGGCGCTCACCGGGGTTACGGTGGAGACATGCCCACCAAGACCAACGCACTGTCCGTGCCCTCTGCCTCCGCGCCCTTCGAGGCCGTGGAGATCGACCGCCGCGACCTGCGCGACGACGACGTCCGCATCGACATCGCCTTCGCCGGCATCTGCCACAGCGACATCCACACCGTCCGCGACGAGTGGGGCGCTGCCCACTACCCGATCGTCACCGGCCACGAGATCGCCGGGACCGTCAGCGCCGTCGGCGACGGTGTGACGAAGTTCTCCGTCGGGGACCGCGTCGGCGTCGGCTGCCTCGTCGACTCGTGCGCCGAGTGCGAGAACTGCAAGAACGGCCAGGAGCAGTTCTGCTCCAAGGGATCGGTCGGCACCTACAACGCCAAGAACTACGACGGCGAGTGGGCTGCGGGTGGCTACAGCCAGCAGATCGTCGTCACCGAGCGCATGGTCCTGCGGATTCCCGAGGGCTTGGAGCTCGACGAGGCGGCCCCGCTGCTCTGCGCCGGGATCACGACCTACTCCCCGCTGAAGCGCTGGGGCTCCGGTCCCGGCCGCAAGGTCGCCGTCGTCGGCGTCGGCGGGCTCGGCCACATGGGCGTCAAGCTCGCCGCCGCCATGGGCGCCGAGGTCTCCACCCTGTCCCGTTCGGCCGCGAAGGCCGACGACGCCAAGGCGCTCGGCTCCAGCAACCACATCGCGACGAGCGACAAGGCTGCGATGCGCGAGGCCCGCGGCAGCTTCGACCTCATCCTCAACACGGTGAGCGCCGACCTCGACATGGAGGCCTACCTGCGCCTGCTGCGCCCCAACGGCGCCCTCGTCAACGTCGGCCTCCCGCCGAGCAACCTCTCGGTGCGGCCGGGAAGCCTCATCGGCGGCAACAAGGTGATCTCCGGCAGCAACATCGGCGGCATCGGCGAGACCCAGGAGATGCTCGACTTCTGCGCCGAGCACGGCATCGGCGCGACCGTCGAGCGGCTCGACGCGAGTGACACCACGACCATCGACGCGGCCTACGACGAGGTCGTCGCCGGCACGGTGCGCTACCGCTACGTCATCGACACCTCGACGATCACCCCCGGCTGACCGCCCGCCACACCTTTCCCGCCCCCGGCGGGAAAGAGGCCCGGAGCAAGAGAACAGTCCTCTTGCTCCGGGCCTCTTTGTCGTGCTCGGGCCGGTCGTATGCCGTCCGCGCGCGTCAGTCGGTGGCGCCGGCGGGCCTCCCGCCGCGCGTGCGGCGCCGGCTGCGACCCCGACCCGCGGCGTCGCCGCCTTCGGAGCGCGGTGCGGCGGTCTCGGTGCGGGGAGCGGCGGTCTCGGTGCGGGTCTCGCCGCCACGGCCACGACCGCCGTCGCGGGACCCGCGACCTCCGTCTCGTGAGCCTCCGTCTCGTGAGCCTCCGTCACGCGAACCCCCGTCGCGTGGGCCACGGCCGCCGGTGGGGCGGCGCCCGCCGGACTTGCCGGTCTCGCCGAGGTCCTCGAGCACCTCGGCGTCGAGCCCGGCGCGGGTCTGCTGGGACTTCGCCAGGCGGCCCTTGGAGCCGCGCGGGATGTCCATCTGCTCGTAGAAGTGGTCGGACGAGGAGTAGGTCTCCTCGGGGTCCGGGATCCCGAGGTCGAGCGCCTTGTTGATCATCGTCCAGCGGTGCAGGTCGTCCCAGTCGACGAACGTCACGGCGATGCCGGTCTGTCCGGCGCGACCGGTGCGACCGATCCGGTGGATGTAGGTCTTCTCGTCCTCGGGGCACTGGTAGTTGATGACGTGCGTGACGTTCTCGACGTCGATGCCGCGGGCGGCGACGTCGGTGGCGACGAGGACGTCGACCTTGCCGGAGCGGAACGCGCGCAGCGCCTGCTCACGGGCTCCCTGGCCGAGGTCGCCGTGGATGGCCGCGGCCGCGAAGCCGCGCTCGGCGAGGTCGTCGGCGACCTTGGCAGCGGTGCGCTTGGTGCGGCTGAAGATGATCGTCAGGCCGCGGCCGTTGGCCTGCAGCATGCGAGCGAGCATCTCGACCTTGTCCATCGCGTGGGCACGGAACACGTGCTGCGTGACCGCCTTGACGGTCTGCGAGGTGTCGCCCTCGCCCTCCTGCATCGCCCGGATGTGGGTCGGCTGGGTCATGTAGCGACGGGCGAGCGCGACGACGGCGCCGGGCATGGTCGCGGAGAAGAGCATCGTCTGGCGGGCCGGCGACGTCATGGCCAGGAGCTTCTCGACGTCGGGGAGGAAGCCGAGGTCGAGCATCTCGTCGGCCTCGTCGAGGACGACGGTCTTGGCGTGGGAGAGGTCGAGGTGGCCCTGCTTGGCGAGGTCGATGAGGCGCCCGGGGGTGCCGACCACGACCTCGACGCCCTTGGTCAGCGCCTCGATCTGGGGCTCGTAGGCACGGCCGCCGTAGACGGTGAGCACCCGGATGCCCCGCTTCTTGCCGGCGCGCTCGAGGTCGCTCGCGACCTGCACGGCCAGCTCACGGGTCGGCGCGACGGCCAGGGCCTGCGGCTTGCCGCGGTGCGTGAAGCCGTCCCAGGCGTCGTCGCCACGGGCGATGACCTTGTTGAGCAGCGGGATGCCGAAGCCGAGCGTCTTGCCGGTGCCCGTCTTGGCCTGGCCGATGATGTCGTGCCCGGACAGGGCGACCGGGAGGGTCATGGCCTGGATCGGGAACGGCGTCAGGATGCCGTGGCCGGCGAGCGCGTCGACGATGTCGGGGTGGATCGAGAAGTCGGCGAAGGTCTGCACGTCCGCGGTGGCCTGCTTCGTGGCCTCGATGGCGATCTCGTCGGGGATCGCCTCGGCGGCCATCGGGTCGGCAGGGATGGTCTGACTGTCGGTCATGGGAACTCTCTGATCGGCGGCGTCACGCGCGTGAGGCTCAGCGCCGCTGTGGCGGGCCGATCGGAGTTCTTCGGGGTGGGCTCGCGAGGGGCCCGCACACTGATGTTTCGTCGTGCCGACCGGGCACCGTGGACTCGTCCAGCCTAGCGTGCGTATGCCGTCCGCCCCGCCACGCGGCCATGGCTAGGCTGCCCGACATGGAGACGAACGCTGCGGCGGCACTCGAGGACCCGGCATACCGCGCAGCCGTGGTCGACCTGCTCGGCGTGCTCGCCTACGGCGAGCTGACGGCCTGCATCCGGATGGCGAGCGACGCCGACCTGGCGCCGTCGCTGCGGATCAAGGCGCAGATGGCGGGGTTCGCCGCCGCGGAGTACCGGCAGTACGAGCTGCTCGTCGACCGCCTCGTGTCGATCGGCGCCGAGGCGGAGGCCTCGATGCAGCCGTTCGTCGAGCCGTTCTCCGCCTTCCACACCCGCACGGCGCCGAGGAGCTGGGTCGAGGGCCTGGTCAAGGCGTACGTCGGCGACGGCATCGCCAAGGACTTCTACCGCGAGATGGCCTCGTTCGTCGACGCGGAGACCCGTGGCGTCATGGACCACGCGCTCGACGACGCGGGCATGGGGGACTTCATCGTCCGGGTCGTGCGGGACGAGATGCGGACCGACCCGACCGCCAAGGGCCGGCTGAGCCTGTGGGGGCGACGGCTGCTCGGCGAGGCGCTCAGCCAGGGCCAGGCCGTGGCCGTGGAGCGCGACGCCCTCTCCGGGCTGCTCGTCGGGGGTGGGGCCGACCTCGCCGAGATCGGCGAGATGTTCACCCGCCTCACCGACCGGCACAGCGAGCGCATGGCCCGGCTCGGCCTCACCGCCTGAGGTCCTGCGCCCGGCGGCTGCTCGGAAGGCTTCGGCTGCTCGGACGGGGTCGCTCACGGGTTCGGGATGCACGCTCAGTTGCTCCTTCGTCGCAAACGCGCGCATCACGAACCCGTTCGGACCCGTCACCTCCACGTCGGGGCACGGGAAAGGCCCCGGTCCTCGCGAGGAGAACCGGGGCCTTGCCGTTCGTGCGGTGGACGCGTGTGCGTCAGACCTGCTTCTTGTTCGTGGCCATGCCGTAGCCCACGATGAGCAGGGCGGCGACGACGACGCCGGCGAGGAACGGGACGAACTGGAAGCCGCCGTTCTCGTTGTTGTATCCGAGCTGGTAGACGAGCCAGGACGCAATCAGCGAACCGAGGATGCCGAGGATCACGGTCACGACGACGGAGATGCTCTGCTTGCCGGGAAGGACGAGACGAGCGAGCGCTCCGATGATGGCGCCGACGATGATGGCGCCGATGATGGTTCCGATCATGGGAACCCTCCTTTCTGGCCCTGTTGGGCACGATGCAGGTCACCCTGTTGGGGACCTTGACAAATGAACCCTATGCCACATCTGGGCCCGGACCCGATCTGCGCGTCGGCCGAATCTCGAATGTGGCGCCGCCTGTATCACGGCTGATCAGAGATGTTTTTTCACCCCAAAGGGTGAGGTCCGGCGGCCGGTTCAGACCTGGCTGAAGCCGACCCGGCTCTTCTCCGACTCGCCGACGAGGACCCAGCCCAGGGCCCGCCCCGGGACGAGGAGCTCGCGCCCCTTGGTGTCGGTGAGGCGAAGGACGCCACCCTCGGCGAGCGCCGCCTCGAGGGCCTTCGACACCTCGTCGGCCGACGCGTCGGTCTCGAGTGCGATCTCGCGTGCGACGTTCTGCACGCCGATGTTGACCTCCACGGTCTGGTCCACCTTTCGTTCACGGGTGAGCGCGCGGCACGGGCCGGCGCTCAGTTCACTGAGGCTAACCCTGTGCGTCGTCGGAACGTTCCCCACCCACGCGAGGCAGGCCCCCCAGCCCGCGCCACGCGAGCGCGCTCGCCAGACCGGCGGCCTCGTCGCGGGAGAGGTCGGACTCGGCCGCGAGCCAGTGCCGGGCGGTGATCTGCGACATGCCGGCCAGCCCGACGCCGAGGAGCATGGCCTGGTCGTCGGGGATGCCGGAGTCCTCGGCGATGACGTCGGCGATGGCCTCGGCGCACGCGAGCTCGAGGCTGTCGAGGCGGGTCCGCACCTGCGGGACGCTCGTGAGGTCGGACTCGAAGATCATCCGGAACGCGGCGCCCTCGCGGGAGACGAAGTCGAAGTAGGCGCTCGTCGTCGCGGCCACGCGCTCCTCGTTGTCCTCGGTGGGCCTGGCGAGGGCCTCACGGACGAGGCGCTCGAGGGTGTCGCAGTGGGCGTCGAGGAGGGCGAGGTAGAGCTCGAGCTTTCCCGGGAAGTGCTGGTAGAGAACGGGTTTGGAGACGCCGGCGTGCTCGGCGATGTCGTCCATGGCCGCCGCGTGGTAGCCACGGTCGACGAAGACCGCCTGGGCTGACTCGAGGAGCTGGGCTCGCCGCTCGGACCGGGGCATGCGCAGTCCGCGGTGGGGGCTCGTATCCATCACATTCCTGTCTGGCGGTGGCGCTGGGGTGCGGTGCGGATCATGGTACGGAACGCGCCGGGGGCTGATGGGCGTCGCGACGTATCGTGACGTCGTGGACCGCAACTCTGGAACAGGCGGGCGTATGCCGCTCGCCCCGGTAGGCGAGGCGCTCTCGCCGTCCGAGCGGACCCGGTACGCGCGCCACGTGATCCTCCCGGGGATCGGGGACACGGGGCAGCGACGGCTGCGCGCCGCCCGCGTCCTCGTCGTCGGGGCGGGCGGCCTCGGCTCGCCCGTCCTGCTGTACCTCGCCGCGGCCGGCGTCGGGCGCCTCACCGTCGTCGACGACGACACCGTCGACGAGACCAACCTCCAGCGCCAGGTGGTCCACGGTGTCGCCGACGTGGACCGGCCCAAGCCCCACTCGGCCGTGGACGCGCTGGCCGCGCTCGCCCCGGGCGTCGAGGTGGTGCCGGTCACCGCCCGGCTGACCTCCGCCACCGTCCTCGACCTCGTCGCCGACCACGACGTCGTCGTCGACGGCGCGGACAACTTCCCGACCCGCTACCTCGTCGGGGACGCCTGCGCCCGGCTCGGGGTGCCGCACGTCTGGGGGTCGGTCTACCAGCACGACGCCCAGGTGAGCGTCTGGTGGGCGGGGGAGGGCCCCTGCTACCGCTGTGTCTTCCCCGCCCCTCCGGCCCCGGGCGCGGTCCCGTCCTGCTCGACCGGCGGTGTCCTCGGCGCCAGCTGCGGGTCCGTGGGCTCGGTGATGGCGGAGGAGGTCGTCAAGCTCCTCGTCGGGGTCGGCGAGCCCCTCGTCGGGCGGCTGCTGCTGCACGACGCGTGGGCCCAGGAGTGGAGCGCCCTGCGGGTCGTCGCCGACCCGGACTGCGTGGTGTGCGGCCGTGGCGCGGACCCCCGTCGTCCGCTCGGCATCGAGGGCGACGCGACCATGGGCGACGAGCAGGCCTCGGGCACGGACGATCCGGCGCTGCCGTCGCTCTCCGTCGTCACCCTGGCGGACCGTCTGCGGGAGCGCGACGCGGGCTCCGACGCGTTCGTCCTCCTCGACGTCCGCGAGCCTGGTGAGCGCGCCGTGGTGAGCATCCCCGGGGCCCTGCCCGTCCCGCTCGCGCAGGTGCGCAGCGGCCAGGGCGAGGGTCTGGTCCAGGTCGCGACCGGCATACCCGTCCTCGTGCACTGCAAGACCGGAGCGCGCTCGGCAGAGGCCGTGCGCATCCTGCGGGGGCGTGGCGTGGACGCGGTCGACGTCTCCGGGGGCGTGCTCGCGTGGGTGCGCGACGTCGACCCGAGCCTGCCCACCTACTGACGCACGTGTCGGGCGCGGTGTCGGACCGGCGTGATGGAGTTCGGGGGTGCTGACCCTGCGACGAGCCGCCTCGACCGAGGTCGCCCCACCGGACCTCGACGTCGTGCAGCAGTCGGTCGTCGACTGGCGCGGCACCGGCGTGCTTCGCGTCCTCGGGGCGCCCGGCACGGGCAAGTCCACGGTCGCGGTCGAGCTCGTGGCGGCACACGTCGCGGACGGCCTCCGCCCGGACCAGTGCCTCATCCTCGCCGCGTCCCGAAGGGCATCGGCCCGGCTGCGTGACCGGGTGACGTCCCGGGTGGGCGGCACGTCGACCGAGCCGCTGGCCCGGACCTTCCCGTCGTTCGGGTTCGGGGTGCTGCGTGCCGCGGCCGCCCTCGACGGCGACCCGCCGCCGCGCCTGCTCAGCGGACCGGAGCAGGACGTCGTCCTGCGCGAGCTGCTCGCGGGCCACGCCTCGGGCGACACCCCCGGGCCGCGCTGGCCCGAGCGGGTCCGGCTGGCGCTGCCGACCAAGGCGTTCCGCGCCGAGCTGCGCGACCTGCTCATGCGGGCCGTCGAGCTCGGCCTCGACCCCGACGACCTCGCCCGCCTCGGCGCCGAGCACGGCCGCGACGAGTGGGTGGCAGGCGCCGAGCTGCTGCGCGAGTACGACGAGGTGACGGCGCTGCTCACCCCGGGCGCGTTCGACCCGGCGTGGATCCTCGGGGCCGCCTCGAGTGCACTCGAGGACGACGACGTGGCCGCCTCCCTCACCTCGGACCTGCGCCTCGTCGTCGTCGACGACGCCCAGGAGATGACGCCGGCGGCGCTGCGGCTGCTCGAGGTGCTGCGCCGGGTCGCCCCCTCCGCGGGTGTCGTCCTCATCGGGGACCCCGACAGCGCGACCCAGACGTTCCGCGGCGGTGACCCCACGCTGCTGGCCCGCGAGTGGGCCGTCCTCGGCGACGGGCCGACCGTGGCCCTCCCACGCAGCCACCGGCTGCCGCAGCGGCTGCTCGGGGTGACGAGCGCCGTCGCCGGGCACGTGGGGGTCCTCGGCGACAGCGCCCACCGCCGGGTCGAGCCGAGCGCCGACGGCGGGTCGGTGGAGGTGCACCTGCTGAGGTCGGTCAGCCAGGAGGCCGGGTTCATCGCGTCGCGCCTGCGTGCGGCCCACCTGCTCGACGGCGTCGCCTGGGCCGACATGGCGGTCGTCGTGCGGGGGCAGGCCCGCAGCGCGGCCCTGCGCCGGGCCCTGCAGTCGTCCGGGGTGCCCGTGGGCGCCGCCGAGGCCGAGCTGCCGGTGCGCGACGAGCCCGCGGTGCGACCCCTCCTCTCGCTGCTCCAGGTCGTCGTCGACCTCGCGCTGGCCCGGACCGAGGACGTCCCGGTCGACGTGGCCCTCGACATCCTCGTCTCCCCGCTCGGCGCCGCCGACCCGGTCGAGCTGCGGCGCCTGCGGCGGGCCCTGCGTCGTGAGGAGCTCGACGCCGGAGGGTCACGCACGAGCGACGAGCTCCTCGCCGAGGTGCTGCTGCGCCCTGCCGTGCACGACCGGCTCGGCATCGAGGGCCGGTCCGTGCAGCGCGTCGGTCGGATGATCCGGGCCGGCATCGAGGCCTGCGCCGGCCAGGACGGCGGGTGGGCCGCCGGGGCCAGTGCCGAGGGCATCCTCTGGGCCATGTGGGAGGCCTCGCGGCTGGCTGCGGCGTGGCGTGGGACCGCGCTGGCCGGGGGCGCCGCGGGAGCCCGGGCCGACCGTGACCTCGACGCCGTGCTCGCGGTGCTGCGCGCCGCGGCGACCTACGGCGACCGGCTGCCCGGCTCGTCGCCGGAGGCGTTCCTCCAGCACGTCCTCGGACAGGACGTGCCCGGTGACACCCTGGCGGCGAGGGCGCCGTCCGGGGACTCCGTCGCCCTGCTGACGCCGCAGGCAGCCGCCGGCCGCGAGTGGCCGATGGTCGTCGTCGCGGGGGTCCAGGAGGGCAGCTGGCCCGACCTGCGCCTGCGGGGCTCGCTCCTCGGGTCGCAGGACCTCGTCGACGTCGTGCGCGGCCGGGCCGGGGGCCACCGGGCCGCCCTCGCCGCGGTCCGGCACGACGAGACCCGCCTCTTCCACGTCGCCGTGTCCCGGGCCACCCGGTCGCTGCTCGTGACCGCCGTGCGCAGCGAGGACGAGCAGCCGTCGCCGTTCCTCGACGTCGTCGACCCGCTCCCCGACGGCGAGGACCTGCGCCAGCCGAGCGACTGGGCCCGCCCGATGACCCTGCCGGCCCTCGTCGGCGCGCTGCGCCGCGACATCGTCTCGAGCGACTCCCGGCGCCGCGGCGGGGCGATCACCGGGTTGGCGCGACTCGCACGGGCCGGGGTCCCCGGTGCCGATCCTGCGTCGTGGTGGGTGCTGCACGCGCTCTCGGACGACCGACCGCGCCGCGACCCCGACCGGGCCGTCCGGGTGGGGCCGTCCTCGATCGACGGGTTCGCCTCCTGCCAGCTGAGGTGGGCGCTCACGAAGGCCGGTGGCGACGGCCCGATGATCGGCCAGCGCGACATCGGGACGCTCATCCACGAGATCGCCGCCGAGGGCGACGCCGACGCCGCGACGATGCGGGCCGCGCTGGCCGAGCGGTGGCCGCGCCTCGGGCTGCCGGCCGGGTGGTCCACCGATCTCAAGCGACGCGAGGCCGGGCGCATGCTCGACCGTCTCGCCCGCTTCTTCGACGAGAACACCGCCTCCGGCTGGCGCCGGCTCGCCGCCGAGGAGTCCATGCGGGTCGAGCTCGGTCGGGTCGTGCTCAGCGGCACGGTCGACCGGCTCGACGTCGGCCCCGACGGCGGCGTGCGCGTCATCGACTACAAGACCGGGTCGAGCAAGCCGAGGGGTGCCGACGTCCCCCGGCACGCGCAGCTGGGCTCCTACCAGCTCGCCGTCGAGGCGGGCGCGTTCGAGCACCTCGACGTGGCCCCGGAGTCCGCGGGCGCCGCCCTGCTGCACCTCGGCAAGGCGGCCGGCGTCGCGACCTCGATCCAGGTCCAGCCGCCGCTCGGGGACGACGAGGACCCGGCCTGGGCGCAGCGGCTCGTCCTCGAGACCGGTGAGGGCATGGCCGGCACGACGTTCACGGCGACGCCGAGCGACGACATCTGCCGCACCTGCCCGGTCCGCAGCTCCTGTCCCGCCCAGCCTGAGGGGCGGGCCCTGTGACCGCCTCCGTGACCACCCTTCCCGCCGTGCGCTGGTCGGCTGCGGAGGTGTCGGCGGCCATCGGACTCCCGCACCTGCCCACACCCGAGCAGACCGCCGTCATCGAGGCGCCGCTGCGACCCCTGCTCGTCATCGCCGGTGCCGGTTCCGGCAAGACCGAGACGATGGCCGCGCGCGTGGTCTGGCTCGTCGCCAACGGCTTCGTCGAGCCCGAGGACGTGCTCGGCCTCACCTTCACCCGCAAGGCGGCCACCGAGCTGGCCGACCGCATCGGCAACCGCCTGGCCCAGCTGCGCCGCGTCGGGCTGTGGACGCCGGCCACCGTCGACGGCGCACCCGCGCTCGGGGCGGCGGTGAGCGTGTCGACCTACCACTCGTATGCCGGCCGGCTCGTGCGCGAGCACGGGCTGCGGCTGGGCTACGAGTCCGACACCCGCCTGCTGTCCGAGGCCGCCGCCTGGCAGACCGCGCACGAGGCCGTGGTGCGCTACGACGGCCCGATGGACGAGGTCGAGAAGGCCGAGTCCACCGTGACGGCCGCGGTCGTCGACCTCGCCGGCGAGATGGCCGAGCACCTGCAGACGCCCGAGGCGGTCGCCGCCCACCTCGACACCGTCATCGCCCACCTCGAGACGCTCGAGCCGGGGGAGACCCGCAGGAAGGTCCACCCGGCCTCCACCGAGCTCGCCAACCTCCGGCTGCGTCGCGCGGTGGTGCCCATCGTCGATCGCTACGCCCGGCTCAAGCGCAGCCGCGACGCGATGGACTTCGCCGACCAGATGGCGCTCGCGGCGCGGCTCGCGATGACCTTCGACGACATCGGTGCCATCGAGCGGGCGCGTCACCGGGTCGTCCTCCTCGACGAGTTCCAGGACACGTCCGAGGCGCAGCTCGCGCTGCTCAAGGCGTTGTACGCCGCACCGGGGGAGTCGTGCGCCGTCACGGCCGTCGGCGACCCGCACCAGTCGATCTACGGCTGGCGCGGCGCGAGCGCGACGACCCTCACCCGGTTCGCGGTCGAGTTCGCCGACCCGGAGCCGGCGACCAAGCTCGACCTGTCGACGAGCTGGCGCAACGACACCGCGGTCCTCGAGGTGGCCAACCACCTCGCGGAGCCGCTGCGCGCGGCGTCACGGGTGCCGGTGGAGCCGTTGGCCGCCCGTCCCGGCGCCGGAACGGGCTCGGTCGAGGTGGCCCGGCTGCTCACTGCCGCCGACGAGGCCGACCACGTCGCCCGGTGGCTGGCCGACCAGCGGTCACGGGGAGACGTCAGCGCAGCCGTGCTGTGCCGCAAGCGTGCCGAGTTCGCGACGGTCACCGCCGCTCTCGAGGAGCACGGCGTGCCCCACGAGGTGGTCGGGCTGGGAGGACTGCTGCTCACGCCGGAGGTGGAGGACCTCGTCGCGCTCCTCCACGTCGTGCAGGACCCGGCACGGGGCGACCACCTCGTGCGCCTCCTCACCGGCCCGATGACCCGGCTCGGCATCGCCGACCTCGACGCGCTCGCCGCCTGGTCGCGCCACCAGCAGCGGCGACGCGGCGGCGACGTGGCCCGGCACGAGCGCGACCTCGCGCCCGACGCCGCCGACGCGCCGAGCATCGTCGAGGCGCTCGACGCCCTGCCGCCGGAGGGCTGGGAGGGGCCGGAGGGCGAGCGGCTCTCCGACCTCGCCCACCAGCGCCTCGCCGGGCTCGCGGCCACCGTGCGCCGACTGCGTGGCCTGACGTTCCTGCCGCTCGCCGACCTCGTCCTCGAGGCGGAGAGGGCGCTGGGGCTCGACATCGAGGTCCTCTCGAGACCCGAGTACACGCCCGCCGCCGCCCGCGCCCACCTCGACGCCTTCGGTGACGTGGCCGCGCAGTTCTCGGCGAGCGCGGACCGCGCGACCCTCGGCGGCTTCCTCGACTGGGTCAAGGCGGCCATCGACGAGGAGCGCGGACTGGACCGGGGGTACGCCGACGCCACCCCCGACGCCGTGCAGGTCCTGACGATCCACGCGGCCAAGGGCCTGGAGTGGGACGTCGTCGCCGTACCGGCCCTGGTCGAGAGCACCTTCCCCGCGCACCACCTCCACTCGCCGAGCTTCAAGGGCGGGCAGTGGCGCATCTCCGCACCGAAGGACAAGGGGTGGCTCGCCGGCCTGCAGGACGGCGGCCTGCCCTATGCCCTCCGCGGCGACCGCGACGGGCTGCCCGACTTCGGTTGGCCGCACGCCGACGGCTGGGACGACCTCGCCGCCCGGGTCGAGTCCTTCGCCGTCGCCGGGGGTGAGCACGCGGTCGCGGAGGAGCGCCGGCTCGCCTACGTCGCAGTGACGCGGGCACGGCACGCCCTGCTGCTCACCGCCAGCGTCTGGAGCCGACCGAAGACCCCGAGGGTGACGTCCCGGTTCCTCGACGAGGTGGTGGGGCTGGTGGTTCCCGCCGAGTCGCCCGCCGCCCCGGCGACGGTCCGGCGCGGGCCGTGGGAGGAGCTGCCGGTGCCGCCCGAGGACGGCTCCCCGCTGGTGAAGCCCGGCGCCGAGGAGGGGACGGAGTTCGTCTGGCCCGTGGACCACCTGGCTCACCGTCGCACCCGCGCCGCCGCGGCGGCGGCAGCCGTCGGCGCCGCGATCGACGGCGCCGTCGGCACGACGGAGGG
>NZ_AVPL01000055.1 GCF_000768695.1 Knoellia aerolata DSM 18566
ACCTGTCACCTATCGGTGCAGCAGTCCCCGCTGCCGGACGGCGCGCTCAGATTTTGGCCGCCGCTTGGGCGTTCCGACAAGTGCGTGTCGACGTGGTGTAAATCAGCCCTTTGGTGCGGCGGGGACGTCTTCCTCAGCTGGGCGCGTCGGACTAAGTGGGCGTTGAGACCCGCCCTATCTGGGCGGAGTGACTCATCCGATCGAGTGTGCCTCAGCTGCTCGCCACACCGGCCGACCCGGGCGACAGCAGGCAACTACCCGAGTGTCAGCCGTCTCTTGACCCAGATCTCCTCGACGGTTGGATCTTGAAATACTGCTGCAGCGGACCCAAGCCGGCGACGGTGTCCCACATCGCCTTCTCGGCCTCGGTCACGTCAGGCAGGACGGGCATCCCACCGTGCATCGATCGCTGGTCGTAGTCGGCGACGGCATCCTTGACGAGACGCTGGACTGCCTTGGGGTCACGGGCCGGGTCGAGCCCGGAGCGACGGATGGGCTCACGGACCTCCGCCTCGATGGTGCGCACGGCATCCATCGCGAATCCTCCCCCTGCATTCGACGCTCGCCACTCCGACGAGCGCTTCCCTCCCGACGGCTCGCCGGTCTCCCTGACCCCACCGATGAAACCAAGTGACCAGAGGGGAGCCAGCACGAGGAGCACGCACCACCGGAGCAAAGCGGAGCACGCACCACCGGAGCAGACCTGTGCCTCTCGGAACCACACCTGCAACCACGTCGCAAGTGCGCTGCAAGACCTCCCGCCGAGGGTGGGACAACCCACACCACCCGCAGCACCCCGAGGAGCCCACCATGACCGCCACGCCCCACACCGACGACACCACCGCAGCCGGTCGGCCGCTGGTCGACACCAGCGCCATGCCGACGATCCACTCGTACTTCCGGCGCGAGCTGCGCCTCGCCGGAGGCCTCGTGCGCGGCATCCCTGACGGTGACCGTCGCCGCGCAGCCGTCGTCGTCGACCACCTTGACTTCCTCCGTCGGAGCCTGCACCACCACCACACGATCGAGGACGAGCTGCTGTGGCCGGTGCTGCTCCAGCGCGTGCCAGACGAGCTGGCACCGCTCGTGCACCTCATGGAGTCACAGCACGAGCGCGTCGATGCTCTCCTCGGCACGGTCGACGCAGCCCTGCCACGCCTGCGCGAGGCCGACGACCCCGCCCTGCAGGATGAGGTTGCCGATACGCTCGACACGCTCTACGTCCACCTCGTCGAGCACCTCGACGCCGAGGAGGAGCGCCTGCTGCCCATCGCCGCGCGAACCCTGACCCAGGCCGAGTGGGACGCCCTCGGCGAGGCCGGCCGGTCCGAGGGCACGAAAAAGGAGGGAGTCCTCACGCTCGGGATGTTCCAGCACGACGGGGACCCGGCGGACTTCGCGAAGATGCTCGCCACCGCACCGGCGCCGGTGCGGTGGCTGCTCCCCCGCCTGGCACGCCGAGCCTTCCGGCGGCATGCCCTGCGCGTGCACGGCACCGCCTCGCCGTGAGCAAGGTCAATCCAGGGTCGCG
Source organism: Knoellia aerolata DSM 18566 (assembly GCF_000768695.1). GTDB lineage: Bacteria > Actinomycetota > Actinomycetes > Actinomycetales > Dermatophilaceae > Knoellia > Knoellia aerolata. The sequence continues at coordinate 1,532 of NZ_AVPL01000055.1, forward strand.
ATCTCCTCGTCGGTGATGGCGACCCAGGGAGTCAGCCCGAGCCGTCGGTGGACCTCGTTCGCGGCCTCGAGGTGCTGGCGGGCGAGGTCTGCGTGCCCGAGGGTGCGTGCGAGACGACCGAGCGAGAGGGGGACGCTGCCGTGGAAGGCGACCGGCACCGAGATGGCCAGCCGGTCGGCATACGGAAGGAGCTGGTCGTAGAGGTCCTGCGCGGCCCCGCGGTCTCCGAGCGCGCTCCACACCTCGGCGCGCATCGCGGTGAGGACGAGCCACAGGTAGTCGAAAGTGATGTGGGGCTGCTCGCGCCACTCGCCGAGAAGTGTCCGCAGCTCGCCTAGGCGGCCCTGCCGGACCATGGCCAGCGCGTGCAGCTCGGCGACCCCGGGGTGGGCGCGCAGCGACCGCAGGGTCGGCTCGAGCTCGCCGAGCCGGCCCTGCCGGTCGCGCAGGGTGCTCAGCTGGCACAGCGAGAGCCCGTAGCCGGACATCGCCATCGTCGCCTCGAACGCGTCGTTCCGGGCGATCTGCCGCTCCGCTGCCTCCCAGTCGCCGTCGAGCTGGTGGCGAACCACGGTGCACCACCCGGCCACCATCGCGTTCTGCGACAGGTGGTGCCGCTCGGCGAGCTCGTGCGACCGCACCACGTCCGACCACGACTGGTCGAGCCGCCCCAGCTCACCACGGTCCTGCGCGCGCACGGCCAGCGCAGAGGCCAGCGCCTGGGGGTGCCCGAGCCGGAGGGCGAGGTCGACGAGCTCGTCGGCGATGGCGGCGCGGTGGTGCAGCAGGTCGGGGCGCAGCAGCGCCGCCTGCGCCAGCCGCAGCACGGTCATGCGGTCGGCGTCGTGGACGCCCGAGCGACGCACCGCCGCGACCGCCTCGTCGGCGAGCCGGGTGCCGATTCCGGCGGATCCGGGACGGTAGAGGTGCTCGTAGGCCAGCGCGGCCGTCAGCTTGGCCCTCGTCACCGTGGCCGCGGGGTCCTGCGCTGCCAGGACGTCGCCCCACAGGGCGATGGCGTCGTCGTCCCACTGCGGATTCGGGCGCCAGCCCCAGACCAGCGACCCGGTGACCGTGAGGAGCGCCTCGGCGGCGGTGGCCGCGTCTCCGCGTGACATCGCCGAGCGGGCGGCGCGTGCCGCCGGATCCCACGACTCGACGGGTCGAGCGACCCGGTTGAGCGCGAACGCCAGTGCCATGAGGGCGCGCTCGCGATCGCTCGCCTCGACGGTCGGGTCGTCTGCCTGCAGCGCGACCGTGAGCTCGGCCAGGCGCAGAGCCTCGTCGTATGCCGCTGACTCCCCCGCCGCTGCGGCGGCGTGGCGAGCCATGACCCAGGCCGAACGGACGTGGGCGGGTCCTGCCAGTCGGTAGTGCTCGGCCAGCTCGGCAGCGTGGTCGTCGACCCGACCGGCGTGGAGGCTCTCGAGGGCGGTGGCGACCTGTGCGTGGAGACGGCTGCGGGCTGGCGCGGCCACCGACTCGTAGACCGCGTCCCGGACCAGGGCGTGCGTGAACCTGAACCGTCCGGGTCCCTCGGCGTCCACGAGTCCCATGACCTGCGCACTCTCCAGCCCTCCGGGGACCGTGTTCGCGTCGCCGCTCACGGCCTCGAGCACGGTCACGTCGAAACCGCGACCCACGACGGCGGCCACGGTGAGCAGCTCGGCTGCCGGCTCGGGCAGCGCCCGGACCCGTTGCCGCACGACGTCGCGCACCCCGCTGGGCACCGCCCGCCAGGCCGGTGCTGTCGGGTCGCCGAGCGAGCCCTCGGCGACGACGAGCCGAAGCAGCTCGCCGAGGTGGAACGGGTTGCCGTCGGTGCGCTCCAGCAGGCATTGGGCGACGTGGGCCTCCAGCTCACGCCCCGACTGGGTGCGCAGCCACTGGGAGACCGCCGCCTCGTCGAGCCCGGTGAGGTCGATGCGCAGGGGGTCCACCCGCGCGAGTGCGGCCAGCGTCTCCGTCACCGTGTCGTCGACCTGTCGCAGCGGCGTCCGGACCGTGACGAGGAGGACGACCGGCAGCTCGGCGAGCTCTGGTGCGAGGCGACGCAGCAGCCGCAGGCTCTCGGTGTCACCCCACTGCACGTCGTCGAGCACGACGAGTCCCGGTGGGCCGCCCGCGAGGGCTGAGACCACGGCGTCCGCCTGCCCGAAGACGACGGAGGCCGCGTCGCCGGCGCCACTGCGTCCCCCCTGGTCGTGGGCGAGGAGGTCCCTCGACCCGAGCAGCTGACCCAGCGCGCGCCGCCACCCCGCGAGAGGAGGCGCCACCTCCAGGTCCCAGGCTCCGCGCCCGGTCCGGACACCGTGCCGGCGAGCGCGCTCGGCGGCGATCTCGGCCAGGCGCGACTTGCCGATGCCTGCCTCGCCGGAGACGACCACGACCCGGCCGCGACCGTTCGCGGCCGCGTCCACGGCCTCGTCGATGAGAGCCAGCGCGTCCTCGCGGCCTGGCAGGGTGGGCGGCGGTGCACCGCTCTCGCGTTCGTCGTCGGCCGCATGCTCATCCGAAGGAACCCCGACGGCCGGACCACCGCGCGACGGACCACCGCCTGCCTGACCAACGCGCGACGGACCACCGCCTGCCTGACCATCACGGGCCGGATCGGCCGGCGACTCCGTCGGCGCGTCGAGCGAGGGGTCCTGGCGCAGCATCGCCTGCTCGAGGTCCCGCAGCTGGGGCCCCGGGTCGACCCCGAGCTCCTCGTCGAGGTGCCGGCGAGCGCGGCGCAGGGCTGCGAGTGCATCTCCCTGCCGTGCCGAGCGGTACAGCGCCAGCGCCAAGAGCGCCCAGAACCGCTCCTGGAGCGGGTGCCTGCCGACGAGCTGCTCGAGCGCGGCCACGGCCTCGGGGTGGCCGCCCTCTCGTAACCGCAGCTCCCAGAGGTCGGCCACGGCGCCGAGCCGGAGCTCCTCGAGCCGCGTGCTCTCGGCCGCGAGCACGGAGCTGGACGACCCGGCATACGCGTCCCCGCGCCACAGGGACAGGGCGCTGGTGAGCGACTCGACCGCCGCCGCTGCGTCGTGGGGGGCCACCGCGCGGGCCTCCCGAACGAGCTCGGTGAAGCGCCGGGCGTCGAGGTCCGCAGACGGGACGTCGAGCGAGTAGCCGCCGGCGTGGGTGCGCAGCACCGTGGCGGGGGCGCGCGGGTCGCGACCGGGTTCGAGGACGCGCCTGAGCCGGGCGACGTAGGACTGCATCGAGGCCTCGACCCTGGCCGGTGGGTCCTCGCCCCACATCTGGTCCACGAGCCGCTCGACCGGCACCGGGTGGCCGTCGGCGGCGACGAGCAGGGCCAGGAGGGCACGCGGTTTGGGCCCGCCGAGATCGACGGGCCCGTCGTCCACGACGACCTCGAGGTCACCCAGCACCCGGACCTGCACGGCCACAGGCTATTTCGTGCAGGTCCGGGTGTGGGTGGGTTTCGACGCGGTCGGGGGTTCTGCTGCGGGATGCGACTCAGACGAGCGAGCCCACCGCGACTGGCGCCGGCTCGGGAGCGGTCGCCCGCTTCGGCGCACCGACGAGGCCGGTCGCGAGCGACCAGATCGCCAGCGTCAGGGCAGCGCCGGCGAAGACCGGGGTGAGCTCGACGTCCGGCAGGATGAGCGTGGCCGGGACCGAGACGGCGTGGAGCGTGCCCGACAGGACTCCCAGGCCGACGATCGGCTTGCGCCAGCCGCGCTGGGCTCGGGCGAACGAGAGCGCCAGGGCCACGATGGCGATGCCGGTGAGCGGGTAGAGGAACACCGACAGCCCGATGTGCGTGAAGGCCACCGGTGCGGCGTCGCCGTGCGCGAGGGCGTGCGAGTCGCGCGCCGCCGCCAGGTGGGCCACCGTCTCGACGACGTACAGGGACACCGCCGCCGCCGCGAAGCCCAGGGTGCGCCGGACGCGTTCGGGCCACACCCGGTCGCGCCACGCGATCCAGAGGCCGGTGGCCAGCAGGATCGTGCTCACGACGATGAGCGAGTGCCCGGGGACCCAGCGCTCGTCGGCGGTCATCGTCGCGAGCTCCTCGCGCAGGCTGTCCTTGGCGTCGGAATCGGGGTGCATGGGCCCGCCGACGGCGAGGATGACGCCGGAGGCGACGAGGCAGATCCGCCAGAGGTGGGTGCGGATGGTGTTCATGGTGGTGGTCCTTTCGTGGGGTGGACCACCACCGTCGAGCCCGCCTCTTGCATCGATCTTGACGATCGCTGGATGTTGCTTCGTCCGGCAGTGCAAGACCTCGGTCTCGTCGAGGTCGGCGGGCGCCCTCTGGCACGGCGCGCCTCGCGATGTGGTCCGCCGCGGACTGCCGGACGGTCGTGCCGCTGAGCGGGACCGCGTCGCCGACACCCCTTCGGTATGCCGTGTCGTCCGGTGCGTTCGCGGCCGCCAGATGTTGACCCTTCCTTCCGTGTGGAGCGACCCACCCACGTCGGGTGCGTGAGCAGCCCGCGGTAGACGTCGACCACGAGCCGCTCCACGGCGACACCCGGAGGCCAGCCGACCGTCGATCCAGCCCAGGGGGAACCGGCGCCGTGCTGACGTGTTGCTCGAGCCAAGCGTGTGGATCGTGGTTCGCCCGCGCCGGTGCGCAAGTCGTCCCTGATTCGTCCATCCGTGGGTACATTGACAACCTCTTCCAACAAGGATGTGGAGGTTCCACGTGCGCTCAAGGACGAACATGCGCGTCGCCGCTGCCACGCTCGCCGGGCTCGGGCTCGCGACCCTGGCGACCGGCGCCGCGGAGGCCGGCAACGGCAAGCCGCCGTCGGGCTCGAGCACCGGGACGGGTCAGGTCTTCTTCCCCAACCCGGTCGCGTCGCTGCAGAACCAGGGCCTCACCGACCAGAACGACGCCGACTACGCAGCACTCGCACCGGCGTACCGAACCGTCACCCTGACCAACCTCGACGGCAGCGGCTACCTCGTCGGCGACTGGGCCAACATCGTCAGCGAGACCGGCAACCGGGCCTACTCCCCGACCAACACCTTCATCTACCGCCGCAACGACGACCGGTTCGAGCAGGTGATGGCCTACTACTGGGTCACCGAGACGCAGAAGTACATCCAGAGCCTCGGCTTCGGCACCGGCACCTACGCGCCGGTCAACATGGAGTCTCAGGACCTGCGCATCAACCAGTGGGGAGCCGACAACAGCTTCTCCTGGGACAAGAAGGACATGATCAAGCTCGGCAAGGGCGGCGTGGACGACGGCGAGGACGCCGAAGTGATCATCCACGAGTACGGCCACGCCGTGCACGACGCGCAGGTGGCGGGCTTCGGCACGAGCATCGAGGCCGGCGCCATCGGTGAGGCGTTCGGCGACTACCTCGCCGTCACGGTCACCAACGTGCTCGCCCCGACGCCCGACGCCCCGTGCGTCGCCGACTGGGACGCGGTGTCGTACGACCCGTCGGCCCCGCACTGCCTGCGGCGCATCGACACCAACCTGACCTACGCCGACCGGCGCGGCCAGGTGCACTTCGACGGCCAGATCTGGTCGCGCGCGCTGTGGGACATCCGCAACACGCTCGGCGCGACGAAGGCCGACACGCTCATCCTGCAGTCGCAGTTCTCGTTCGCGCCGGACACGACGTTCGCCGCGGCAGCCGATCACACAATCCGCACGGCGGAGCTCTTCCGCGATCAGGGAAAGCTGTCGCAGGCTGAGGTCGACGCGGTCCGCAAGGCGTTCACCGACCGTGGCATCACCGTCACCGAGTAGCGATCGGTCAGTTCCCGTGAGGCCCCGGCGACTGTGTCGCCGGTGCCTTACGGGGCAGTGCCACTGGGCGTCCGGGACAGAGGACCTTCGCGGTGGGGTGGTCCTCGCTTGAGGGTTGTCCGAGGGCGGCGCGTGGTCGCCCGAAGGTGGGATGGACGTGCCCCTACGGTGGTGCTCCAATGGGCGGATGCGGCTGGATTTCGAGACCAGGGCCACGCCGGCGCAGGTGCGTCGCGCTCTGACTGACTTCAGTGAGCGGCGGCTGCGGACCTGGCACCGCTCCATGGACCCGAAGACGTACCAGGTTCTCGATTCCGGGGACACCTGGGCGGTGGCCAAGGAAAGCAGCTCCCGTTCGCCGTTCTGGGTCGTCTGTCGCTACGACTGGTCCGATCCCGATGTCGTGCGGTGGACGATCACCGAGAGCAGCTACGGCGGTGGCGGAGAGGGCTTCGTGCGCGCCTCACCCCTGGGCGGGGGCGGCAGCCGTGTGCACGCCGAGTGGGAGAACACCGGTGCCCGCTGGACCCAGAAGCCGTTGCTGTTCTTGATCCATGTGCGTCCCATGCGCCTCGTCTTTCGGGGCATGTGGAAGGCCGCCCTTGACGAGTACGCCGACACCGACGTCGCCTGAGGAATCTCGGTCACGCGGGCCGGGCTGGCCTGGTGGTGAGACCGGGCCGTTCGTGCGCCGTGTCCTCGGGTCTGGCCGTGTGGCCGGCCAGTCCCTAGGGTCGGCCCATGACCCGCGTGTGCAAGGTCGGTGTCCAGCTGCCCGAGGTGGAACGGTTCGTGCCCTGGCCCGAGTACCTGGATCTGGCGCGTCAGGTGGAGGCGGCCGGCTACGACTCCGTCTGGGTGGGTGATCACCTGCTCTACGACCTGCCGGGTGGCGTCACGCGAGGGCCGTACGAGGCCTGGACGACACTTGCGGCCATCGCGGCAGTGACTGAGCGCGTGGAGATCGGGCCGCTCGTCGCCTCGACCAGCTTTCACTCGCCGGCAATGCTGGCGAAGCAGGCCGCGACGGTCGACGCGATCTCCCAGGGCCGGCTCATCGTCGGGCTCGGGGCGGGCTGGAACCGCCGGGAGTACGACGCGTTCGGCTTCCCCTACGACCGGCGCGTGTCACGCTTCGAGGAGGCGATGGCGATCCTCGTTCCGCTGCTGCGGACAGGGCGCACCACCTTCCACGGGGAGTTCTACGACGTCGAGGACTGCGTGCTGGACCCGCGCCCGGTTCGGGACGGCGGCCCGCCGATCATGCTGGGGTCCACCAGCCCGCGGATGCTGGGCATCGGGCTACCGGTCGTGGACTCGTGGAACATCTGGTGGAGCCTGTACGACAACTCGGTGGAGCGCTTCGCGGAGGCGAAGGCGAAGGTCGACGCCGTCATGCCGGAGGGCCGACACGTCGAGGCAACGGCCGCCGTCCTGGTCACCCTGCCCGGCGCTGAGGGCAGGTTGATGGGCGACACCTACGACGCGAGGGTCAAGACGGTCACGGCGGACGACCTCTGCGACCACGTGCGCGGGCTGGCGGAGGCCGGCGGGACACACCTGCAGCTCGTGCTGGACCCGATCACGGCCGAGTCGATCGATGTGGTGGCAGCGTCGTTGGCTGATCTCGAGGGGTGAATGCCGACGTGCTTGCCGGGAAGGGCGTCAGCTTGCTGTCGTACCGCAGGGTTGGCGATGCCCCGAGTGGGTAGCAGCAGGACCAGTCGTTCACGCAAAGGAGGGCACGGTGTCGAAGGATCTCAGTGACAGCGCCAACCGCAAGAAGCTGAAGAAGTCGTCGTTCGCGTTGCCGGAGCAGGAGAAGTACCCGATTCCCGACATCGAGCACGCACGGAATGCTCTGGCCCGAGTGGCCCAGCACGGGTCGGCGGCCGAGAAGAAGCAGGTACGGGCGGCGGTCGAGAAGAAGTACCCGAGCCTGAAGAAGGACGACTGACGTCCGGTGGTCACGTGAGGGTGCCGAAGGCGCAGCCGACTGCGCCCTGGGCACCCCCCGAGCCGCTCACGCGGACCAGGCACGTTCGCGCGCAGGAGCGCTCAGTGACCGGACCGCTGGCGGCAGTCCCCCACACTGGCTCTCTACCCTCACCGCGGGTCCGCGTGCCGACCGAGCCCCGCTTCCCTGGCCCGCAAGATCGCCTGCGCGCGGTCAGCGACCTGAAGCTTCGTGAACACGCTGGACACGTGGTTGCGCACGGTCTTGGGACTGAGGAAGAGTCGCTTCGCGATGTCCGCATTGGTGACTCCGGACGCGATCAGGTCGAGCACCTCCCGCTCCCTGTTGCTGAGCTCGGGGAAGAGCTGACGGTCGAAGGCGGACAGGGGCTTCGTGAGGAATGACAGGATCCGGAGGGCCACGCTTGGCCCGAAGATCGCCTCCCCGCGACCGACGGCGGTGACGGCGGCGATGACGTCCTCCGTCTCGGAGCCCTTGACGAGGTAGCCACGGGCTCCTGCGCGCATGGCGGCGAACACGGAGTCGTCGTCTTCGAACATGGTGAGCACCAGGACGCCGATCGTGGGGTTGGCATGGACGATCCGCCTGGTGGCCTCGACGCCGCCCAGGCTCGGCATGTGCAGGTCCATCACCACGACATCCGGTGCAAGTTGGGCGGCCAGCTGAACCGCCTGTGCGCCGTCGGCAGCCTCGCCCACGACGGTCGCCGTGGGGAGCGATTCGAGCAACGCCGACAAGCCTTTGCGGAACACGCCGTGGTCGTCGGCGATCAGGACGCGGACGGGCGACGTCATGGTGCCCTCATCGGTAGGTGGGCCACCACCACAGTGCCTCCTGAATGCCCGGGAAGGACGAGGCACTCTCCGCCCAGCTCGGTGGCGCGTTCGACCATGGATGCCAGTCCGAGACCGCCCGCCGAGGTCGTCGTGACAAGACCGACGCCGTCGTCGGAGATCTCGACGGTGAGGTTCTCAGCGACCCGAAGGCCGAGGACGCAGGATCGAGCATGGGCGTGGCGTGCCACGTTGGTCAACGCCTCGGTCGCGATCCGGTAGGCCGCCACCTCGACCGCGGCGGGCAGCTCGGGAAGCGAGTCTGGTGCTCGGAGCGCGACGTGCAGCGAACTGTCCCGAGTGGACAGGCGATCCGCGAAAGCGGCCAGCGCCGGTAGGAGCCCCAGGTCGTCCAGCGCGGGGGGTCGAAGATCCTCGGCGATGCGGCGGACCTCGCCGACGCAGCCGAGGGTTTCGTACTTGAGGTCGCGCAGCAAGGCCTTGGCTGCCCGAGGGTCGGTGCTCATGAGGTTGCCGGCCGCGTCGACGCCGAGTGCGAGGCCAGCCAGTGCAGGCCCCAGACCATCGTGCAGGTCGCGGCGCAGGCGTCGTCGTTCCTCCTCGCGCGCCATCACCAAGAGCTCCCTGGATCGCCGCAGGGCACGGTGCAACAGGACGGAGGAGACCGCAACAGCCACCTGCCGGGAAAGGTCCTGGAGAAGGGCCTGCTGGGCCGACGTCAGATCCTCCCCGGGGCGGCGACGACCAACGACCATGCGGCCCACGTAGCTGCCGCCGTGAACGAGGGGGAACGACACCGGGTTGTCCCCGGGTCCCGTGCCTTACGTGACCGATGACCCGTCGGCCCCGTCGGCCGGGAGCTCGATCGCGACGTACGGCAGCTTCAGCGCCTCTGCGACGACGGCTGCGGTGGTGGGCAGGACCTGTTCGGCGGAGGTGGCCGACTCCAGGCGCCGACCCAGGCTCGTGAGCGCGACGTAGGGGTCGCCTCGGTCGCCGTACAGCATCCGGTCGGTGGAGCGTTGGAGGCGTCCCCGCAGTGGGTGGTGGAGAACGGCCACGACACCAGCGGCCACGAGCGCGGCCACCGGCTCCGCTCGCTCGCTGAGTGCGGTGTCGAGGACGAGCACCACCGCGATGTAGATGGTCAGGCCCGCCGCGACGAGCCATCCGTGGACGAAGAGCCGGCGGACACGGACGCTGACGTCGCCAAGGCGTTCGCGCAGCACGGCGACGCCCATCGAGAGCGGCACCAGCGGAAGGGCCACGAGGGCAAGGATGTTGCTGACGACCCCGACCGGTGACGTGGAGGGAATCGCGAAGGCGAGCAGGAGCAGTCCCACGGCGAGCACGCACCATCTGAGCTGGTCCCGGACCACGGCCGGACCACGGCGGTAGCGGACGACCAGGCCCGCGAAGCTGCTCACGATCGCGAGCTTCAGTGCGAGGGTCCAGCCACCCTCCCCCACCCAGGCGATCCATGACCCGGGCAGCGGAAGCGCAGCGGGGTTGTCCGCGATCGGGTGATTCTCCAAGGGACCCGGGCGCAACGCCAGCGACACGGCGCCGAAGCCGATGGTCGTGCCGGCCAGCGCTGCCACCGGCCACCATCTGCGTCCGGGCAATCGGCCGTCGGGAAACCCCAGGATTCCCAACGTGAGCAGCGGGCTGAATCCGCAGATCCAGATCCACGACGAGAGCCACGCTGCCAGAAGCGCTCCCGGGAGGGTGCCCGGTTGCTCGACCAGCCCACGCTCGCCATAGCTGTAGGAGAGGAGCGCGAGCGACGAGGCGAACCCGCACAGGCAGTACAGCCAACCCAGCCGATGACCGGGGACGCGGGAGAGGATGGTGGCGCCCACCAGCGGGAAGAGCAGCCCGAAGACGACGTTGGCGTACCCGATCTCGATGAAGTGCCGCATCCCGGACTGGGTCAGGTGGCGCGGGCCGCCCAGGACCAGCCAGAACCCGACCGAGCCGGCTGAGCCCGCGCACAACACCCAGCCGAGCCGGGTGCTCGACAGAGGGGTCATGACGCCATCGTGGCCCTCTCCGGGACACCAAGGGAATGCCTCGGTCGGCTCCACTCACACCTCGACCGGCACACGTGTCTGCGTTGTGGCGGCGACCGAGAGCGCGCGTCGGAGTCCGAGGCGCAGACTCACGAGCAGGATCCACAGCAGGCAGAGGACGTAGGGCAGGAAGAACGCCGACAGCACATGAAGGCCGGTCACGACGGTGGCGAGCACGCACGCGGATCCGGCGACGATCCCGAACCAGCCCAGGACCCGCCCCAGCTCACGGGTGAGCAGCCCTGCGGCCGAGGCGCATGCGACGAAGATGCCCATCGGCAGCCACATCATCACGAAGGCGACCCCGTTCAGGTCCGAGAGCAGTCGGGCGGTCTGTGGGCTGATCTCGTCCCGGAGCAGGTACGCCACGAACATCGGCGCCCCCGACGCGAGCTTCAGCGCCACCGCGATGACGCCACCAGCCAGCGCGGCCGTCGCGATCCACCCCGCCCCGCCGACCCGTACGGAGAGGTGAGCGATGAAGAGGACGAGGAAGGCGAACCCGAGCAGCTCCACGGACACGCCCACCTGGGCAGATGACGTCTCCGCCACCCACTGCAGACGATCCAGGCTCTGCTGACCGCTGGGATGCGGGGTCTGTGCGCCCGGAGGAGTCCCCAACACGTCGCTGCCGATGATGACGAGCAGGATGGCCAACGCTCCAGCGAGCGCTCCGAACCTCTCCGAAAGTCTCATGGTGTGCCTCCGTTCGCCGGCGACGGTCGCCGTCATCTCGATGCTGGTCCCGTCCGTGTCCTGCTGTCGTGAGGCCGCAGTCCCGTTACGTCCCGAGGTGCGAGCCATGTTCGTGGAGGTTCCGGGGTGCCGAAGGCGCAGCCGAGTGCGCCCTTGGCACCCCCCCCCAAGCCGCTCACGCGGCTCAGGCACGTTCGCGCGCAGGAGCGCTCAGTGACCGGAGCTGCCGGGGCTGGAGTGCCACAGCTTGCGCGGCGACGTGCCGTGCTCGGGGATGGCGAGCGAGGCGACGAGCCGCCCGTCGCCGACCGGCGCACCGGCCGGCTTGATGTCGGCGTAGGGCGACTGCGTGAACCCCGACGCGTGGACGAGCACCCGACGACCGTGGCGCTGCTCCGCTGCCTGCAGCTCCCCCGCCTCCGCCCGCGCCACGGCCTCGGCGTCGGCTGCCTCGAGGGCGCTCACGACGGCCGGGTGGCCGCCGTCGCGCCAGGCGTCCCACAGGCCGGCCAGCTCCCACGCACCGGTCGCCCGGACCGAGATCCCGCGGGGACCGGTGCGACGGACGACACCACGGACGAGGAGCAGCCACGAGTGGAAGATCGTGGCGGCATACGGGCCCTGCACGTCCTCGAAGAAGGTCGCGTCGACCGGTCCGGTCGCGTCGTCGAGGGTGAGGAAGACGACCCGGCGACCGGTCCGGATCGGGGGGGTCTGGGTCGCCACCTTGACCCCGGCGATCCACACCTCGCTGCGGCTGCGGCTGCGGAGCAGGTCACGGCTGCGGACGACCCCGAGCGCATCGAGCATCGGCCCGTAGAACTCGACCACGTGCGCCGAGGCGTCGAGACCGAGGACGTCGAGCTCGGCGCGGACCCGCTCGGGCCCGGTCATCTCCGGCAGGCCGGTGCCGGGCGTGAGCTCGGGCCGGTCGCCGAGGTCGAGGGTGAGCTGGACGGACTGGTCGGTGGCCGCGACGACCGGTCGCGCCGCCTGGGACTGGGCCGCCGCCCGCTCCCTCACCTGGTCGCTCCCCAGGGACGGTGGCGGGACCCGGCGACGCGACGACCGGCCGGTGCTCGCGCGCTCCCACCGGTCGAGCTCGCCGACGTGGAGCAGGAGGTCCCGCCGGGTGATGCGCCCGCGCCGGCCGAGCCCGGAGCCGGTCGCGCCGATGCCGTGCATCGAGTCGAACCCGCCGGCGAGGACGAGCCGCTCCACGACGGCCCGATTGACGGTGGTGCGGGACCAGAAGTCGCCGAGGCTGGAGTACGGCTGTCCCGCAACGATGCTCGCGACCTCGGCATCGCTGATGCCCTTGACGTCGGTGAGCGAGAGACGGATGCCCTGGTCGCTGGCGTCGGGCAGGTCGGGGTGCATCGGGGTGAAGGTGCGCTCCCGGCCGTCGAGCCGCTCGACGCGGTAGGTGTCGCCCGAGGCGTTGACGTCGAGCCCGAGGACGGCGATCCCGAGCGAGCGGGCGTCGTCGAGGATGAGCCGCTTGGGGTACATCCCCGGGTCGTGGGTGAGCACCCCGGCGAGGAACGCCGCCGGGTGGTGGGTCTTGAGCCAGGCCGAGTGGTAGGTCGGCAGCGCGAAGGCCGCGGCGTGCGCCTTGCAGAAGCCGAAGGACGCGAACGACTTGAGCACCTCCCAGATGCGGTCGACGTCGGCCTGGGCGTAGCCACGGGCCCGGGCCGCCGGTCGCCACCACGCCTCGATCTCGGCCTGCCCGTGGGACGTCCCCATCGTCCGGCGCACCTCGTCGGCCTGGGCGAGCGTCACCCCCGTCGTCTCGGCGACGATCCGCAGCACCTGCTCGTGGAAGACGACGACGCCCTCGGTCTCTGCCAGCGCCGGCTCGAGCGAGGGGTGCAGCAGCCGTCGCCTGCTCCAGCCGTGCCGGCTCTCGAGGAACGGCGTGATCATGTCGGACTTCACCGGCCCGGGTCGGAAGAGCGAGATGTCGATGATGAGGTCGCCGAACCGCTCCGGCCCGAACTTGCCGATGAGCTCGCGCTGCCCCGGGCTCTCGATCTGGAAGCAGCCGAGGGTGTGCGTCGAGCGGATGAGCCGGAATGTCGCCTCGTCGTCGAGCGGCACCTTCGCCTCGTCGTCGAGGTCAACCTCGACCCCGTCGACCCGCCTGACCTCGGCGACGGCGTGGGCCATCGCCGACTGCATGCGGATCCCGAGGACGTCGAGCTTGAGCAGCCCGAGGGTCTCGACGTCGTCCTTGTCGAACTGGCTCATCGGGAAGCCCAGCCAGCTCGCCTCGACCGGGGTGCGGTCGAGCAGCCCGGCGTTGGACAGGACGACGCCGCACGGGTGGAGGGCGATGTGGCGGGGCAGTCCGTCGAGCCGCTCGACGAGCTCGAAGAAGGTGTCGAGCCGGGGCGCGTCGAGCCCGCGAGAGCGCAGCTCGGGCAGGTCGGCGATGGCGCTGCGGGCGTCCCTGGCCCGGATGTGCGGGAAGGCCTTGGCGATCTCGTCGACCTCGACCGGCGGCATCCCCAGCGCCGCGCCGACGTCCCGGATGGAGTGGCGCACCTTGTAGGTGTCCATCATCGACACGCACGTCACCCGGTCGCCACCGAAGCGGTCGAGGATCGCCTGGTAGATCTCGGTGCGCCGGGCCGACTCGACGTCGACGTCGATGTCGGGGAGCTCGGCCCGCAGCGGTGAGCAGAAGCGCTCCATGAGCAGGTCGTGCCGGATCGGGTCGACCCCGCTGATGCCGAGGAGGTAGTTGACGAGCGAGCCCGCCCCCGAGCCGCGGGCGGCGACCCGGACCCCGCGCGCCTTGATGAGGTCGGTCACCTCCGCGACGGTGAGGAAGTAGGTGGGGTAGCCGAGGTCGGCGATGACGCGCAGCTCGTCGTCGAGACGGGACAGCACCGTATGCCGTCCCGCGTCACCGACGCTCGGGAAGCGGGCGCCGACCGCGGCACGGCAGCGCTCGGTGAGGACGCGCTGCGGGTCGTCACCGGGGTCGATGCCGAGGATGCTCGGCTCGGGCAGGTGGACGGCGCCGATGCCGAGGTCGGAGCGGGCGTCGAGGACGCACTCCCCGGCGACGGCCCGGGTGGTGGCGACGAGCCGGGCGGCGCGGTCGTGCTCGCCGGCGACCTCGAGGGCGCGGGTCCACATCTCCTCGCTGCTCGCGAGGTGACCGGCGTCGGTGACCCGGTCGAGGTGCCGGGAGTCGAGGACGACGAGCCGGCGAGCCGCGTCGAGGACGTCGACGGTGCGCACGCCGTCACGGGTCGCGTGCCGGACCGCGGCGGTGAGGACGGCCGGGACCCGCAGCTCGTCGGCCAGGCCCAGCATGCGTCGCGAATGGGCCCGCGACCCGGGCGACCCCTCGGGCCCGCCGCCCATGACGATCTCGACCGCGAGCGCCTCGGCGGGAAGGAGCGCGCGCCACCGCTCGAGCAGTGCCCGCGCCTCCGTCGGTCGGCGCGCGAGGACGGCACGCCCGACGTCGGAGTCCGGGCCGAGGAGGACCCGCAGCCGGCTCGGCTCCGGGTGCTGGGCCCACTCCTCGCGTCGCGCCCCACCGCGGGCCCAGCGGGCGAGGAGGTCGGGCAGGGTCACCGGGGTGCCCCGCTCCCCCCGCAGGTGGGTGTCGGTGACCAGGCGGCACAGGGCCGCCCAGCCGAGACCTCGCTCGGTGCCGGCTCCCCGCCCCCGGGCGAGGACGGTGACCCGGGGCAGCCGGAGGTCGACGACCGCACCACCGCGCACCGGCGCCCTCACCCTGGGCGCCCGGCGCCCCTGCGCCGCAGGCTCCCCCACGGCGAGGTCGACGCCGAGGATCGGGGAGATGCCGGCCCGGCCACAGGCCATCGCGAAGCGCACCGCGCCGTAGAGGCCGTCCCGGTCGGTGAGGGCGAGCGCGTGCTGGCCGTGCGCGGCCGCCCGGTCGACGAGGTCCTGCGGCGTCGAGGCGCCGTAACGCATCGAGAACCCGGAGGCGACGTGGAGGTGGACGAAGTCGGTGTCGCTCACGCGCTCTCCCGGACGGCGGCGAGGCGACGGGCGGTGCGCTCCCTCCGCGGCATGCCGAGGGTGTGGGCGACGAGCTCGACGAAGGTCTCGGCGGCCCGGAGCAGGTCGTCGGCCTCGCGGACCGGCACCCGGACCGCGCACCGATGGTGCGTGCCGCGCTCCCCCGAGACGAGCTCGGGGCAGAGCGTCTCGAGCTGCTGGCGGCGGATCGCGGCGAGCGCGAAGACCTCGGCCCACTCGGCGAGCTCGGGTGTCCGGGCCGCGAGCAGCGGCCAGAGGTCTTGGGGCCCGCGCGTCCCCCGGCCGGCGACGAGGGCCGCGGCGGCCCGCATCGCGGCGTCCTGGGAGGTGATGAGACGCACGGCGGCGAGCTCTGCGGCATACGCCTCCGCGAGGCACTGGCGGGACTGCTCGAGGAGGGCGAGCGCGGGACCGGCGTTCACGGCGCTCAGTCCTGGGTCCGGAGCAGGACCCACGGGGCGCTGCAGCCGTCGGCGGCGTCGGAGGCGAGGTCGTAGACACCGGTGCCGGCGGCGCTGCCGGCCTCGACCCGCCACACGTGCCGCTCGGGCCGCTCACCGAGGTCGCCGAGGTCGCGCCACCAGGACCGGCGCTCGCTCCAGTGGTCGAGGACCTCCCGGACGACGAGGATCCGGCCGTGCCAGAGGAACGCGCGGGGGCGGTGCCGGACGGCGAGCGAACCCGTGGGATCGGGCGTCCCCGCCTCGACCCGGACGTCGACGGGATCCTCGTACCGGCGCACCACGACATGGCCTCCTCAGGCAGGATGGGGTGGGTGGGACGAGCGTCCCAATGGTTCGAACATCTGTTCGAACACCTCCACTGTACAACCATCGCACGGCGTGCCGTCAAGCCCCTACGCTGGCGGCATGAGCCACCCCGGCGACCCCCTCTCGCAGAGTGACCTCAGCGAGCACCCGTCGGTGGCCGCGGTCCTGAGAACCCTTGCGCAACACCATGTCCGGACGACCGTGCGCTACCTCCCGGACGCCGTGCGCACGGCCCGCGCCGCCGCCGACGCCCTCGGGATCACCCCCTCCGAGATCGCCAACTCCCTCGTCTTCGCAGGGCGCCACCACGACGGGTCGGTCGAGCCGCTGCTCGTCCTCGCGTCGGGCGGTCACCGGGTCGACCAGGACCGGATCGCCGGTCTCCTCGACCTCGCCGCCGTCGAGAAGGCGACCCCCGAACAGGTGCGTGAGTGGACCGGCTTCGCCATCGGCGGGGTCGCTCCCGTCGGCCACCCCGCCCCCGTGCGCACCGTCGTCGACGTGACGCTGAGCAGCCACGACCACGTCTGGGCCGCGGCCGGGCACAGCCACTCGGTGTTCCAGACGACCTACGACGAGCTGCTGCGGATCACGAGCGGCAAGGCCATCGAGGTCGACTGACCCGAGGCGGCCGCGTCGCCGGGATGACGAGCGCCCCTCCACACTCGCCGACCCGGCGACGCGGCCGCGTGACCACTCTGGGTCGAACGGGTGGTGTCGGGATCAGTACGGATACTCAGGTCTGCGGTGCCGTCGTCCTCAGGTGACGCGGTGGCCGCTCAGTGCGCGCCTGCCGACAGGCCGAGGTTGTCGTACACCTCGAGCGTGGCCGTCGACCGGTTCATCGTGATGAAGTGCAGGCCGGGCGCTCCCTCGGCGAGCATCCGCCGGGCCAGCTCGGTGGCGATCTCGACACCGACGGCGCGCACCGCGTCGACGTCGTCGCCCACGGCCTCGAGGCGGTCGACGACGGCTCGCGGCAGCGGCATGCCCATGAGCTCGGACATGCGCTTGATCTGCCGGAGGTTGGTCACCGGCATGAGCCCGGGGGTGATGGGGAGGTCACGGCGCTCGGCCACCCGGTCACGCAGCCGCAGGTAGCTGTCGGCGTCGAAGACCATCTGGGTGATGGCGAAGGACGCTCCCGCGTCCGCCTTGCGCACCATGATCTCGACGTCGTGGTCGAGGTCCGGGGAGGCCGGGTGCACGTCGGGGAAGGCCGCCACCCCGATCGTGAAGTCGCCGAGGGTGCGGATGAGGCTGACGAGGTCGGTCGCGTGGTCGAGCCCGTCGGGATGGGCGACCCACTCCCCACCGGGGTTGCCCGGCGGGTCACCGCGCAGGGCGAGGATGTTGCGGACCCCTGACGCGGCATACTGCCCGACGACCCGACGGATGTCCTCGACGGAGGCGCCGACGCAGGTGAGGTGGGCGAGCGGGGTGAGGGTCGTCTCGCGGGCGATGCGCTCGGTCACGCGCACGGTCCGGTCCTGGGTCGAGCCACCCGCGCCGTAGGTCACCGACACGAAGTCGGGCCGCACCCGCTCGAGCCGGCGGATGGCGTCCCAGAGCGCCGCCTCGGACGCGTCGTCCTTGGGCGGGAAGAACTCGAAGCTCACCGAGGGGCGTTCGCCGGCGAGCAGAGCCGGGATGGAGCGGGGTCCCATGCGGGTGAGATTAGTCCAGCGGGCAGGCCGTAGGCTCGGGCCACACACACCGTGAGATGCGAGGAGCGTTCGTGACCAGCCCGCTGGACGAGGCCGATCTGCGCGCCCGAGTGCAGGCCTGCATCGACGCGGAGCTGCGCCACCAGAGCGGCGTCCTCGACGAGATCGGCCCCGACGTCACCGACCTCCTCGACCGCATCGGGTCCCTCCTCGCGGGCGGCAAGCGCCTGCGCGCGGCCTTCCTCTACTGGGGTCACCGCGCCGCCGGCCGCCCCGACTCCGAGGCCCTCGTGCGGCTCGCGACGGCGATGGAGTTCTTCCAGGCCGCCGCGCTCATCCACGACGACGTCATGGACGACTCCGACACCCGCCGAGGTATGCCGGCCGCGCACCGCGCGCTCGCCGCGGCCCACACCGAGCGTGGCTGGGGCGGTGACGACGAGCGGTTCGGCCTCGCCGGCGCGATCCTCGCGGGCAACCTCTGCCTCAGCTGGACCGACGAGCTCGTGGCGACCTCCGGCCTCCCCGTCGAGGACGTGGCCCGCGGTCGCGAGGTGTTCGACCGGATGCGCACCCAGCTCATGGCCGGGCAGTTCCTCGACGTCGTCGACTCGGTCCGCCCGTGGGACGGCCTGCCGGCGCAGGAGCGCGTCGCCCGCGCCCAGCGGGTCATCCGCTACAAGAGCGCCAAGTACACCGTCGAGCACCCCCTCCTCATCGGCGCCGCCTCCGGTGGCCTCGCCGGGGACGACCTGGCCCACCTCTCCTCCTACGGGCTCGACCTCGGGCACGCGTTCCAGCTGCGCGACGACCTCCTCGGGGTCTTCGGCGACCCGGAGTCGACCGGCAAGCCGGCCGGTGACGACCTGCGCGAGGGCAAGCGCACCGTGCTCATCGCCCACACCCTCTCCGGCACCGACGACGCCGGCCGCGAGCTGCTCCGCAGCCACCTCGGCCGGGCCGACCTCGACACCACGGCCGTCGACGCCCTCCGCGCCGTCATCACCGACTCCGGCGCCGTCGACGCGGTCGAGGACGAGATCACCGCCCTCGCGACCCGGGCCCGCACCTCCCTCGCCGCCGCCACCGGCGTCTCCCCCGACGCCCGCCCCGTGCTCGACGCCCTCATCGACGTCTCCACCGCCCGCACCGCCTGAGCTCGCCGTCTGCCTGCACGAAAGGGTTCGCGAACCCCGACCTGACTCGTGGTCCGGTTCGAACCGGATTACGAGCCACAGCACGGTTCGCGAACCGTTTCGTGCAGCCAGCACCCCCGGCTGAGCGCCTCCAGCGGGACCGTTGCCGTGAGCCCCCTCGCCTGCCGCCGTCACCTCACCAGAACCCCGGCTCGCGAGCCCCGCATGCCGTCCCGAGCCGGATCGATGAGGCTCACGAGACGAACTGCGGCTCCCGAGCCGGAACGTGAGCCGAGGACGAGCCGGGACATGGCGGTTCGCCGCCGGCTGGGCCTGGCGGGAGCCGGGAGTGCGCGCAGCGCGCGAGCGGCGGATGGGACAGCGGCGAACCGGCATGTGCCGGCGACAGGGACGCGAGGTTCGCGCGAGGGCGGGAGACCTAGAAGGCGAGCTCCATGGCCCGGCGGCGCACCTCGGTCTTGAACCCGGCCCGGAGCGCGTCGATCGGCGCCCCCTCGGCGGGCAGCGTCGGGTCGGGGGTGAAGAGCCAGCGCAGGCTCTCGTCGTCCTTCATGCCGCCATCGGCGAGGACGGTGAACGTGCCCTTGAGCGCGCCGATGACACCCTCGTCGTCGAGGAACTTCTCCGGGACGGCGATGACGTTGCGCTCACCGATGCGCGCGGAGAGCACCTCGCGGTCGTCGATGATCTTGCGCACGGCCGACAGGGGGATGCCGAGGCGCTCGGCGAGGTCCGGGACGGTCAGCCACTGGCCGACGAGGGTCTCGAGGTCGGGCTCGTGGTCGGGCGCGTGATCGGTCACGAGGCCAGCGTGCCACATCCCCCCACGCCCGCCGTGCAGCCGCTACTGTGTCAACCGCCTGTCCCACCCGTCACGTCAGTCACACTGACACCACGACGCCGAGACCGACGACGACCACCGTGTCGTCCCCCGGAAAGGACGACCACCGATGGTCATCGCCCTCCCCCCAGCGACGGCGCCGCCCGTCACCCTCGTCCCGACGCACACGGTGAGCCACGCGACGCCCGCACCCCACGGCTGGACCTCGTACACGGTCCGCAGCGGCGACACCCTCATCGGGCTCGCGGCGACGTTCCGGACGACGCCGCGCGCGCTCGCCGTGAAGAACGGCCTGCAGGACGCCCGGCAGCTGTGGGCCGGCTCGACGATCCAGGTCCCCGGTCGCGTGGGGTCGACCGCGAAGGCGGCCCCCCGCTCCACCGGCCGCACGCTCGGGGCGCACACCGTGCGGGCCGGTGAGACGCTCACGAGCATCGCCGACCGCTACCGCACCACCGTGCCCTCGATCGCCAAGGCGAACGGCATCTCGACACGGGCCTTCATCTTCCCCGGGCAGACGCTGCGGCTCTCGGCCACGTCCCGGGCCTCCGGCGCGACGAGCACGGCCACGAAGGCCGGCAGCGCCAAGGCGAGCGGGACGGCATACCGGGTCCGTTCGGGCGACACCCTCCTCGGCATCGCGAGCCGGCACGGCCGCACCGTGTCCGCCCTGGTCAAGGCCAACGGGCTGCGCGGCACGGTGATCCACGCCGGGCAGCGGCTCGTCATCCCAGCGGCGGCGGCCCGCCGGACCGAGGCGCCGAACACCTTCTTCGGCATCCGCTATCCCGACAAGGTCGTCGCCAACGCCGCCCGCAACCGCCAGATCCTCGCCGGTCGGACGGTGCCCACCCGCGCCCAGACCCGGACGATGATCGCGGCCACGGCGCGCCGGCACGGCGTCGACCCCCGGCTCGCCCTGGCGATCTCGATGCAGGAGTCCGGCTGGAACCAGCGCCAGGTCTCCGTCGCGAACGCCGTCGGCATCATGCAGGTCATCCCGTCCGGCGGCGAGTGGGCCTCCTCCCTCATCGGACGCAGGCTCAACCTGCTCGACGCCCAGGACAACGTCACTGCGGGGGTCGTCATGCTGCGGGCCCTGACCCGGTCGGCGGGCAGCGAGGACGTCGCCATCGCGGGCTACTACCAGGGCCTGTCGTCGGTGCAGTCCCGCGGCATGTACAGCGACACCAAGCGCTACGTCGCCGGCATCAAGGCCCTCAAGGGTCGTATGTGACCCACCCCCCGGGCATCGGGCTGCACGGAGCGCCGGCGAGCGGTCCGTACACTCGTCGGGTGTCCACCGCTCCTGCCGACGGTCTCGTCGGAGAGGTCCTCGACGGCCGCTACCGGGTCATCGAGCGCCTCGCCGACGGCGGGATGGCGACGGTCTACCTCGCCCTCGACACCCGGCTCGACCGTGAGGTCGCGCTCAAGGTCATGCGGGCGCACCTCGCGCAGGACGAGACCTTCCGCTCCCGGTTCCACCGCGAGGCGCGGTCGGCGGCACGCCTGTCGCACCCGGGGATCGTCGCGGTCTACGACCAGGGCGAGGACGACGGCCACATGTTCCTCGCCATGGAGTACGTGCCGGGGCAGACGCTGCGGGAGGTCCTCGACGCCGAGGGTGCCCTGACCCCCCGCGCGGCCCTCGACATCATGCTGCCCGTGCTCGAGGCGCTCGCCGTCGCGCACCGCGGCGGCATCATCCACCGCGACGTCAAGCCCGAGAACGTCATCCTGCGCGAGGACGGCGCGGTCAAGGTGGCCGACTTCGGTCTGGCCCGCGCCGTGACCTCGCAGACGGTGACGTCCTCGTCGGGGATGCTGCTCGGGACCGTCGCCTACCTGTCACCGGAGCAGGTGGAGCGGGGCATCGCCGACGCGCGCAGCGACGTCTACGCCGCGGGCCTCGTGCTCTTCGAGATGCTCACCGGGTCCAAGGCGTTCGAGGGCGACACCGCGATCAACGTGGCCTACCAGCACGTGTATGCCGGCGCGCCCCGACTGCGCTCCCGCGCACCCGACGCCCCGGGCGTGCTCGACGAGCTCGTCGCGACGGCGACCTCGCGCGACCCCGACGGTCGCCCCGACGACGCCGGGGCGTTCGCGAGCCTCGTGCGGACCGCCCGGCTCGAGCTCACGCCCGAGGAGCTCGACGGCCGCCCGG
>NZ_AVPL01000056.1 GCF_000768695.1 Knoellia aerolata DSM 18566
CGACCGGGGGGAGCGCACGAGCAACCGCGGCGAGCGCAGCGAGGACCGCCCCGAGCGCACGAGCGACCGGTCGGATCGCAGCGACCGCAACGACCGCAACGACCGCTCGGACCGCGCGGGCGACCGGGACGACCGCGGCGACCGTGGCGACCGCGGCGACCGCGGCACCGACCGCGCCGCCCAGGACAGCCAGGGCGCCCCGTCGCAGGGTCAGCAGAACGGGCCGGACGACAACGACGACGAGGGCGGCCGCAGTGGTCGCCGTCGCCGCAACCGCAACCGCAACCGGGACAAGCGCCGCGGCGGGGTCCCGGGCGAGGAGCGACAGGGCGACACCGAGAACGAGCCTCAGCTGGACGAGGACGACGTCCTCGTGCCGGTGGCCGGCATCCTCGACATCCTCGACAACTACGCGTTCATCCGGACCTCGGGCTACCTCCCGGGCACCAACGACGTCTACGTGCCGTTGGGCATCGTCAAGCGCTACAACCTGCGCAAGGGTGACGCGGTCGTCGGCGCGACCAAGGCGCCGCGCGAGGGCGAGGACGCACAGCAGCAGACCGTCGGGACGCGCAACACCCGGGCGAAGTACACGCCGCTGGCACACCTCGACACGATCAACGGCCTGAGCCCGGACGAGTCCCGCAAGCGGGCCGACTTCGGCAAGCTCACGCCGCTCTACCCGCAGGACCGCCTGCGCCTCGAGACCGAACCGGGCATCCTCACGACCCGGATCATCGACCTCGTCGCGCCGATCGGCAAGGGCCAGCGCGGGCTCATCGTCGCCCCGGCCAAGGCCGGCAAGACGATGGTCATGCAGGCGCTGGCCAATGCGATCACGACGAACAACCCCGAGGTCCACCTCATGGTCGTCCTCGTCGACGAGCGACCCGAAGAGGTCACCGACATGCAGCGCGCGGTCAAGGGCGAGGTCATCGCCTCGACCTTCGACCGTCCCGCCGAGGACCACACCACGGTCGCCGAGCTGTCGATCGAGCGGGCGAAGCGTCTGGTCGAGATGGGCCACGACGTCGTCGTCCTGCTCGACTCGATCACCAAGCTCGGCCGCGCCTACAACCTCTCCGCCCCGGCGAGCGGTCGCATCCTCTCCGGAGGTGTCGACTCGGCCGCGCTCTACCCGCCGAAGAAGTTCTTCGGCGCCGCGCGCAACATCGAGGACGGCGGTTCACTGACGATCCTCGCGACGGCTCTCGTCGAGACCGGCTCGCGGATGGACGAGGTGATCTTCGAGGAGTTCAAGGGCACCGGCAACATGGAGCTCAAGCTCGACCGGGGCCTGTCCAACCGGCGCATCTTCCCGGCGGTCGACATCAACAACTCCGGCACCCGTCGCGAGGAGATCCTCCTCGCGCCCGAGGAGCTGAAGATCATGTGGAAGCTCCGCCGGGTCCTCGCCGCGCTGGACAGCCAGCAGGCGATCGAGCTGCTGCTCGACCGGCTCCGCAAGAGCAAGACCAACTACGAGTTCCTCAAGCAGGTCCAGCAGACCAGCTCGAACCGGCTCGACGACGAGGACGAGAGCTCCAGGGGCTGAGCGTTCGTCACCGTCCGTCCACGAGGCGGCCTCCCGACCCGGGAGGCCGCCTCGCGGCACACGGGGGTATGCCGTGTGCCCACCTCTGCGTCACACGACGACGCGTCCGGGGTGGGCGCGAAAGACGAGCGACGTCTGGACGTGCGACACCCCGGGACGGCTCGCGATGTTGTCGAGCACGAAGTCCCGGAGCTGGTCGGGCGACTGGGCACTGACGTGGACGAGGAAGTCGTCGGCGCCGCTGATGTTGAACGCGGCGAGGACCCCGGGCAACGACGCCATCTCGTCCCCGAACGCCTCGACCTGGGCGCGGTCGTGACCCGCGAGGCGGATGGCGACGACGGCCTGCAGCGGCCGGCCCAGGTGGGCGTGGTCGACGGCGGCATGGATGCCGGTGACGACTCCCCGCTCGCGCAGGGCCCGCACCCGGCCGACGCAGGTCGACTCCGCGATGCCGAGACGGCGCGCGAGTGCGGCGTTGGAGATCCGGCCGTCGTCGACGAGGGCCTGCACGAGGGCACGGTCCACGTCGTCGAGCAGGGGTGGCGTGGTGGGTGCGGGGCCAGGGGTGAGCGGGTGGGGATTCTTCGGCACGGCCTCACGGTACCCAACCCGCCGTCGCTGGTTCCGCGCTCATCCTCCGATCGATGAGGGAGATCCACGGGACTCTTCCGCGCTGAGGGGGATCCTGCGGACGATGGGACGCATGACGACGTATCCCGTCCCCGTCCCCGGCCGCGACCTCGCAACCACAGCCGTCCACGCCGGGCGCGAGGACCTCGCCGCCCTCGGGCTGCACGTGCCGTCGATCGACCTGTCCACGACGTACCCGCTGCCGTCGATCGAGGCGGGCGGCGCCGCGTACGACACGCTGGCGTCGGGGGAGCGCCCCGACGACGGCGCGACCCTCGTCTACCAACGGCTGTGGAACCCGGGGACCGACCGGTTCGAGCGGGCCGTCGCCGCCCTCGAGGGCACCGACTCCGCCGTGGCGTTCGCCAGCGGGATGGCCGCACTCACTGCCGTCCTGCTCGCGGCGGTCGCCGGGGGCACGCCCCACGTCGTCGCCGTCCGGCCGCTCTACGGCGGGTCCGACCACCTGCTCGCCTCGGGACTGCTCGGCACCGAGGTGACGTGGGCGAGCCCCGAGTCGGTCGGCGACGCGATCCGCCCCGACACCGGCCTCGTCCTGCTCGAGACCCCGGCGAACCCGTCGCTCGACCTCGTCGACATCGCGGCCGTCGTCGCCCGGGCGGGCGACGTGCCGGTCGTGGTCGACAACACCTTCGCGACCCCGGTGCTGCAGCAGCCGGCCCGCCATGGTGCTGCGATGGTTCTGCACTCGGCCACGAAGTACATGGGCGGCCACGGCGACGTCATGGGCGGGGTGGTCGCCGCGGGCCACGCATGGACGGCGCGGCTGCGCCAGGTCCGGGCCATCACCGGTGCCGTCCTGCACCCCGTGGCCGCGTACGAGCTGCACCGAGGTCTGCAGACGATCCACGTGCGGGTGCGGGCCCAGCAGTCCACGGCGACGACCGTCGCGGCGTGGCTCTGCGAGCGCCCGGAGGTCTCACGCGTGCACCATCCCAGCCTGCCCGGCTGCGACCCGCAGCGGCTCGTCGGCACCCAGATGGCCGGCCCGGGGGCGATCGTCGGCGTCCGGCTCGTCGGCGGGTACGCCGCCGCGTCAGCCCTCATCGAGCACCTCGAGCTCGTCACGCACGCCGTGTCGCTCGGCGGTGTCGACAGCCTCGTCCAGCACCCGGCGAGCCTCACCCACCGCATCGTCGCCTCGGACGCGCGCCCCGACGCCGACCTCATCCGGCTCTCGCTCGGCCTCGAGTCGGTCGACGACGTCATCGCCGACCTCGACAAGGCGATGGCCAACCTCCCCTGATCCTTCCCCGGTCGTCGCCGCTTCGGGGTGCCAGAGGCGCAACCCGCTGCGCCCTTGGCACCCCTGGACGTTCCACACCCGACCGGTCCGGGCGGCGCCGTCCACAGTCGGGCCCTGCCTGCGTGGCGGGGAGCCGTCGCCCGGGCGACGCTCGGGAGATGTCTCCACGGCGACGGCTGCCACGCTCCGAGCGACACCGACGCGCGGCCCCCCTGGTCGAGGCGCATGAGGGCGTGGTGCACCGAAGCGACCTGCGGGGCGTGGGGGTGTCGAAGGAGGACGTGCGTTCTGAGGTGGTGGCCGGGCGCTGGTTCGTCCACGGGCGGCACACCGTGGCGGTTGCCGCCGGACCGCTCGCTCGCCGGGCGCGGCTGTGGCAGGCGATCTGGGAGAGCGGTGCCGGCGCCGTCCTCGACGGGGCTGCCGCTCTGGAGGCGTCAGGGCTGCGGGGATTCGACCCACCCCGCATCGACGTCTCCGTACCGCGGGCCAACCGGCACCACGTCCTCGACGGCGTCCGGATCCACCGGCGTTCCGAGATGCCGCGCGTCGTGACGGCAGGCATCCCCAGGGTGAGGGCCGAGCTGGCCGCGGTGCACGCCGCATCGTGGGCGCGCAGTGACCGCGAGGCGGCACTGATCCTGTGCCTCGTCGTCCAGCAGCGCCTCACGACACCCGAACGGCTTCTCGCCGCGTGGCGCGGGGGACGGCGCGCGGGCCCTCGGCGCCCCTTCGTCAACGCGGCCGTGGTCGACATCTGCGACGGCGCCCAGGCACTCGGTGAGCTGGACTTCGCTGGGCTCTGCCGGGCGCGCGGCCTGCCCGAGCCGTCGCGCCAGTCCGTCGTCCGCGGTCGGAACGGCAGGGTCCACCTCGACGCCCGCTGGAAGGGCATCGGGCTCGTGGTCGAGATCGACGGGGGCCACCACCAGTGGTCGCTCAACCCCGTCGCGGATGCCTTGCGGCAGAACGACCTCGTGGTCGACGGGGAGGTCGTGCTGCGGATCCCCGTCCTCGGGCTGCGCCTGGACAGCCGCCGTTTCATGGACCAGGTCGTCCGAGCCCACGAGCGACTCACGGTGGAGTCCGCCTGAGGGGTGCCAAGGGCGCAACCTGCTGCGCCCCTGGCACCCCTGAGCGCCCGGGCCGGGAATGAACGGGGGCGTCACCGCCGTTTAGGGGATCGTGTGCCTGCTCTGGCACACTTGTTCGCTGGACCGGTTCACGGCACGAACGCGTTTCCTGAGCTCTCGCCCCCACGAGCGAGCGCAGGCGGGGCGCTACCGGGTCTGCATCATCGTGATGGGCCCGCCGACCCGGATACCTCCAAGGAGAAGACATCGTGAAGAAGGACATCCACCCGAACTACGCCGAGACCACGGTCACCTGCACCTGTGGCGCGACGTTCACCACCCGCAGCACGGCCGAGAGCGGCCAGATCCACGCCGAGGTCTGCAGCCAGTGCCACCCGTTCTACACCGGCAAGCAGAAGATCCTCGACACCGGTGGTCGCGTGGCCCGCTTCCAGGCGCGCTACGGCAAGAAGGCCGACGCGTAGCACTCCCGATGCGCCGACCCGTCGATCCCGCAAGGGGTCCGGGTCGGCGCATTCGTGTTTCCCGGGTCCGACCCCCACTGCACCGTCCCGAGAGGACACTCGATGTTCGAGTCCGCCGCGGCCCTCGCGCAGGAGCACGCCCAGCTCGAGCGCGCCATGGGCGACCCTGCCGTCGCCTCCGACCCCGACCAGCTGCGCGAGCTCAACAAGCGGTACGCCGCGCTGGGACCGACGGTGACGGCATACGCGCAGTGGCAGGCGGTCACCGGTGACCTCGAGGCGGCGCGCGAGCTGGGCGCCGACGACGCCGGCTTCGCGGCCGAGGTCCCGGCCCTCGAGGCGGCGGCCGCCGAGGCCGCGGACCGGCTCCGGCGACTGCTCGTCCCGCGCGACCCCGACGACGACCGCGACGTCATCCTCGAGGTCAAGGCGGGGGAGGGCGGCGAGGAGTCGGCGCTGTTCGCCGGCGACCTGCTCCGCATGTACCTCCGCTACGCCGAGCAGCGCGGCTGGCGCACCGAGGTCCTCGGCGCCACCGAGACCGACCTCGGCGGCTACA
Source organism: Knoellia aerolata DSM 18566 (assembly GCF_000768695.1). Lineage (GTDB taxonomy): Bacteria > Actinomycetota > Actinomycetes > Actinomycetales > Dermatophilaceae > Knoellia > Knoellia aerolata. The sequence goes on from NZ_AVPL01000056.1 coordinate 5,573, forward strand.
AGGACGTCCAGGTCAGCGTCAAGTCCAAGCGGACGCCGCAGCCGGGCGAGGGTCCCTGGGCGAGGCTGAAGTACGAGGGCGGCGTCCACCGGGTCCAGCGCGTGCCGGTCACCGAGACGCAGGGCCGGATCCACACGAGCGCCGCGGGCGTCTGGGTCATGCCGGAGGTCGAGGAAGTCGAGGTCGAGATCCACGCCAACGACCTGCGCATCGACGTCTTCCGCTCTTCCGGCCCGGGCGGCCAGAGCGTCAACACGACCGACTCGGCGGTGCGGATCACCCACCTGCCGACCGGGACCGTCGTGTCCTGCCAGAACGAGAAGTCCCAGCTCCAGAACCGCGAGGCCGCGATGCGGGTCCTGCGCGCCCGGCTGCACCAGATCGCGACCGACGCGGCCGCCGAGGCCGCCGCCGGCGTCCGCGCGAGCCAGGTGCGCACCGTCGACCGCAGCGAGCGCATCCGCACCTACAACTTCCCTGAGAACCGGGTCAGCGACCACCGCACGGGCTTCAAGGCCTACAACCTCGAGACAGTCCTCGGCGGCGAGCTCGACGCGGTCGTCGAGTCGGCGATGGCCGCAGACGAGGCCGCCCAGCTCGCCGCCCTCGGCGAGGGCGCCGGATGAGCGACCTGCGCGACGCCGTCCGCGGGGCCACCGGCCGCCTCGCCGACGCCGGCGTCGCCTCTCCCGAGCACGACGCCGTCGCGCTCGCCGCGCACGCCCTGGGCGTCGGGCCCGGTGAGGTGCGGCGGCTCATGGTCCTCGGTGCACCCGTGCCCGAGGCGTATGCCGGCCTCGTCGCCGAGCGGGCCGCTCGCGTCCCGCTCCAGCACCTCACCGGCAGGACGTGGTTCCGCGGCCTCGAGCTCGAGGTGGGGCCGGGCGTCTTCGTCCCCCGACCCGAGACCGAGGTCGTCGCGGGCTGGGCGATCGACGCGGCCCGGGCCTGCCTCGAGGCAGGTGTCGGGGAGCCCGTCGTCGTCGACCTCTGCGCGGGCTCGGGGGCGATCGCCTTCTCGGTCAAGGCGGAGGTGCCCCAGGCCCGGGTGCACGCGGTCGAGGTCAGCGACCTCGCGGTGGCGTGGGCGACGAGCAACCGGGACCGGCTCGGGCTCGACGTCGACCTCGTGCACGGCGACGCCGTGACCGCCTTCCCGGAGCTCGCGGGCGTCGACGTCGTCGTCTCGAACCCGCCCTACATCCCCACGACCGCGGAGCCGGTCGACCCCGAGGTGCGCGACCACGACCCGCCCGTGGCCCTCTACGGCGGCAGCGAGGACGGACTCGCGATCCCGCGGCTCGTCGCCGCGCGCGCCGCCGGGCTGCTGCGGCCCGGCGGGGTGCTCGTCATGGAGCACGCCGACAGCCAGGGCGAGACCCTGCCCCGGGCCCTGCTCGCCACCGGCTCGTGGGCGAGCGTCGAGGACCGCCGCGACCTCGCGGGCCGCCCGCGGGCGACCGTCGCCGTCCGCGCCTGAGCGACCCGTCGCACGCTGGCCCCACGCACGGCGACCCCCACCCGGTCTCGGGTGGGGGCCGCCGCGTCGTCTGTCAGTGTCAGAGGATGTAGATGAGCAGGGCGATGATCAGAAGAACACCGACGATTGTCCAGATGAGTCCGGAACCACGCATTGACATGCACCTCCGTTCGGGAAAGACAGGGACGAACACCCCGACCCTATTGACCGGTGACGCGGAAATGCGGGAACCCGCCGGGTCGATTTCGAGGGAAGTGCGCAGGTCATGTGGCCGACCGGTCCCCGCGATCGGCCACGCCCCGGCGCGGTCCTAGGCTGACCCCATGAGTCCGGTCTTCGACTGCACCACCCCCGAGGGGCGGCGCGACGGCATCGCCAAGGCGACTGCCGGAGTGCGGCACGGCGACCTCGTCGTCCTGCCCACCGACACCCTCTACGGCATCGGTGCCGACGCGTTCACCCCCGACGCGGTCCAGCGACTCCTCGACGCCAAGGGTCGCGGCCGCGAGATGCCCCCGCCGGTGCTCGTCGCCGAGGTGCGCACGGTCGACGGGCTGGCCACCGACGTCCCCGACTACGCCCGAGCCCTCATCGAGCGCTACTGGCCGGGCCCGCTCACCCTCGTCCTCAAGGCGCAGCCGTCGCTCATGTGGGACCTCGGTGACACCGGCGGCACCGTCGCCGTGCGCATGCCCGACCACGAGATCGCCCTCGAGCTCCTGCGAGAGGTCGGGCCGATGGCCGTGAGCAGCGCCAACCGCACCGGCCACCCGGCGTCGAGGACCGTCGTCGACGCCGCCACCCAGCTCGGCCCGTCCGTGCAGTTCTACCTCGACGGCGGACCCGTCACCGGGGGCCTGCCCTCGACGATCGTCGACTGCACGCACACCGAGCCGGTCATCCTCCGCCACGGAGCGATCGACGGCGATGAGATCATGGCCCTCGCGGCCGAACACCTAGAGTTGCCGACAGACCAGCCAGGCGAGCCGGCACCCGTTTCGGAGGAGAGCAACGATGAGTGACACGTTCTACGGTTCGGACTTCGACGCCCTGGAGTCCTTCGACCCCGAGATCGCGGGAGTGCTCGTCTCCGAGCTCGACCGCCTCCGCGGCGGCTTGCAGCTCATCGCCAGCGAGAACATGTCGTCGCCGGCCGTGCTCACCTCGCTCGGCTCGACCCTGTCCAACAAGTACGCCGAGGGCTACCCCGGGCGCCGCTACTACGGCGGGTGCTCGGAGGTCGACAAGGCCGAGACCCTGGCCATCGACCGGGCCAAGGCTCTCTTCGGCGCCGACCACGCCAACGTCCAGCCGCACTCCGGCGCCAGCGCCAACCAGGCCGTCTACGGCGCGTTCATGAAGCCGGGCGAGACCCTTCTCGCGATGAGCCTGCCGCACGGCGGCCACCTCACCCACGGAAGCAAGGTCTCGTTCTCGGGCAAGTGGTTCAACGCCGTCCACTACGGCGTCGACAAGGAGACCGAGAACATCGACTACGCCGAGGTGGAGCGCCTCGCCAAGGAGCACCGGCCGAAGGTCATCCTCGCCGGGGGGTCGGCCATCCCGCGCCTCATCGACTTCGAGTTCTTCCGCCGCGTCGCCGACGAGGTCGGCGCGATCTTCTGGGTCGACGCCGCCCACTTCATCGGGCTCGTCGCCGGCAAGGCGATCCCCAGCCCGGTGCCCCACGCCGACGTCGTGAGCTTCACGACCCACAAGGTCCTGCGTGGCCCGCGCAGCGGCGCCATCGTCTGCACCGAGGAACACCGCGCGGCCATCGACAAGGCCGTCTTCCCGATGATGCAGGGCGGCCCGCAGATGCACACGATCGCGGCCAAGGCGACGAACTTCAAGGAGTGCGCGACCCCGGAGTACCAGACCTACGCGGCCCAGGTCGTCGCGAACGCCAAGGTCCTCGCCGAGACCCTCGCCGAGAAGGGCATCCGCCCGACCACCGGTGGCACCGACACCCACCTCTCGCTGCACGACCTCCAGCCCGTCGACGTCACCGGCGCCGACGCCGAGGCCCGCTGTGACGCCGCCGGCATCACCCTCAACAAGAACGCCATCCCCTTCGACCCGCAGAAGCCCAGTGTGGCCAGCGGCATCCGCGTCGGCACCCCGTGCGTCACGACGCAGGGGATGGGCGAGGACGAGATGCGCACCATCGGCGGCCTCATCGCCCGCGCGGTGGTCGAGGGCGACGCCGACCCCGACCACCCGGTCTCGAAGGCGGTCCGCGCCGAGGTGACGGACCTCGTGACGCGCTTCCCGGCATACGCCCGCTGACCGATCCCGGAACCGTTTCCCGCCGTCCCCGGAAAACGGTTCCGGGGACGACGGCGTCAGGCGGACGGGCGACCCTGACCGGTGCGCCGGTCGTCGGCGGCCTGCTCGGCCGCCTCGAGCTCCAGCGCTGCGGCCTCCTCGACCGACGGCCGCGCCCGCGCCCGCGGCTTGGTGCCGGACGCCGAGACGACGGTCCAGACACTGCGCGCGAGCACCTCGAGGTCGAGCAGCGGCGACATGTGCTTGAGGTAGTAGAAGTCGTAGGAGAGCTTCTCGATCGTCTCCTCCTCCGACGCGGCGTACCCGTGGCGCACCTGGGCCCAGCCCGTGATGCCGGGCCGGACGAGGTGCCGCTGGTCGTAGAAGGGGATCGCCTCGCGGTACTTCTCGACGAACCCGACCTGCTCGGGCCGCGGACCGATGAGCGAGAGCTCGCCCCGCAGCACGTTGAAGAACTGTGGCAGCTCGTCGAGGCGGACGCTGCGCAGGAAGCGCCCCAGCGGCGTGATCCGGGGGTCGTCGCCGCTGGCCTGGCGGGCGCCGTGCGCCTCGGCGTCGGCCCGCATCGTGCGGAACTTGAAGAGCTCGACGAGTTCACCGCGGCGGCCGACGCGGACCTGGCGGAAGATCACCGGGCTCCCGTCGACGAGCCGGACGAGCACCGCGGTCGCCGCGACGACCGGCATCCACAGCGGCATGGTGACGACGACGAGGACGAGGTCGACGGCGTACTTGAACGGCAGGAACGGCAGCTTGCGCAGCAGGGAGGTCTCGATCTCCCACCCCTCGGAGAGGTGGCCGAGCGGCACCCGCCCGGTGTGCTGCTCGTAGACGTCGTTGAGCGCCCGCACCTCCCGCCCGGCGACGGAGGTCGCGGACACGTAGCGGGTCACCTCGCGCGACCACGCCGCGCTGAGGTCGACGGCGAGGACGGTGTCCGGGGGCGGGGCCGGCAGGGGTCCGGTGGCGTCGGGGTCGATGACACCGACCACGGTGATGTGGGGCGTCGCGTCCAGCGAGCGCACGATGGCGTCCGATCCGGTCACGACGAGCAGCCGTTCGGTCCACGGCCGCAGGCGGAGCACGGCCCGCAGGAGAAGGACGAGGACGAGCCAGATCGCCAGCGTCGTGAAGAGGTGCGGCCGGGAGTAGTACGGACGCACGAGCACGATGACGGCCGTGATGGCGAAGAAGGCGAAGAGTGCCGTGAGCGCCCCCCGGCTGTACGTCGGTCGCGGCGGGCCCTGGGGCATGACCGCCGCGACGAGCGCGCTGCCGAGCAGGCAGCTCACCAGGGCGATGAGCAGGATCTGCATGAGGCCGCGGGCCTGGGTCTGCACGACGACCTCGTCGCTGAACGGGTGTCCGCCGAAGCGCCACAGCGCCGCGACGACGAACGCGACCATGAGGAGGGCGGCGTCTGCGCAGGCCATGCCGACGACGAGCCGCTGTCTCATGCCGGTGAGTGTATTGGGCACGTGCCCGCGTCTCCGGGACGCCCTCGGGCCTCGGCAGGTTGGCCCCGCCACGGCGCTTGTGATAACTTTCACAAGCCCGGAACGACCCTCGACGGAGAGAGCCCAGTGACCCCGCACCCCGCGCCACGGACCCCGGTCCGGATGATGCTGCGCGGTGCCCTCGTCCCCGGGATGATCGCCCTTCCCGCGCTCGCGGCGGCCTTCTGGGCGTATGCCGGTGAGCACGCCGCGCTGTCCGCCCTCGCGGGTGCCGCGACCGTCTTCGTCATCCTCGTCGTCGGCCTGCTCGGCATCACGGCCGTCGTCCTCGGCCCGGCCGCGACCTCCATGGCCGGCGCGGGGGTCGTCTACCTCGGCCAGCTCATCCTCATCGTCACGGTCGTGCTCGTCCTGCGCGGGGTCGACTGGCTCGACGGTCGCGCCTTCGCGCTGTCGGCCATCGCGCAGACGCTCCTCATGCAGGTCGGCCAGGTCGTCGGCTACGTGCGCGCACGTCACGAGATCCACCCGGGGTCGCTCGATCGGGGAGCGGCCTCATGAGCGACGACGACCGCAAGCTGCCCAAGGGCGTCGAAGGTCACGAGCCGTTCTCGCGGTGGCACGACGACCCGGAGCTGCCCAGCGCCACCGCGCGGGCCGACGCACTGGGCGCCACCGTCATCGCCTACCTCCTCACCGGACCCGCCGTCTTCGGCGCGATCGGGTGGGGCCTGGACGCGCTCCTCGGCACGGGGTTCCTCGTGGTCGTGGGCATTTTGGGCGGGATGGCCTTGTCGCTGTACACCATCTGGCTCCGGTACGGTACGTCGTGACGCCCCTGACCATCGGCTGCAAGCGGTTCCGGACTGAGCCGCGATTGCAGGGTGCCGCCACCACCATGAACGAGGAGAACCACCTGTGATCCTGACTGCGCTTGCTGCAGGGACCACGACCGCCGTCGGCGCCGCCGAGGGCGGCGAGGGGTTCGAGACCCCGACCCCCGACATCTTCTGGCTCCCCCTCATCGGTGAGGGGAACTGGGCGATCACCGAGCAGATGGTCTGGGGTGGCGTCTCCGTCGTCCTGCTGAGCGTCGTCATGGTCGCCCTCTCCAAGAAGGCCGCGATCGTCCCGTCCAAGGGTCAGTTCTTCATGGAGAACTTCTACAACCTCGCGCGCAACGGCATCGCCCGCGACATGATCGGGACGAAGCACTTCCTCAAGTTCGTCCCGCTGCTCTTCAGCCTCTTCTCGCTGATCCTGCTCAACAACTGGTTCGGCATCCTGCCGCCCGTGATGAACCCGACGTTCGGTCGCATCGGCTTCCCGATCGCGCTGACGCTCGTCGTCTACGTCGTCTACCACTGGATCGGCATCAAGAAGATGGGTGTCGGGGGCTACTTCAAGCATCTCGTCCCGCCGGGCCTGCCCGGGTGGATCAAGCCGGCGATCTTCGTCCTCGAGTTCATCACCTACTTCATCACCCGCCCGCTGACGCTGGCCCTGCGACTGTTCGGCAACATGTTCGCCGGGCACATGCTCATCGTGCTCTTCGTCAGTGCGGGCGCCTTCTTCCTCACCCAGGGCATCGCCTTCAAGCTGCTCTCGGTGCCGACGTTCATCATGGCCGCGGCCATGTTCGTCTTCGAGGCCCTCGTCCAGTTCCTCCAGGCCTACGTCTTCACCCTGCTCGCCGCCAGCTACATCGCGGGCGCGCTCGCCGACGACCACTGAGTCGCAGGCTCCCCACACTGCACGACGACAACTCCATAGCCCGACCATCACCACACAGTCTTTCCGCCCGGCATTCGGCCGACGTGGGAACCCACAGAAACACGAAAGAGGAATCATCGTGGAAGGCAACCTCTCGCTCGTCGGTTACGGCCTTGCGACCATCGGCCCGGCCATCGCCGTCGGCCTGATCTTCGCTGCCTACATCAACGGCGTCGCCCGTCAGCCCGAGGCCCGCAACCTCCTGCAGCCGATCGCCATCCTTGGCTTCGCGCTCGCCGAGGCACTCGCGATCTTCGGTCTGGTGCTCTTCTTCATCTGACGCCAGCGGCCCACCGGGCCACGGCCCATCCCCGAACTGGTTCGAAGCACTAGGAGCATCCGTGCAGTTCACCGCCACACCGTCGACGGTCGTCTCTCTGGCGACCGCCGAGGGCGCCAAGATGCCCCTCATCCCGCACATTCCCGAGCTGATCTTCGGCCTCGTGATGATCGGGGTCCTCTACTGGGTGGTCTCGACCAAGGTCGTCCCCAACCTGGAGAAGGCCTACGAGGAGCGTCGTGCCGCCATCGAGGGCGGCATGGAGCAGGCCGAGGAGGCCCAGGCCCAGGCCCAGGCCGCCCTGCAGCAGTACGAAGCCCAGCTGCACGAGGCCCGCACCGAGGCCAACGCCATCCGTGAGGAGGCGCGGGCCGAGGGTGCATCCATCGTCACCGAGATGCGCGAGAGGGCGCAGGCGGAGTCGAGCCGGATCACCGAGTCGGCCAAGCGGCAGATCGAGGCCGAGCGTCAGCAGGCCTCCGTCCAGCTGCGCTCCGAGGTCGGCGCCCTGTCGACGACGCTCGCCAGCCGCATCGTCGGCGAGTCGCTCGAGGACGAGGTCCGCCAGAAGGGCATGATCGACCGTTTCCTCGCCGAGCTCGAGAGCGGCGCGGTCCGCCCGGAGAAGGTCGGTGCAGGCGCGCCTGTCACGACCGACGCCCCGCGGTCCGAGAAGGCCGAGCAGGGTCAGCTCGACCTCGGCACGGACGGCACCGCTGGTCGGGACGCCTGATGCGTGGCTCGTCACGAGGTGCGAGGGTGGCGGCCGAGAAGGCCCTCGACTCGGCCCTCGAGGGTGTCGACCGGGCTGCCCTCGCGGAGGAGCTCTTCGCGATCGCCGGCGCGATCGACGGTGACATCGCACTGCGCCGCGCGTTCGCCGACCCCTCCCGGGAGGGTGACGCCAAGCGGGCCCTGGCCGACCGGCTCTTCGGGGGAAAGGTCAGCGAGGCGGCCGTCACCCTCACCGGTGAGGTCGTCGCGCAGCGCTGGGCCGAGGAGGGTGACCTCAGCGACACGTTGGAGGCACTTGCCGTCAGCGCCCTGCTCGCCAGTGCCGAGAAGGCGGGCGCCATCGACGACGTCGAGGACCAGCTGTTCCGGTTCGAGCGCATCGTCGCGGGAGACACCCGCCTGCGCGACACCCTGGGGAGCCGCAACACGGATGCGGAGGGCAAGGCCGGGATCGTGCGCGCCCTGCTCGAGGGCAAGGCCGCACCCGAGACCCTCCGGCTCGTGGAGCAGGCCGTGCTGAAGTCGCGCGGTCGTCGCCTCGACCGCGTGCTCGAGGGCTACCTCAAGCTGGCGGCCCAGCGTCGTGACGAGCTCACCGCGCTGGTCACCGTCGCCATCCCGCTCGACCCGCAGCAGGAGTCCCGCCTCACGTCGGCGCTCGCCTCCATCTACGACAAGCGGGTCAGCCTGCAGACGGTGCTCGACCCGACCGTCGTCGGTGGGATCCGGATCCAGATCGGCGACGAGGTCGTCGACGGCACGGTCCTGCGCCGGCTCGACCGCGTCCGGCGCGACCTCGCCGGCTGAACCAGCCGGCCCACGGCACCACCGCAGCACCGCAGCACCGCACACCTGAACAGCACGACAGAGACATCACACACTTCGGCCCCACCGGGGCTGGTAACCGAGGAGAAGAGATCACATGACGGAGCTCTCGATCCGTCCGGAGGAGATCCGGGACGCACTGGACAGCTACGTCCAGTCCTACGAGCCCGGCGCGGCCTCCCGCGAAGAGGTCGGCCGCGTCAGCGACGCCGGTGACGGCATCGCCCACGTCGAGGGCCTGCCCTCGTGCATGACCAACGAGCTGCTCGAGTTCGAGGACGGCACGTTGGGCCTCGCCCTCAACCTCGACGTCCACCAGATCGGTGTCGTCATCCTCGGTGACTTCTCCAAGATCGAGGAGGGCCAGCAGGTCAAGCGCACCGGAGAGGTCCTCTCGGTCCCCGTCGGTGACGCCTACCTCGGCCGTGTCGTCAACCCCCTCGGCACCCCGATCGACGGCCTCGGCGACATCCAGAGCGACGAGCGCCGCGCGCTCGAGCTCCAGGCGCCCTCGGTCGTCGACCGCAAGTCGGTGCACGAGCCGCTGCAGACCGGCCTCAAGTCGGTCGACGCCATGACCCCCATCGGTCGTGGCCAGCGCCAGCTCATCATCGGCGACCGCCAGACCGGCAAGACGACGGTCGCGGTCGACACGATCATCAACCAGAAGGAGTTCTGGGAGACGGGCGACCCGACCAAGCAGGTCCGCTGCATCTATGTCGCCATCGGTCAGAAGGGCTCGACGATCGCGTCGGTCCGCGCGACCCTCGAGGACGCCGGAGCGATGGAGTACACCACCATCGTCGCGGCCCCCGCCTCCGACAGCGCCGGCTTCAAGTACCTCGCCCCCTACACCGGCTCGGCCATCGGCCAGCACTGGATGTACCAGGGCAAGCACGTCCTCATCGTCTTCGACGACCTGTCCAAGCAGGCCGAGGCCTACCGCGCTGTCTCGCTCCTCCTGCGGCGCCCGCCGGGCCGCGAGGCCTACCCGGGTGACGTCTTCTACCTGCACTCCCGTCTGCTCGAGCGCTGCGCGAAGCTCAGCGACGAGCTGGGCGCGGGCTCGATGACCGGCCTGCCGATCATCGAGACCAAGGCGGGCGACGTCTCGGCGTACATCCCGACGAACGTCATCTCCATCACCGACGGCCAGATCTACCTCCAGGCCGACCTCTTCAACTCCAACGTCCGCCCCGCGGTCGACGTGGGTGTCTCGGTCTCCCGCGTCGGTGGCGCGGCCCAGACCAAGGCGATGAAGTCGGTCTCCGGTCGACTCAAGCTCGACCTCGCCCAGTTCCGTGCGCTCGAGGCGTTCGCGATGTTCGCCTCCGACCTCGACCCGGCCTCCAAGGCCCAGCTCGCCAAGGGTGCTCGCCTCGTCGAGCTGCTCAAGCAGCCGCAGTCGGCGCCGTTCCCGATGGAGGAGCAGGTCGTCTCCGTGTGGGCCGGCACCACCGGTCAGCTCGACTCGATCGCGGTGGAGGACATCCGCCGCTTCGAGGCCGACTTCCTCGGCCACCTGCGTCGCAGCAAGGGCGACCTCCTCGACGCGATCCGCGAGACGGGCAAGTTCGAGGAGTCCACCGAGGAGGCCCTCAAGACGGAGATCGACTCCTTCAAGAAGGGCTTCGAGCCCTCCAACAAGGAGAACCTGCCGATCGGCGACGAGAAGGAGAGCGGCGAGGACGCCCTTGACTCCGAGCAGGAGAAGATCGTCAAGCAGAAGCGCTGACGCGATGCCGGGTGCTCACCGAGGGTGAGCACCCGGCATCCGCAGCGCGGTCGCCACGGCGACTGTCCGGCATACGCCACGAGTCCGGCACCACAGAGACACTCGAGACACAGGAAGGCGGAAACCTATGGGAGCGCAGATCCGGGAGTACCGGCAGCGCATCCGCTCCGTCAGCGCGACGAAGAAGATCACGCGCGCCATGGAGCTCATGGCCGCAGCGCGCGTCGTCAGGGCCCAGCAGGCCGTGCGCGAGTCGAGCCCCTACGCCCGCGCGATCACGCGTGCGGTCTCGGCGGTCGCGACGTTCTCGAACGAGGAGCACGTCCTCACCACCGAGAAGGAGAAGGTGACCCGCGCCGCGGTCGTCATCATCACCTCCGACCGCGGCCTCGCCGGTGCCTACAGCTCGTCGGTGCTCAAGGAGTCCGAGCGGCTCGTCGCCCGTCTTCGCGAGGAGGGCAAGGAGGCCGTCCCGTACCTGCTCGGTCGCAAGGCCGTGGGCTTCTACACCTTCCGCGGCCGCGAGTTCGCGGCCGACTGGACCGGCGACTCCGAGAAGCCCGCCTTCGAGCGCGCCCGTGAGGTCGGCATCCGGCTCGTCGACGACTTCCTCAAGGACACCGAGTCCGAGGGTGGCGTCGACGAGGTGCACATCGTCTACTCGCGCTTCGTGTCGATGGTGACCCAGGAGCCCGAGGTCATCCGGCTGCTGCCGCTCGAGATCGTCGAGGGGACGGAGCCGACCGCCGAGGGCGAGCTGTTCCCGCTCTACGAGTTCGAGCCGAGCGTGGAGGAGGTCCTCGACGCGCTGCTGCCCAAGTACGTCAACTCGCGCCTGTTCAACTGCATGCTGCAGGCCGCGGCCTCCGAGCTCGCCGCTCGCCAGCGGGCGATGAAGTCCGCGACGGACAACGCGGACGAGCTCGTCAAGAAGTACACCCGGCTGGCCAACCAGGCCCGCCAGGCCGAGATCACCCAAGAGATCAGCGAAATCGTCGGTGGCGCCAGCGCCCTGGCCGAGAGCAAGTGAGAGACAAACCCATGACATCACAGACTGCCACTGTCCCTGACAACGACTCCGCCGGCTATGTTGCCCCCGAGCCCGGAGGCATCGGCCGCGTCTCGCGCATCATCGGCCCGGTCGTCGACATCGAGTTCCCCGTCGACGCGATGCCGGAGCAGTACAACCTGCTCACCACCTCGGTGGACCTCGCCGGCGAGAGCAAGAACCTCAACCTCGAGGTCGCCCAGCACATCGGCGACAACATGGTGCGGGCCATCTCGCTGCAGCCGACCGACGGACTCGTCCGCGGCTCCAAGGTGCAGGACACCGGCGGCCCGATCACCGTCCCCGTCGGCGACGTCACCCTCGGCAAGGTCTTCAACACCACCGGTGAGGTGCTCAACCTCAAGGAGGGTGAGACCTTCGAGGCGACCGAGCGCTGGGGCATCCACCGCAAGGCGCCCGACTTCGACCAGCTCGAGCCCAAGACCCAGATGTTCGAGACCGGCATCAAGATCATCGACCTCATGACCCCCTACGTGCAGGGTGGCAAGATCGGCCTGTTCGGTGGTGCCGGTGTCGGCAAGACCGTGCTCATCCAGGAGATGATCGCCCGCGTCGCGCGCGACCACGGTGGCGTCTCGGTGTTCGCCGGTGTCGGCGAGCGCACCCGTGAGGGCAACGACCTCATGGTGGAGATGGAGGAGGCCGGCGTCCTCGGCCAGACCGCGCTGGTCTTCGGCCAGATGGACGAGCCGCCGGGCACGCGTCTTCGCGTGGCCCTGTCGGCGCTGACGATGGCCGAGTACTTCCGTGACGTCCAGAACCAGGACGTGCTCCTCTTCATCGACAACATCTTCCGGTTCACCCAGGCCGGTTCCGAGGTGTCGACCCTGCTCGGTCGTATGCCGTCCGCCGTCGGCTACCAGCCGACCCTCGCCGACGAGATGGGTACCCTCCAGGAGCGCATCACCTCGACCCGAGGCAACTCGATCACCTCGATGCAGGCGATCTACGTGCCGGCCGACGACTACACCGACCCGGCGCCGGCGACGACCTTCGCGCACCTCGACGCGACGACCGAGCTCTCCCGAGAGATCGCCTCGCTCGGCATCTACCCGGCCGTGGACCCGCTGACCTCGACGTCACGCATCCTCGACCGTCGCTACATCACCGAGGAGCACTACTCGACGGCTGTCCGGATCAAGCAGATCCTCCAGCGCAACAAGGAGCTGCAGGACATCATCGCCATCCTCGGCATCGACGAGCTGTCCGAGGAGGACAAGATCCTCGTCAACCGGGCGCGGCGCATCCAGCGCTTCCTCGGCCAGAACACCTACGTCGCCAAGCAGTTCACCGGCATCGAGGGCTCGACCGTGCCGCTCACCGAGACGATCGAGGCGTTCACGAAGATCGCCGACGGCGACTTCGACCACTTCCCGGAGCAGGCGTTCTTCATGTGCGGTGGCCTCGACGACGTCGAGCGCCAGGCCGCGGAGATCCAGAAGAACCTCTGAGCCGACCGTGACGTCAGCAGGGCCGGTGCCGCGCGCGGTTCCGGCCCTGCTGACGTCCCAGCAGGAAGGCGCACCGGAAAGCGCCGCTACACTTCCCATGCACCCCATTCCCCGGAGGAACACGTGAGCCAGCTGCAGGTCGAACTCGTCGCCGCGGACCGCAAGGTCTGGGAGGGCGAGGCGAGCCAGGTGAGTGCCCGCTCCATCGAGGGCGACCTCGGCATCATGCCCGGTCACACCCCGATCCTCGGCGTGCTCGTCGAGGGCGAGGTCCGCATCCACGCCGAGGGCGGTGTCCGGACGGCCACCGTCGACGGTGGGTTCCTCTCCGTCGACCACGACCGCGTGACCATCCTCGCCGAGGCCGTCGACGCCTCGGGCATGGCCAACTGAACCCGGGGCGGAGAGTGCCATGACGCCCCTCGCCGCCGTCGAGCTCGTGCTCGCGGTGGTGATCGGCGCCGTGCTCCTGTCGCTGCTGTACGTGTGGCTGCGCCGCCGCTACATCTCCGGGGGCAAGCCGCTCATGCTCTGCGCGGTGAGCACCGGCGAGCGCCGCTGGCGGCTCGGGCTGGCCCGCATCGCCGGTGACAATCTCGACTGGTTCTCGGTGGTGGGCCCGTCGCTGCGCCCCGACCACTCGTGGATGCGCCACGAGCTCGGCCTCGGGGCGCCGAGCCCGCTCGCCGAACCGGTGCCGGGGCTGCCGGTCGACGCCGTGAGCGTGAGCGGCATCTCGGCCAACTCCGACTACCAGCTCGCCATGAGCCCCGCGGCCTATACCGCGCTGCGGGCCTGGCTCGAGAGCTCTCCTCCCGGCTTCAACGTCAACGTCGCCTGACGCCCTCCCCGACTTCCTTGCGTCTGCGTCGTTGGTGAGGTTTCTGACCAACGACGCAGACGCACAGCGTCAGTCGTCGTCGGTGAGGGGGTCGTCGTCGGCCGCGACCTCGGCGCGCCTCGTCGACGGCGCCTCGGCGCGCCCGCCACCGGGCTGCCACAGCACGTCGCCGCCGTCCCCGAGGTTGGCGACCCGGGCGAGGATGAAGAGCAGGTCGGACAGGCGGTTGAGGTAGGCCGCCGCGAGCGGGTTGATCCCGCCCTCGCCCTTCCCGACACCCACCTCGCTGCCGTGGTGCTCCAGGGCGGCCCACGTGCTCCGCTCGGCGCGCCGGACGACGGTGGTGGCCTGGTGCAGGTGCGCCGCGGCGACCGTGCCGCCGGGCAGGATGAACGAGCGGAGCTTCTCGAGCTTGGCGTTCTGGGTGTCGCAGTCGGCCTCGAGCTCGTCGACCCACTCCTGCTTGACCCGCAGCGGCGGGTACTCGGGGTCCTGCTGGAGCGGGGTGCAGAGGTCGGCGCCGACGTCGAAGAGGTCGTTCTGGACGCGGGTGAGCACGGCCCGGACGTCCTCGGGCAGGTCGCCGGTGGCGAGGACCACGCCGACGACGGCGTTGGCCTCGTTGGCGTCGGCGTAGGCGGCCAGCCGCGGGTCGGTCTTCGTCGTGCGGCTGAAGTCGCCGAGCGACGTCGTGCCGTCGTCGCCGGTGCGGGTGTAGATGCGCGTGAGGTTGACCATGGGCCGAGCCTGCCAGATACCTTTGCCGTTTCTTTACCCGTGGCATCTGGCTGGCGTGGGCTGCGTCACGTTCAATGGACGCACGGGAAGGGGGGACGCCGATGCGGCATCCTGCACACACGATCGTCACGCTCGAGGAGCACCGCGACGCCGCGGGGCACCACGTCTCGCTGCGCGGTCGGCTCGACGTCCACACGGTCCCGGACCTGCGGCTCGTCCTGCACCGCATCGTGGACGACGGGGGCGACGACCTCCTCGTCGACCTGGCCGAGTGCGAGATCGGCGACGCCACCGGCTTCGGTGTCCTCGTCGAGTGCCTGCGCCGGGCCCGTCGCGGCTCGCGCTCCTTCCGGATCGTCGCGGCCGAGCCCCGGACCCACCGCCTGCTGCGCCGGGCCCGCCTCGGCCACGTCGTCGGCCCGTTCGAGCCCGTGGCGCACGCCGCCGTCGGCTGACCCGTCGTCGATACTGGCCGGGTGGCCCCCGCCGGCACCGCTCCCGCTCCCGCACGTGCGCCCACCCGGGTGCTCGGCCTCGACGCCGCGCGCGGTGTCGCGGTCGTGGCCATGGTCATCGCGCACGCGGTCCCCTTCGTCAGCGGCCGCGTGCCGGAGGCGGTCGCCTTCCTGCTCCTCCAGGTCAACGACCTGGCCTCACCGCTCTTCGCGCTCGTCATGGGTGCCGCGGCGGGCCTGGTCTTCCCCGGGCCGTCGGCGTGGCGCGGCACCGCGCGGGCCGTGGTCCGCGGGGTCGCTCTCGTCCTGCTCGGGGTGGGCCTCGAACGGCTGGACCACTGGGTGGCGGTGATCCTGCACCTCCTCGGGCTGCTCCTCATCGTCGGGACCCCCCTGCTCGTGCTCGGGACGCGGTGGCTCCTGGGCCTGGCCGCCGTCCTGTTCGCGGCCGGACCGTCCGTCATCGAGGCGGTGACCCGCGCGGCGGGCGGCGTCGCCGGCGGGCAGGCGCCGACCGCGGCGTGGGCCACGAACCCGCTCGTGCAGTGGCTCGTGCTCAACGCCCACTACCGGGTGCTCACCCTGCTGCCGATCTTCCTCGTGGGGGCGGTGCTCGCCCGGCGTGGTCTGGGCGACGAGCAGACCTCGTGGTGGTGCCTCATGGGCGGCCTCGCCATGGTGTGGGGGAGCCTGGCCCTCGAGCTGCTCGGGATGGAGGTCGTCTTCTCGGGTGACCACCCCGACCAGCTGCAGGAGACGGGACTGGCGCTCGCGGCATACGGGCTCGTCATGGCGACCGACATCGCGCGGAGGCGGCGCACGTCCGCGGGCACCCCGCTGCAGCCGCTCGCGGTCATCGGCCGGGTTGCCCTGTCGCTCTACGTCGCGCACGTCGTGCTGCTCGTGCCGGTGATCCCGATCTTCCCGGAGGGCGGCTGGCTGCCCTTCCTCTTCTTCGTCTGGGTCAGCGTGGCCGGGGCGTGGGCGTGGGGGCGGTTCGTCGGACGGGGTCCCGTGGAGTGGCTCGTCGACGCGGTCTCGCCGTCGCGTCGGCCGCCGGTCGAGGTGGCGGCGTGAGCACTCTCACCGCCTGAGGCCCTGTCGGGGCGCCGGGCCCGCCGGTAGCGTCCGACGCATGCCCAGCGACCGTCCTGCCGAACCGGCTCCTGCCGGTGTTCCCGCCCGTCCGGAGCGTGACCGGCCGTGGGTCATGCGCACGTATGCCGGTCACTCGAGTGCCGCCGCGAGCAACGCGCTCTACCGCCGCAACCTCGAGAAGGGGCAGACCGGGCTCTCGGTCGCCTTCGACCTCCCGACCCAGACCGGCTACGACCCGGACCACGTCCTCGCCCGCGGCGAGGTGGGCAAGGTGGGGGTCCCGATCTCGCACATCGGGGACATGCGGGCCCTGTTCGAGCAGATCCCGCTCGACCGGATGAACACCTCGATGACGATCAACGCCACGGCGATGTGGCTGCTCGCGATGTACCAGGTCGCTGCCGAGGAGCAGGCGCAGGCGGCGGGGGAGGACCCGGCGGCCGTCGTCAGGGCGCTCGCGGGCACCACCCAGAACGACATCATCAAGGAGTACCTGTCGCGCGGGACCTACGTCTTCGCGCCGGCGCCGTCGCTGCGGCTCATCACCGACATGGTGAGCTACACCGTCGCCGAGATCCCGAAGTGGAACCCGATCAACGTCTGCAGCTACCACCTCCAGGAGGCGGGCGCGACGCCCGTGCAGGAGATCGCGTACGCGATGTCGACGGCGATCGCCGTCCTCGACGCGGTGCGCGACGCGGGGCAGGTGCCGCAGGAGCGGTTCGGCGAGGTCGTCGCCCGCATCTCGTTCTTCGTCAACGCCGGCGTCCGGTTCGTCGAGGAGATGTGCAAGATGCGGGCCTTCGTCCAGCTCTGGGACGAGCTGGCGCTCGAGCGCTACGGCGTGACCGACGCCACGCAGCGGCGCTTCCGCTACGGCGTGCAGGTGAACTCGCTCGGCCTCACCGAGGCCCAGCCCGAGAACAACGTCCAGCGAATCGTCCTCGAAATGCTCGCCGTCACGCTGTCCAAGGACGCCAGGGCCCGTGCCGTCCAGCTGCCCGCGTGGAACGAGGCGCTCGGCCTGCCTCGACCGTGGGACCAGCAGTGGTCGCTGCGCATGCAGCAGGTGCTCGCCTTCGAGTCCGACCTGCTCGAGTACGACGACCTCTTCGAGGGCTCCGCCGTCGTCGAGGCCAAGGTCGCCGAGCTCGTCGCCGGGGCCCGCGCCGAGATCGCCCGGGTCCAGGACCTGGGTGGTGCCGTCGCCGCGGTGGAGAGCGGCTACATGAAGTCGGCGCTGGTCTCCTCGCACGCCCTGCGCCGTCAGCGGATCGAGACCGGCGAGGACGTCGTCGTCGGCGTCAACAGGTTCCAGAGCACCGAGCCGAACCCGCTCACGGCCGACCTCGACACGGCGATCCAGACCGTCGATGCGGGGGTCGAGGCCGCAGCGGCGCAGGCCGTGCGGGCCTGGCGCGAGGGGCGCGACGCCGACCCCGTGCGGCGCGACCGCGCGGCC
>NZ_AVPL01000057.1 GCF_000768695.1 Knoellia aerolata DSM 18566
TCGCGAACTCGACCATCTCCGCGGACGCGCGTATGCCGGCCGGTTCCGTTCCGCCGTCGCCGGGCCGGCCGCCCCGCGTGCGTCCGCAACCTTGGTCGCGAACTCGACCATCTCTGCGGACGCGCGCGGGAGGGGGCGGCGCACGCGGACGTCCGCCGGGACGAACGGATCCCGCCTACGATCGGGGCGTGACCGGGACCGATGACGTGCGCTGGCTCGACCAGGCCGAGATGACGGCGTGGCTGCGGCTCATCGCCGTGGCCGAGCGACTGCCGGGCATCCTCGACTCCCAGCTGCGCCGGGACTCTGGCCTGACCCACTACGAGTACCAGGTGCTCGCGATGCTGTCGGACGCC
Source organism: Knoellia aerolata DSM 18566 (assembly GCF_000768695.1). Classification (GTDB taxonomy): domain Bacteria; phylum Actinomycetota; class Actinomycetes; order Actinomycetales; family Dermatophilaceae; genus Knoellia; species Knoellia aerolata. Next base: position 357 of record NZ_AVPL01000057.1, read on the forward strand.
CCGGAGCGGACCCTGCGCATGACGCACCTCGGGCTGCGGACCAACGCGACCCTCCCGCGCCTGTCGCACGTCGTGCGCCGGCTGGAGGAGCGCGGACTCGTCGAGCGGGCCGAGGCGCCGGAGGACAGGCGGGCCAGCAACGCCCACCTCACCGACGAGGGGTACGCCGCCCTGGTCGACGCGGCCCCGGGGCACGTCGCCACCGTCCGCGAGTTCGTGCTCGACCCGCTCTCCCGTGAGCAGGTCGACGCCCTGTCCGACGCGCTCGAGGCCGTCCTCCGCAAGGTCGACCCGACAGGTGACGCGCCCAGGGACACCCGCGACCTCCCGCCGACGACGGCGGCAACGGCGACGTAGCACCCTCTCCAACCGGCCTGCGCTCGTCGGGCGCTCGGGCTGGTTGCGGCTGTACGTTGGTCGAGTTCGGGCCCGCGGGCCGACTGACCAGGAGGATGCCGCTGATGTCATCGACTTTCGCACCGGTAGCCCTCGCGGCGGCCGAGCCCCTCATCGACGCGAACGCCGTCGACTACCTCATCGTCGGTCTGTACTTCGTCTTCGTCATGGGGATCGGGCTGGCCGCCAGGCGCGCCGTCTCGGACTCCATCGACTTCTTCCTGTCCGGACGGTCGCTGCCGGCGTGGGTCACGGGGCTCGCCTTCATCTCGGCCAACCTCGGCGCCGTCGAGATCATGGGCATGTCGGCCAACGGCGCGCAGTACGGCTTGCCGACGGTCCACTACTTCTGGGTCGGCGCCATCCCGGCGATGCTCTTCCTCGGCATCGTCATGATGCCCTTCTACTACGGCTCGAAGGTCCGCTCGGTCCCGGAGTTCATGTTCCGCCGCTTCGGCACCGGTGCCCACCTCGTCAACGCCATCAGCTTCGCGGTGGCCCAGCTTCTCATCGCCGGTGTCAACCTCTTCCTCCTCGGGTCCATCGTCCAGGCGCTGCTCGGCTGGCCGCTCTGGGTGGCGCTCGTCGTCGCCGCCGTCATCGTGCTGTCGTACATCACACTCGGTGGGCTCTCGGCAGCGATCTACAACGAGGTCCTCCAGTTCTTCGTCATCGTCGCCTCACTCCTGCCGCTGACCCTCATCGGGCTCAACCGCGTGGGGGGCTGGAGCGGCCTGCAGGAGAAGCTCACCGCAGCCGCTGAGCGCGCACCCGCCGAGGCCGAGGTGGCCTCGGCCGAACAGCAGCTCAACGCCTGGCCGGGCCAGGCGCTCACCGGCTTCGACTCCGGGATCCTCTCCGTCATCGGCATCGTCTTCGGTCTCGGCTTCGTGCTCTCGTTCGGCTACTGGACGACCAACTTCGTCGAGGTCCAGCGGGCCATGGCCTCGAACTCGATCTCGTCGGCGCGCAAGACGCCGATCATCGGCGCCTTTCCCAAGATGTTCGTGCCGTTCATCGTCATCCTCCCCGGCATGGTCGCCGCCGTCCTCGTCACGGAGATGATCGACCTCAAGGGTGGCGGGACACCGACCGGTGGCGCGAGCGGTGAGGTCAAGTACAACGACGCCCTCCTCCTCCTCATGCGCGACGTGCTGCCCAACGGACTCCTCGGGCTCGCCATCTCCGGACTTCTCGCCGCGTTCATGGCGGGCATGGCGGCCAACATCTCGGCCTTCAACACGGTCTTCAGCTACGACCTGTGGGAGCGCTACATCCGCAAGGACCGCAGCGACGACTACTACCTGCGCATCGGCCGTCTCGCGACGGTGGCGGCGACGGTCATCGCGATCTTCACGGCGTCGATCGCCGGCGGCTTCTCCAACATCATGGACTACCTCCAGACGCTGTTCGGCTTCTTCAACGCGCCGCTCTTCGCCACCTTCATCCTCGGCATGTTCTGGAAGCGCATGACGCCGACCGCAGGGTGGGCGGGGCTCGTGGCCGGAACCCTGTCGGCCGTCACGGTGGCGTTCCTCTCCGAGGACGCGTTCGGCACGGCGAGCCTGGGCGTGATCCCGCTCGCCGGCCAGGGCGCGAGCTTCGTCGCGGCGTCGACGGCCTTCGTCGTCGACATCATCGTGTCGGTCGCCGTCTCGTTGGTCACGACGCCCAAGCCGGCCTCCGAGCTCAAGGGCCTCGTCTACTCGGAGACGCCCAAGGAGGACCTCGTCGACCCGGACGAGGCGGCCCGCCCCTGGTACCAGCGCACGATCCCGCTCGCGATCGTTGCCGGCGTCATGGTCCTCATCCTCAACTTCGCCTTCTAGGAGGTGCGCGACATGGCTGACAAGAAGACTGCCGGAGCGTTCGACATCCGCAACTTCATCGGGATGCTGCTCGGGCTCTACGGGATCATCCTCACCCTCATGGGCCTCTTCGGCGACAAGGAGCTCGAGAAGACCGGCGGCATCAACGCCAACCTGTGGACCGGTCTGGCGCTGCTCGTCGTCTCCGCGGGGTTCATGACCTGGGCTCGCGTGCGACCGACCGTGGTCCCCGACCACGTCGAGCCTGTCGTCGACGACGCCACCCGACCGGCGCCCCGCAAGAAGCCCCGCTCCTCCCACTGAGCAGAGCACGAACGCCTCGTATGCCGGCCGGTCGGCGCACGGGGCGTTCGTGCGTTCGTGCGTTCGTGCGTTGTCAGGCGAACTGCCAGGACCGCTTCGACAGGCCGAACCAGAACCCGTCGATGACGCTGCTGGCGTCGATGCCGCCACCGCCGTGCGCCGCGCCGAGACTGACGAACAGCGGCGCCCAGTGCTCGGTGCGCGGGTGGGCCTCTGCCGCGGCCGGGGCCTTGTCCATGAAGTCGAGGAGGGCGTCGACGTCGCCGGCGTCGACGGCCTCGGCCGCCCAGTGGTCGAACTCCGACGACGCCGCCGGGGGCGCGCTGTCGGCGCCGGCTCGTGGGTTGAACCAGCGCAGGTTGTGGGTCGTGAAGCCCGACCCGATGATGAGGGTGCCCTCGTCGCGCAGGGGCGCGAGCCGCGTGCCGATGGCGAAGAGCTCCTGCGGGTCCAGGGTCGGCATCGACAGCTGGAGCACCGGGACGTCGGCCTCGGGGAACATCTCGACGAGCGGCACGTAGGCGCCGTGGTCGAGACCGCGGGTCGGGTCCTGGTGCAGCCCGCCGCCGGTGTCGCCCAGGTGGGCCGCGACGGAGCGAGCCAGCTCGGGTGCGGGCGGAGCGGCATACGTCACGTCGTAGTACTTCTGCGGGAAGCCCCAGAAGTCGTAGAGCAGAGGGGTTCCCGTCTCAGTGGAGCTCACCGAGATGGGCGCCTGCTCCCAGTGGGCCGACACCACGAGGATGCTCGACGGCCGGGGAAGCTCGGCGGACCAGGCGGACAGCTCACCGGTCCACCGTTCGTCGTCGGCGAGCGGCGGGGCGCCGTGGCTGAGGTAGATGACGGGGGTTCGGGTGTCCACGACCCGACTCTAGGCCGGGAGCCGGGTCGTGGACCGCGAGTCAGCGGGCCGGGAGACGGGTGATCCAGTAGGAGGCGGTGCCCGGCGAGGCGACGCCGAAGCGGGCGTTGACCGCCCAGAGCCACCCACCGGCGAGGGTGGCCGTCGAGGGGACGTCGAGCGTCTCGTCGGAGCGAGCGCCGCGCCACGCCGCCGCCCACGTCGAGCCGGTTCGCGTGAGCAGGAGCACCGAGACCTCGTTCTGGCCGGATCCCCGGACGTTGTACAGCGTGGATCCGTCGATGACGAGGCCGTCACCTCCGGTGATGCCCGGACCGCCCTTGACCGCGATCTCGGTGGCGACGCCGGAGGCGGGATCGACCTGCCACAGGCCGCCGGCCGAGGAGTTGTTGAGGATGAGGGAGCCATCGGGGAGGGCCCGAATCCCGTTGGCGCTGATGGCCGTCCCGTTGCCCTGCGGCCAGGCTCCCCCGAGCGCCACGGGGATCGGCGTGGCGCCCGTCGGTGCGCCGGTGGACGTGAGCGGCACCCGCACCAGCCGGTCCGGGGTGAACCGTGAGTCGGTGACCCACACGGAGTCGCCGACGGCGACGAGGTCGTTGAGGAACTTCGCGCCCTCGACGAGCGTCTCCTGGACGACGGCGCCAGTCGTGCCGTCGACCGCCCAGACGTACCCGTCCGCCCCGACGTTGCCGGCGGCCCAGACGAGGTTGGTCCGGGAGTCCCAGTAGAGGCCGCGGAGCTGGCGTCCGGCGCTGCCGGCGAGCAGGGTGCTCGAGGACCCGGTGAGCAGGTCGCCGGCGACGATGCGGCCGTCCGCGAGGGACCCGACGTAGAAGCGGGTGCCCGGTCCGGACGTGATGCCCTCGGGGCGGATGCCGTCGGGCAGCGCGACGGTCTCGGGGGCGGGGACGGCTCTGCGCGGACGGGCGAAGGAGGGGGAGGCGAGCGAGAGCGAGGACGCGACGATCGACGCGGCCGCACCGGTGAGGAGGAGACGGCGGGTGGGAGCGGAAGGAGTGTCCATTCCCCATTCTGCGCAGGTCGTTGAATGTTTGTCTAGGGCTCGGTCGGACGGTCCGGGCCTGGTCATCCGGCCGTGAGCAGGCCGATCGCCAGGCTGACCAGGCTCGTGGCGAGCACGGCCGACGAGGAGTCCGCCTCAGGTCACGGAGCCGGTCGGGGCCACCCGTCGTCCGGCGAGGTCGGACCCGGCCCGACGGCGGCCGCACGCTCGAGGTCCCGCTCGATCAGGGCCCGGGTCGTCGCCTCCTGCTCGGGGGTCTCCCACGCGATCCCGGCCAGCTCGTCCCTCGCCGACGCGGCGACGGCCGCCAGGCCGGACACCGAGACGAGGTCGGCCGCATATGCCTCCAGGGCGCCCCCGACGGGGGTGTCGACGAGGACGATTCCCTCCTCGCGCAGGGCGTCCCGCTCCGAGGCTGCGGTGTCGACGACGTCGTGGATGAGGACGAGCCGCACCGCGTCGGGATCCGCCGCGAGCATCCGCCGACCCACCTCGACGTCGCCCTGTCCGCTGTCGCCGATGAACACGACGTGCGTCTCCGGCATGAGCGCGCGGAAGCGCAGGAAGTTCTCGAGCTTGGCTCCGGCCATCGAGTCGTGGTCGCGCAGCCCGACGAACGCCCCCGACAGGACGGCGTGGGGCGGCAGCCCGAGCGTGCCCAGGCCGCGCCGCGTGTGCTGCTCGATGAGACCCGCCACGTCCATCGGCCGGGCGGTGACGAAGGTGAGGTCGCCCGGCGACTCGGGGTCGGCCGCGTGGCCGGCGTCCAGGGCCCGGTAGAGCGCGATGACGCCGGGATAGACGGTGCCCCGGGGGTACCTCGTGTCGTGCAGGGCGCACCGGAGCGTGTCGTCGATGTCGCTGAGGACGTGGAGGTCGGGCACCTCGACGCCCTGCGCCTGAACGCGGATGTGGTCGAGGATGTCGCGCCGCAGGCCCTCGTCGTCGACGACGTCGAACACGAGGTGCTCGAGGTCCCGATGGTCGCGGCCGGAGTTGAGCAGGCTCTTGAAGCGGGTGAGGGCGGACCCCTCGAGGGCGAGGAACGCGTCTCGCACGACGACCTCGTGGGCGTGACCGAGCCGCCAGCGGCCGGGGTGGCGCAGGGCCTGCGCCAGTGCCTCGGGGGTGGGGTCGTCGAGGATCCGGTCGATGCTCGTCGGGCCGCCCGCGGACGACGCCACCGCCGGGGCCGGCGCCCGGACGAGGACCGCTCCGGGGACGACACCGAGCTCGAGCCGCACCGCCTCGCCCACCGGGTCCCCGTCGACGTGGACGGCGGTCGGCGCGTCGAGGTCGATGACGACGTGGCGGGCGCGGTGGCTGCGCAGACCCGTCCACCGTCCGCGCTGGCGGGTGAGGACCCCCGCGGCCACGCCGGCCCAGCCGAGCACCGACCGCGGGGCGACGACCAGGAAGTCGAGACGGCCGTCTGTCATCGAGGCCGACGGCATCAGCGGCAGGCCCAGGGGCAGGACGCGGCAGTTGCCGACGAGCACCGTCCGCACGTCCTCGGGACCGAGGGCGCGACCGTCGAGCCGGGCGGTGAGCCGCGTCGGCCGGCCGGTCGCCCGACGCGCGAGCGCGGCGAAGTACGCCGGCCACCCGAGCCGGTGCTTCTCGCCGTCCTCGACCGAGGCGAACGCCTCCGCGTCCATGCCCACCCCGGCCACGACGGCGACGTCGTGCGAGCGGGTGCTGCCGTCCGCGTGGGTCGTCGTCAGCCAGGCGAGGTCGCTGTCACGGGTGGGCCCGTCGAGCGCGACGTCCGCCGTCTCGTCCACGCCGCGGCCGTGGATGCCGATGGTCCGTGCCCAGAGGTTCGCCGTGCCGGTGGGGACGACGCCCAGAGCGACAAGGTCCGCCGCCCGTCCCGAGCGCGACAGCGCCGCCGCGACCTCGCGGACGGTCCCGTCGCCGCCGACGACCACGAGACGGTCGACCCCCGCCTCGAGCAGCTCGCCCACCTGGGCCGCGCCGGGGGACTCGACCGTCGTCCGCCGGACGACCGGTTCGGGCCAGCCCCGGCGACGGGTGGCGCGCCGCACCGCGGCGAGCGCCTCGCTGCTGCCGGCCTTGCCGGGATGCACGACCACCCCGCACCGGTGCTCCACGGCCTCACTCGGCGGCATCGTGGACCAGGATCGCGAGCTGGACGCGGTTGTCGACCTCGAGCTTGGTGAAGAGCCGCCCGACGTGGGTCTTGACGGTCGGCACGCTCATGAACAGCTCGGCCGAGATCTCGGCGTTGCTCAGGCCCCGGCCCACCGCGACGGCCACCTCGCGCTCGCGGTCGGTGAGCGAGCCCAGGGCCGCCCGGGCCGCCCGGCTCCGGTCGCTCTCGACCGTCGGCGGCTGCGACACCGCCGCGATGAGCTGGGCGGTCACGCTCGGCGACAGCATGGGCTGGCCGGCAGCCACCGTCCGGACGGCCTCGACGAGCCGGGCCGGTGGCGTGTCCTTGAGCATGAACCCGGCGGCACCCAGACGTAGGGCCGACAGCACCATGTCGTCGGTGTCGAACGTCGTGAGCACGATGATCTTGAGGCGCGGATGGCGTTGCAGGAGAAGCTCGGTGGCGCTGAGGCCGTCACGCACCGGCATACGGATGTCCATGAGGACCACCTCCGCACCGGACGTCGGAACGAGCGTGAGGGCCTCCTCGCCGTTCGTCGCCTCGCCGACGACCTCGATGCCCGAGTCACCGCCGAGCATCATGCGCAGGGCGGCGCGCACCATCGGGTCGTCGTCGACCAGCGCCAGCCGGATCGGGGAGGGGTCGCTCACACCCGCCACGGTATCCATGCGGTGAGGGACCAGCCGCCGGTGGTGTCGGGCCCGTGCTCGATCCGGCCGCCGGCGAGGGCCACCCGCTCGTGGAGGCCGACCAGCCCCAGACCAGAGTCGGGCCACCCCGACCCACGCGCCCCGGTCGGCGCCGCGTTGCGGACCCGGACCGTCAGACCCTCGTCGACGTTGCCGGCCAGGGTGACCGTCACCGCCGTGCCCACCGCGTGCTTCCGCGCGTTGGTCAGCGCCTCCTGGACGACCCGGTATGCCGTCCGCGCCCGCACGTCCGGAGGCTCACCCACCAGCGTGTTCTCGAGCGTGACCCGCATCCCGCCGGCCCGCTCCTCGTCGACGAGCCGGGTGATGTCGCCGATGACCGGCTGGGGGAGCTCGGGCGGGGCGTCGGCCGGTGCGGTCGGGTCGCGCAGCACCCCGAGGACGTCGCGCAGGTCCCGAAGTGCCTGGTGCGCGTTCTCCTCGATGGTCCTCGCGGCGGTCCCCTGCTCCTCCGCGGTGAGGTCGGTCCGGTAGCCGAGCGCACCCGCGTGCATGGCGACGAGCGAGATCCGGTGCGCGAGGACGTCGTGCATCTCGCGGGCGATCCGGGTGCGCTCGGCGGTCTGCGCCCGGGCGACCCGAGCCTGCTGCTCGCGCTCGGCGGTGTCGGCGCGCTCTCGCAGCGACGTCATGAGGTCGCGCTGCGACCCCATCGCGTAGCCGACCGCCACGACGACGGCGATGACGAGGACGCCGAGGAGGATGGCGGCCCAGACGGGCAGGTCGTCCTCCCCGGGGTAGAGGCGCTCCTGCACCACGCCGGCCGCGACGTTGAGGGGCACGACGAGCCAGAGCAGCTGCCACCGGTGTCGCGAGGTCAGCGAGCCGACCATCCAGATTGCCGGCCCCGCACTGCTCACCGAGACGGACGAGAACGCGCCGGTGAGGACGGCGACGAGCGCCGGTCTGCGGTGCCGGAGGTGGACGAGGACGAACGACGCCACGCCCAGCAGGGTGTCGCCGACGAGGAACCAGCCGACGATCGGCTGGTCGTTGATCTCGCCCTCGGCGAAACCGATCGCGGTCGCCGCCCACGCGACGAGGCTGATCGTCCCGGCGAGGGCGTAGCGCCACAGTGAGCCGAGGCGACCGTGGGCGCGCACCGGGGAGTCGGACATGGGGCGAGCCTAGGCACGAGGTGGTGCGGGGCGCGTCAGCCCTGGGGCTGCGGCAGGCGCGCGCGGGTCCCACGCTCTGCGTGGGCCGGCATACCAAAGTCGTATGCCGTCCGGACCGGCGGCCGATGTGGTCCGCGACGTGGGAGGGCAGGCTGGCCACCATGATCACCGTCGAGAACCTCACCAAGCGCTACGGGAGCTTCAGCGCCGTGGACGACATCTCCTTCGAGGTGCGGCCGGGCAGCGTGGTCGGCTTCCTCGGGCCCAACGGCGCCGGCAAGTCCACCGCCATGCGGATGATGACCGGGCTGACGCCGGCGACGAGCGGCCGCGCCACGGTCCTGGGGAAGGCGTACCGCGACCTGCACAACCCGGGCCGGCAGGTGGGCGTCATGCTCGACGCGTCCGCCCAGCACCCCGGCCGCACGGGTCGGGAGGTGCTGCGGCTCGCGGCGATCCAGATCGGGGTGCCGCGGTCACGCGTCGACGAGGCGCTCGCGCTCGTCGGCCTCACCGATGAGGAGGCCGGCCGACGGGTCCGCAACTACTCGCTCGGCATGCGGCAGCGGCTCGGCCTGGCGTCGGCGCTGCTGGGTCAGCCCGAGGTGCTCATCCTCGACGAGCCCGCCAACGGGCTGGACCCGCAGGGCATCCACTGGATGCGTGGGCTGCTGCGTGGCTTCGCCGACGGCGGCGGCACCGTCCTGCTCTCGAGCCACCTGCTCCACGAGGTCCAGGTCATCGCCGACGACCTCGTCATGATCGGCCGGGGGCGCATCGTGGCCCGGGGCACCAAGGACGAGCTGCTCAGCCGGGGCGGCACGACGGTCCGCTCCTCCGACGACCGGGGCCTGCGCGCAGCCCTCGACCGCGCCGGCGTCACCGTGACGCAGACGCCCGCCGGCCTCGTGGTCGACGCCGAGTCCGGCGTCGTCGGGCGGGTCGCTCTCGACGAGCGCATCGTCCTGCTCGAGCTGCGCTCGGGAGGCTCCGAGGGGCTCGAGGAGATGTTCCTCAGCCTCACCGCCTCCACCTCGCGCGAAGGGACCGCCGCATGACCGCCACCGAGACCCACATCCCCGCCCGGGCGGAGCGACCGGTCGGGCTGCCCGCCCCGTCGCGCGCAGCCGATGGACGGCCCGGCGTGCCGCTGCCCCGGCTCGTCACCGTCGAGCTGCGCAAGATGATCGACACCAAGGCCGGGCTCTGGCTGCTCCTCATCATGTCGGCCGTGTCGGCGATCGTCGTGACCGTCTTCCTCATCTGGGGGCCGGCGGTCGAGGCGACGTTCGGGACGCTGCTCACGCTGGCGTCGTTCCCGCTCCTCGTCCTGCTGCCGATCCTCGGCATCATGTCGGCGACGTCGGAGTGGAGCCAGCGCACCGGCCTCGTGACGTTCACCCTCGAGCCGCGCCGGGGACGGGCCATCACCGCCAAGGTCATCGCCTCCCTGATCCTCGGGCTCGTGGTCACGGCCTCCGGCTTCGCCGCGGCGGCAATCGCCAACGTCATCGGTGCGTCGACCAGCGACGCCAGCGGGGCGTGGGACGTCACCTGGCAGACCGCCCTGGGGGTGACGCTGGCCTTCGCGATCTTCGTGCTCCAGGGCCTCGCGTTCGGGTTCCTCTTCCTCAACACCCCGTTCGCCATCGTCGCCTCGCTCGTGCTCCCGACCGTGTGGAGCATCGCGAGCGGCCTCGTGTCGTCGATCGAGACCGCGAGCCGGTGGCTCGACCTCAACCAGGTCACCGAGCCGCTGCTCAACGGCACCATGACCGGCGAGAACTGGGGCCAGCTCGGGACGTCGTTCGGGGTGTGGGTGCTGCTGCCGTTGGCCGTCGGCTCCTGGCGGGTCCTCCACCGCGAGGTGAAGTAGCCCCGACCCCCTGCCGACTCATTGCGCATTCCGGTCGCACCGCAGGGCCTTCGGCCCGCGGGGAGCGACCGGAATGCGCAATGAGTCGGGGTCAGGGGAGGCGGTCGCGCAGCTCCCGGGCGAGGACCTTGCCGGTCTCGTTGCGCGGGAGCGCGTCGACGAAGTGCACCTCGCGGGGGACGCAGTGCCGCGCCTGGTTCGCCCGGACGTGGTCCTTGACCTGCTCGGCGGTGAGCCGGCCCCCCTCGTGGAGGACGACGAAGGCCGCCAGCCGCTGGCCGAACTCCGGGTCGGGGACCCCGACGACGGACACCTCGCGCACGTCGGGGTGTTTCACGAGCAGCGACTCGACCTCGACCGGGTAGACGTTCTCGCCGCCGCTGACGATCATGTCGTCGTCACGCCCGTCGACGAAGTACAGGCCGTCCCGCTGGTGGCCCATGTCGCCGGTCGAGACCAGGCCGTCGACGAACTCCTTGTTCGCCCCTGACGTGTAGCCCTCGAAGACGAGGGCGTTGCCGCAGAAGATGCGTCCGGTCTCTCCCGGTGCGACCTCACGCCCCTCGCCGTCGAGGATGCGGACCACCGTGCCCAGGGGAGGGGTCCCGGCGGTGTCGGGTTCGCGCGCGAGGTCCTCGGGGGTGGCGATGCAGACCCACGACGCCTCGGTCGAGCCGTAGAGGTTGTAGAGCACGTCGCCGTACTCGTCCATGAACTTCGTCGTGAAGCCGTGGGGGTGGGCGCTGCCCGACGTCGCGACGACCCGCAGGTTCGCGCGCCGAGCACGACCGCCCGGGTCGGCGGGCAGCTCCATCATCCGCTGGAGCATGACGGGGACGGCGAACATCGCGTCGCAGTCCGCCTGCTCGAGCGTGTCCTTGGCGTCCTGCGGGTCGAAGCGACGTCGCAGGACGATCGTGCCGCGCAGGGCGAAACCGAGCTGCATCGCGCCGTACCCCCACGTGTGGAAGATCGGGGCGCTGACGAGGATCCGGTCGTGCACGCGCAGGGGGATGCGCTCGATGATCGACACGAGCGGACCGAAGCCGCTCGGCACGCGTCGGGGGGCGCCCTTGGGGACGCCGGTCGTCCCCGAGGTGAGGATGATCGTGCGACCACCCCGGGCGGGTGGGGCGACCACCTTCCTCGGGGGTGCCTCGGCGAGCGCCGACTCCCAGGCGGCGTGGCCGATGACGGTGACGTCCTCGGACAGGTCGCCGACGACAGCCGCGAACTCGTCGTCGTGGACGAGCCCGACGACCGACTGCTGCTCGACGACGAGCGCGAGCTGGGTGGCGGACAGGCCGGTGTTCAGGAGGACGAGGTCGACGCCGGCCGCGGCGGCGCCGCACATGACCTCGACCGCGCCCACGTGGTTGCGGGCCAGCAGGCCGACCCGCTGGCCGGGCCGGAAGCCCCTGTCGCCCAGCAGGGCGGCGGCCTGCTCGGAGCGGGCGAGCAGCTCGGCGTAGGTGACCGGGCCGCGCTCCTCGTCGATGACCGCGACCCTCTTGGGGTCCCGGCTCGCCGCCTGGCGCAGCTCGCCGGAGAGGCCGAAACCCCAGCGGTGCAGGGCCAGCAGCTGGCGGACCTGCCGGTGCGGGAGGCCGGGCCCGAGCAGTCCGCGCCGGACCAGCACCGCCCAGACGGTGAGCGGGTTCAGCGCCACGGGTCAGCGCTTGGGCGTGTCGAACCAGTTCGGGAACGACATCGCCGCGCTGAGGTCGCCCCGGGCCTTGACCTTGCCCGTCATCACCATCATCGTCGGATTGCCGGAGCCGGTGATGAGCTTCACGAACTCGGCCGGTCCGAGCATGATCGAGGTCGTGGGCTCCTCGGTCGGGTCCTTCTCGATGTGGCAGGCGCCGTCCCCGACGACGACGGCGTAGGTGTCGCTCCCGCCGTCGGGTGCGCCGGTGACGCGCCAGTTGACGCGGGCGGCTGCACCCTTGGCCTTGTCGGCGTTGAAGAAGGTCGGGAACCCCGAGAAGATCTTGTCGAGGAGGGCCTGGCGGTGCTCGCCCCCCATCAGCGCCTTGCTGTCCTTGTCGGAGAGCTTCTTGAGGGCGAGGTGGAAGTCGGCCGGGCTCATCGCCGTCAGCGTTGCGGGGTCGATGTCGGTCATCGTGAGGTTCTCCTCGGTGAGGGGCGGTGGTGATCAGAATCGACCCTACTCGCGAGTAGGTGGTGCTCGTCCGACAAGGCCCGGTGCAGCAGCGGGTCACACGGTGGGTCGTCGGCTCAGAGGAACATGTTCCAGCCCGTGCCGATCTGCGACTTGGCGAGGAAGCCGCCTTGACCGTTGCCCGGGTACAGGAGCAGCTTGCCATCCATCGTGATGGCGCCGATGTCGGCTCGGCCGTCGCCGTTGAAGTCCCGCAGGGGCATCACCGCGCCGAACCCTCCCCAGCCGCTGCCGATCTGGATGCCCTTGGCGAAGCCGCCGCGGCCGTTGCCGGCGTAGAGCCAGAGACGGCCCGCGCCGTCCACCGCCAGGAGATCGGCACGCCGGTCGCCGGAGAAGTCGCCTACCTGGAGGAGGGCGGTGAACACGTTCCAGCCGCTGCCGAGCGTCGACGACGCGACGACCGTGGTGGCGCGGCGAGTCTCGTAGATCTTGAGGACACCGGCCGCAGTCACCGCCACGACGTCCGGGTTGCCGTCACCCGTCACGTCGTGTCCACCGTCGACGAACCTCATCGACGACCAGCCGGCCGTCCCCAGGAGATAGCCGTGCCCAGCCGGCCACTTGGCGAGCAGGGAAGGGCCGTAGCAGAGCACCTCCGCCTCGGAGGTGGGGTACACGTCGGCCGGGGCCACGCGCTCGCACTCCGACTCACTCGCCCGGAAGGCCGCGACGCGACGCCCGAACGTCCCGGACCCGTTGGTGGGGTAGACGTAGCTGTCGCCGGAGGGGAGCGTGCCGTGAGGCTGGCGGGCGATGATGTCGACCCGTCCGTCGCCGGTGGCGTCCCGGAGCGCGAAGACGTTGGACGAGGGCATGGGTCGGATCGTGCTCACTGCCGCCCTGCTGTCACCGACGGCGCTCCGTGCCGTGGTGGAGACCGTGTATGCCGTGCCGTTGGCGAGTCCGCCGATGTCCACCTGCGTCCAGCCGACCTTCACGGGAACGTCGCGCACGAGGGAGCCGGGGCCCACCACGACGCGCCAGCCCGTCATGGTCTTGGCCTCCCTGTCGTCGGCATGCAGGAGGAGACGAACCGATCCCGGCCGAGCCTTGACGACGGCAGAGGGCGTCGACGGCTTGACCGTGACGTCGAAGTCCTCAAGGGGCAGCCCGTGCACTGCCTCCGTGCGCCCCCACACCTCGCGGCCGTCCGGGTAGTACCGGCGGATGTTGCCATCCGCGTCACTGACCGAGATCTCCGAGAACGAGTGGATGCCGGCCGGCGAGAGGTCGACGGGCAGCGAGGCGCTCCCACCTGACACCGACTCCTGCGGTCCCCTGGTGCCCAGCAGTCCCGTCGGCTGGTCCCACGACGCCCGGACCTGGACGGGTTCGGTCGTGTCGAGGGCGAGGGCCACGCGTCCGGTCTCATCGGCATACGTCGGCCGCGACGCCAAGGTCAGCGAGGTGATGCGCGGTGGGGTGCGGTCCACGCCCCCGGTGACCGAGAACGTGGCGCCCATGTCGACCGAGTGCGTGGTCGGAGCTCCTGCCGGCTTGGGGGAGAGCGCGAGCGCGCTGCCCTTGGCGATGTACGTCGCGTGCTTGTCCGACCCGTCCACGAGCACGATGTGGTCGAGGCGGTACCCGCCCGTGGCGATGTCCTGAGGAATCGCGACCCGCACCGTGCCGCCCACCTCCCACGACCGCTGGACGTAGACCACATCGAGGCTCTCCACGCTGTCGAAACGCAGATACACCCGCTCGATGCCGACGTCGTCGGTCGCGTCGAGACTGGCCGTCAGGGTGCTGCCGGCACTGACGCTGGAGGCGTTCACGGCCACGCCGCGCAACACCGGGTGTGCCGTGTCGGTCGGCGCCGCAGTGGCGGGCGCCACGGCGAGAACAGCGGTGGCCAGGACGGCGGCCCCGACGGTGGACAGGACTCGAGGCAACGATGCGCGCATGGTGGTGCCGCCTTCTGTGTCGGCGAGTGATCCCCACCCGCGCGGCGTCCGGCCCCCACGGCGCGGCAGGGTCACCGTAGCGGCCGACAGGCTTCCATGCCAGGAAGATGGGAGAACTTCTCCGGGTGCGCTGTCCTGCAGAACGCGCGGTATGCCGCGCGTTCTGCAGGACAGCCAGGTCGCCGTCGAGCGGGGGGTCAGGCCTTCTTGGCGGCCTTCTTCGCGGCGGCCTTCTTGGCAGGAGCCTTCTTCGTCGCCTTCTTGACGGCACGCTTGCGGGTGGTCGGGCCCTTGGCGCGCTTCTCGGCCAGGAGCTCGAAGGCGCGCGCTTCGCTCAGCGTCTCGAGGTCGTCGTCGCGCCGCAGGGTCGCGTTGGTCTCGCCGTCGGTGACGTACTCGCCGAAGCGACCCTCCTTGACGACCACGGGCCTGCCCGACACCGGGTCCGGGCCGAACTCCTTGAGCGGCGGCTTGGCGGCGGCCCGGCCACGTTGCTTGGGCTGGGCGTAGATCGCCTCGGCCTGCTCCAGCGTGATCTCGAACAGCTGCTGCTCGGACTCGAGGGAGCGGGAGTCGGTGCCCTTCTTGAGGTACGGGCCGTAGCGCCCGTTCTGGGCCGTGATCTCGACCTGCTTCGTCGACTCCTTGCCGTCCTCACCCGTCACGGTCTCCACGACGACACCGACGACGCGGGGGAGCGACAGGAGCTTGAGGGCGGTGTCGAGCTCGATGGTCGCGATGTCCATGTCGGCGAAGAGCGAGGCGGTGCGCGGCTTGACCTTGGCCTTGCCCTTGAGGGCGGCGACGTCCTCGGGGAGCACCTCGGTGACGTACGGGCCGTAGCGGCCCGCCTTGGCGACGATGTCGCGACCGTTCTCCGGGTCCTGGCCGAGCACGCGGCCGTCGTCGGCGGCGGTGTCGAGCAGCTCGCGGGCCTTCGCCGGTGTCATCTCGTCGGGCGCGATGTCGTCGTTGATCGTCGCGCGACGCGGCGTGGGGGCGGCGTCGGACTCGGACGTCGAGTCCGAACCCGACGCACCGGCATACGCCTCGGAGACCTCGCCGGTCACGGGGTCGACGCCGGCCGGGGCCACCTCCTCGACGTAGGGGCCGTAGCGCCCGACGCGCACGACGATGCCGTCGCCGATCTCGATCGTCGAGATGGCGCGGGCGTCGATGTCGCCGAGGTCCGCGACGAGGTCACGCAGACCCTCGTGCGAGCGGGCCTCGTCGCCGAAGTAGAAGCGCTTGAGCCAGGCGGCACGCTGCTCGTCGCCGGCGGCGATCTGGTCGAGGTCCTCCTCCATCGACGCGGTGAAGTCGTAGTCGACGAGCCGGGTGAAGTGCTCCTCCATGAGCCGGGTCACCGCGAAGGCCAGCCACGACGGGACGAGCGCGTTGCCGCGGTTCGAGACGTAGCCCCGGTCCTGGATCGTGCCGATCGTCGAGGCGTAGGTCGACGGGCGGCCGATGCCCTTCTCCTCCATGGCCTTGACGAGCGTGGCCTCGGTGTAGCGCGCGGGCGGCGAGGTGTCGTGCCCGAGGGCCTCGGCGCGGAGCGTCTCGAGGGCGGTGCCCTCACCCAGGCGGGGCAGGCGGCGCTCCTCGTCGGAGCTCGCGTCGCGCTGCTCGTCCCGGCCCTCCTCGTATGCCGCGAGGAAGCCTCGGAAGGTGATGACCGTCCCGCTCGCGCTGAACTCCACGCGCTCGGCCGGGGCCCCGCTGTCGAGGGTCGCGCCGAGACGGACGGTCGCGGTCGAGCCCTTGGCGTCGGCCATCTGCGAGGCGATGGTGCGCTTCCAGATCAGCTCGTAGAGGGCGAACTCGTCGCCGCGCAGCTCGCCGGCCACCTGGGCCGGGGTGCGGAAGCGGTCACCCGCGGGGCGGATGGCCTCGTGCGCCTCCTGGGCGTTCTTGACCTTCTTGGCGTAGTTGCGCGGGGCGTCGGGGACGTAGTCGCCGCCGTAGAGGTCGCGCGCCTGCTGGCGGGCGGCGGTGAGCGCCGACTGCGACAGGGCGGTGCTGTCGGTGCGCATGTAGGTGATGTAGCCGTTCTCGTACAGGCGCTGCGCGACCCGCATGGCGTTCTTGCTCGACAGACGCAGCTTGCGCGAGGCCTCCTGCTGGAGGGTGCTCGTCGTGAACGGTGCGCTCGGGCGGCGGGTGTACGGCTTCTCGCTGACCGACACGACGCTGACGTCGGCGGCCATGACCGCCTGCGCGATGCCCGTCGCCGCCCCCTCGTCGAGGTGGGCGACCTCACCCTTGAGCCGTCCGTCGTCACCGAAGTCGCGACCGGTCGCGAGGCGGCGCCCGTCCACGGAGGAGAGGCGCGCGGTGAAGGCGGACGAGGCGGCGTCGGGCGTGAACTCGCCCTCGACGTCCCAGTAGTTGGCGGAGCGGAAGGCCATGCGCTCGCGCTCGCGCTCGACGACGATGCGGGTCGCGACGGACTGCACCCGCCCGGCGGACAGGCCGGCCTTGACCTTGCGCCACAGGACCGGCGACACCTCGTAGCCGTACAGGCGGTCGAGGATGCGGCGGGTCTCCTGGGCGTCGACGAGGGCCGTGTCGAGGTCGCGGGTGTTGGCGGCGGCGCGCTGGATGGCCTCCTTGGTGATCTCGTGGAAGACCATCCGCTTCACGGGGACCTTGGGCTTGAGGGTCTCGAGCAGGTGCCAGGCGATGGCCTCGCCCTCGCGGTCCTCATCCGTGGCGAGGTAGAGCTCGTCGGCGCCCTTGAGCAGCCGCTTGAGCTCGGCGACCTTCTTCTTCTTGTCGGCGTCCACGACGTAGTAGGGCTCGAAGTCGTTGTCGACGTCCACCCCGAAGCGGCCGAACGGGCCCTTCTTGATCTCGGCGGGCATCTCCGAGGGGGTGGGGATGTCGCGGATGTGGCCGACGGACGCCTCGACGTCCCAGTCGGGTCCGAGATAGCCGGCGATGGTCTTGGCCTTCGCGGGCGACTCGACGATGACGAGCTTGCGGCCCGTCCCTGCTGAGGTGGTGGGGCTCATGGGGCATCGATCCTGTTCTGTCACCTCGTGCAGCGGATTCGTCGCTGCTCCGACGAGGGAACGCCAGTGACGGTACAGGTGGCCCGCCCACAGGAGGAAACGGCATACGTCGTGCCCGGGGCTTGACCCTCACGCGACGGAAGGCGCCACCGTGGGTCCATGACCGCATCGGGAACGTCGCTCGCGAGGGAGCGGGACACTGTCGACATGGACGAGATGCTCACGGTCGGGCAGGTGGCCCGGACCTACGGCGTGACGGTGCGCACCCTGCACCACTACGACGAGGTCGGGCTGCTGTCGCCGTCGGAGCGGACGCCCGCCGGCTACCGCCTCTACACGGGGGCCGACCTCGAGCGGCTCGCGACGGTCGTCACCTACCGCCGTCTCGGGCTCTCCCTCGACGAGGTCGGGTCGCTCCTGCGCGGCGACGGTTCGGCGGCCGAGCACCTGCGCCGACAGCGCGACGCGGTCATGGAGAAGGTCGACGAGCTGCACCGGCTCGTCGACGCCATCGACGCCAGACTGGGGAGAGAGATGAACGAGACACCCGCCACGTCCGAGGAGCTCAAGCAGATCTTCGGCGACGGCTTCAAGGACGAGTACCGGGCCGAGGCGCAGGAGCGCTGGGGCGAGACGGACGCGTGGCAGCAGTCCGCCGCCCGCACGAAGCGCCACACCCCGGCCGACTGGGAGCGGATCAGGGCCGAGGGCGAGGCCGTGAACGCGGCGTTCGTCGCGGCGCTGCGGTCCGGGAAGCCGGCGACGTCCGCCGAGGCGATGGACGCGGCCGAGGCGCACCGGGTGCAGATCCAGACGTGGTTCTACGACCTCACGCACGAGTTCCACCGTGGGCTCGCCGACATGTACGTCGCGGACCCGCGGTTCACGGCGACGTACGAGGACCTCGCACCCGGGCTCGCGGCATACGTCAGGGACGCGATCCACGCGAACGCCGACCGTCACGCGTGAGTGGGCTTGTCCGCGGGCTCGCCTAGGCTCGGGCGCGTGACGGACGGACTCTTCATCGCCTTCGAGGGCGGCGACGGCGCGGGCAAGTCGACCCAGGTGCGCCTGCTCGCCGATGCCCTCGGGGCGCTGGGGCGCGAGGTCGTCGTCACCCGCCAGCCGGGGGGCACGCCCCTCGGCGCCGCCATCCGCGACCTCGTCCTCCACGGGGACCACGTCTCGCCGCGCGCCGAGGCCCTGCTCTTCGCCGCCGACAAGGCGCACCACGTCGACCAGCTCATCCGTCCGGCGATGGGACGGGGCGCCGTCGTCGTCACCGACCGCTACACCGACTCGTCGGTCGCCTACCAGGGGTCCGGGCGCGACCTCGGGGCGGTCGAGGTCCACGACCTCCAGATGTGGGCGGTCGACTCGCTCGTTCCCGACCTCACCGTCATCGTCGACGTGCCGAGCGAGGAGGGGCGACGCCGTCGCGGCGAGGTCCACGACCGGCTGGAGTCGGAGGGCGACACCTTCCACGACACGGTCCGTCAGCACTTCCTCGCGATGGCGCAGGGGGCGCCGGAGCGCTACCTCGTCGTCGACGGGACGGCGTCGCCCGAGGCCATCCACGAGGCGGTCCTCGGACGGCTCGTGGCCTCGGGGCTCGTCGAGGTCGGCTCGCCGTGACCGTCTGGCGTGACGTCATCGGCCAGGACGCGGCGGTCGCCACCCTGTCGCGCGCCGTCTCCGACCCCGGGGCGATGACCCACGCCTGGCTGCTCACCGGACCGCCCGGGTCCGGCCGATCGGTGGCCGCGCGGGCCTTCGCGGCGGCGCTGCAGTGCCCGAGCGGCGGCTGCGGCGAGTGCCGGGAGTGCCGGACCGCGGCCGACGGGACCCACGCCGACGTCGACGTCATCGCGACCGAGGGCCTGTCGATCAAGGTCGACCAGGCCCGCGACCTCGTCACCCTCGCGGCCCACCGACCCTCGGTCGGCCGCTTCCGGGTCATCATCATCGAGGACGCCGACCGGCTCACCGAGCGAGCAGCCGACGCGCTGCTCAAGGCGCTGGAGGAGCCGGTGCCGAGGACCGTCTGGATGCTCTGCGCGCCCTCCGTCGAGGACGTCATCATCACCATCCGCTCGCGCTCGCGGCAGGTGCGCCTGCGCACCCCCTCGGTCGAGGCGGTGGCCGACCTGCTCGTGCGGCGCGACGGGGTCGACCCGCCGATGGCGATGTATGCCGCCCGCGCTGCCCAGTCGCACGTCGGCCTCGCCCGCCGGCTGGCCCGCGACGAGCACGCCCGGATCCGCCGTCACGACGTCATCTCGCTCGCCTCCAAGATCCGGACCGTCGGTGACGCCATCGACGCGGCGTCGGACCTGTCGACGATCGCGACCGAGGAGTCGCAGGCGTCCTCGGCCGAGCGCGATGCCGCCGAGAAGGCCCGGCTCATGGAGATCCTGGGCGCCGACCCGTCCGCGCGGACGCAGCCGCCACACATCCGCTCGCAGGTGTCCTCCCTCGAGAAGGAACAGAAGGTCCGGGCGACGCGCTTCTCGCGCGACATGGTCGACCGGGCGCTCGTGGACCTGCTCTCCGTCTACCGCGACGCGCTCGTCCTGCAGATGGGCGTCCCGACCGCCCTGGTCAACGAGGACTCGCGGTCCGTGGTCCAGCAGGTGGCCCAGGTGCTGTCGTCGGAACGGGTCCTCGTCGCGATGGATGCCATCGGCACGGCGCGGGAGCGGATCGCGGCCAACGTCCAGCCGCTGCTCGCCCTCGAGGCGATGGCACTCGACCTGCGGCTGCCCCGCTGACGTCTGCGCCGGTGCTCGCGTCGAGGTCGGGAACGTAGGGTCTCACCATGCGTCGTGCCTCCTTCACCGCTGCTCTCGTCTCGGTCGCCCTGCTGGCCTCGGGCTGCAGCACCGTCGAGGACCTCTTCGCCCCGGAGGCGCCGGCGCCGTCGTGGTCGCCGCAGAAGCCCCCGCCCGGCATGGAGGGCATGGACGCCTTCTACGACCAGCAGCTGCAGTGGGAGGACTGCTCGGGCGGCCAGTGCGCGAAGCTCGAGGTGCCGCTCAACTACGGCACGCCCGAGGGCGACACGATCGAGATCGAGGTTCTGCGGGTTCCCGCGCGTCGCCAGTCCCAACGACTGGGGGCCCTCGTCGTCAACCCCGGCGGCCCGGGCGGCTCGGGTGTCGACTACGCCAGCGGCGCGGACTTCATCGTGGGCGCCGGGGTGCGGCAGCGCTACGACATCGTCGGCTTCGACCCGCGCGGCGTGGGCCGGTCCGCGCCCATCGACTGTGTGAGCGACGCCGAGCTCGACGCCTTCCTCGGCTTCGACCCGACGCCGGACGACGCGGGCGAGGAGGAGGCGTTCGCGGCCAACGCCGCGTCGTTCGCGCAGAAGTGCGGCGCCAACGCCGGGCCGCTGCTCGGGCACGTCTCGACCGTCGACGCGGCCAAGGACATGGACGTGCTGCGTGCGGCGCTGGGCGAGGACACGCTGAACTACCTCGGCAAGTCCTACGGCACCTATCTCGGAGCCACGTACGCCGACCTGTTCCCCCAGCTCGTCGGGCGTTTCGTCCTCGACGGCGTCGTCGCCCCCGACCTCACCTCGCAAGAGGTGAACCTCGGTCAGGCCAAGGGGTTCGAGACCGCGACCCGGGCGTGGGCGCAGTTCTGCGTCGACAAGGGCCGATGCCCGCTCGGCGGCTCCGTCGACGACGTCATGTCCGGGCTGCGCGACTTCCTCGGTCGGGTGGACGACCGGCCCCTCTCGGGAACCGACGACCGGGCCGTCCCCCGGCTCACCGAGGGCTGGGCGATCCTCGGGATCGCGTCCGCGATGTACGACGAGGGCATGTGGGACGCCCTCGTCGGGGCGATGCGCGACGCGCTCGACGGCAACGGCGCCGAGCTCATGGGCCTGGCCAACCGGTATGCCGACCGTCAGCCCGGCGGTGGCTACGGCGGCAACATCATGGAGGTCATCTACGCGGTGAACTGTCTCGACAAGCCGGAGTCCGACGACCTCGCGACGCGTGCGGCCGCCGCCGAGGCCTCGACGGCCGAGGCCCCGACGTGGGGGCCGTTCCTCGTGTGGTCCTCCCTCCCGTGCGGCTCGTGGCCGGTGGAGACCGAGCGCTCGTCGCAGCCACCGGCGAAGGTCACCGCCGAGGGCGCTGACCCGATCGTCGTCGTCGGCACCACGCGCGACCCGGCGACGCCCTACGAGTGGTCGGTCCGGCTGCACGACCAGCTCGCGCGGAGCTCGCTCATCACGTACGAGGGAGACGGGCACACGGCATACACGCGGTCCAACCAGTGCGTGGACGAGCCGATCGACGAGTTCTACCTCGAGGGCACCGTGCCGAAGGACGGCCTGACCTGCTGAGCCCGGCTGGCGCCGACGAGCGCCGGTTTCGCGTTGCGGCGGGGTCTTTCGTATACTCGTGCGGCGTGCTCGACTCACCGGTTCGCGCACCACGCCGCTTTAGCTCAGTCGGCCAGAGCGATTCACTCGTAATGAATAGGTCATCGGTTCGATT
>NZ_AVPL01000058.1 GCF_000768695.1 Knoellia aerolata DSM 18566
CGTCGGGGTCGACGCCACCAGCCCGCGCGCCACCAGTCGGCGCGCCCCCCGCCCGTCCACCACCAGCGCGCGCGCGACCACCAGCAGGCCCACCGTGACCCCCGCGAGGACCGGCGCCCACGACCAGGGCCTCGTCGACCACGACCTCGGCGCCGTCCCAGCGGGTCACCCCGAGCGCGCGCACGTAGCGCGACTGCCCGGCCCGCGCGACGTCGACGACGACCTGGACCGCCCCGCGGAGCTGCGCGTGCACCGCCTCCCGACCGAGCCCCGCGAGGGCGCCCAGCGCCTCGAGCCGCGCCGGGGTCTCGTCGATCCCGTTGGCGTGCAGCGTCCCGGCGCCGCCCTCGTGACCGGTGTTGAGGGCGGCCAGCAGCTCGCGGACCTCGGCGCCACGCACCTCGCCGACGACGAGCCGGTCAGGTCTCATCCGCAGCGCCTGGCGCACGAGGTCGACCATCGTCACGCCCCCGGCGCCCTCGACGTTGGGCGTCCGGCCCTGGAGCCGCACGACGTGCGGATGGTGTGGCGCCAGCTCGCGGACGTCCTCGACGACGACGAGCCTCTCCCGGGGACCGCATTCGGCCAGCAGGGCCCCGAGCACCGTCGTCTTGCCGGCTCCCGTCCCCCCGACGACGAGGAACGACAGCCGGGCCGCCACCACCCGCCGCAGCATCGCCGCCATCTCGTCGCCCACCGATCCCAGCGACCGGAGTCCGGCCACCCCCACCGGCTGGCGTCGTGGCACGCGCAGGCTGAGGTGCGTCGCCGTCTCGACCAGTGGCGGGAGGACCGCGTGCAGCCGCACCCCGCCGGGGAGGACGCCGTCGACCCACGGCTGCGCGTCGTCAAGCCGGCGTCGGGCCCGGCCGGCGAGCCTCACGGCGAGCGCCCGCGCAGCATCGGCGTCGAGCGACACCCCGGTGTCCTCCGGTCCCCCGCCCCGGTCCACCCACACCCGGCCGTCGCCGTTGACGAGGACGTCGGTGACGTCCTCGCAGGCGACCCACATGGCCAGGGGGCCCAGCCCGAGGACCTGCTCGCGCAGCCTCTCGCCCTCCTCGGCGGCACCGTCGACTCCGAGCTCGACCCCTCCGGTGAGCTCGGCGATGACCCGTTCGTCCGGCGGCCGGCCGGATCGGATGGCTGCGTCGACGCCGGCCCGGCGCGCGGCGTCCCGGGAGGTCACGCCACCCCCTCCGCGAGGAACTCGACGAGGTCGAGGGCGACCCGGTCCGCGCTGTCCCGCAACGGCCCCCGTGCCCCCGGCCACTCCCCGCACTCGCCGTCACGGCGCACCCGCTGGTCGGTGCGGACATGCGCCAGGTGCGGAGGGCCCAGCTCCTCGAGGACCTCGTCGAAGTCCGGCGGCAGGGCGCCGTCCGACCGGGTCACCAGCCCGACCCCGGACCCCTCGAGCTCGCTCAGCACCACACCGACGTCGGCGAGCTGGCGCGCGGACACCCCCGCGACGACGTGCACCGCTGACGCGTCCGCCCACAACCCAGGTCCGACCCCACCCCGGGCCGGCACGTCGAGGACCACCGGGACGATCCCCCGCAGCGAGTCCAGCACGTCGGCCACGACGGACTCGACGACCGCGCCACCCCGCCCGCCCGCCGACAGGACGGGGACCTCACCCGTGGGCAGGGCGGCCACGAGCCGCTCGCACGACGTCGTCCCGCGCAGCCGCGCGAGGTCGGGCCAGCGCAGACCGGGGACGTGCTCGATGCCGCAGGTCATGTCGAGCCCGCCGCCGCGCAGGTCGGCGTCGACGAGCACGCACTCACCGAGGTGGAGGGACAGCCGGCGGGCCAGGGCCGCGGACCAGGTCGACGCACCGAGTCCGCCGCTGGCGCCGAGGACGACCACGAGAGGTGTCTGGGGTGGGGTCATGCACCGACGGTGACGCCCGCCGACCCCCGGCGCCAGCGCGGGTCCGCCCGCCTGTGGACGGCCGGGACGGCCGGAGTCGGCTGTGGACGACGGCGACCCGGCGACCTGCCCGGGGACAGGCGACGGCCCCGGTCGGGGGGATGACCGGGGCCGTCGAGCGGGCCTGGCTCCGGGGGGGAGGAGCCGGACCGCCCTTCGCTACGACCCCGAAGGGGAGCGATGGCTCCATCGTTGCCCATCGCTGCGGTGCGTGCAACCAAACGCGCATAACCAGCCGGGAAATGGTCACAACGGCAAGCCCGACGATGACGCCCCTCGGGCGAGGGGCGTCATCCGCCGCGAGCGTGCAGGGCGACCAAGCGTGCACATTCATTGCCGTCGTACCGGGTCAAGCCCGGACAGACCGGTCCATCAGTGGACTGCCCGCGCGTGGGTACCCGTTGCGTCTCGCGGTTGTTCATCGGTCGGTCGGTTCCCCGGGGGGCCTGTCCGATGGCTCATGTGTACTCCCCTCGGGTGGGGAGGACAAGACTTGACAAACGGTCAGGAGAGGCGGCCGGCCAGCACCGCGTCGGCGATCCGCTCGCCCTCCGCCGCGCCGGCGACGATGGCGTCGCAGCAGTGCGTCACCCACAGCCCGACCCCCGCCGCGTCACCACGGGTGTATGCCGTGAGCCCACCGAGGTAGGCCGGCCCACCGCCCGTGCCGTGCCCCGCCTCGGTGACCGCGACGCCCGTCGGGTCGAGGCCGCCCGCCTGGACGACGGCCCGCTCGGCGGCGCGGGCGACGACACCGTTGCCGCGGGTGAAGGGGCGAGCCGTGACGATCTCGGCGTGCACCAGCGCCGCGACGACGGGCACGGGCAGCGAGCGGGTGTGCGCGAGAACGGCGACGACCCGCTGCAGCCGGGCACGAGCGGCCGCGGCGGGCGGCGCCTCCCCGATCTCGACGAACTCGCGGCAGTCCTCCCCGTCCAGACGCGGCCGGCCCAGCTCGGAGTCGGGCACGAGGCCTGCCGCGGCCGCGGTGTGGAGCCGGGCGAGGGCCTGCATCGGGGCGGTGAGGACGACGTGGCCCAGTCGCTCGGTCTCGGCGGTCGCGGCGATGACCCCCCGCATGACCTGTTCGACCGGGTCCGGGTCGTCGTGCCACGTCACGGCGCCGCGCATGAGGTCGCGGACGATCTCGACCGACAGCCGGGCGCCGTCGAGCTCGCCGCTGGCCCACGCACCTCGCACCCGGGACTCGGCGGCGGCCTCCGGGATGCGCCGGCGCAGGGCGTGGTGCCAGCGCAGCTGGGTGCAGGCCGCCCGGGCGGCGTCGATCCGGTCGGCGACGCCGGGCAGCCCGGCGAGGGCGGTGACGGCGGACGTGAGGTCCGCGGACGTGTCGGTCACGGTGGCGAGCCCTACGACGCGACGGGAGCGGCCGGCATACGAACACCCGCGAGCTGGCGAGACTGGGCGACGACCCGGTCCCGGGAGTCCCAGATCACGGCGTCCTCCTCGAAGAGGCCGCCGACGACGTTGCGGGTCGTGATCCGCATCCGCAGCCAGCCGGGGGCGGGGCGGGACCGCACGTGACCGGAGAACGCGATGGTCGGCGCCCAGCCGAGCGCGCCGAAGGTGAAGGTCACCGGGGGCATCGCGTCGAGGAAGAACGGAAGCGCCGTCGTGTCCGGCTCGCGTCCGTCGGCGAACCGGATCCAGGCGCGCATCTCCCCGTCGCGGGCCGGCTGGCCGACCGCCCAGCCGACCGTGGCGGGGTCGATCCGCAGGTCGAGGCGGTCGAGGATGGTGATCTGCTCGGCGAAGCCGGCGCGCACGGCCGGGGCGCACGACTCCGGCTCGGGCATCTCGGGCGGCGTCTCCGCGCGGTGGACGGGTTCGCTGTGCACGTCGAGGTCGGCGAAGGTCGCGCTGTGCCGGACGCACGCGACCCCGCCCTGCGACAGCGTCACCTCGCACGTCGAGAAGGACCGCCCGGCACGCAGCACCTCGGTCGCGACCTCCACGGCGCCCGGTTGGACGGCGGCGAGGAACGTCGTGCTGAAGGCCACCGGGTCCGTGTGCGCGTCGACGGCGCCCGTCGCCTCGACGGCGGCCCGGGTCGCGAGCGACATGAGGGCACCACCGTTGACGGCCGCCCCCACGACCCAGCCGGGCGAGATGTCCGCCCGGCCGTCCTCGATCCGCACCAGGTCGTCGAACTCCGTCATGCGGCGAGCGTATGCCGGGCGGTCCCGCCCGCGTCGCGCGGTGTCGACCGGTCTCGAGCGTTTGTCAGGGGCCACCGCCCTAGGGTGGCGGCCATGGCGTCCTCCCTGCACTGGCCGACGGCGGTCGTCGTCCTCGCCGCGGTGCTGCTCGTGGGGCTCCTCCGGTGGGTCGCGGGCCGGGGTCGGCGGCGTGGCTTCCTCTCGACGGTCGACCGGGTGACCTACCAGACCCTGCACACGGCGTCCCTGGCCTCGCGCCACCTCAGTGACGGGCTCACCCCCGACGCGGCCGACAAGGCGGGTCGGCACCTGCTCTCCATCCTCGGGGCCCGGGCGGTCGCCATCTGCGACGGCGCCGGCCTGCTCGGGTGGACCGGGCCGGGCGAGCACCACGGACCCGACGCACACGCTCACGCGTCGGCCACCCGGCTCTCGGGCACGCTCACCGTGCTCGGGTCCGACGTGCTCACCTGCAGCGACCCCGACTGCCCCATCCGGTCGGCGGTCATCGCC
The DNA here is from genome assembly GCF_000768695.1 of Knoellia aerolata DSM 18566. Taxonomy (GTDB): domain Bacteria; phylum Actinomycetota; class Actinomycetes; order Actinomycetales; family Dermatophilaceae; genus Knoellia; species Knoellia aerolata. The sequence continues at coordinate 4,629 of NZ_AVPL01000058.1, forward strand.
CCCCTGCTCGCGGAGGGCAAGGTCGTCGGGACGCTCACGGCATACGCCCCGGCCGCGTCAGCAGGCCTGGCCCGGGCCACCGGGGAGCTGGCCCGCTGGGTCTCGGCCGAGCTCGACGTCGCCGAGCTCGGCCGCACCCGCACCCGCGCGATGGAGGCCGAGCTGCGGGCGCTGCGGGCGCAGATCAGCCCGCACTTCATCTTCAACTCCCTCGGCGCCATCGCGTCGTTCGTGCGGACCGACCCCGAACGGGCGCGTGAGCTGCTGCTCGAGTTCGCCGACTTCACCCGCTACGCCCTGCGCGAGGGCGGCGCCTTCACGACGCTCGCCGAGGAGCTGCGCAACGTCGAGCGCTACCTCGTCCTCGAGCAGGCCCGGTTCGGCGAGCGCCTCCAGGTCTCCCTCCTCATCGCCCCCGAGGTCCTCCCGGTGCGGGTCCCCTACCTCGCCGTGCAACCCCTCGTGGAGAACGCCGTGCGCCACGGCCTCGCGACCAAGGAGGGCATCGGGCACGTGACCATCACGGCGTCCGACCAGGGGTCGGAGACCGAGATCTCGATCGAGGACGACGGCGTGGGGACCTCACCCGAGCTCGTGCAGCGCATCCTCGACGGCCAGTCGCGGGCCGACTCCGTGGGTCTCGGCAACGTCGACGCCAGGCTCCGCCAGGTGTACGGAGACGAGTTCGGGCTCGTCGTCGAGACGGCCGTCGGCGCCGGGACGAGGGTGAGCTTCCGCGTGCCGAAGTACGCGCCGGGAGTCCACGCCGACTGAGCACGTGACCCGTCTCCCTCATCGGGACGGCCGTGCCTGCCGTGCCGTGGTCCGTGTCGCCGACCGCTCGGTAGTCTCGGCCGCATGGCCCCTGACGGCTCCCTGCGAGCCCTCGTCGTCGACGACGAGCTCCCCGCCCTCTCCGAGGTCCGGTTCCTGCTGAGCCAGGACGACCGGGTCGGCGAGGTCCTCACGGCGACGAGCGGGACCGAGGCCCTCCAGATGCTCGAGGTCCACGACATCGACGTCATCTTCAGCGACATCTCGATGCCCGGCCTCGACGGCATGGCCCTGGGCCGGGTGCTCGCCCGCTTCGCCGCACCGCCGCAGCTCGTCTTCGTGACCGCGCACGAGCAGCACGCCGTCGACGCCTTCGCGCTGGCCGTCACCGACTACGTCATGAAGCCGGTGCGCGGCGAACGGCTCGCGGAGGCCGTGCGTCGCGTCGTGGCCAAGCAGGACGAGGCGGGTATGCCGGCCCACGCAGAGCGTGGGACCCGCGCTCCCGTCCCCGAGCCCGGACCGGTCGAGGAGGACGAGACGATCCCCGTGGAGCTCGGCGGCGTCACGCGGTTCATCTCCCGGTCGCAGATCCGCTACGCGCAGGCCTCGGGTGACTACGCGCGGCTGCACACGGGCGAGGCCAGCCACCTCATCCGCGTCCCCCTCGCGGTCCTCGAGGACAAGTGGGGCGAGCACGGCTTCGTCCGGATCCACCGCTCCACCCTCGTCGCGCTGGCCCACGTCACCGAGGTCCGGATGGACCACGGACGGTGCTCGGTCCTCATCGGAGACATCGAGCTCCAGGTGAGCAGGCGGCACACGCGCGCTCTTCGCGACCTGCTGCTCCGGCGGCCCCTGGGCGAACGGCGCTCCTCCCCCGGCGGCGACTGAGCATGGCCGACCGTGGCGGGGTCCCCGCGCGGGTGCGGGTCACGAGCTCCCGCCGGAGCGCGGTCGCCGGCCGCAGCCGACCGCTTGCCACCGACCTCGACGAGCAGACCGAGCTCGGCGACGTCTACCTCGCCGGGCTGATGCGGGCCCAGCTGCGGCTCAGCCTCAGCGTCCTGAGTGCCCTCGTCCTCGCCGTCGCGGGCTTCTCCGTGCTGCTCATCGCGGTGCCGGCGGCGCGGACGACGGTGCTGTTCGGGCTGCCGCTGCCGTGGCTCGTCCTCGGGGTGGCAATCTACCCAGCGACGTGGCTGACGGCGAGAACCTATGTGCGACAGGCCGAACGGATCGAGGCGGAGTTCGCCGACGTCGTGTCGCCACGGTCGGAACCGTCGTGACCCAGACGTTCTCGATCATCGCCGTGACGCTCGTGTGCCTCACCACCGTCGCCGTCGGCGGCCTCGGGCTGCGCCTGTCACGGCGGACGTCGGACTTCTACGTCGCCGGCCGGACGGTGTCGCCGCGGCTCAACGCGAGCGCGATCTCGGGTGAGTACCTTTCCGCCGCCTCGTTCCTCGGCGTCGCGGGGCTGATCTACGACGAGGGCGTGGACCTGCTCTGGCTGCCCGTCGGATACACCGTGGGCTACCTCGTCCTGCTCGTCATGGTCGCGGCGCCGATGCGGCGTTCGGGGGCGTACACGTTGCCGGACTTCGCCGAGGCCCGGCTGGGGTCGATCGGGATCCGGCGGCTCGCGGCGCTGCTCGTCGTCGCCATCGGCTGGCTGTACCTCGTGCCCCAGTTCCAGGGTGCCGGGCTGGCGCTGCAGCTGGTGACCGGAGCGCCCCAGTGGGTCGGGGCGCTCATCGTCGCGGTCGTCGTCGCGCTGGCCGTCGGCGCTGGCGGGATGCGGTCGATCACGTTCGTCCAGGCGGTGCAGTACTGGATCAAGCTCACCGCCCTGGCCGTTCCCGCGTTCGTGCTGCTCGCCCTCTGGATGCGTTCCGGCTCAGCGACTCCGGAGGTCCCGGTGTCGTGGGCGGAGCCGTTCGTCGCGGTCTCCGGTGACGACCACCCCGTGTACCGCTCGGCGTCGATGATGGTGGCGCTGTGCCTCGGCACGATGGGGCTGCCGCACGTCCTCGTGCGCTACTACACCAACCCCGACGGGGTCGCGGCGCGGCGCACGACCGTCACCGTGGTCGCGCTGCTCGGCGCGTTCTACCTCCTGCCGCCGGTGTATGCCGCGCTGGGCCGCGTGCACCTGCCGTCGCTGCCGACGGGGGTCCGGTCCGACACGATCGTCCTGCAGCTGCCGGGGCAGGTGGTCGAGGGGATCGGCGGCGACGTGCTCACCGCGATGCTGGCCGGGGGGGCGTTCGCGGCCCTGCTGTCGACGGCCTCGGGCCTGGCGATGTCGGTGACCGGGGTGCTGCACCAGGAGTTCATCCGGCCGCGGCTGGCACGCCTCACCGGCGGTGACGCGATGGGTTTCGGCGGCTTCCGGGTCGCGGCCGCCGTCGCCGTCATCATCCCGTTCGGCCTGTCGCGCTGGATGGAGCCCATCGGGATCGCGACGACCGTCGGGTTCGCCTTCTCGTTGGCGGCGGCGACCTTCGCGCCACTGCTCATGCTCGGGGTCTGGTGGCGCCGGCTCAGCCGCGCGGGCGCGGCCGCCGGGTTCATCGTCGGTGCGGTGGCGGCGACGGCAGCGGCCACGGCCACGGTGGTGGCCGCTCCCCTGTCCGGGTGGGCCGGGGCCCTGCTCGCGAACCCCGCCGCCTGGTGCACCCCGCTCGCGTTCAGTGTCGCTGTCGTGGTGTCGCTCGCGACGCCGGGCTCGGTGCCGCGCGACACGACCCGGGTCATGGTGAGGCTCCACACGCCCGAGCGCATCCACCTCGACCACAGCCGCCTCATCGACTGACGGGCGTCCTTCCTGCCCCCCGGATCCCCGGTCGCGCTGTGCCAGAATCGAAGCGATGGAGGGACGCTCGGGTGACGTCGGGCTGGCGATGGACGACCTGCGCGCCGTCGCCGGGTTTGCCGCGGCCTGCGCCGAACCCGTGCTCGTCCTCTACCAGCGTCCGCACCCGGACGACCCGCGCCCGGCGGAGGCGATCCGGGCCGCACGGGTCTTCGCACAGGGGGCTGCCCGCTCGCGGCTCCAGCGCACCGCCGCGGCCGAGGCCCATCGCGCGGCCAGGGACGCGGCGACCGACGCCGCCCGGCACGCGGCGACCGCCGCGGGGGACGCGGCAGCGGCGGCATACCTCCACCCCTTGCCGAGGTCGACCCAGCTGCGCCACATCCTCGGTGCGGCGGCCCACGCCGCCCGCGCAGCCGAGATCGCGCGAGGTGACGACGCGGTGGTCGCCGAGTACGTCCTCAGCGGCGCCGCCACGCGAGCCACACCGGTCGTGCGCGCGGTCCTCGACCGCTACCCCCGCGCGCCGGAGGGGCGGGACCGGGTGGCGGCCCTGATGCATCGACTCGACAGCCTGCTTCGTGACCCCCCGCCGCCGCCGCGCGTGGTGGACGACCCCGGACCGTTCTTCCACGGCACGAGGGCCGACCTGCGTCCCGGCGACCTGCTCACTCCGGGCTGGCGGTCGAACTACGGGTCGAGGCGTCAGTCCAGGCACATCTATCTCACGGCCAGCCGCGAGGGCGCCCCGCTCGCGGCCGCGCTCGCGCGGGGCGAGGGCCCCGGCCGGGTCTACCGGGTGGAGCCGCTCGGCACCATCGAGGACGACCCGAACGTCACCGACAAGCGCTTCCCGGGCAACCCGACCCGGTCCTACCGGACCACCGAGCCGCTGCGGGTCGTCGAGGAGCTGAGCGACTGGACCCCGCCGCCGCCGGAGCTGGTCAGGCGGATGCGGGCCAGCATGGGGGAGCTGGCCGAGCTCGGCATCGAGGCGATGGACGACTGACGCCGGGGCCGCGGCCCTGCGTCGTTGCCCGGCGTGACATCGCATGGATACGCTCCGCGCAGGCTCGCACGCTCCGAGCGCCCCCACGGGAGGACCGCACAGTGACCACGACCACCACGGACGGATGGCCGACCCTGGCCGAGCTGGCCCGGCACGAGAGCGAGCTCGTCCTTCCTGCCCTGACGGAGAGGTCCGCGTACGACCTCGGAAGGCGGGCGGCGGACGCCGCGTGGGCCGACGAGCTCCCCGTCGTCGTCGGCATCTGGCGGGGCCAGCACCAGCTCTTCCACAGCGCCCTGCCCGGCTCGACCGCGGACAACGATGCGTGGCTGCAGCGCAAGGGCCGGGTGGTGACGCGCTTCGAGCACTCCTCGCTCTACATGGGCCAGCTCTGCCGGGATCTCGGCACGACGCTGGCGGAGAAGTTCCTCCTGCCGGCGGAGGAGTACGCGGCCGCCGGCGGCGCCTTCCCGCTGCGCACCCACGACTCCGGGGTCGTCGGGTGGATCGGGGTGTCGGGACTGCCGCAGCGGGCCGACCACGACTTTGTCGTGCGCGTCCTCCGCGAGCACCTGGACTCCCCGCAGGGATGACCGCCCGCGCTCAGGGTGCCTGGGCGTCGACCTCGCGTGCCCTGACGAAGGCGTCGACGCAGCGGCGCACGTCCTCCTCGGAGTGGGCCGCCGACAGCTGCACGCGGATCCGCGCCTTTCCCTTCGGCACGACCGGGAACGAGAACGGGATGACGTAGACCCCGTCGGCGAGCATCCGGTCCGCGACCTCCGCGGCGATGCGCGCACCGTCGTCGCCGGGGAACATCACGGGCGTGATCGGGTGCGATCCCGGGAGCAGCTCGAAGCCCGCGTCGGTCATCAGCTCGCGGAAGAGGGAGGTGTTGCGCTGCAAAGTCTCTCGCGCTTCGCTGGACGAGTCGACGAGCTCGATGGCCTTGAGGGAGCCCGCCACCACGCCGGGTGCCACCGAGTTCGAGAACAGGTAGGGACGCGAGCGCTGGCGCAGCAGGTCCACGACCTCCTGGTGTGACGAGACGTAGCCACCGGAGGCCCCGCCCAGCGCCTTGCCGAGGGTGCCCGTGACGATGTCGACGCGGTCCTGCACCCCGAACAGCTCCGGCGTGCCGCGTCCGTTCGCCCCCACGAACCCCACCGCGTGCGAGTCGTCGACGAGGACCATCGCCTCGAACTCGTCCGCGAGGTCGCAGATCTCGTCGAGCGGCGCGTAGAAGCCGTCCATCGAGAAGACGCCGTCGGTGACGACGACCTTCCGACGGGCACCCGCCGCGACCGCGGCCTCGAGCTGGGTCCGCAGGTCCGCCATGTCGGCGTTCCTGTAGCGGTAGCGCTGCGCCTTGCTCAGCCGGATGCCGTCGATGATCGACGCGTGGTTGAGCTCGTCGCTGATGATCGCGTCCTCGGCCCCGAACAGCACCTCGAAGACACCGCCGTTGGCGTCGAAGCACGACGAGTAGAGGATCGTCGCCTCCATGTCGAGGAACTGGCTGAGCCGTCGCTCGAGGAGCGAGTGCTGCGTCTGCGTCCCGCAGATGAACCGCACCGACGCCATCCCGAAGCCCCACTCGTCCAGCGCCGCCTTCGACGCCTCCACGACGTCGGGGTGGTCCGCGAAGCCGAGGTAGTTGTTGGCGCAGAAGTTCAGCGCCTCGCCGCCGCTCGTGCCGACGTGCGAGGACTGGGGCGTGGTCAGCTCGCGCTCCCGCTTGTAGAGACCGGCCGCCTCGATCTCGGCCAGCGTCGCGGCGAGCTCGTCCTTCACCGATCCGTACACGGCACACCTCTCGTTCGCTTGTGGCAGACGCCAGCCAGCGTATGCCGTCCGCCCTCCCCAGCTTTCGCTCCCCATGAGGAAAGCGTGAGGGTCCGGAGGGAACCGTTCCCTCCGGACCCTCACCGTCTCCTCCGGTCGGGTCGGCCGTCAGGACCAGTCGAGGACGACCTTGCCGCACCTGCCGGACCGCGCCACCTCGAACCCACGCTCCCACTCCTCCGCGGGGAACCGGTGCGTGATGACCGACTGCACCGCGTCGCGCAGTGCCGGGCTCGTCGCGAGCATCGAGCCCATGAGGTACCAGGTCTCGAACATCTCTCGCCCGTAGATCCCGCGGATCGTGATCATGTGCGTGATGACCCGCCCCCAGTCGATGGGGTAGGGGTCCTTGGGCAGCCCGAGCATCGCGACCCGGGCGCCGTGGTTGAGGTTGGCGAGCATGTCCTCGACGGCCCGCGGCGCCCCGGACATCTCGAGGCCGATGTCGAAACCCTCGAGCATCCCGAGCTGCTCCTGCGCCCAGGCCAGCGTCTCGCCCCGGGCGACGTTGACGCAGAGGTCGGCGCCCGCCCCCTTGGCGAGCGCGAGCCGCTCGTCGCTCAGGTCGGTGACGGCGATCCTACGGGCGCCGGCGTGCCGGGCGATCGCCACGGCCATGACGCCGATGGGCCCGGCCCCGGTGACGACGACGTCCTCACCGACCATCGGCCACTGCAGTGCCGTGTGGGTCGCGTTGCCGAGCGGGTCGAAGATCGCGCCGAGGTCCGGGTCGAGGTCGGCCGGCTGCACCCAGGCGTTCATGGCGGGGATGACGACGTGGTCGGCGAACGCGCCGTCGCGGTTGACGCCGACCCCGACGGTCTTGATGCACAGGTGGCGTCGACCGGCGCGACAGTTGCGGCAGTTCCCGCAGACGAGGTGGCCCTCCCCCGAGACGCGGTCACCCACGCAGATGTGGTCGACGAGCGAGCCCACCTCGACGACCTCGCCGTAGAACTCGTGGCCGATCGTCATGGGCGCCTGGACCACCGACGCCGCCCAGTCGTCCCACTGCTCGAGGTGGAGGTCGGTGCCGCACAGGCCTGCTCGCAGGACGCGGATCTTGACGTCGGCATCACCGCACGACGGCTCGGGGACGTCGATGAGCTGGAGTCCCGGGCCGGCTTCGGTCTTCACGAGGGCGCGCACGTCGACCATCATGCCGCCCTCGGACCACGAAGGTCGGACGGCTTGACCGGCTAACGCTGTTAGCCTAAAGTTGGCTAACAGCGTTAGCCCACGAACGCCCACCACCACGCCCCGAGCACACAGGAGCCGACATGACCGCCCAGCGCATCGCCCTCGTCACCACCGCCGTCGTCGCGACCCTCACCCTGACCGCCACCCTCCTCCACCGTGAGCGGCGGGTCGCGCGTTCCGTCGACATCGCCGCCCCACCCGCTCAGGTGTGGGCCACGCTGACGGACTTCGCGGCATACCCCTCATGGAACCCGTTCATCCGCGAGGTGGAGGGGATAGCGCGCACGGGCGACCGGATCGTCGTCGAGATCCACCCGGCCGCGGGCAGGGCGATGACCTTCACGCCGACCGTGCTCGCCGCGAAGCCGGGGACCGAGCTGCGCTGGCTCGGGCGGGTCCTCGTGCCCGGCCTCCTCGACGGCGAGCACTCCTTCACGCTGGAGCCGATCCCCGGCGGCACCCGGCTCACCCAGGCGGAGACGTTCTCCGGCGTCCTCGTGCCGCTCGTCGGTTCGGCGATCGACGTGGGCGACGACTTCGCCGCGATGAACGCCGCACTCCGGGACCGCGTCGAAGCCACCGCTAGCATCGCCCGGTGACCTGCCCCGAGGAGCTCGACCCCACGCGGCTCCTCACCCCGCGGGCTCGTGAGGTCCTCGCGGCGGCGCGTGCCGTCCTCGAGCGGCAGGGCTGGGAGGCGCTCACCATGCGCACCCTCGCTGACGAGCTGGACATCGCGGCGCCCTCGCTCTACAAGCACTTCGCGAGCAAGGAGGCCCTCCGGGGCCAGCTCGCCGCCCTCGCGCTCAAGGAGTTCGGGGAGGCGGTGCGGCCGGTCACCACCGTGGCCGCCCTGGTCCGTCGCTACCGCGACGTGGCGACGGCCCACCCGCAGCTCTACCGGCTCTCCACGAGCGGACCGCTCGACCGCGCCGCACTGCCGCCGGGGCTCGAGGACTGGTCGGGGAGCCCCTTCCTCGAGGCCACCGGCGACCCTCACCGCGCGCAGGCGCTCTGGGCCGCCGTGCACGGCATGGTCGTCCTCGAGCTCGACGGGCGCTTCCCCACGGGCGCCGCCCCCGAGGCCACCTGGCGCGAGCTGGTGCGGCACTTCAGCTGAGCGCCGCCCTCCCGCCCGGGGTCAGCGCAGGACCTTGCCGTAGCAGCGGACGAACGGTGACCTGGCGTAGTGGCCGAACGGCACGACGCGCTCATAGCCCGCCGCCTCGTACAGCCCCATCGCGTCGGGCTGCATGGTCCCCGTCTCGAGGACGAGCCGCTCCACGCCCTCGGCCCGCGCCGAGTCCTCGAGGTGCGCGAGCACCCGCCGTGCCACCCCCCTGCCCCGGGCGAACGGCGACACGAACATCCGCTTGATCTCACCCACGAGCGCCCCCTCGAACCGCCCGGCGAGGTCCCGCCGCCACCGCCACCCGCCCATCGCGACCGGCTCGCCGTCGAGCAGCGCCAGCACGAAGCGCCCGCCCGGCGGGGTGAACTCCAGCGGGTCCACCGGCGACTCGTCGGGGGTCCCGTAGATCACGACGTAGTGCGACTGCACCTCGTCGACGAGCCGCTGCACGCGCTCGTCCACGAACGGCACGTCGACGATCTCCACCCCGGCCCGGTCGATCTCCACACCCGCCATCCAACCCCACTCCGCCTCCGAGGACCGACCGACCTCCGTATGCCGTCCGCGACCGCTCGTCGCACCTCACCTGCCGCTCGTCGACCGCCCGCCCGCCACCGGGCGAAGGTGCCCGTCCGCCCGGCGCGAGGCGGCCGCCCGGGCGTGCGGACGTCATACCCGAGGACCGACAGTGTGGGGTGACCCGGATCCCGGCCGGGACCGACTACTGGAGGTGCACCCGTGAGCAACGACGCTCGCATACGTGGCGACGAGGACCCCTACGTCGCCATGCAGACCACCGACGAGTTCCAGGCGCTGCGCCGCAAGTTCCGCGGCTTCGTCTTCCCCATGACGGCGTTCTTCCTCGTCTGGTACTTCGTCTACGTCCTGCTCTCGATCTTCGCGCCCGGCTTCATGGGCACGAAGGTCTTCGGCAACGTCAACATCGGCCTGCTGTTCGGTCTCGGACAGTTCGTCACGACGTTCGCGATCACGATCATCTACGCCCGCTGGGCCAACAGCGAGCTCGACCCGCTGGCGGACGCCATCGGTGCGACCCTCGACGGCGCGAAGGAGCACTGAGACATGACCTCCCTCATCCCCACCGAGGCGACGCAGGTCGGCTCCCCCACGCTCAACATCGCCATCTTCATCGGCTTCGTCCTCGTCACCCTCGTCGTCATCATCAAGGTGGCCAGCGGGAAGAAGAGCGCCGGCGAGTTCTACACCGCGAGCGGTGGCTTCTCCGGTCGCCAGAACGGTGTCGCCATCGCCGGTGACTACCTGTCGGCGGCGTCGTTCCTCGGCATCGCCGGTGCGATCGCCCTCCAGGGCTACGACGGCTTCCTCTACTCGATCGGCTTCCTCGTCGCGTGGCTCGTCGCGCTCCTGCTCGTCGCCGAGCTCATGCGCAACACCGGCCGGCTCACCATGGCCGACGTGCTGTCCTACCGCCTCAAGCAGCGCCCGGTCCGCATCGCGACCGCCACGTCGGTGCTCGCGGTGTCGTTCTTCTACCTGCTCGCCCAGATGGCCGGCGCCGGTGGACTCGTCTCGCTCCTGCTCGGCATCGAGGGCGAGGGCGCGCAGAACGTCGTCATCGCCGTCGTCGGTTTCGTGATGATCGCCTACGTGCTCATCGGCGGCATGCGTGGCACGACCTGGGTGCAGATCATCAAGGCCGTCCTCCTCATCGCCGCCACGGCGATCATGACGGTCTGGGTGCTCGGCAAGTACGGCTTCAACCTCTCCGGGCTCATGCAGGCCGCGGTCGACAACAACCCGAAGGCGGGCGAGAAGCTGCTCGAGCCCGGCCTCAAGTACGGCGTCAACACGACGACGAAGATCGACTTCATCTCGCTGTCGCTCGCGCTCGTCCTCGGCACCGCCGGCCTCCCGCACGTCCTCCAGCGGTTCTACACCGTGCCGACGAGCAAGCAGGCCCGCAAGTCGGTCGAGTGGGCCATCTGGCTCATCGGTGGCTTCTACCTGCTCACCCTCGTCGTCGGCTACGGCGCCGGCGCCCTCGTCGGTGCGGAGACCATCAACGCCGCTCCTGGCAAGGCCAACGCGGCCGCTCCCCTGCTCGCCTTCGAGCTCGGTGGCAGCCCGTTCCTCGGCATCGTCTCGGGGATCGCGTTCGCGACGATCCTCGCGGTCGTCGCCGGCCTGACGATCACCGCGAGTGCGACCTTCGCGCACGACATCTACAAGGAGGTCATCACCCGCGGCAAGTCGACCTCCGACCAGGAGGTCCGGGTCGCCCGCATCTCCGCGGTCGCGATCGGCGTCATCGCCATCCTCGGTGGCATGTTCGCCAAGAGCCAGAACATCGCGTTCCTCGTGGCTCTCGCGTTCGCCGTCGCGGCGTCCGCGAACCTGCCGACGATCCTGTACTCGCTGTTCTGGAAGCGCTTCAACACCCGCGGCGCGCTGTGGTCCATCTACGGCGGCCTCCTCTCGACCATCGGCCTGATCATCTTCAGCCCGGTCGTCTCGGGCAAGCCCCCGCTCGTCGAGGGCGGCCCGTCCCCGTCGATGATCACCGACCCGACGGTCGACTTCTCGTGGTTCCCCCTGGACAACCCGGGGCTGGTGACGATCCCGCTGGCGTTCTTCCTCGGCTGGCTCGGCACCATCTCGAGCAAGGAGTACAACGCGCAGAAGTACGCCGAGATGGAGGTGCGCAGCCTCACCGGTCACGGTGTCGGCAAGGCGCTCGACCACTGATCGGCAGCTCCACCTCCGCGGTTCCTGCGTCCGCAACCCTGGTCACCTTCACGACCAGGGTTGCGGACGCAACCACGTCGTATGCCGTCCGCGCCGCTCCCGACGTCTCTGGGGCGGCGCTCGTGTCTCCTGACGGGTCAACCGGGGTGAGCGCTCGCGCGTCTTCCCGGTAGCCACACCGACCAGGAGGACACCATGAACCGCACGACCCTTCGCCGCACCGCCGCCGCCCTCGCCCTGGGCGTCGCCGCCGCCACCGCTCCCGCCGCCGTCGCCGCGTCGAGCGCCACCGCCGCTCCGTACTGCGGCATCTACTGGGGCTCGCTCGCCAAGTCGTCGTCGGTCAGCACGGCCCCGACCGTCACCGGGGTGCGCGCCGGCCGGCACACCTGCTACGACCGCCTCGTCATCGACCACAAGGGGCCGGCGACCGGGTACTACGTCCGCTACGTCCCGCAGATCACGGCGGACGGGTCGGGCAACGTCATCCCCACCGCGGGGGGCGCCAAGCTGCAGATCATCACGCTCGGCAGCCGCTACACCACCCCGCCGGCCATGCCCAACGTCTCGGGCTTCACGACGTTCCGCCAGGTCGTGTGGGCCGGGTCGTTCGAGGGCCAGAGCACCGTCGGCCTGGGCGTCCGGGCCCGCCTGCCGTTCCGCGTGTTCACGCTCAACGACACCGCGACCCGCACCAGCCGGCTCGTCATCGACGTCGCCCACCGCTGGTGACCTGACGACTGATGGCGCAGAACGGTCACGCCCCGTCGGCGCGAGCCGGCGAGGCGTGACCGTCTTGCGCCATCAGTCGGCGGCGGCCTCGGCGCGGAGTCGGGCCGCGAGGTCGTCGTCCACGGTCTCGAAGAAGGACCCCACGACGTCCTCGAGCTGCTCGAGGCTCTCGGCGCAGAACAGCACCGGCTGGTACGCCGTGATGTCGTAGTTGAGCGTGCCCATGTCGGCCAGGTCGAGCGGCCGGTGCTCCATGTGGGTGAACTCGTCCATCTCGCCGTAGCTGCTGAGGATGCCGGCCCCGTAGGCCTTGACCTCACCGTGCTCGCGCATGATGCCGAACTCCATCGAGAACCAGAAGACGTCCGCGACGAACTTCATCGCCTCGTCCGTCTCGAGCCGCAGCGACGCCTGTCCGGCAGCCTCGGTGATCCGGGCGAACCGCGGGGACGCGAGCTGGTTCCCGTGCCCGATGACCTCGTGGATGATGTCCGGCTCGGGGGTGTAGAGCGGCTGGCTGCCGTGCCGGAGGTACTGGGTCGAGTTGAACGTGCGCGACCCGAGGTCCCCGTAGAACTCCCGCAGCGGCACGAGGCCCGGGGCGGCGATGTAGGTCCAGCTCGTGATCGGCTCGAGCAGGGCGGTGACCTCGTCGAGCTGCGGCACCTGCTCGGTCGGCAGCGCCAACGCGTGCTTGGCCCGCAGGTACTCGCCGTGCGCGTACTTGTCGTGCTTGGGAGCAAGCTCGTGGCTCACGGTCCGCCAGATCTCGTGCTCGGCCTCGGTGTACGCGATCTGCGGGATCGGCTCGCCGCGGGTCCAGGCCAGGGCCGCCCCGGCGATCTCCCCGCGACGCTCCAGGTAGGCGGCGTCGTTGCGCCCCGGGTGGTTGTCACTCAGGTGCACCTCGACGGTCCCGTCGTCGTGCTGGGTCACCGGTGAGTACAGCTGTCCCTCGTCAAACATGGCCCACCTCCTTGTGGATCGTCCTGACCACAGGGAAACAGGTCGATGGGCAAAGCGGAACCGTTGCCGAACACGCTGGGCACCGAGTGCACGTTCCGACCAGCGGCAGGGCCGGCATACCGGGCACTTTGTCCACCAAGCGTGGCACCCGTCCGACCGGGTCCAGCGTCGGGGCTGGACCGGCGCGATCTGCGCCCGGTGGCGGCGCCGGCCCACCTCACACCGTCCGCTCGTCGCACGCGGTGACACCGCCCGCCGCAGGGCACCCACCTCCCGTCGACCGCGGACCGACCCGGTGTTGATGCGCGGGGGCAGACGCGGTTGGCTGGGTGCAGCGCCGCCATCCCCAACGACGAGGAGCCTGCTGTGACCGACGAGAACCTCTCCAGCCACCTGGCCGAGCTCGACCTGTCCCCGAGCGAGGAGATCGCCGCGAACGCCAACGGCACCGAGGCCCTCTACGCCGAGGCCGACGCGGACTACGAGGCCTTCTGGGCCAGGCAGGCCCGCGAGCGCCTCACGTGGAGCACGGACTTCGGCACCACGCTGGACTGGAGCGAGGCCCCGTTCGCGAAGTGGTTCGTCGGCGGCGAGCTCAACGTCGCGTACAACTGCGTCGACCGCCACGTCGAGGCCGGCAACGGCGACCGCGTGGCGATCCACTTCGAGGGTGAGGGCGGCGACTCCCGCACCATCACCTATGCCCAGCTCCAGGACGACGTCTGCCGCACGGCCAACGCCCTCACCGAGCTCGGCGTCACCAAGGGCGACCGTGTCGCCGTCTACCTCCCGATGATCCCCGAGGCCATCGCGACGCTGCTCGCCTGCGCCCGCCTCGGCGCCCCGCACTCGGTGATCTTCGGCGGTTTCTCCGCCGAGGCGCTGCGCACCCGCATCGACGACGCCGAGGCCAAGGTCGTCGTCACCGCCGACGGCCAGTGGCGGCGCGGCAAGGCCGCCCCGCTCAAGCCCGCGGTCGACGCCGCCCTCGACGGGGGCAGCACCTCCGTGGAGAAGGTCCTCGTCGTCAGGCGGACCGAGTCCGAGATCGCGTGGACCGAGGGCCGCGACATCTGGTGGCACGACCTCGTGGACGGCCAGAGCACCGAGCACACGCCCGAGCCGATGGAGTCCGAGCACCCGCTCTTCATCCTCTACACGTCCGGGACCACGGGGAAGCCGAAGGGCATCTTCCACACGACGGCCGGCTACCTGGCCCAAGCGGCATACACGAACTCCGTCGTCCACGACGTGCACCCGGAGAGCGACGTCTACTGGTGCACCGCCGACATCGGCTGGGTCACCGGCCACTCGTACATCGTCTACGGGCCGCTCGCCAACGGCGCGACCCAGGTGCTCTACGAGGGCACCCCGGACACCCCGCACCAGGGGCGGTGGTGGGAGATCATCGAGAAGTACAAGGTCTCGATCCTCTACACCGCACCCACGGCGATCCGGACGTTCATGAAGTGGGGCGACGACATCCCCGCGAAGTTCGACCTGTCCTCGATCCGCGTCCTCGGGTCGGTCGGCGAGCCCATCAACCCCGAGGCGTGGCTCTGGTACCGCAAGAACATCGGCGGCGAGAAGGCCCCGATCGTCGACACGTGGTGGCAGACCGAGACCGGCGGGATCATGATCAGCCCGCTGCCCGGCGTCACCACCCTCGAGCCCGGCTCCGCGCAGCGGCCGATCCCCGGCATCAGCGCCGAGATCCTCGACGACGACGGCAAGCCGTTCACCGAGGCCGACAAGGTCGGCTACCTCGTGCTCACCAAGCCGTGGCCCGGCATGCTCCGCGGCATCTGGGGCGACCCCGAGCGCTACAAGGAGACCTACTGGAGCCGCTTCGGCGAGAAGTACTACTTCGCCGGCGACGGCGCGAAGTACGACCAGAAGGGCAACATCTGGCTCCTGGGCCGCGTCGACGACGTCATGAACGTCTCGGGCCACCGGCTCTCGACGGCCGAGATCGAGTCGGCCCTCGTGTCGCACCCGGCGGTCGCCGAGGCTGCCGTCGTGGGCGCGTCCGACGAGACGACCGGCCAGGCCGTCGTCGCGTTCGCGATCCTGCGCTCGGAGTACGTCGAGCGCGCGGACGAGGAGGGTGAGGGCGCCGACCTCGTCAAGGAGCTGCGCGACCATGTCGCCAAGGAGATCGGCCCGATCGCCAAGCCGCGCTCGATCATGATCGTCGCCGAGCTGCCCAAGACGCGCTCCGGCAAGATCATGCGCCGCCTGCTCAAGGACGTCGCCGAGAACCGCGAGGTCGGCGACGTGACCACGCTGGCCGACTCCTCGGTCATGAACCTCATCTCGCAGGGCATGAAGGCTCCCTCCGACTGACGGCCGAGGCTCCGCCCGTCGGCGGCGCGAGCAGGAGTGGATGAGGCGAGCACCCCCGGGGTGCTCGCCTCATCGCGTCCTGCTGGTCTCGGTGGCCATCGCACCCTCGCGCGGTCGGTAAAGTGGACGACTGGTGCGCCGGGAAGTCTGGTCGGCAACATCGTCGTCGACCCCGGAAGGCACCATGAGCGCCCCCACACCCTCGAAGGACCGCCTGTTCCGACGGCCTTCGTGGACGGAGAACCAAACCGTCACGCGCGCCCTGCGCACCGAGACCGTGGGCGGGGCGATCCTCCTCGTCGCGGCCGTCGCCGCTCTCGTCTGGGCCAACTCGCCCTGGCGTGAGGCGTATGCCGGCCTGCGCGACACCTCCGTCGGTTACGAGCCCTGGCACTTGGAGCTGACGCTCGGCCACTGGGCCGCTGACGGGCTCCTCGCGATCTTCTTCTTCGTCGCCGGGCTCGAGCTCAAGCGTGAGTTCCTCGTCGGCGACCTGCGGACCCCGGCCAAGGCGGCGGTCCCGGTCATCGCCGCCATCGCCGGCGTGGTGGTTCCGGCCGCCTTCTTCGTGGTCACGGTCCTCGCCGCCGGCGGCAGCTCCTCCGACCTTCGGGGGTGGGCGATCCCCACGGCCACCGACATCGCCTTCGCGCTGGCCGTGCTCGCCGTCATCGGGTCGCATCTCCCGTCGGGCCTGCGAGCCTTCCTGCTGACCCTCGCCGTCGTCGACGACCTCATCGCCATCACGATCATCGCCCTCTTCTACACCGAGGGTCTCGAGGTCGTGCCCCTGCTCCTGGCGCTGCTCCCGCTCGGGGTCTTCGCGTTCCTCGTGCAGCGTCGGATCGTCGTCGTGTGGCTGCTCGTGCCGCTGGCCCTCACGACCTGGACGCTCGTCCACGCCTCGGGGATCCACGCGACCGTCGCCGGCGTGCTGCTCGGCCTCGTCGTGCCGGTCAAGCCGCGTGCCAAGGTCCCGAGGATCTCGACCCTGCCGGCGGAGGTGGACGTCGCACACCGCTTCGAGCACCGGCTGCGTCCGCTGTCGGCCGGCTTCGCGGTGCCCGTCTTCGCCTTCTTCGCGTCCGGGGTGACGGTCATCGGGGGCGGCCTGGGCGAGGCGTTGCGCGACCCCGTGGCGATCGGCATCGTCCTCGCCCTGGTGCTCGGGAAGCTCGTCGGAGTCCTCGGCAGCACGTTCGTCATGGCGAAGTTCACCCGGGCCGAGCTCGACGACGACCTGGCCTGGAGCGACGTCGTGGGTCTGTCCCTGCTCACCGGCATCGGGTTCACCGTGTCCCTGCTCGTGGGCGAGCTCGCGTTCGGTCCGGGCTCCGACCGCGACGAGCACGCCAAGCTGGCGATCATCGTCGGGTCCGTGGTCGCGGCGGTCCTGGCCTCGGCGGTGCTGCGGCGGAGGAACGCCGTCTACCGCAGGATCCACCTCGAGGACCAGGTCGACCACGACGCCGACGGGGTGCCCGACGCCTTCGAGGAGCGTGGCGCCCGGACGGGCCACATCGAGCCCGGCCCCACTGGGTAAGGTCGGGCCAAGTCGCTTTCCCCCCTCCTGACCTGCGAAGGTGAACAGCATGACAACCCAGACCGGACCCGAGCGGACCGTCGGCCAGCTCGTCGCGGACGCCACCCACGACGTGCAGGGCATCGTCCGCAGCGAGATCGCGCTGGCCAAGGCCGAGGTGTCCTCGGGCGCCAAGGTCATGGGCAAGGGTGCCGGGCTGCTCGGCGGGGCGGCGTTCCTCGGCCTGCTCGGCCTCATCTTCCTGTTCCACACCCTCGCGCGGGTCCTCGACATCTGGCTGCCGATCTCGGCGAGCTACGGCATCGTCACGCTCCTCCTCTTCGTCGTCGCCGGCGTGCTCGGCCTCCTCGGCAAGAAGGCCCTCGAGAAGGCCAAGCCCGCCCCGTCGCGCGCCATCGCCGAGGCCAAGCAGACGATGGCCACGCTCAAGTCCTGACCCCCGGGCGCAGCGTCCGCAACCTTGGTCGCC
>NZ_AVPL01000005.1 GCF_000768695.1 Knoellia aerolata DSM 18566
CCCGCCGCCGTCCCGCTACGTCCCCCCGCCCCCGGCCTGGGCGCAGCAGGGTCCGGCCGGCGCACGACCGGCGCACCTGCCGGTCCCGCCGCCGGGCGGGTGGCTGCCGCCGCGGATGGACTTCCGACCCGGGATCGTCCCGCTGCGCCCCCTGGGGATGAACGACGTCTTCGGTGGCGTCTTCCGCGCCGTCCGGGGCAACGTCGCCGCCACCGTCGGGCTGGCCGCGCTGACCTCGCTGGTCTTCCTCGTCCCGTTCACCGCGCTCGGGGCGTGGGTGTCGAGCCAGGAGTCCTCGGTCCCCCTCGAGGACTCGTTCGCCACCAGCGACACCGCGGGCCTCATGGGCTCGCTCGGCTCGTTCATCCCGTCCATCGGGTCGTGGTTCTCGACGATCCTGCTCGCGGGGTTCCTCGCCTACGTCATCGGGCAGGCCGTGCTGGGCCGCAAGGTCAGCGCGGGTGAGACCTGGCGGGGCACGAGCCGCCGCATCGGGGCGCTCGCCGGGGCGACGCTGCTCACCTCGCTCGTCTTCGTCGTCTCGCTCACCGCCATCGTCGGGCTGCCCGTCGTCCTCCTCGTCGCCGCCGACAGCTCCGGGAGCGACGGGATGCTCGCCGCCGGGGTCGTCGCGCTCCTCGTGGGCGTGCTCGTGGCCGTCGTCCTCACGCTCTTCCTGTGGACCCGGCTCGCCTTCGTCACGCCCTCCCTCATCCTCGAGAACCTCCCCGTCGGGCAGGCGTTCGCGCGCTCGTGGCGGCTCACCGGCGGCCAGCCGTTCTGGCGCCTGCTCGGCATCCGCCTGCTGGCCTCCCTCGCGATCGGCATCACCGGCTCGCTCATCACCGCGCCCCTGGCCCTCATCGGAGCCGGCCTGGTGTTCACGGGCCTCCCGATGGACCAGATGTACGTCTGGCAGGCCGTCATCACCGGTGCCACCGGCGTCGTCGCGGGGGCGATCACGACCCCCATCACCGCCGGCATCGACTCCCTCCTCTACGTCGACCAGCGCATCCGTCGTGAGGGCCTGGACGTGCACCTCGTCCAGACGGCGCAGGGCACCGCCGTCGCACCCTGGCCCCGCGCCGACGCATGACCCCGGGCCTCGGGCTCCTCGACGCGCCACCTCTCGACCCGTCCCGCGCCGAGGGACGCCGCTGGCTCGAGGAGGAGCTGGCCAAGGCGAGGTACGACGTCGAGCCCAGCCTGTGGGACCGCTTCCAGGAGTGGCTCCTCGGGCTCTTCGACACCACCGGCCCCGGCCTGCCCTCGTGGGTCTTCGCCCTCGTCCTCCTCGTCGGGCTCGCGGTGCTGGCGCTCGTCGTCGGGCTGCTGCTCCGGCCCGAGGCCCGGTCCCGTCGTGGCGGTGACCACGGCGGTGTGCTCGACGACCGCGGAGTCGACGCGACGGCATACCGAGATCGCGCGCAGCGCGCCGTGAGCGACGGTGACTGGGAGACAGCGCTTCTCGACGCCTATCGGGCGATCGTCGCGTCGGCCGTCGAACGGACGATCCTCGACGAGCTGCCCGGCCGGACCGCCCACGAGGCGTCCCTCGAGCTCTCGCGCGCGTTCCCGGCGGAGGATGCCGGCCTGCGCAGCGCCGCTGACCGGTTCGACGCCGTCCGCTACGGCCACGACCGCGGTGTCGAGGCCGACGCCCGGGCCGCCCTCGCGCTCGACGAGCGGCTCGCCCGGACCCGGCCCGAGCTGGCCGGCACGGCGGTGTCGTCGTGACGCTCCTCGGTCGCTGGCGGCGCTCCGGCCTGTGGGCCCTCGTCGTCGCCCTGGGCGTCGGCGCGCTCGCCGTCATCGCCATCGTCTCCACTCCCCCCGGCGAGGCCATGGAGCCGGAGGGGGTCGGTCCTGCCGGGGCCGCCGCCCTCGTCGCCGTGCTGGAGCAGAACGGCGTCGACGTCGAACCCGTGACGTCCATCGACGACGCGGTGTCCTCGCTCCGGGTCCGCCGCGAGGACACGACTGTCGTCGTGGCCAACCCGAGCAACCTCGGGACGGCGGCGGCGCGCACCCTGCGACGGTCCTCGACCGGCGTCGACCGCCTCGTGGTCCTCTCGCCCTCGACGGCGCAGCTGCGCGCGCTCGGCGCCGAGGTCACGGCGCTGCCCATCGGGGCCGGCGTGCAGGTCGACAGCCGGTGCGACATCGGCCCGGTCGACGAGGGCGACTCCCTCGTGGGGATCGACACCCGCTACGAGGCCAGGTCCGACACCGCCGACGAGGTCCGGGTCTGCTTCCCCCTGACGATCGAGGCGGCCGAGGGCGACGAGGGCGACAGCGAGGCCGGGGACCACGGCGCCGGGCTCGTCGACCTCCCCGCCTCGTCGGACCGTGCACCCCTGACCGTCGTCGGCAGCCAGACCGGGTTCGCCAACGGCGCGATCACCGAGGAGGACAACGCGGCCATCGCCCTCCGGCTGCTGGGCGGCTCGCCGCGGCTGGTCTGGTACCAGCCCGGGGTCGCCGACCTCGCCGACGGCGAGGACGGCGGTGCCGACGGCGGGCTGCTGCCGGCCTGGTTCGCCCCGCTGCTGGCGCTGCTCGCCACCGGCCTCCTCGTCCTCGCGCTCGTCCGCGGTCGACGGCTCGGACGGCTCGTGCGTGAGCCTCTGCCGGTCGTCGTCCGCGCGATCGAGACCACCGAGAGCCGCGGCCGGCTGTACCGCCGCGCGCAGGACCGCCCCCGCGCCGCGGCCGTCCTGCGGCTGGCCACCCTCGACCGGCTCCGCTCGCGTCTCGGCCTGCGCCGCGGCGACCCGGTCGAGGTCGTCGCCCGCGCGACCTCCGCCGCCACCGGGCGACCCGTGAGCGAGGTCCTCGACCTCGTCGCCGGACCCCACCCCACCGATGACGCCGCCCTCGTGCGGCTCGCCCAGGACCTGACCGCACTCGAGGAGAAGGCACACCGCCCATGACCGCGAACCCCACGCCCCAGCCGACCGCGGCCCAGCCGACCGCGCCCCAGCCGGCCGCGCCCCAGCCCACCGCACCCGAGGCGCGTGACGCCCTGCTCCGGGTGCGCGCCGAAGTGGCCAAGGCCGTGGTCGGCCAGGACGCCGCGGTGACGGGGCTGCTCGTCGCCCTCCTCTGCCGGGGGCACATCCTCCTCGAGGGCGTCCCGGGTGTCGCCAAGACGCTGCTCGTCCGGTCGCTGTCGCAGGCGCTCGACGTGCAGACCAAGCGGGTGCAGTTCACCCCCGACCTCATGCCGGGCGACCTCACCGGCTCGCTCGTCTTCGACGCCCGCTCGAGCGACTTCACCTTCCGCCAGGGGCCGGTGTTCACCAACATCCTGCTCGCCGACGAGATCAACCGGACGCCGCCGAAGACGCAGTCGGCCCTGCTCGAGGCCATGGAGGAGCGCCAGGTCAGCGTCGACGGCGCGCCCCACCCGCTCCCGTCCCCGTTCATGGTGGCGGCGACGCAGAACCCCGTCGAGTACGAAGGCACCTACCCGCTGCCCGAGGCCCAGCTCGACCGCTTCCTCCTCAAGGTGACGCTGCCTCTGCCGCCGCGCGCCGACGAGGTCGCGGTCCTGCGCCGGCACGCCGACGGCTTCGACCCGCGCGACCTCGCGGCCGCGGGCCTGCGCCCGGTCGCGTCGGCGACCGACCTCGAGGCCGGCGCGCACGCGGTCCGGCAGGTCGAGGTCAGCGACGACGTCGCGGCATACGTCGTCGACATCGCCCGCGCGACGCGCACGTCCCCGTCGCTCTCGCTCGGGGTCAGCCCTCGTGGGGCGACGGCGCTCATGTCGACGGCGCGCGCCTGGGCGTGGCTCAACGGGCGCGGCTACACCACCCCCGACGACGTCAAGGCCCTCGCCCACGCGACGCTCGCGCACCGGCTGTCCCTGCGCCCGGAGGCGGAGCTCGAAGGAGTGGACGTCTCGGCGGTCCTCGACAGCGCCCTCGGCTCCGTCCCGGTTCCTCGCTGACCTGCTCATGGCCCTCACCGCCCGAGCCCTGTGGCTCGTCCTCCTCGGCATCGTCCCGGTGGTGCTCCGGCCCGCAGCCTCGACGGTGTGGCTGTGGCTGCTGCTGTGCGCAGTGGTCGCCGGCGTGGACGCGTGGCTCGCGCCTCGACCGCGGGCGCTGCACCTCGAGCGCGCGCTGCCGCCCTCGGTGCGGCTCGGCGAGTCGGTGCGGACCTCGCTCCTCGTCACCAACCCGGGGACCCGCACCGCCGTCGGCGTGCTGCGGGATGCCTGGCCGCCGTCCGCGGGAGCCGAGCTGACCCGGCATACCCTCCGGCTCCCCGGTGGAGAACGCACGCGGCTCACCACCGTCCTCACACCTACCCGGCGGGGCGACCGTCACGCCGACCGGGTCACCCTCCGGCTGCGCGGGCCGCTGGGTGTCGCCGCACGGCAGGCGTCGGTCGGCGTGCCGGGGCGGCTGCGCGTGCTCCACGCGTTCCCGTCGCGCCGGCACATCCCGAGCCGGCTCGCCGTGCTGCGCCAGCTCGACGGGCGGGCCGCCATGCGCACCCGCGGGCAGGGCACCGAGTTCGACTCCCTGCGTGACTACGTCGAGGGCGACGACGTGCGCTCGATCGACTGGCGGGCAACCGCGCGGCGGCGCGACCTCGTCGTGCGCACGTGGCAGCCGGAGCAGCACCGCCGCATCATCATCGTCCTCGACTCGTCGCGGACGAGCGCCGGGCGCATCGGCGACGCTCCGCGGCTGGACTCGGGGATGGACGCCGCCCTCTTCCTCACCGCCATCGCCGGCCACGCCCGCGACCGGATCCACCTCATCGCCGGCGACCGGGTGGTGCGGGCCCACGTCTCGGGCCACGACCGGGTGCGCACCCTGCACGACGCGATCTCGGAGCTCGCGCCGGTCGAGGCCCAGCTCGTCGAGGCCGACTGGCGGCTGCTCGCCACCGAGGTGAGCCGGGTGGGCACCCAGCGTGCGCTCGTCGTGCTCATCACGCCGCTGGAGTCGTCCGCGCTGGAGGAGGGGCTGCTGCCGGTGCTGCCGGCACTCGCGGCCCGGCACCGGGTCGTCGTCGCCTCGGTCTCCGACCCGGCGGTCGACCGGCTGCGGGCGGGGCGGGGTTCGGCGACGGAGGTGTATGCCGCCGCGGCCGCCGAGCGCACCGTGGCACTGCGTGGTCGGACGGCCACGGCGTTCCGCTCGCTCGGGGTCGAGGTGCTCGACGAGCCGCCGGACCGGCTGCCGCTCGCCCTCGTCGACCACTACCTCGCCCTCAAGCGCCAAGGCCTCCTCTGACCCCGATTGCTTGCGTCTGCGGATCCGGTCGTTCCAGCCACCCCATGCGCAGACGCAACAAGCAGGGGGCGTATGCCGTTCGCTCGTCCACAGGAGCGCTCCTCACGACGCGCTGTTCACAGGTTCAGGACTCGTGCCTTCCGAGCAGCACACCCGGCGCCGAGCGTGGGCGGCATGGCGAATCGACGCACCCATCCCGACCTCGGCATCCAGATCGAGGAGAGGTCAGGGGTGCTCCCCATGAGCGTGCTCCGGGATCTCAAGGTCAGTCGCGGACGCCGCCGGGCCATGGTCACGGGTGGGCGCTGGCGGGTCGTCCCCGGCAAAGGGGTGGTTACGACCCCCGGCTCGACGACCGGTGAGGCCGCATGGCGCGAGGCACTGATGGCCGTGGGTCCCGGCGCACACCTCGGCGGCGTGACGGCCCTCGAGGCGCACGGTCTCCGGGGCTATGTCGAGCCGCGCATCCACATCTGGGTTCCCAAGGGACTCGAGAAGAAGGACATTGCTGGGGTCAGGGTGCACGAGACGCGGCGCTGGACCGCCTCCGACGCGATGCCCGTGGGGGTCCCACGTTCGGTTCCCGCCGTCGCCACCGTCCAGGCGGCACTCTGGGCGGTGTCGCTCCGGCAGGCGATGCTCTGCCTCGTCATGCCCATCCAGCAGCGGATCGTCCGGGTCGAGGACGTCCAGAAAGAGCTCGACCGAGTCAGGAGGCACCGCTTCCGCAAGCCGTTGCAGGCCGGCCTACGCGACATCGCGCTCGGGGCCGAATCGCTCAACGAGCTCGACTTCACCACGGCGTGCCGCACCCGCGGCCTGCCCGAGCCGACACGGCAGGTGGTGCGCCGACTCACTCAGGGGCGGGCCGTGCTGGATGCCTTCTGGGAGCCCTACCGGGTCGTCGTCGAGGTCAACGGTGCCGGCCACAACGGGCTCGACGTGGCCATGCGCGACGAGCTGAGGATCACGGACCTCCAGGTCCAGGGTGACGCGGTGATCCCGCTGTCGGTCCTCACCCTCCGGTGCGACCCTGACCCTTTCTTCGAGGCACTCGAGAGGCTCCTCCGGGCTCGCGGATGGTCCCCCTGATGCGCTTGCGTCTGCGGATGTGGCGGCTCCAACGACCCCTTTCGCAGACGTTGGAGGAATCGGGGTGACGTGGTGGGTCAGGCGGCGACGGGGGCGGAGGCGGACTGGTCGCTCTCGGCGACGTCGCCGGTGACCCCGGCCCGGGCGGCCCGGCGGCCGACGACGAAGACGTACGCGAAGAAGAGTGTCTCGGCGACGACGCCGATGAGGATGCGCGCCCAGGTCGGCAGGCCGGACGGCGTCACGAACCCCTCGATCCCGCCGCTGACGAAGAGGACCACCACCAGCCCCAGGGCGATCCCCGCGGCGGTGCGGCCCTCGGCGGCCAGCGAGTCCAGCCGCGACCGGGGTCCGGGCTCGATCCACGACCAGAAGAGGCGCAGCCCCACGGCAGCCGCGACGAAGACCGCCGTCAGCTCGAGGAGCCCGTGCGGGAGGATCAGCCCGAAGAAGAGCGCCCCGCGGTCGTAGCTGACCATGAGGCCGCCCGCGATCCCCACGGCGACGACGTTCTGCGCGAGGACCCACAGCACCGGCAGTCCCAGGACGCCGAGCGCGATGCACTGCGCCGCGACCCACGCGTTGTTGAGCCACACGAGCGTCGCGAACTCGTGGTGCGGGAACTCGGAGTAGTAGTTCGCGAAGTCGGTGCCCACGTAGGCGTCGATCTCGCGCTGGGTCATCTGCTGGGTGAACACCTCGGGGTGCCGCACCGCCCACGCGCCGACGACGAACGCCAGCACCACGCTGCCGACCGACGTGGCGAGCCACCACCGCCGGGTCCGGTAGAGCGCCGCCGGGAACGTCTGCGTGAAGAAGTCCCCCAGGTCCCGCCACGTCGTGGCGCGGCTCCCCGTCGCCGTGTGCCGCGCGCGGGCGAGCACCGACGACAGGTAGCTGACCAGCGACGGGTCCGGGCTCGCCGAGCGCACCACCGAGAGGTGTGTGGACACGCGCTGGTAGAGGTCGAGCAGCTCGTCGGACTCCGCGCCGGTGAGCCGGCGGCGGCCGGCGAGCTCCTCGAGCCGGCGCCACTGACCCACGTGGGTGGCGATGTAGGCGTCGAGATCCACGCGGTCACTCTATGCGCCGGGGCCGCGGGATAGCCTCGACGGCATGAGCGTGGACGGGGGCTACCGCACCTACGCCGGCGACGACCTCGTCACCGGCGAAGGGGTCTCGGTCGAGGTCCCGGTCGCCAGCGTGCCCAGCCGGGTCGCCTCCCGGCTCATCGACCTCCTCATCACCTTCGCCCTCGCGCTCGGCAGCTTCTTCGGTGCGGGCATGCTCGTCGGCGGCATGTCGGACGCCGTGGCGCAGGCCACCGCCATCCTGCTCCTCGTCTCGCTCACGGTGATCCTGCCGGTTGCCTTCGAGGTGCTGACCAAGGGCCGCAGTCCCGGCAAGTACGCGCTCGGGCTCTGCACCGTCCGAGATGACGGCGGGCCGATCACGCTGCGGCACAGCGTCATCCGGCACCTCGTCGGATTCGTCGAGTTCTACCTGCTGCAGGGCGCCCCGGCCATCGTCGCCGCCGTGGTCCACCCCCGGGCGAAACGGCTCGGGGACATGGCGGCCGGCACCTACGTCATGTCGCTGCGGCACAGGCTCCAGGTCACCGTGCCCCCCGAGGCGCCGCCGGCGCTGGAGCGCTGGGTCCGGGCCGCCGACATCGGGCCGCTGCCCGCGTCACTGGCCATCGGCGTGCGCCAGTTCCTCACCCGCTCCGGCGGGCTCACCCCGCAGGCGCGCCACCACCTCGGCCACGACCTCGGGGAGCAGGTGCTGCGCCACGTGTCGCCCCAGCCCCCGCCCGGGATCCACCCGGAGTGGGTCCTGCGCGCCGTCCTCGCCGAGCGGCGGCGCCGGGACCTCGCCCGGATGCAGGCGGAGGCGGCACGCGCCAGACGCGTCCTGCCGCCCGACCCGCTGGCCTGATCCCCGCCCCGAGGACGGCGAAGGCGACGGTCAGGTCGCGGCGAACAGGGCGGCATACCCCGGCTTGACGACCCGCTCGATGATGACGAGCCGCTCGTCGAAGGGGATGAACGCGGACTTCATCGCGTTGATCGTCGCCCACCGCAGGTCGTCGAGCGTCCAGCCGGCCTCGTCGACGAGGAGCTGCATCTCGCGCGACATCGACGTCCCGGACATGAGGCGGTTGTCGGTGTTGACCGTGACGCGGAACCGCAGCTCCTTGAGCAGCGAGATCGGGTGTGCCGCCACGGAGTCGGCGGCACCCGTCTGGAGGTTCGAGGTGGGGCACATCTCGAGCGGGATGCGCCGGTCACGAACGTATGCCGCGAGCCGCCCGAGCGTGTGCGTGCCACCGTCGCTCGTGATGTCGTCGACGATCCGGACCCCGTGCCCGAGCCGCTCGGCGCCGCACCACTGGATCGCCTCCCAGATGCTCGGCAGCCCGAAGGCCTCACCGGCGTGGATGGTGAAGTGGGCGTTCTCGCGGCGGAGGTACTCGAAGGCCGACAGGTGCCGGCTGGGCGGAAAGCCCGCCTCGGCGCCGGCGATGTCGAACCCGCCGACCCCCTGGTCGCGGTAGCGGATCGCGAGCTCGGCGATCTCGTCGCTCTTGGCGGCGTGACGCATGGCGGTGAGCAGCGAGACCATCCGGATGGGCGTGCCGGCCGCGGCCGCCTCGGCCTCACCCTCGCGCAGCCCCTCGAGGACCGCCTCGACGACCTCGGTCAGGGCGAGGCCGCCCTCGACGTGCAGCTCGGGCGCGAAGCGAGACTCGGCGTACACGACACCGTCGGCGGCGAGGTCGAGGGCGCACTCGCGTGCGACCCGGCGCAGCTGCTCGGGCGTCTGCATGACCGCGACGGTGTGGCTGAACGTCGACAGGTAGCGCTCCAGCGAGCCGGAGTCGGCGCTGTCGCGGAACCAGCGACCGAGCTCGTCGGCGTCGGTGGCGGGCAGCTGGTCGTAGCCCGACTCCGCGGCGAGGTCGATGATCGTCTGCGGGCGCAGGCCACCGTCGAGGTGGTCGTGGAGGAGCGCCTTGGGGGCGCGCGCGACGATGTCGGCGGACACCGCGGGCACCGCGGGCACGGCAGACACAGCGGACACGGTGGACTCGGCGACGACTGGGCCCATCAGGAGATCCTGTCGATGAGGAGGGGGAGGAGGTCGGGGCGCGAGCCCTCGGGAGCGATGGTGAAGCCGCCCTCGAGCGCCTCCTTGGCCCGCTCGAACCGTTCGGGGGTGTCGGTGTGCAGGGTCATGAGACGCTCGCCCCCGCGCACCACGGCTCCGGGCTTGGCGTGCAGCTCGATGCCGGCGCCCGCCTGCACCGGGTCCTCCTTGCGCGCCCGACCGGCGCCGAGCCGCCACGCTGCGACCCCCACGGCATACGCGTCGAGCCGGGTGAGCACACCGTCGGCGGGGGCGAGGATCTCCTCGGTGTGACGCGCGAGAGGCAGCTTCGCGTCCGGGTCGCCTCCCTGGGCGGCGATCATCCGGCGCCAGGCATCCATCGCCCGGCCGTCCCGCAGTGCCGCGGCCACGTCGTCGCCGTCGCGACCGGCCGCGGCGAGCATCTCCTGCGCCAGCGCCACGGTGAGCTCGACCACGTCCTCGGGACCCCCACCGGCGAGCACCTCGACCGACTCGCGCACCTCGAGCGCGTTGCCGGCCGTCAGCCCCAAGGGCGTCTGCATGTTCGTGAGCAGCGCGACGGTCCTGACGCCGGCGTCCGTGCCGAGCTCGACCATCGTGCGGGCGAGCTCGGTGGCGTCCTCGCGGTTCTTCATGAACGCCCCGGACCCGACCTTGACGTCGAGGACGAGGGCGCCCGTGCCCTCGGCGATCTTCTTGCTCATGATCGAGCTGGCGATGAGCGGGATCGCCTCGACGGTCCCGGTGACGTCGCGCAGGGCATAGAGCTTCTTGTCGGCCGGCGCCAGGCCCGCGCCGGCCGCGCAGATGACCGCGCCCACGTCGTCGAGCTGGGCGAGCATGGCCTCGTTGGTGAGGTCGGCACGCCACCCCGGGATCGACTCGAGCTTGTCGAGGGTGCCGCCGGTGTGGCCCAGGCCGCGCCCGGACAGCTGCGGCACGGCGACGTCGAAGACGGCCACCAGCGGCGCCAGCGGCAGCGTGATCTTGTCGCCCACCCCACCGGTCGAGTGCTTGTCGGCGGTCGGGCGCGACAGCGACGAGAAGTCCATCCGCTCACCGCTCGCGATCATCGCCGCGGTCCACGTGGCGATCTCACGCCGGTTCATCCCGTTGAGCAGGACGGCCATCGCCAGCGCGCTCATCTGCTCGTCGGCGACCGCTCCGCGCGTGTAGGCGTCGATGACCCAGCGGATCTGGTCGTTGCTCAGCTCCCGCCTGTCCCGCTTGGTGGTGATGACGTCGACGGCGTCGTGGCTCTCGCTCATGGGCGTCATCATGTCACCCACCCCGCGACCCTCAGATCTGCCGGAGATTCTCCGGCCCGAAGGCCTGCGGGAGGATCTGCTCCATGGTCCGGATCCCCTCGGGCGTCATGACGAGGCACGCGGCGCCGCCGTTCTCCCACAACAGCTGTCGGCACCTGCCGCAGGGCATGAGGGGCTCGCCGCGACCGTCGACGCAGGCGACGGCGACCAGCCGTCCCCCGCCGGTGGAGTGCAGCTCGGAGACCATCCCGCACTCCGCGCACAGGGCGACGCCGTACGCGGCGTTCTCGACGTTGCAGCCGGCCACGACCCGGCCGTCGTCGGTGAGCCCGGCGACCCCCACGCGGTAGTTCGAGTACGGCGCATAGGCGAGGGCGGTCATCTCGACGGCCCTCTCCCGCAACGCGTTCCAGTCGATGTCACTCATTGGGCTGCCTCGATCGCGACGGAGGGGACCTCGGCGAGCCGATCTCCGCCGGCCTTGACGGTGTGCGCGACGACGACCGAGGCCAGCAGCCGGGCGCCAACGCCGATCGAGTCCTCGTCGATGACGACGTCACCCTGGTGCAGGTCGAAGGTGCGACCGCCGGGGGTGCGGGTCCCGAGGCGCGCCATGGCGCCGGGCGCATGCGAGAGGTACCACGAGTAGTCCTCGCCGCCGAGGGACTGCAACGTGGGGGCGACCTGCAGGCCCGAGCCGAGGCAGGCGAAGCGCAGCGCGTCGATGGCGTCGGTCTGGTTGACGACCGGCGGCACGCCCTTGATCCGCTCGAGTCGTGCGTCGACACCGTAGGGGGAGACGACGCCCTGGACGATCTCCTCGAGCAGCGGCCCGACGGTGGCCCAGGCGTTGGCGTCGAGCATCCGCAGCGTCCCGCTGCACTCCCCCGTGCTCGGGATGACGTTGCTCGCCGTCCCGGCCCTGATGACGCCCCAGACGAGGGCGGCGCCGGCACGCGGGTCGAGCCGTCGGGACAGCGCGGCCGGCACGTCCGTGACGACCTTGGCGAGTGCGTAGGTGAGGTCCTCGGTGAGCTGGGGGCGCGACGTGTGTCCTCCCCGACCGGTGAGGACGACCCGCAGGTGGTCGCACGCGGCGGTGATCGGTCCCTCGCGCAGCCCGACCTGCCCGACGTCGAGCGACGGGTCGCAGTGCAGCGCGAAGATGGCGTCGACACCGTCCATGACCCCGGCCGCGATCGCGTCGTGGGCACCTCCGGGCATGACCTCCTCGGCCGCCTGGAAGATCGCGCGGACCGCGGTGCCCCGCTCGCGCAGGTCCTGCTCGAGCTCCCTGAGGGTGAGCATCGCGCCGAGGAGGGCGCTCACGTGGACGTCGTGGCCGCACGCGTGCGCGACGCCGTCGACCGTGGAGGAGAACGGGAGGCCGGTGCTCTCCTGCACCGGCAGCGCATCCATGTCCGCGCGCAGGGCGACCCGGTATGCCGGCTGCTCGGCTCCGACCTCCGCGACCAGTCCGGTGCCCGGGAGCAGGCGAACCCGCACCCCGGCGCGGTCGAGGCGCGCCGCGACCGCCGCGGTGGTGCGCGACTCGAGGCGCGCCAGCTCGGGGTGGGCGTGGAGGTCGCGCCGGAAGTCGATGAGCTCGGGCAGCGCCGACGCGACGCTGGCTCCGATCGCGGTGAGGGTGTCAGTCATGAGACAGCCATGCTACTGGCGTTGCGGTCCCGCCCCGTGCGCCCCAAGACGTCGCCGCGGCGGGCGCGAGCCCTACTCGGCAGTAGCGGACGAACGCCGTGTACCCGGGAGTAGATTCGGGATCGTGACGGTCATCGAGACCCGCGACCTCCGCAAGACCTTCGGCTCGACGACGGCCCTCGACGGCCTCGACCTCGTCGTCCCCCAGGGCCAGGTCCACGGGTTCCTCGGGCCCAACGGGTCGGGCAAGTCCACGACCGTCCGGATCCTGCTCGGGCTGCTGCGCGCCGACTCCGGTCACGTCCGGCTCTTCGGGCAGGACGCCTGGGCCGACGCGACCGAGCTGCACCGTCGGCTCGCCTACGTCCCGGGTGAGGTGGCCCTGTGGCCCAACCTCACCGGGGGGGAGATCATCGACATCCTCGCCCGCATGCGCGGTGGGCTCGACGAGGCCCGGCGACGAGACCTGCTCGACCGGTTCGACCTCGATCCGAGCAAGAAGTCCCGCACGTACTCCAAGGGCAACAGGCAGAAGGTCGCGGTCGTCGCGGCGTTCGCGTCACGGGCCGAGCTCTTCCTGCTCGACGAGCCGACGTCGGGGCTGGACCCGCTCATGGAGGCGGAGTTCCAGCGCTGCGTCCACGAGGTCAAGGCCGGTGGGGCGACCGTCCTGCTCAGCAGCCACATCCTCGCCGAGGCCGAGGCGCTGAGCGACCGGGTGAGCATCATCAAGCACGGGCGCGTCGTCCAGTCCGGAAGCCTCACCGACCTCCGCCACCTCACCCGGACGACCGTGACCGCGGAGACGGCCGCGCCCGCCACGTCGCTCACCGCGATGAGCGGGGTCCACCAGCCCGAGTTCGACGACGGCCGAGTCACCTTCGACGTGGACTCCGACGACCTCGACGAGGTCATTGCGGCCCTGTCGCGCCTCGGCCTGCGCTCGCTCACCGCCCACCCACCCACGCTGGAGGAGCTCTTCCTGCGCCACTACGGGGAGGAGATCCAGGTCGAGGCCCCGACGCGCGGTGACGGTGCGCGATGAGCGGTGGGCTGACCGGCACCGGCCACCTCGCGCGCCTCATCCTGCGCCGCGACCGGGTGCGTCTGCCCGCCTGGACCCTCGGCCTCGGGGGGCTCATCGCCGCGAGCGCACTCGCCGTGCCCGGCTTCTACGACACCCCGGAGAAGGTCGCCGGCTACGCGGCGACCGTGGGCGCCAGCCCTGTCAGCCTGCTCATGTCCGGGCGTCAGACCGGCATCGAGACCATCGGTGGGATCACCGCCAACGAGATCTCCCAGGTCGCCCAGATCGGCATCTGCCTCATGGTGACCTTCCTCGTCGTCCGCCACACCCGCGCCGAGGAGGAGTCCGGGCGCGCCGAGCTGCTCCGCTCGACGGTCCTCGGTCGGCACGCGGCCGCCGTCGCAGCACTGGGCTACGGCGTCCTCGCCGCCGTCCTCGTCGGCCTGGTCACGACCGGGTCGATGCTCGGCGCCGAGCTCGACGCGAGCGGGAGCATCGTCTACGGAGCTGGTCTGGCGCTGCTCGGGGTCTGCTACTCCGCGATCGCCCTCGTCGCCGCACAGCTGTCGACATCCGCCCGGGGCGCACTCGCCATAGCCGGTGGGGCCGTCACCGTCGGCTACCTCGTGCGCGGCCTGGGGGCCATGCAGGACAACGCCGCCGTCTGGCTCTCACCGTTCGGCTGGGCGCAGGCGATGAACTCCTTCGGCGAGGAGCGCTGGTGGCCGGCAGCCCTCCTCGTCGTCGCGACCGCCGCCCTGCTCGGCGTGGCCGCCCACCTCACGACCCGGCGTGACTTCGCCGGCGGCTTCATCCACCCGCGGCCCGGGCACCCGCGCGCATCGGCCGCCCTGGCCTCGCCGCTGGGCCTGGCGACCCGACTGCTGCGCGGCCGCCTCATCGGGTGGGGCGTCGGGCTCACCCTGCTGGCCATGGTCTACGGCGCGGTGGTGCCGACCGTCCCGGACCTGCTCGAGAGCAACCCCGACATCGCGGACTACATCGGCGCCGGCTCGGACGCCGAGAGCGCGATCGTCGAGGCCTTCCTGCGATACGTCCTGCTCTTCCTCGCCGTCATCGGCACCGGCTACGGCGTGAGCGCCGTGCTGCTCGTGCGCACCGAGGAGGAGTCCAAGCGGGTCGAGCACGTGCTCGCGACCCGGACCTCCCGCACGCAGTGGATGGGTGCCGTCGTGGTCGTCGCCGCCGTGGGTTCCGCGGTCCTCGCCGTGCTCATGGGCGCCGGTCTCGCTGCCGGGTACGTGCTCGGCGGAGGCGGTGCCGACACCGCGCTCGCCACCGTGGGTCACCAGCTGACCTATCTGCCGGCCGTCCTCGTCGTCGTGGGCTTCGCCGCCGCGGTGGTCGGACTGGCACCTCGCTCGCCCCTCCTCGCCTGGGCGCTCGCGCTCGTCTCCGGCCTCCAGGTCCTGCTCGGCCAGACGCTGCGGCTGCCGGACGCCCTCCAGGGGCTCTCACCGTTCTGGCACCTCCCCGGGGTGCCCGGATCCTCGATCGACCCACGCCCGGGGGCAGCCGAGCTCCTCCTCGCCGTAGCCCTGGTCGCGGTCGGGCTGTGGGCCCACCGGCGCCGCGACCTCGAGCTCACGTGAGGTCGGTGCGTCCGAGCGCCTTGAGCTGCTCCACGATGTGCTTGACGTCCTGGGCCCGCTCCCGCGTCGTGACGAGCACGGCGTCCCCCGAGTCGATGACGACGACGTCCTCGAGCCCCACGACGGCGACGGGCCGGCCGCCGCGCGGGGACACCAGCCCGGTCGAGTCGACCGAGTGCACCAGGGACGCGTCGCCGAGCACCCGCGGACCGCTCCCGGGCGCGGGGAGCAGCGCGGCCAGGCTCGAGAAGTCACCGATGTCGTCCCACGCGAAGTCACCGGGCACGACGGCGACCACCCCGATGTCCGCCGCCGGTTCGGCGACGGCGTGGTCGATGGCGATCTTCTCGAGGGTCGGCCACAGCTCGTCGAGCCGGCCGGCGTCGGCCGCGATGGCTCGCAGACCGTCGGCCAGCTCGGGGTGCCACCGGTGCAGCAGGTCGAGCAGGACGCTGGCTCGCACGACGAACATGCCTGCGTTCCAGCGGAACTCGCCGGTGGAGATGTAGGCGGTGGCGCGCCGGGCGTCGGGCTTCTCGACGAACTGGCGCACCCGTCGGGCGGTGGGCGCCCCGGCGATCGCGGACCCCATCTGGATGTAGCCGAAGCCGGTCGACGGATGGGTCGGCTCGATGCCGATCGTCACGACCAGCCCGTCCCGGGCGACGTCGACTGCCTCGGCGACACACCGGTGGAAGGCCTCGGCGTCCGGGATGACGTGGTCGGCGGCGAACGACCCGATGACCGCCTCCGGGTCACGGGCCTCGACGAACGCGGCGGCGAGGCCGATCGCCGCCATCGAGTCGCGCGGTGCCGGCTCGGCCAGGACCTGGCCGTCACCGAGCGAGGGGAGCTGCTCACGCACCGCGGCGGCGTGCGCGGTGCCGGTGACGACGACGACGCGCTCCCCCACGAGCGGCGCGACGCGGTCGAGGGTCTGCTGCAGCAGGCTGCTCCCCGAGCCGGTGAGGTCGTGCAGGAACTTCGGGTGGCCCGCCCGGGACAGCGGCCACAGCCGCGTCCCCGCACCCCCCGCGGGGATGACGGCCCAGAACCCCGGAATCTCTGCCATGGCGTCAGCGTAGTCACGGCAACCCGGCCGCCTGCCCAACCCGCGACGACTAGGCTCCGTGCCGAGTCAACACACGTCGCCCTGGGTAAAGGTCATTGCATGGATCTGTTGGAGCCGGTGCTCTTCACCGACGCCTGGGGATCGCACGTGTCGATCGCGAGCCTCCAGGGCCGGCCCATCCCGAGCGCGGAGCCCGAGTCCGAGCTGTGGATGGGCGCCCACGAGAGCGGCCCCTCCGGCATCACGAGGGACGGCGTGGCCACCACCCTGGCCGAGGTCATCCGCAAGGACCCGGTCGCCGAGCTCGGTGAGCGGTGCGCCGCCGACTTCGAGGGGCGGCTGCCGTTCCTGCTCAAGGTGCTGGCACCGGGCCGGGCGATCTCCATCCAGGCCCACCCCAGCGCTGCTCAGGCCCGTGAGGTGCGCGAGCGTGACGGCGACGCGACCTACGTCGACGACTGGGCCAAGCCCGAGCTGCTCGTCGCGATCGCCCCCTTCACGGTGTTCGTCGGGATGCGCACCCACGACGAGGTGAGCGCGTTGGCGAAGCGGCTCGGCGTCGCGCGGCTCACCTCGCTCGTCGAGGCGGCCGCCCGGGAGCCGCGCCCCGAGCACGCCCTGCTCCGCTCGATCCTCGCGGTGCCCGCCGAGGAGCACGTCGGCTTCGTCCGCGAGCTCGTCGCCGCCTGCGTCCGGGCGTCGGCCAGCCCGGACGACGAGGGCCACCAGTGCGCCGCCATCGCCCACGTCGCCGAGGACCACCCCGACGACATCGGCATCGCCGTCCTCCTGCTCATGTACCACCGGGTGCTCGAGCCGGGCGAGTACGTCGACGTGCCCGCGGGGGTCCTCCACTCCTACGTCAGCGGTCTCGGCATCGAGGTCCTCGCCAACTCCGACAACGTCGTCCGGGCGGGCCTGACCCACAAGCAGGTCGACGTGCCGGAGCTGCTGCGCATCGTCGACCCCGACGAGGACGGCTGCGTCGGCCACGCCGAGCCCGATCCCCGGCTCCCCGCGACGGTGCGCTTCCCCAGCAGGTCCGACCGGTTCGCCCTGCGCCGCCTCAGTGCCCCCGCCGACGTCGTCCTGCCCGGTGACGGCACGCCGCGCATCGTGTTCTGCCTCCACGGCGAGGTCACCCTGACCACCGCGGGGGCGAGCCTCGACCTGGGACCGGTGCGGGCGGCATACCTCTCCGCGCGCGACCAGGAGGTCTCGGTGACGGGCAGCGGCGAGGTCTACCTCGTCACGCTCCCGGGCGTCTGACGTTCACGCACTGCTCACCCGACCCACCAGCGCCCGCCGCCGCGGCGGCACCCGTGCGCGCGACCGTGGGGACGTGCGCATCGCCCTGGTGACGGAGTCGTTCCTGCCGACGCTCAACGGCGTGACGACGAGCGTATGCCGGGTGGCCCAGGGCCTGCGCACGCTCGGCCACGAGGCCCTCATCATCGCGCCGGGGCCGGCCCCGGAGTCGTTCGAGGGGTTCGCCGTGCGCGGACTGCCGTCGTTCTCCGTGCGCCAGTTCCCCACCGGCGTGCCGACGCCGGCGCTGCGTCGGGCCATCGACGACTTCGCCCCCGACGTCGTGCACGCGGCGTCGCCGTTCGTCCTCGGGGCGCGCGCCCTCCAGCTCGCCCACCGCACCGGCACACCGTCCGTCGCGATCTACCAGACCGACGTGCCCGGCTACCTCGCGCAGCACGGACCCGGTCGCCTCGGGACCGGTGCGGCCGAGGCGTCGTGGCACTGGATCCGCCGGATGCACGGCCACGCGGACCTCACCCTCGCGCCCTCCCGCGCGACCCTGGCCGAGCTCCGCGCGCGCGGCGTGCCCCGAACGGACCTCTGGGGGCGCGGTGTCGACACGACCCTGTTCTCGCCGCGCTGGCGCACCGACCCGGACGGTGCCGCCCTGCGCCGGGCACTCGCACCGGGCGGCGAGGTCCTCCTCGGCTACGTCGGTCGGCTCGCGCCCGAGAAGGAGCTGTGGCGGCTCGCCGAGGTGGCGCGCCTGCCGGGGACCCGGCTCGTCATCGTGGGCGACGGGCCCAGCCGCGCCGAGGTGGGCGCCCTGCTCACCGAGGCGGTCGCCACCATGCCGGGTCGCCCCAACCGCTCCCCGCTCTTCCTCGGTCGCCAGAGCGGCGTGTCCCTGGCGCAGGCGTATGCCGCGTTCGACGTGTTCGTGCACACCGGCACCCGCGAGACCTTCGGCCAGACCCTCCAGGAGGCGGCGGCGTCCGGGGTGCCGGTCGTCGCTCCGGCCCGGGGCGGGCCGCTCGACCTCGTCGACCACGGACGCACCGGACTGCTCTTCGACCCGGACCGGCCGGGGTCGCTGCACGACCACGTGGTCGCGCTCGTCGCCGACCGCGACCGGCGTGTGGCGATGGGGGCGGCCGCCGAGGAGGCGGTGCGCGGGCGCTCGTGGGAGTCGCTCACCGAGCAGCTCGTCGGTCACTACGAGGTGGCGCGGGCCGGACGTTCGGAGCGGACGGCGCGAGCGGCCTGACTCAGCCTCGGCGCGAGGCCATGTGCGCCTGCCACGCGGCATACGTCGGCAGGAGACCCATCCGCTCCGCCTCGGCGAGCGACGGAGCGGCCTCGTCCTTGGCGGAGAGCGTCACCGCCAGGTCGGCGGGGAGGTCGAGCCCCACCGCCGGGTCGAGCGGGTGGATGCCGTGCTCACCGGTGGGGTTCCAGGTGGCGGTCACGAGGTACATCGCCGTGGTGTCGTCCTCGAGCGCGTGGAAGGCGTGCCCCAGCCCCTCGCCGATCCAGACCGCGCGCCGGTCCACGGTGTCCAGCAGCACGGAGTCCCACTGCCCGAAGGTGGGCGAGCCGACGCGGACGTCGACCACGTAGTCGACGAGGGATCCGGTGAGCGCGGTGACGTACTTGCCCTGGCCCGGCGGGATGTCCGCGAAGTGGATGCCGCGGACGGTCCCCTTCGAGGACACCGACACGTTGGTCTGGACGATGTCCGGCCGGTGGCCGAGGCGCTCGACCAGCAGGTCGCTGCGGAAGGACTCGAGGAAGCGTCCGCGGTCGTCCGCGATCTGCCGCGGCGTGACGACGTACGCGCCCTCGACCGCGAGTGGCTCGATCTGCATCAGGGGAGCTCCCTGCCGTGCTCGAGGCACGCATGGATGTAGCCGCCGTAGCCACTTTTCACCTGGGCGTCACCGAGGGCGCGGAAGCTTTCGTCGTCGATCCAACCCGCTCGCCAGGCGATCTCCTCGACGCACCCGATCTTCGTGGCCTGCCTGGCCTCGATGAGGTGGACGAACTGGCTCGCGTCCATGAGCCCCTCGAAGGTCCCGGTGTCGAACCACGCGGTGCCGCGCGGCAGCACCGTCACCGCGAGGTCACCGCGCTGCAGGTAGGCGTCGTTGACGCCGGTGATCTCGAGCTCTCCCCGCGCACTGGGTTTGAGATCACGAGCGATCCTCACGACGTCGTTGTCGTAGAAGTAGAGGCCGGGCACGGCGTAGGCCGACCGAGGTTCGGCCGGCTTCTCCTCGATGGAGAGGACGTGGCCGTCGTCGTCGAACTCCACGACGCCGTACTCCGTGGGGTTGACCACGTGGTGGGCGAAGATGTGCCCGCCGCTGACCTGGGCGAGCGTCCGGAGCGATCGCCCGAGCCCGGCACCGTAGAAGATGTTGTCCCCGAGCACCAGCGCCACGGAGTCGGATCCGATGAAGTCGGCGCCGATGACGAAGGCCTGGGCGAGGCCGTCGGGACTGGGCTGGACGGCATACGAGAGCTCGATCCCCCAGTCGCTGCCGTCACCGAGGAGGCGCACGAACTGGTCGCGGTCCTGCGGGGTCGTGATGAGCAGGACCTCGCGGATGCCCGCCATCATCAGCGTGGACAACGGGTAGTAGATCATCGGCTTGTCGTAGATGGGCATGAGCTGCTTGCTGATGCCGCGGGTGATCGGGTGCAGACGCGTGCCCGAGCCCCCCGCGAGAATGATCCCCTTCATGGCAGGAACCCTAGCGACTGCCCGCGTGGGGCCAACGCCTGCCACCGTCGCTAGCCTGAGGCCCGTGCGCACACTAGTCACCGGCGGTGCCGGATTCATTGGGTCCAACTTCGTCCATCTCACCCTTGCGATCCGGCCCGACGTCAAGATCACCGTTCTCGATGCCATGACGTATGCGGGGTCGCGAGGTTCTCTGGCCGAATTGGGGTCTCGTGTCCACGTCGTCGAGGGTGACATCACGGATGCTGCGCTCGTCGACCGGCTCGTCGCCGACGCCGACCTGGTCGTCCACTTCGCGGCCGAGTCGCACAACGACAACTCCCTGACGGACCCGTGGCCGTTCGTGCACACCAACGTCATCGGGACCTACACGCTGCTCGAGGCCGTGCGCCGCCACGGCACCCGGTTCCACCACGTCTCGACCGACGAGGTCTACGGGGATCTCGACCTCGACGACCCCGTCCGGTTCACCGAGGCCACGGCCTACAACCCGTCGAGCCCCTACTCCTCGACGAAGGGCGCCAGCGACCTGCTCGTGCGCGCATGGGTCCGTTCGTTCGGCATCGCCGCGACGATCTCGAATTGCTCCAACAACTACGGTCCACGCCAGCACGTGGAGAAGTTCATCCCGCGCCAGATCACCAACGTCCTCGACGGCATCCGTCCCAAGCTCTACGGCGACGGCCTCAACGTCCGCGACTGGATCCACGTCGACGACCACAACCGGGCCGTCTGGACCATCATCGAGCGGGGGCATGTCGGCGAGACCTACCTCATCGGCGCGGACGGCGAGGTGGACAACAAGACGGTGGTCCGCGACCTCCTCGAGCTCATGGGCAGGGACGCGGACGACTACGACCACGTCACCGACCGGGCCGGGCACGACCGTCGCTACGCCATCGACCCGACCCGCCTGAGGACCGAGCTCGGCTGGGCGCCGGAGTACCCCAGCTTCCGTGAGGGACTCGCCGCAACGATCGAGTGGTACCGCGACAACGAGGACTGGTGGCGCCCGCAGAAGGACGCGACCGAGGCCAAGTACGCCGCCGTCCAGAGCATCGTCCCCCGCTGATGGCGCGCTGGCTCGTCACCGGGGCGGGCGGCATGCTCGCCCACGACCTCCTCCCCCAGCTCGTGGACGCCGGCCATGACGTCACGGGAGTGCGCCACGCCGACCTCGACATCACGGATGGTGCAGCGTGTGACGCCGCGGTGGCCGGCCACGACGTCGTCGTCAACTGCGCCGCGTACACCGCCGTCGACCGGGCCGAGACGGAGGAGGCGCAGGCCTTCGCCGTCAACGCGGTGGGCGCCGCGAACGTCGCGCGTGCCTCACACCGACACGGGGCTCGCCTCGTCCACGTCTCGACCGACTACGTCGTCGCCGGCTCCGGCTCGACCCCGTATGCCGCTGACGCTGCGGTCGCGCCGTTGTCGGCGTACGGGCGGACCAAGGCCGCGGGCGAGTGGGCCGTCCGGGCCGAGTGCCCAGGGTCGTGGATCGTGCGGACGGCCTGGCTGTACGGCGCCGGGGGGAAGAACTTCGCCACGACCATGCAGCGCCTCGCCGCCGAACGCGACACCCTCACCGTCGTCGCCGACCAGGTCGGGCAGCCGACCTGGACCGCCGATCTCGCCGCGGGCATCCTCCGCCTCGTCGAGGCCGGGGCCCCGTTCGGGACGTGGCACGGCACCTCTGCCGGGCAGACCTCGTGGCACGGGTTCGCCCGGGCGGTCCTCGAGGAGCTCGGGCTCGACCCCGAGCGGGTGCAGCCGATCAGCACGACTGACTTCCCGACTCCGGCGCCGCGTCCTGCCTACAGCGTCCTGGCACACGACATGTGGGCCTCGGCGGGCATCGACGCACTCCCCGATTGGCGGGACGCCCTGCACCGAGCCGCCCCGAGCGTCCTGCGGACCACCTGAGCGCTCCTCAGCGCCCGCTGATCACGCGGCGCATCAGCCGCCCGGCCATGCCCAGGCCGGTGGCAGCGGCGGCACCCAGCACCGCGCCCAGGGCGAGGTTGACCCGGTCGTCGGTGCGCCGCGCCGCCGGCGCCACGACCTTCCCCGTGTACGGGCCGGGCTCCGGGGACGCCGGGGACCCCGGGGACCCCGGGGACTCCGGCGCTCGTCCGAGCCACACCGGGTCCGGGACGTCGGGGTCGACGGCCGCCGAGAGCGGCACTTCCGGACCCTCGACGAGCTTGGCGCGCTCCCCCTCGGACAGGTGCTCCGCGGCGTCGGACTCCAGCGAGTTCGCCGACCACGCCGCCGACAGCAGGATGATCCGCGACATGAAGTTGAGCCACACGAGCAGGCCGACGACGAGCGCGATGGACGCGAACAGCGGGTTGTCCGTCGTCCCGGCGATGAGGGTGGTGCCGAGCACCTTGAGCAGGGTGATGCCGATGCCGCCGACGACAGCGCCGCCGACGAGCCCGCGCCACGGCACCTCGACCCCGGACAGCAGACGCAGCATGACGAGCACGACGAACCCGTCGAGGAGCGCGCCGATGACGAGGGCGACCGCACGCAGCAGCCACTGCTGCTCACCGAGTCCGATGGCCTCGGCGACCCACGACGTCAGGGCGCTCGCGACCCCGGTCACGGCGGCGGACACAAGGATCGCGAGCCCGAGCAGGACGAGCACGCCGAGGTCGCGCAGCTTGGCGGTGACGACGTTGCCGGGCGCGCCCTCCGCACCGAAGATCGTGCGCACGCCGTCGCGCAGCGCACCGAGCCAGCCGAGACCGGCGAAGAGCAGGCCGCCGAGACCGACGAGGCCCGTCACCGTCAACGCGCCGCCACCGGGCGCCTCGATCGGGATGAGCCCCTCGTCGCCCTCCTTGACGAAGCCGGGCAGGGTGTCGTTGAGGTAGTCCTTGATCTGGTCGAGCCACTGCTGGTTGTCCTGGAGCAGGACCCCGAAGACCGTGAACGCCAGTGCCACGACCGGGAAGATCGAGAAGAACGCGAAGTACGCGACCCCGCCGGCGAGCAGGTTGCCGCGCGACTCGCCGTAGCGCTTCCACGCCTTCCACAGCCTCGTCCGCTGCAGCCGCGCCCAGAGAGCCTTGACCCTGTCCATGCTCAACCCTTGAGGGCGAAGGTCGACCGGGGTCGCCACACCCCGTCGTCGGTCTGGTGGAACAGCTCGATGGAGCCGACCTCGAAGCTGCACCGGAAGCCGACGAGCTCGTCGAAGGCGGTGTCGAGGTCGGCCTCGCTGAGGTGGTGGGCCACCGTGACGTGGGGGTGGTAGTTGAACTCGAGGTGACGCTCGACCGGTCCGCTGCGCACGTCGCGCTCGAGCAGCTCGCACTGCGAGATCCCCAAGGACACCTGGACGAAGACCACCGGTGACAGCGGGCGGAAGGTGCCGGTCCCCGAGAGCGTCATGCGGAAGGGCGCGTGCGTCGCGGCGACGTCACCGAGGTGGTCCTCGAACGCCTCGAGCGTCCCGTCGCCGATCTCGGTTGGCGGCAGCAGCGTCACGTGCGGAGGGATGAAGCGGGCGAGCGGGTCACCGAAGCGCTCGCGGGCGTCCTGCAGCACCGACCCGTGGGGTTCGGGCACGGTGATGGCCACGCCGTGACTGGGCACGCGGGCGACCCTATCGGGCGGCCGGGAGGAGCCCGACGCGTTCGCGGACCCGCTGCATGGTGGCTCGGGCCACAACCTGCGCCCGGTCGGCCCCGGACGCGAGGATGCGGTCGAGCTCGGCGGGGTCGTCGAGGAGCTCGCGCATCCGCGCCTGGAACGGCATGAGGGCGCCGACCACGACGTCCGCGACCTCCTTCTTGAGGTCGCCGTAGCCGCGACCCGCGAAGGACGACTCGAGATCCTCGACGGACGTCCCGGAGAGCACCGAGTGGATGACGAGGAGGTTGGACACGCCGGGCTTGTGCTCGACGTCGTAGCGGACCTCGGCCTCGGTGTCGGTGACGGCGTAGCGGATGTTCTTGGCGATCCTCGCCGGATCCTCCATGAGGTCGATGAGGCCCTTGGGCGACGAGCCGGTCTTGCTCATCTTGGCGGTCGGGTCCTGGAGGTCCATGATCTTGGCCGAGCCCTTGACGATGTAGGCGTCGGGGACGACGAGGCCCTCACCGAAGCGGGTGTTGAACCGCTCGGCGAGGTCGCGGGTGATCTCCAGGTGCTGGCGCTGGTCCTCGCCGACGGGCACATAGGCCGCGTCGTACATGAGGATGTCGGCCGCCATGAGCATCGGATAGGTGAGCAGGCCGACGCTGGCATTGCCGCCCTTGGACACCTTGTCCTTGAACTGGGTCATTCGCCGGGCCTCGCCGTCGCCGGTGAGGCAGTTCATCACCCACCCCAGCTCGGCGTGCTCGCTGACATGGCTCTGGCAGAACACCGCCGACCGCTCCGGGTCGACGCCGCCGGCGAGGAACTGCGCGGCCGTGACCCGGGTGCGGTGGCGCAGCACCTCCGGGTCGGTCGGCACGGTCAGGGCGTGCAGGTCGGCGACGAAGTAGAAGGCGTCGAACTCGTCCTGCAGCTTCACCCAGTTGACGAGCGCCCCGAGGTAGTTGCCGAGGTGGAGCGAGTCACTGGTGGGCTGCATCCCGGAGAGGATCCGGGGGGCCGCCGAAGCGCGGTCGGGTGCGGGCATGCGCGTCATTGTGTCAGGTGGCCCGCCCTAGACTCACAGGCGTGCCACGCCTCCAGGACGCGTTCATGACTCTGACCGGCCACGCCCCCGACGGGGTCTGGTCGGCACCGGGACGGGTCAACCTCATCGGCGAGCACACCGACTACAACGGTGGCCTCGCGCTGCCCATCGCCCTGCCGCACCGCACCCGGTGCGCCGCCTCCCCCCGTGAGGACGACCTCCTCCGCATCCACTCGCTGCAGGACGACTCGTCCGTCGAGGTGAGGATCGACGACGTGGCGGAGGGGCACCCAGCCGGCTGGACGGCATACGTCGCCGGAGTCGTGTGGGCCCTGCGCAAGGACGGGAATGCCGTCCGCGGCCTCGACGTCGTCGTCGACGGGCAGGTGCCCCTCGGGGCCGGCCTGTCGAGCTCCGCGGCGCTCGAGTGCGCCGTCGCCGCAGCGGCGTCCGACCTCTTCGGCCTCGGCCTGCTCGACTCGTCCGACGGTCGCCGGGTCCTCGCCGCGGCCTGCCAGCGGGCCGAGAACGACATCGCGGGTGCGCCGACCGGTGGCATGGACCAGGCCGCGGCGATGCACTGCACCGAGCGGCACGCCCTCCGGCTCGACTGCCTCGACGGCACCACCGAGCAGGTGCCCTTCGACCTCACCTCGCACGACGTCGTCCTCCTCGTGACCGACACCCGCGCGAGCCACGCCCTGGCCGACGGGCAGTACGGCGCGCGCCGCGAGTCGTGCGAGCAGGCCGCCGAGATCCTCGGCGTGGAGACGCTGCGGGAGGTCGTGGGTCGTCCGCTCGACGAGACGCTGGCGCTGCTGCCCGACGAGGTGCTCCGTCGACGCACCCGCCACGTCGTCACGGAAATCGCTCGCGTCGACGAGGTCGTGTCGTCGCTGCGCGAGGGCGACCTCGCCGCGGTCGGACGGACCTTCGTGGCCTCGCACGAGTCGCTGCGCGACGACTACGAGGTGTCGTGCACCGAGCTCGACCTCGTCGTCGACACGGCGATGGCCCACGGCGCCCTCGGGTCGCGGATGACCGGCGGCGGCTTCGGCGGCTCCGCGATCTCCCTCGTGCCGGCGGCAGACGTCGACCGCGTCACGGCGGCGATCGAGGACGCCTTCGCCGCCGCCCACCTCACACCGCCATCCTCCTTCCCCGTCACCGCCTCCGCCCCCGCCCACCGCGACTGAGCGTGGACCGGTGACGCCAAGCGGACAGGCTGCGGCCGGCGAGGGGCTACGGCGGGCGACTGCACTTGGGTAGCGACTGATTGCGAGTTCCGGTCGCGCGAGGGCAGCGAGCGCGACCGGAACTCGCAATCAGTCGCTACCCACACCCCACCGCGAAGTCGTAGTCGACCGTAAGAGGAGCGTGGTCGCTCCACCGCTCGGCGTATGCCGCCGCCCTCCCGACCTGCGCTCGCGTCGCCACAGCAGCGAGCGCACGGCTCCCCAACTGGTAGTCGATCCGCCAGCCCGCATCGTTGTCGAACGCCTTGCCCCGCCACGACCACCACGTGTACGGCCCGGGTCCCGGACCGTGGAGGGCCCGGTGGACGTCGACGTAGCCGTGGGCCCGCGCCCACAGGTCGAGGTGGGCCTGCTCCTCGGGGAGGAAGCCCGACTTGCCCAGGTTGCCCTTCCAGTTCTTGAGGTCGTCCACGCCGTGGCAGACGTTGAGGTCTCCGGTGAGGACGGCATACGCATCGCGCTCGGCCAGCGCGGCGAGGCGCGAGCCGACCGCGTCGAGGAACCGCATCTTCTCGCCCTGCCGCGGCGTGCCCGCCTCCCCCGTGTGGACGTAGGTGGAGACGACGGTGACCTGTCCGCCCGGGCCGGACACGTCGACCTCGAGCCAGCGACCGGAGTCGGCGAACTCGCTAGGCCCGAGGTCCCTGCTGACGCGCGACGGTTCCCCTCGCGTGAGCACGGCGACTCCCGCGTGGCCCTTGACGCGGCCGGGCGCGCAACTCAGGTGCCAGTCCCGGAGTCCGCTCCGATCGAGGACCTCGCGCACCTGCTCGTCGCTCGCCCGCACCTCCTGCAAAGCGATCACGTCGGCACCTTGGGCGTGGAGCCACTCGAAGCCCCCTCGTCGAGCGGCGGCACTAATACCGTTGACGTTGGCGGAAATGAGGCGCACCCGCGCAGACTAACCAGCTAGTTGATGCACCCTCGCTGGCACCCCATATGCGCTGACGCCCGACGCGACGTC
Organism: Knoellia aerolata DSM 18566; assembly: GCF_000768695.1. GTDB lineage: Bacteria > Actinomycetota > Actinomycetes > Actinomycetales > Dermatophilaceae > Knoellia > Knoellia aerolata. The sequence continues at coordinate 26,975 of NZ_AVPL01000005.1, forward strand.
ATGTGTGACCACCGAGCCGGCGCCAACAATCGTGCACGAACCGATTGTCAAGCCTTGCAGAACGGTCGCGTTGGCACCGATCGTCGATCCGGCGCCCACCGTGACAGACCCCGACAGGCAGCCTTGCGGGTTAACCCTCGCATAGTCGCCCAAGATCACATCGTGACCTATGGTGGCGTTCTGATCGATCTGTACATGGCGACCGACGGTGATCTGGGTGCTGAGCCGTGCCCCTGCGCAGATGATCGCGCCTTCGTTGAGCAGCACGTCGGGCCCTACCCAGGCCGTCGGGTGGATCAGGGCCGGAAACTACACATCGGGCGCGATGCGTATCAATCGATCCACCAGGGTTTCGCGCACCGACCCGGCGCCGACCCCCACAACCACGCTCAGCCCGTCCCGGGGCCCGGCCAACGCGCTGACCGGCCCGAGGAACGGAACATTGAGGCGTTCGAGACGTTCACGATTGACGGCGCTAAGCAAGTCATCCACGACACCCATCACGCTCACCCGGGCGCCGCGTGCGCCCAACGCTTGGATGAGAGCCACGACCTCTCGCCCGAAACCACCTGCCCCGACGACGACGATGCCCCCGATCGGCCTGACACCCATCTGCTTCTCCTCGGCCCGGCCTTGGTGCGCCTCATCCTCAGCGCCTGCTCCCAGTTTCACCGAATCGACTTCTCCGCGTGGGTCGTTTGCTCGAAACCGAGGAGACACCCCAGATGATGGCGTGCGCGGGAAGTCCCTTCCGCGCCCGGTTAGTGTGTCCGCATGTCATCAGACGAGGGATCCGTCTTGGAATCCGGGCATGTTCTCATTGTCTGCACCGGCAACATCTGCCGATCTCCCTACATCGAACGAGTGCTCGCTCACGAGCTCGCTGGCAAGGGGATCACCGTCTCCAGCGCCGGCACCGGGGCACTCGTCGGAGCACCCGTCGATGTGCAGTCGGCCAGCCGGATCACCGGGGCCGGCGCCGTGGCCGATGAGTTCGCCGCACGCCAGATCACCCGAGACATCGTTGCTGCGGCCGACCTCGTCATCAGCGCGACGCGCGACCACCTCTCGACGGTCGTCCCCCTGTACCCTCGCGCACTGCGCTACTCCTTCGCCCTCCACGATCTGGGCGACCTGCTGACGGACGTCACGGAAGCCGACATCGAGGCAACGGCCGGAGCCAACCGCGTCGCCAAGGTGGCGGCGGCGGCCATCGCCAAGCGCGGTACGGTCAGCCCGCGGCTGGCCGAGGACTCCGGGATCATCGACCCGTTCCAGCGCGATGCACCGGCCTTCGACCAGATGGTCGCGGAGGTCTCCGAGTCCCTGCCTGCCGTCGTGTCGGCGCTTAGGGGCGCCACAGCCTCACAGGTCGACCGTGGTCTGTGACGGGAGCAGAGCCCCTTGTTGCACTACCGGTGTCACGGGGCCACTGCGCGGCTGAGCGAGTCACGCCACGCTGGTGATGACCCCTCTGAGAGATGCGGAGCTTTGCGGCCCGGGACGTGCTGATCGGCATGGGGCGGAACGACCGACCGTCACGTGCCGACGGAGTGCGGGTTCCGTGGGCCGATGTCAGAAAGCACCTTCAGGGAGGCTACGCCGAGATTGACGGGCTTGACAGCGCCACCCTCTGTGCATCGTCGATGAGGGCGGGCGGCGGATGCACGACAATGACGGCGCCTCGCCCGCGGCGCGGTCTGTAATGGATCACCATTTGCGTTGCGCCATCTGCAATCGCGCCCGGTCTATCATCGAGCGCCTTGACGGACTGGGGGCTCAACTCCCAACGAGGTCGCGCCGAGGGCGCGTCGCGTCATCTTCGTTCTTGCGTCGTCGACCCGTCTTGGTCCGTCGGCTGGACACAGCACCCTCGGGTCGGTACTCGTAGCGGTAGTCGTAGTAGGCGCCGCGGTTCTGGCGCGGCACGCGGTTGAGCACCACGCCGAGCACAACCCCGTTCACCGTCTGGAACGTCTCGAGGGCATGCTCGAACTGATCCTTGGTGACGACACCGCTCCCGGCCACGACGATGGCGCCGTCGGTCAGCCTGGTGAGGACCGTCGAGTCGGTCACGGGGAGGACCGGGGCCCCGTCGATGAGCACGAAGTCAAAGCGGCGACGCAGCTCGTCGAGGACGTCACGCATCGCCGTCGACCCGAGTAGCTCGCTTGGGTTGGGCGGGGTCGCACCGGCACCGAGGACCGTGAGCGAGTGCGCGCCGAACGGCTGCAGCACGTCGTCGAGCTCGTAGCGACCGATGAGGACGTCGGTGAGGCCCACCGAGCCCTCAAGGCCGAGGTAGGCGAGCAGCCGCGGGCGCCGGAGGTCTCCTTCGACAACACACACGTTCGCACCGGATTCAGCCATGGCCAGGGCCAGGTTGGCTGTTGTCGTCGACTTCCCCTCGCCAGCGATAGACGAGGTGACGACGATGACTCGGGGGTGCTCCGTGGCGTCCACGAACTGAAGGTTGGTACGCAGGCTGCGGAACGCCTCGGCGCGGCCGGCGTGGGGGTCGGCCTGGATGATCAGGGGATGCTTGGACGCGTCGTCGTCGTAGGGGATCCCGCCGAGGACGACAGCGTTGGTCATACCCTCGACGTCCTCTTTGGTCCGCAACTTGGTGTCGAGGAGATGCTTGACGACGGCCGCGCCGAAGCCGGCGAGGATGCCCAGCACGAGACCGAGTGCGAGGTTGCGCGGCGGGTGAGGACTCACTGGCGCCGTTGCGACCATCGGCGCGCTTACAAGGGTCACCTTGACGGGGCTGTCGGCGTCGGGGGAGACCCGCTCGAGATCAGCGATGACAGTGGGGAAGACCTCGGCGATGGCCTGGGCAACATCCCGCGCTTGGGTTGGACTCGGGTCTGTGACCGACACGTCGATGACCACCGAATCCGGGGGCGTCGTTGCAGTGATCTTGCGCGCCAGCTCGGTCGGCGAATCGCTGACACCGGACTTCGCAATGACGGGGTCCAGAAGTTTAGGAGTGAGCAGGAGAAGGCTGTAGGACTTGACTCGCTGCTGGGTGAACGCCCCGCCCTGGGCAAGCTGGCTGCTGCTGGCCGAGTCCGCCGTGGAGACGAAGAACTGCGTGTTCGAGGTGTATTTCGGGGTCGCGAGGAGGGTCATGATGGCCGAGGCTGCCAAGACTCCCAAGGCGACCGCCATGAGGGTCCGCCAACGACGTCTCACGATCTGGACGTAGGCCACGAGATCCAAGAGCGTTCCTAACGTCGTCAATGCCGGGTCGTTCCGGCCGCGGTAACCCTATCGGCTCTAGGTGCACTAGTCTTAATGGGCGCTCCGGGGTGGCCGACTAAGTGGCATATTTGCTGGGCGCGCCTACGCCGGAAGCTGCCATACGAAAGCGAACCTGATCTTCGTGCTGTCCCTCGCCAAGCGCCGTGAAGTGGTGGTTCAGGCTGGATGGGCGGTCGTTGACGCACTCATCGTCTTTGCTGCTGCCCTCGCTGCCGCCTGGCTTCGCTTCGACCTCGAGGCCGCTGAGGCCCTCGATCCCAACGTGATCAACTTCGCCATGATCGCGGCAGTCGCTCAGCTCGTCGTAACCTTGGCTCTCGATCTTCTCTGGTTGGATCACCGTCGCGGTTCCTTCGAGGAGACCGCCCAAGTGGCGCGAGGTGCGCTAGTCGTGGGCATCATCCTCGTGTCTCTGCGGGTATTCACCGACTGGACGCCGGTGCCCCGAAGTTTGCCGCTGGTCGTGCCGATCTTCGCACTTGTGGGCATGTTCGCGCTGCGTTTCATTGTTCGGTCGTACCGCTGGGGTCGCCCCAATGTCACGGAGGCAGACGTGCCGGTCATCGTCTACGGGGCCGGCGAAGGCGGGCGGCAGTTGCTTCGCGCGCTCACACGCGATGCCTCCAAGGAGGGTCGCTTCGTCCCAGTGGCAGTCCTCGACGACGACCCTCGCAAGCGCCGCATGCCTGTAGAGGGGTTGCGCGTCGGAGGTGACATCAGTCGGCTTTCTGAGGTCGTCGAGCGCACCTCTGCCACGACCCTTGTCGTCGCCATGCCGTCGGTCTCGGCCGATCGACTACGTGACATCCGCGACTTGGCACGCGCGCACGCCCTCAAACTACTGGTGCTCCCGCCGGTGGGCCGCCTCCTGGGCCCCGCCAGCGGGTCTGACCTGCGCCAACTAAACCTCGAGGACCTCCTGGGTCGACAGCGGATCACGATGGACGCTGCGACCATCTCCGAGTCGATCACCGGCAAACGTGTCCTCGTTACGGGGGCGGGCGGCTCGATCGGTTCCGAACTTGCTCGGCAGATCGCGAAGTTCGGCCCGGCGAAGCTGGTCCTGATGGACCGGGATGAGTCCGCATTGCACGGCACTCAGATGAGTCTCACGGGTCGAGCCCTGCTCGACGACGGCACCCTTGCTCTGTGCGACATCAGGGACCCTGACGCGCTGCATCGCGTCTTCCAACGCGAGCTTCCCGATGTCGTGTTTCACGCCGCCGCGCTCAAGCACCTCACCCTGCTCGAGCAGTTCCCGCTAGAGGCGTGGCAGACCAACGTCCTAGGCACCGAGAACGTCCTGGAGGCTGCCCGGTCGGCCGGAGTCAAGACCTTCGTCAACATCTCAACCGACAAAGCCGCCAGCCCGACCTGTGTTCTCGGCTACAGCAAGCGCTTGGCTGAGCGGCTCACGGCCGAGTACGCCCGCAGCAGTGAGGGTACCTACGTCAGTGTTCGCTTCGGCAACGTTCTTGGCTCCCGCGGCTCGGTGATCACGGCGTTCACTGCCCAGATCGAGCAGGGTGGACCCGTGACGATCACCCACCCCGCGGTCGAGCGCTTTTTCATGCTCATACCTGAAGCGAGCCAGCTTGTTCTTCAGGCAGCAGCGATCGGCGCCAACGGTGACGTCATGGTTCTCGAGATGGGCGCACCAGTGAAAATTCTCGACGTCGCCCGCACACTCATCGACCTGTCAGGCAAATCCGGCATCGACGTGGTCTTCACCGGGCTCCGACCGGGAGAAAAGATGTCTGAGGAGCTCTTCGCCGCAGGTGAGACTATCGAGTCCGCGGGCCACCCGCTCATCAACAAGGTCGTAGTCCCGCCCATCGCGTCCGGAGAGGTGGCGCGAGCGCACGTCGCCGAGCCCGAGGACGCGCGCCGATGGATGCTGGCCCAGTCGACCGAAGGAGCGATGCTGCCGTGACAGACCGCATCCACTTGTCCAAGGCCCACGTGACGGACGTCGAGGAGAAGTACGTCCTCGAAGCACTGCGCTCCGGATGGGTCGCGCCGCTGGGACCGATGGTCGACCGTTTCGAGCGCGAGGTCGCCGACCGGTGTGGAGTCCGCGGGGCCTTGGCGCTGTCCTCGGGGACCGCGGCATTGCATCTCGCGCTCTTGGACGTTGGCGCTGCACCAGGCACCGCCGTAGTCCTCCCAACCATGACGTTTGCCGCCTCCGCCAACGCGGTGGCTTACACCGGGGCAGAGCCGATCTTCGTCGACTCCGACATCGACGGCAACGTGGACATCGACCTCTTGGTCGAGACGGTTGGCGCTCTCTTGGCCGAGGGACGGACCATTGCCGCCGTCATGACCGTTGACCTGTTCGGCCGGTGCTGCGACTACACGGCCCTAGGTGACCGCCTTGAAGTCCTTGAGGTCCCGCTCATAGAGGACGCCGCCGAGGCGCTGGGCGCTACTCATGGTGATCGCCCGGCGGGGTCGTTCGGACGAGCGGCCGCCCTTTCCTTCAACGGCAATAAGATCATGACGACGTCCGGGGGCGGGATGCTCCTCAGCGACGATGTGAACCTCCTCGAACGGGCGCGCTATCTGTCGACCCAGGCCCGCCAACCGGCCGCGTGGTACGAGCATACGGAGGTTGGCTACAACTACCGTTTATCCAATGTCCTCGCAGCTTTGGGAGTCGGTCAGCTCGAACGGCTGGCCTCGATGATCGCCCGGCGACGGGAGATCCGGAATCGGTATGCCGCAGGGCTAGCCGACCTCCCGGGCGTCACCCTCCTCGGTCGCACCGACGGACTCGACGACAGCGAAGACAACCATTGGCTCACTTGTATCACCCTCGATCCAGCACAGGTGTCGACGGATCCGACGACTCTCATGGGTGGGCTTGATTCGGTGGGCATCGAGGCGCGTCACCTATGGAAGCCCATGCACCTCCAGCCGGTGCACGCTAGCCGCCGGGCCGCGGTAAACGGTGTGAGCGAGCGATTGTTTGCTACGGGGGTCACACTTCCGTCCGGCTCTGAACTCGCTGACGAACAGATTGACCGGGTGATCGTCGAAATCCGACTGCTCCTCGGAGCGGCATGAGCGAGGGAAGTCGCAAGAGGTTTTTCGACTTGGCGGTCACGGTGCCTGCCCTTTTGGTGTCGTTGCCGATCCAGGCCTTGGTGGCTGCCGCGGTGAGGGTCAAGCTGGGCTCTCCCGTGCTTTTCATGCAGCGGCGGCCCGGGCTCAACGGCGAAATTTTCACGATGCGGAAATTCCGCACCATGCGCCCCCCCGATTTGTCCCAAGGGCTGATATCCGATGCAGACCGTCTCACTTCATTCGGAGCCTTCTTGCGCTCAACGAGTCTCGACGAACTGCCGACGCTATGGAACATCGTGCGCGGCGACATGTCGCTCGTTGGACCCCGCCCGCTGCTGGTTCAGTACCTCGGGCGCTACTCCCCCGAGCAGGCCCGGCGCCACGAGGTCCGCCCGGGCCTCACCGGTCTTGCGCAGGTCAGCGGCCGCAACGCTGTGAGCTGGCAGCGGCGGCTTGAGTTAGACGTCGAGTACGTCGACACCCAGACGCTCAGTGGCGACCTCGCCATCATCGGTCGAACCGTGGCAGCTGTGCTGCGACGTGACGGAATCACCGCCATGGGCGACGTCACCATGCCCGAATTTCAGCCTCCTGAAAGGTCCCGCTGATGGCCCGGTCAGTAGTGATAGTCGGTTGCGGCGGTTTTGGACGTGAGGTCCGTGACGTCATTGACGCGTGCATTGAAAATGGCGACGACTGGCGGTTCCTTGGCTACGTCGATGACGACCCGTCCGACGCCAACCGAGCGGCAGTCATCCGAGCGGGGGATCACGTTCTCGGCGGTCTCAACTGGCTCGAGGAGGCCCCGAAGGACACTCATGTCTTCATCGGTATCGCTACGGGCACTGTCAAGGCTCGCATTGATCACCAGGTCCGCATGCTTGGGTTGGCGGAAGGCGTCCTCATCCATCCGAACTCCACCCTCGGACGGGATGTCGCGTTGGAGGCGGGTACGGTTATTTGCGCTGGTGTGCGCCTCACGACAAACATCCGAATCGGACGACACGTTCATGTCAATTTGAACAGCACGATTGGCCACGATGTCGACGTCGCTGACTACGTGTCAATCAATCCCTTAGTGGCCATTTCGGGAAATGTCCGCATTGGTGAGCGAAGCATGGTCGGTACGCACGCGGCCGTCCTTCAAGGATTGACAATTCATGAGGATGCCATCGTTGGCGGGTCTGCCTTAATAGTTCGTGACGTCCCGAGGGGAGTAACTGTCAAGGGGGTGCCAGCCAAGTAGCCCGCGTGAGTAGGCTGCTTGGCTTCACCCACCGTTCCCACACGCATCGTGTCTCTTCTTTGGTGCACGGGGTGCTGTGGCGTCCAACAGATCGAGGCAAACTGAGGCTGTATGAAGATTCTCTATATCCACCAGCATTTCCGCCGCCCGGACGAAGCCGGTGGCTCCCGGCCCTTCGACATGGCCTCGCGCCTCGTCCGAGAGGGCCATGAAGTGATCATGCTCTGCGCAGGACGGGAGGATCGGGACTATACAATTGCTGGGATCCGAGTGCTCCAGCTCAGGTCACCATATGACAACGAGATGTCGCTCGCCCGACGGCTCTTCGCCTTCTCGACCTTTGCCGCGAGGGCCACCTTCACCGCCGCCATCGAGAACTGCGATCTCGTTTTCGCGAGCAGCACACCCCTGACCGTCGCGGTCCCTGCACTGGTGACCCGTCGGCTACGCCGCGTTCCCATGGTCTTCGAGGTGAGGGATCTGTGGCCGGAGGTCCCCATCCGTCTTGGCCTCATCCGTAACCCGTTCCTGATCTCGGCAGCACACAAGCTTGAGCGAGTGACCTATACGCGTTCGAGCGTGGTTGTGGCTCTTTCGCCGGCGATGGTACAGGGGGTCCGGAGAGTCGCGCCGTCGGTTGACGTTCGGCTACTCCCAAACACCGCCCAGCCGCAGCGGTTCGGAAGCACAAATACCCGAAGACACCAACTTCGATCGACTCTCGGCATAGCACCTGAACACACGTTGCTTCTCTACGCCGGTTCGCACGGCATCACCTACAATATTCCGTGGCTGCTGAAGGTCGCAGCCTTGACCCGCGACGCGGGTGTCAGGGTAGTGGTGCTCGGACAAGGAACCCAGACCGAGGCGCTGCGGGCGTCCTGCCGGGAGCTCGGGTTAGACCCTGCCATGGTCATCCGAGGCGAGGTAAGCAAAGACGAAGTCGTCGACTACTACGGGGCCGCAGATGCCGTCGTCTCGTGTCTTATTGACGACGAAGCTCTCGCGGACAACTCCCTGAATAAGGTGTTCGATGCCTTTGCCTCGGGTAAGCCGCTTCTCTTCAATCACGATGGGTGGCTGGCAAACCTCGCTGCCTCCCACGGCGCTGGTTGGCGGCTCGACACCAGTCCAGAGGTAGCGGCCGAAGAGCTGAGCAGGTTGGTGTCCGCGGATCCTTGGGTCGATGCTGGCGCGGCCTCCGCCCAGCTTTCCGAGGGCGACTTCAATGTAGACAACATCGCCCGCGAGTTCGAGAGCATTCTGAGCGCCGCGTTGCACAGTTCCGAGCTCAGTCACTCCTCCTCACCCACCCTCCGACGCAAAACGCCGGTTCTATAGCTGCGACGCCCGCCTACCAGACACGGCTCCTCGGAGCAGCGCGAAACCCGACGACAGTGCCTCTCTCCTGAGCACGACGAGCCCGGCGACGAACACTGCGAAGGCCCAGGGAGCAACGGACGGCACCACCCACTCGGATCCCACGAGCAGTGCCCCGGCAGCGGCCTGCGGAGGCCAGTCACTCCATACGGACCTTTGAACGCTAATCCGCAGCATGATCGTCGCCATCAGGGACCGAATGGCCGAGACGACAGCCATTGAGAGCACCGCAAGGTCCAAACTTCCCGTCCATACAGCGACCCCGGTGAGGATGAGACCCGCTGCGAGCGTGACGACGTTGACCAACAGCAGACCCCACTCCTTGCGGAGGGACTTCAAGTACGTCATCAGAAGCACTGTCGTGGTGCCATCGAACAGGACGATCGGGAACAAGACCGCAAGATACCGGACACTGTCGGCAAAGGCAGGCAACCATAAGGCGACCAGCGGCTTTGCGACGAAGTAGCTCAGTGCCAAGACCAATGTCGCGCTGTCGATTAGGGGTCTAAGCAGCGAGTAACTGCGCACCAACTCAGTCTCGCTCATGCGGCGCAAGATCGGGAACAGTACTGAGCCAAGGCTAGATGCAAAACCGATGAACAGATAGCAGAGGGACAGCATTAAAGACACTTGCCCGAAAGCCACGACCCCCCAATGGATCTCTATCGCAAAGCGTAACACCCCAATCCCCAGCAGCGCGCAAAGGTTCGAAACCATAAGCGGAGCCCCGGCGCGAAGATGCTCCCAGATATCCGTTCTGGCGTAGCGCCAGTCGCTCCTCGCGGTGACGACCTGACGGCAGAAAACGGCAGAGATCGCGAGACCGACAGCCTTTGACAGAACGTCCGCCAAGAGAAAGGACTCCAGGTCCCTGCGGCCCACGGCGAGCAGGGCCACCACGGCCGCTACCTGAACTCCGCGCTCGATTAGGAGGGACGCCGAGAACTCAGGAATGCGGTACGTGCATTGCAGCACGAACGAGAAGAACATTCGACAGTTGACGAGCACAACCGCCAAGGACGTTGCAAGGAATACCTCCAAGCGACTGCCGCCGTCGAGAATCACCAAAGACGAACCCGCCAGAAGGGCACCCATCACCATTTGGCATCCGATGAGAGCGAGGAGCTGCGCCTTTAGCCGCGCAAACTCCAGCGATTCGTACTCCGCCCCCCCGAGCCTGAGGTAGATGCCATCGATCCAGCCCAAGTGTAGAAAACCCACGAAACTTACATAGAAGACATAGATCTGCCAGTAGCCATAGTCCTCCAAGCCCAACACCCTTGGCAGGAGCAAAACCAAGACCGCCGAGACTCCCAAGGAAAAGGCATTGGCCATTGTCGCGTAGGCGCCACTCCGGAGCGCCTGCCTGACGTCGAACACTACGGACGGGGCCTTCGAACTCTGGATAAGACGATGCGCTCCACGTAGCCAAAGCGTACCGCCGCCCGGTAAAGGAATACCAGCACCCGCGGCGAATCGAGGTAGTGGCGAAGGTAGGCGTCGTAGCTCCGTGCCGCGAGGGCGAACTTGACGTGGTCTCCCTTGAACGACCGCCGTACTGAACTGCTTACCTGGTGAAAGGCCGTGGCTTTGGGCACAATGGCGCTTCGCATTCCCCGCGCCTTGAGGCGATGAGCCAACATATTCTCCTCACAGAAGAGAAAGGTCTGCTCATCGAAGCCTTGAACACGCTCGAAGGCCTCGGCACTGATCGCGAAGCATGCACCAGGAAGGACATCGACTGCGAAGGGGGCCTGAGCGCCTGCTGGTACGGCGTACGAGTGGAAGCCGAGCCGTTGCCGGATGACCGACAGGATCACCGATGTCGAGAGTAGGACGTCGAAGTAAGTCGGCAATGGCCAAGCAAAGTACTGGGACGCATTGCCTATCCTATCGACGATCAATGGAGCAGCCGCGTCGAACTCGCCCCGGGGACGCACGGCGGCAAGGACCTCATTCAGCGATGAGGAGTCGATCGTCACATCCGGATTCGAGATGATCAACGTCTCTATGGTCGGCCATCGCCGCATTGCCTCCCGCCACCCGAAGTTGTTACCAACAGCGTAGCCCCCGTTGCTCGGCGAGCGAACGACTGCGATCCGGCCGTCGTCGAACTCCGCGACTAAGTCTTCGAAGTCACGTCCTGGCGAGGCATTGTCGACGACCATGACGCGATCGACTGCACTGGACTCACGCAGTGAGCACAGGAAGGCCCGGCAGTTCTCCACATCGCGGTAGTTGAGCAGAATCAGGGCACTTCGTGGCTCTGACGAGATGATCATCCACCCCCCAGTTGACGGTAGCTGCGGATTCCCGACACCATTTCTCGAGCCGCATCCACACTGGAGAATGCTCCTTGGAAGAGCCTTCGCCTGCGTACTGCGAACTGGAGCGCGAGGAGGTAACCCACCCGTCCCGAACTGGCTGCGTACAGGGCGCCACGGTCATGGAAGTACTTGGAGTCGAAACCGTCGAACCACGACGACTCACTGTCGGGCAGGATGGTCCCGACCACCTCGGGGACTGCCACGACCCTTAGGCCGGCCCGCAGGCAGTCACGAAGGAAAAGGGTGTCCTCTCCCGCAACGTACGCCGACCCTCCGCCAAAGTGGAGGCTGAAGGAGATCCGTTCGCGAAGCACGCTCTCACGTCTAAAAGCAATGCGGGGGGCGCCGAAGTTCATGTAATTTGACCACCGGACGCGCATCGGCAACTCCACCCTTCGCCGATAGGGCCCCATCTCGTCCAAGTTGAAGATCACCACATCTGCCTTGTCGTTCGCGAGGAAGGCGTCCTCGACGATGCGCGCATACCCATCCGCTAACCGAATGTCATCATCAGCCAGGAGGCAAATAGAACCCACCGACCGGTGGAGTCCAGTATTTCGACTCAGACCCACTCCTCGCTCCCGGAGGCTGAGCATTCGCACCCTCCCATGCGCTGTAACTTCCTCTTCGTATCCCACACGGTCGGCTTGGTTGATGACGATGGCATCGGAATCAACAGCGAGGCCCCGCAGGAAGGTGAGGTCACGCCTGCCCATCGTGGCCATGATGACCTCGACCACACCTACAGACTGTGTACTCACCGTGGGGTCTGGTTCGTCGCGTCCTTCATGAACCAACGCTCACCGACATAGGCCGTTGCGTCGCCAATTTGCCACGCCGCGCCAATATGGTCGAGGACTCAGGCAGTCGTTCGCTCGCGGTCAGAGCCCCGTGCGCGACGGCCACCACGATGATCCAGAACAGGTAGTCATAGTCGCGTGTGAGAATCGTTGGCTCGAGAGAGCCGGAGGCAGCCGCAACCACCAAGACCATGTGAAGCATCGGGCGCGACGCAGGAGGTGTGATGGCACGAGCCCGAACTACTATAAGAACGAATACCCCAAGGCCGACAAGCCCAGTCTCCGCCATTAGCTGAAGCACCCAGTTGTGGGCGTAAGCGAAATCACCACGCCATTCAAAGTTGCGGAGTCCCACACCAATGACGGGGTTGGCCCGAAACGTTTCAATCGCTGTCGCCCAGATGTCGAACCTAGCCTGCGCAGTGCTGTAATTGCGCGCTCCCCCTGCCAAGGCTGGCTGCCATATTTGGATCAGCCAGTCACCGAGGGTAAAGAGCGCGACGCCGCCGGAGACCAGCAGGCCACCAATAGTGACGACAGCAGCGCGGCGGGACGCCCGTATGCTGATCCACACCACGGCCACCCAGACAACACCCAGGGCAGCTGTCTGTCCTCGCGACCCGGTTGCCACGACCGCGAGCAACTGCACCGGCACTCCAAGCAAAAGGAGCTTTCGGGTTCCTCCGCGGGTCACCAGAAAGCTCCCGGCTGTGGCAGACAGGCCTAGGACGATGAGAGCGGCCAGATAGTTGCTGCCGCCAAAGGACAGATCCGACTGCTCCTTCGCTCCAGCCGAGTTCGCGAAAGACCCAGGATTGTCTGCCACCGCGAGTAACACCATGGCCGAAACGATGACGGAGCCAACTGACACGGCAAGGACCAGACGCCTGCCAGCTTCGGGTCGTTCCTTGACGGCTGACTGGGTAAGCAGAATGACGACTGCGGCGCCAAGCACGACCTTGAACCCAGACATCGCCGGGCCGACCTGGTCAGCGAACACCGTACCGACCCCTGTCCACAGAACCCACAGCGAAACGGGAAGAAGCAAAGGGCCCGCGAGGGTCCGGCCCTTAGTGACGGCGCTCACAAGGGCGACGCCCATCGCACAATCAGCGAAGGTCACGACGAAGTGCCCCCCAGCGATTGGGACTTGCGCGAGTGGACCCAAGGGGACGGTTAGTGGGATAAGTGCGACACTGGCCCACAACGGGGGCCGTGCGACTAGCCAAACGAACGCCAATCCTGCACCTAGGGCCAACATCGGTGGGGCGAAGACCGCAGTACTTGCGCTAGTCATGATCAACAAAGGCACGGCCACGTAGGCAAGGATCTTGGTGCTGAGCAACGCGAAGCGGGGTCGCTCAGCGGCGACTCCCTGATGCCCGCGAGCAGAACTCCACGGGACCACGACGGGGTGAAGACTACTCATCCATGGCCGCCGTCCCGCTGGCGCGCCGCACCTTGCTCATCGTCCGGGTCACGCTGAGTCCCAATTGAAGAGAGTTGTGTCGATCAACTGCCGGTCTCCTTCTGCTCGACCTACGGCATCGGCAAACGTCTGTATAGGAGCCATGGGGCGGCAGGCGTTTCGTGTCGGAGTCTAGTTCACCTTGAGTCTGAGCAGTCCCCGGTCAGTCCCGGCCGAAGAGGTCGCGGGTGTAGACCTTGTCAGCGACGTCGTTGAGGGCGTCGCTCACTCGGTTGGCGACGATGACGTCTGAGCGCCGCTTGAACTCGTCTAGGTCGCGCACCACCTCTGAGTTGTAGAAGCGGTCTTCCTCGAGCGAGGGCTCGTAGAGCACGACCTCGACCCCCTTGGCCTTGATCCGCTTCATGATCCCCTGGATGCTCGACACTCGGAAGTTGTCCGACCCTGCCTTCATGATGAGCCGGTACATGCCGACGACCTGCGGCTTGGACCGCAGGATGTCGACGGAGATGAAGTCCTTGCGGGTCGTGTTGGAGTCGACGATGGCGCGGATGAGGTTCTGCGGGACGTCGCTGTAGTTGGCGAGCAGCTGCTTGGTGTCCTTGGGCAGGCAGTAGCCGCCGTACCCGAACGACGGGTTGTTGTAGTGCGAGCCGATCCGCGGGTCCAACCCGACCCCGTCGATGATCGAGCGGCTGTCGAGACCGTGCGACACGGCATACGTGTCCAGCTCGTTGAAGTAGGCGACGCGCATCGCGAGGTACGTGTTGGCGAAGAGCTTGATGGCCTCGGCCTCGGTCGGCTCGGTAATGAGCACAGGCACGCCGTCGTCGAGGGCGCCCTCGACGAGGAGCTCGGCGAAGCGGCGCGCCGCGTCGCTGGTGCCACCGACGACCACCCGGCTCGGGTGCAGGTTGTCGTGGAGCGCGCGCCCCTCCCGCAGGAACTCCGGCGAGAAGACGATGTCGAGGTCAGGATGCACAGAGCGCAACCGCTCGGTGAAACCCACCGGCACGGTCGACTTCACGACGACCGTCGCCGCTGGAACGAGCAAGGCAACCGAGGCGATGACCGACTCAACGGAGGACGTGTCGAAGTAGTTGGCGACGGGGTCGTAGTCCGTCGGCGTGGCGACGATGACGTAGTCCGACCCCGGCAGCGCCTCCTCGGCCGACGTCGTCGCGCGCAGCGACAGCCCACCGCGCGAGAGGTACTCCTCCAGCTCCGGATCCACCAGCGGCGACTCGCCGCGGTTGACCTGCGCAACCCGCTCGGCGGACAGGTCGACGGCGACGACCTCGTGGTGCTGGGCCAGGACGACGGCGTTGGACAGGCCGACGTACCCCAGCCCCACCACGGAGATCTTCACGGCCGCCAACCTACCGGGCGTCGCGCCCGTCGACACGTTCGCGGCGCCCTTAGCGCCTCGCCCACGACGCCACCCGGGTGGGCCACAATGGGCGCCATGGTGACCCCCGAGATGTCCAAGCGCCTCCTGGCGGAGTTCGTCGGCACGTTCTGGCTCGTCTTCGGTGGGTGCGGCTCGGCGATCTTCGCCGCCGGCTACCTCTCGACCCCGACCCTCGGCTCGGGCGCTCCCGTGCACCTGGGCATCGGCTTCCTCGGTGTCGCCCTCGCCTTCGGTCTCACCGTCGTGACGATGGCGTATGCCGTGGGGCACGTCTCCGGGGCCCACTTCAACCCGGCCGTGACGATCGGCCTCACCGTCGCCAAGCGCTTCGAGTGGAAGGACGTCCCCGGCTACGTCGCCGCCCAGGTCCTCGGTGGCCTCGCTGCCGGTGGCGCCCTCTGGGCCATCGCCCGGGGCCGCGACCTCTTCGACGCGACCGGCAACATGGCGGCCAACGGGTTCGCGGAGCACTCCCCCGGCGGCTACTCGATGTTCGCCGTCCTGTGCGCCGAGGTCCTGCTGACGATGTTCTTCGTCTACGTGATCCTCGGCGTGACCCGCGAGAGCGCCCCGACCGGCTTCGCCCCGCTCGCCATCGGCTTCTGCCTCACGCTCATCCACCTCATCTCCATCCCGATCTCCAACACCTCGGTCAACCCCGCTCGCTCCACAGCGGTCGCGTTCTTCAACGGCGACGGTGCCCCGGGCCAGCTGTGGCTCTTCTGGGTGGCGCCGATCGTCGGCGCCGCCATCGCGGGGGCGACCTTCCACCTCATCACGGGTGTCGACCGCCGCGACCGCGACATCAGCGGTGCGGTCCGGGCCGAGGACGTCGTCGTGCCCGACGGGGTCGACCCGGACGCCCCGCGCCTCACGACCTGACGCTCCCCCGCGTCACCGCCGGACGCTCCCCTGAGTCACCGCCTGACGCGACCCCATCGTCGTTCGATAGGTTCGACGCATGGCGAAGATCATCTACACCCTCACCGACGAGGCACCCCTCCTCGCGACCTACTCCTTCCTCCCGGTGATCGAGGCCTTCGCCTCCACCGCCGGAGTCGAGGTCGAGACCCGCGACATCTCCCTCGCGGGCCGCATCCTCGCGGTCTTCGCGGACCAGCTGCCCGACGACCAGAAGACGGCGGACTCGCTCGCTGAGCTCGGCGCGCTGGCGACCACGCCCGAGGCCAACATCATCAAGCTGCCCAACATCAGCGCCTCCGTCCCGCAGCTCAAGGCCGCGATCAAGGAGCTGCGCGACAAGGGCTTCGACCTCCCGGCCTACACCGACGAGCCGAGCACGGACGCGGAGAAGGACGCCAGGGCCCGCTACGCCAAGGTCATGGGCAGCGCCGTCAACCCGGTCCTGCGCGAGGGCAACTCCGACCGCCGCGCCCCCGCCGCCGTGAAGAACTACGCCAGGGCCCACCCGCACTCCATGGGCGCGTGGAGCCCGGACAGCAAGACGAACGTCGCGACCATGGGTCAGGACGACTTCGCCACCAACGAGCAGTCCGTCGTCCTCGACGCGGCCGACACCCTCACCATCCGGCTCGTGTCCGACTCGGGCACGACGGTCCTCAAGGAGGGCCTCAAGGTCCTCGAGGGCGAGGTCGTCGACGCCACGGTCATGCGCGCCGCCGCGCTCGACGCGTTCCTCGCCGAGCAGATCGAGCGGGCCAGGGCCGAGGACGTCCTCTTCAGCGTCCACCTCAAGGCGACGATGATGAAGGTCTCGGACCCGATCATCTTCGGCCACGTGGTGCGGGCCTTCCTGCCCGAGGTCTTCGCGAAGCACGGCGCCGCCCTCGAGGCCGCCGGCCTCTCCCCCAACAACGGCCTCGGCGCCATCCTCGACGGCCTCGCCGACGTCCCGAACGGCGACGAGATCCGCAAGGACATCGAGGCAGGACTCGCCGCCGGACCGAAGCTGGCGATGGTCAACTCCGACAAGGGCATCACCAACCTCCACGTCCCGAGCGACATCATCATCGACGCGTCCATGCCGGCGATGATCCGCACCTCCGGTCACATGTGGGGACCCGACGGCGAGGAGGCCGACACCCTCGCGGTCGTGCCGGACAGCTCGTATGCCGGCGTCTACCAGGTGGTGCTCGACGACTGCCGCGCCCACGGCGCCTTCGACCCGACGACGATGGGCTCGGTCCCCAACGTCGGGCTCATGGCCCAGAAGGCCGAGGAGTACGGCTCGCACGACAAGACCTTCGAGATCGCGGAGGCCGGCAAGGTCGAGGTGGTCAACGCCGCCGGCGACGTCCTCATGTCCCACGACGTCGAGGCCGGGGACATCTGGCGCGCCTGCCAGACCAAGGACGCGCCGATCCGCGACTGGGTCAAGCTCGCCGTCACCCGAGCCCGCGCCTCGCAGACCCCCGCGATCTTCTGGCTCGACGAGAAGCGCGCCCACGACGCCAAGCTCATCGAGAAGGTGCGCACCTACCTCGCGGACGAGGACACCGACGGCCTGGACCTCCAGATCCTCAGCCCGGTCGAGGCGACGAAGGTGTCGCTCGAGCGCATCCGCCGCGGCGAGGACACCATCTCGGTCACCGGCAACGTCCTGCGCGACTACAACACCGACCTCTTCCCGATCCTCGAGCTCGGCACCAGCGCCAAGATGCTCTCGGTCGTTCCGCTCATGAACGGTGGCGGCCTCTTCGAGACCGGCGCCGGCGGCTCAGCGCCCAAGCATGTGCAGCAGCTCGTCCAGGAGAACTACCTGCGCTGGGACAGCCTCGGTGAGTTCATGGCCCTCGCCGAGTCGTTCCGCCACCTCGCGACGACCTCCGACAACGCCAAGGCCCAGGTCCTCGCCGACACCCTCGACCGGGCGACCGAGACCCTCCTCCAGGAGAACAAGGGCCCGGCCCGCAAGGTCGGCCAGATCGACAACCGCGGCAGCCACTTCTACCTCGCCCTCTACTGGGCGCAGGAGCTGGCGAAGCAGACCGAGGACGCCGACCTCGCGGCGAAGTTCACCACGGTCTCCGAGACGCTGACGGCGCAGGAGCAGCAGATCAACGACGAGCTGCTCGCCGTCCAGGGTTCCCCGGCCGACATCGGCGGCTACTACCGCCCCGACGAGGCCAAGGTCACCGCGGTCATGCGCCCGTCAGCCACGTTCAACGAGGCCCTCGCCTCCCTGAGTTGACGGCACAAAGTGCCGAATCAACCTCGCTCCGCCCCCATTCGCCACTCCTTGGGGGCAGCCGCGCCATGGCTGGTTCCTGGCATCACCGCGACCATCGGTCTCATCGCACTCCTCTGGTCACTCCCCCAAGGCCTCGACCTCACCGACGAGGGCTACTACCTGACGGAGATTGCCCACCCCGGTGACACGACCGCGACAGCCCTGCTCTTCGGGTGGACCTGGCACTCCATGTATGGCGTCACCGGGGGCTCCGTGGTGGGCTTGCGCCTCGTCGCGATCACCGTCGTCACCGCACTCTCGGTGGCGCTGTGTCTCGCGGTTCTTCGTTTGCAGGCATCAGAGGCGCCGCCAGCACGCGCAGCGGTCGCCTGCCTTGCCGCGGTCACCGCGGCCCTGGCCTTCGTCCCGCTCTCCGTGATCCCGACCACCCCGTCGTACAACACCCTCGCCTGGGTGTCGCTCGCCATGGCGGCACTCGGCTGCGCGTTGGCGTGGAGTCATTGGCGACCAGTTCTCGGCGGGGCGCTCGTCGGCTTGGCCGGGTTTGTAGCGGTGACTGCGAAGCCCACGACCGCGCTGCTCCTCGGCCTCTCCGTCCTGGCAACCACCCCATGGCGAAGGATGGGCCGACGGCCCGTAGTGGCGGCGATCGTGGCCCTCGTCGTGCCGTCGGTTCTGCTGGTTCTGTTCGTGCCGGGCCACCTCCACGGCCTCGTCGACATCGTCAGCCGCGGCGTCGACGCCACTGTTGGGCACGCGGACCTCGTTCGATGGGATGTCTACCCCCGCCATTGGCAGGTGCTGCTGCCCCTCGCTTCGGCGGGTCTTGGTGGCGCAGCTGCCGGGCTGCTCTCACAGCGTCGCCACCCCGCCGCCGCCACGGTACTCGGGGGCGTGTCGGTGGCAGCGGCCCTGGTCAGCCTCTTTGTCTGGTGGCGCCGTGGAACGATCGCGGACGTCGACCTCATGATGCCCTACGGCGCAGTCGCCGGCTTCGGGGTCCTGGGGTTGGTGGCGATCGGGGCGACACGCGCCCGGGCAAGGCCAGGCCGAACCGACGTGGTCGTCGTCCGCCTCGCTGTACTGCTGGCAAGCCTCCCCGCGGCGTATGCCTTCGGGACCAACAACAACCTGTGGCTCTGGATCGGCCAGGTCGTCGTGTTCTGGTTCCTCGCGATAGTCCTGCTCGTCGGCACAACCGGACCTGTGGCGGCGGCGGCAGGTGCTTTGGCGGCATACGTTGCATTGGTCGCAGCAGTGATCACGCCACTCGACCCCTACCGCAGCGGGCCGCTCATCGACACGGAGGTCACCCAGGTCTCTCTCTCCGGCGTGACGCTTCGACTTCCGCCTGACGAGGCCCGAGCCGTGACCGAGCTGCTGGCCGTCGGCGAACGTCTCGGGGTGACCCGCGACACACGGGTGCTCGACCTGACCGGCCTCTCTCCCGGGGTCGTATGGGCTTGGGGAGCTCAGCCGCTGGCGTCCGGTTGGGTGCTCGGTGGGTACGTGGAGAGCCTGGGCGCGGCACGGACTGCGATCGCACCTGCGCGCTGCGAACTTCCCCGAGCCCTCGTCCTGTGGGAGCCGGGTCAGCGACGCGCCATCACCGACGACGTGCTGGCGCCGTGGGGCGTCCGGGTGCCGGATGACTACCGCGCCGTTGCGACGTTCCCGCGCATCAGCGTGCCCGCGACACTCGCCGAGCCCAACGCAACCGTCACGACGGTTACTGTGCTGGAGCCGGTCTCCGTGTCAGTCCCGGGATGCCCACAGCTGTGAGCGGACGGACCAGGTTCTGCCGTGGCGTGCCAGTCATGAGCGACTGGAACAAGGGCGTCGTCGCGGAGTTCCGGGCGAACGAGGGTCTGGTGGGCGGCCCGTTCGAGGGTGCGCCGATGATCCTCATCCACCACATCGCTGCCGAGTCCGGGACCGTGCGGGTCAACCCGCTGCGCTACTTCCCGCAGGACGACGGGTCGATGCTCGTCATCGCCTCGAAGCGAGGCAGCGCCCGACAACCCCGACTGGTTCCACAAAGTCCGCGTTAACCCGCGCTTCGACGTCGAGGTGGTCATCCAGACGTTCACGGTCGAGGCCCAGGTCCTCACGAGCGACGAGCGCGACGCCGTGTGGCCGCTTATCGTCGTCGAGGCGCCCGATTTCGGCGCCTACCAGAACCGGACTGAGCGCGTCATCCCCGTCGTACGGCTGCGCCGAGTGGCGTGATCAGCTGACGCCCCGAACGGTTGGGTGCGACCGGTCGTGGACGAGTCGACCTACACTCGCCGGGTGCTGGACGACTTCACGACAGCAAGCCGTAGGTCACGCGCGGACGTCCACGGGAGGGGCCCTTGGGGACGCCGGATCCTCGTGGTGCTGGGCTCGGTGGTGGCCCTTGCCGTCGTGGCTGGCAGCGGGTTCGCGCTGTATGTCAAGCAGCGGGTCTCGGCCAACATCACCCAGGAGGGCCTACTCCCTAAGGCGGCCCCTCCCGACACGACGGCGCCGGACGGTTCGACCGCCACGGCGGCACCCAAAGCCATCGGGACGAACTACCTCGTCATCGGCTCCGATGCGCTGCCCGGGCAGAGCGCGAGCTCTTGGTGCACATCCCGGAGGACAAGCAGTCCGCCTACCTGATCCACTTCCCGCGCGACCTTTACGTCTCGATACCCGGGCGGGGGAAGGACAAGATCAACGCGGCGTACGCCTACGGCGGAGCTCCTCTCCTCGTCATCACCCTGCAAGACCCGCTCGGGACGAGGATCGACCACGTCGCGAAGACGGACTTCAAGGGCCTCAAGGGGATGACCGACGCCGTGGGAGGTGTCGGTGTCTACGCCGAGGAGCCGAGCGACGCGAGTGGCACGCTCACCATCCGGGAGGGCTGGAACGACCTGAACGGCGATGAGGCGTTGGCCTTCGTGCGCGACAAATATGACCTGTCCGAGGGCGACATCTCGCGCGGCGGCCGCAAGCAGGCGTTCATCAAGGCGCTCATGATGAAGGCCATCAGCCGGGAGTCGTCGCCAACCCGGGTGAAGCTCGCCGGGTTCGTCGATGCCGCCAGCGCGAACCTCGTGGTCGACAAGGGCCTCCCCGTGTCAAAGCTCGCAGCCAGGCGCTCTCCTTGCGTGGTCTGGGCAGCGGCGACGTCGTGTTCACCACCGCGCCGTTCTCCGGCTTCGGGAAGGCGCCCGACGTGGGCGACATCGACATCGTCGACTAGGCCGCCATCGCGACGCTCGGCGAGGCCCTGCGCACCGACGAGATGGACGGCAACGCCGACGTCTCGGTCATCCCCTGACAACATGGCCCGCCCCCGCCGACCTCGACGCCTGCGTCTGCAGACGTGTCGGCTCTAGACACCGTTCCCGCCGACGCAAGGGACGCAAGGGACGCAAGGAGATCGGGGGTCGACGATGCTCACGGGTAGCCCAGCGGGTTGTCCCTCTGCCACCGCCAGGTGTCGACGCACATGTCGTCGACGGTGCGGGTGGCCTTCCACCCGAGCTCGGCCTCCGCCCTGGACGGGTCCGCGTAGGACTCGGCGATGTCACCCGGGCGGCGGGCGACGACCTCGTGCGGCAGCTCGTGGCCCACGGCCCGCTCGAACGCGCGCAGCAGCTCGAGCACCGACGTGCCGTGCCCGGTGCCGAGGTTCCACGTGCTCACCGGCTCGCCGACGGTGGCGAGCTTGTTGAGCGCCGCGATGTGGCCGGCGGCGAGGTCCTCGACGTGGATGTAGTCGCGGACGCCGGTGCCGTCGGGCGTCGGGTAGTCCCCGCCATAGATCGACAGCTTGGCGCGCCGGCCGACGGCCACCTGGGCGAGGTAGGGCATGAGGTTGTTGGGCACGTCGCTGGGGTCCTCGCCGATGGTGCCGCTCGGGTGGGCACCCACCGGGTTGAAGTAGCGCAGCAGCGCGATCCGCCACGTCGGGTCGGCCGCGCCGACGTCGCGCAGCACCTGCTCGACCATGACCTTGGTCCAGCCGTAGGGGTTCGTCGCCGAGGTGGGGGCGTCCTCGCGCATCGGCACCTCCGCGTCGGCGCCGTAGACGGTGGCCGAGCTGGAGAAGACGAGCTTGCGGACGTCGTGGCGGCGCATCGCCCGCACCAGCGAGAAGGTCGAGCCGAGGTTGTTCTCGTAGTACTCCAGCGGCTTGGCCACGCTCTCCCCCACCGCCTTGAAGCCGGCGAAGTGGACCACCGCGTCGAACCGCTCGCCCGCGAAGAGGTGCTCGGTCTTGTCGCGGTCGGTGAGGTCGAAGGACCGCACGTCCAGCGGCGAGCCGGTGAGGGCCTCGAGCCGGCCGACCACGGACGGCTTGGCATTGGCGAAGGAGTCGACGACGGTCACGTCGTGACCCGCAGCCACGAGCTGGACGACGGTGTGGGAGCCGATGTAGCCGGCACCACCCGAGACGAGAACGCGCATGGTTCCACCCTACGGGCGGCCCACCGGCCCTCGCTGATAGCGTCGAGAACGACCACATCTGCCCCGTACGAAGAGGTACACATCGTGAGCGCGACACCCGTCAAGGTGGCCGTCACCGGCGCCGCCGGCCAGATCGGCTACAGCCTGCTCTTCCGCATCGCGTCCGGCGCCCTGCTCGGGCCCGACACCCCCGTCGAGCTGCGCCTGCTCGAGATCACCCCGGCGTTGAAGTCGCTCGAGGGCGTCGTCATGGAGCTCGACGACTGTGCCTTCCCGACGCTCGCGAAGGTCGAGATCGGCGACGACGCCACCAAGGTCTTCGACGGCGTCAACCTCGCCCTGCTCGTCGGTGCCCGCCCGCGCGGTCCCGGCATGGAGCGCGGCGACCTGCTCTCGGCCAACGGCGGGATCTTCGCCCCGCAGGGCAAGGCGCTCAACGAGGTCGCAGCCGACGACGTGCGCATCACGGTCACCGGCAACCCGGCCAACACCAACGCCCTCATCGCGATGAGCAACGCCCCCGACATCCCCACCGAGCGCTTCTCCGCGCTGACCCGCCTCGACCACAACCGCGCGATCAGCCAGCTCGCGGCCAAGCTCGGCGTGCCGGTCACCGAGATCAAGAAGATGACCATCTGGGGCAACCACTCCGCGACCCAGTACCCCGACCTGTTCCACGCCGAGGTCGGTGGCCGCAACGCCGCCGAGGTCGTCGGGGACCAGGAGTGGCTGGCGGGCACGTTCATCCCCACCGTGGCCAAGCGCGGCGCGGCGATCATCGAGGCACGCGGCGCGTCGTCGGCGGCGTCGGCCGCGTCGGCGACCATCGACCACGCCCGCACCTGGGTGCAGGGCACCCCGGACGACGACTGGGTCTCGATGGCGGTCCGCTCCGACGGCTCCTACGGCGTGGAGGAGGGTCTCATCTCCTCCTTCCCCGTCACCGTCAAGGACGGCCGGTGGTCCATCGTCCAGGGCCTCGAGATCGACGAGTTCTCGCGCGGCAAGATCGACGCCTCCGTGGCCGAGCTCGCCGAGGAGCGCGACGCCGTCAGGGAGCTCGGCCTCATCTGAGCGAGCGCACAGCGCACCGCGAGCGCGCGGCATACGAGATCCTTCGTATGCCGTGCGCTCGCGTCACGGGGTCCGCTCGGCGGCGTAGTGGCGGAAGAGCAGGAAGGCCGCGGCCGCACACATGAGGTGCCAGACGCCGTGCTGCTGGAGCAGCGCGTCGGGGCGGCACCACGCGTGCCCGCGCATCCCGGTCGTCCAGATCGCGAAGGCGGCCGTGAGGGTCCCGACTGCGGCGAGCGCCCACCACCGGTCCTGGTGCGCCCCCGGCCGGCGGACGAGAGCCACCTCGAAGCCGACCGTCACCAGGAGCTGCACCGCGAAGGCGGCGTTCCCGGCGTGGCCGAGCACGGGGATCGTGCCGCCGCGCAGGTCGACGGCCATCCCGGAGAGCACCGCCACGGCGAAGACGACGGCGAAGAACGCGGGGCCCTTCCGCAGGAAGCGCATGAGGGCGTAGGCGAGGGCGAACCCCGACACGAGGAACATGCTGAGCAGGTCGAGGTGCCCGCCGAGGTCGCTCTGGGTGGCGTGCATCGCCATGCTCCCCGGTCCGAGGAGGACGACGAGCGCGGCGAAGGCGGTGGCGAGGCCGGGGTGCCTGCCGAGGGTGAGCCCCAGGCGGGCGCGGTTGCCCGCGTGGCCGGCCACGGCCAGCCCGGACACGACGAAGCCGAGGTTGCTCCAGGTGTTGGCCGGCTGGCGGATCCAGCCGGGGCGGGCGGCCTCGCAGAACTCGTCACCGCGGCCGACGTCCGGGCCGAGCCACCCCCACCGCGCTGCCGCGAGAACGGCGCCCAGCGTGAGGACGGCGGTGGCCGCGGCCACCGCGAGCGGTCGCCGATCTCGTCTCGCCACACCGTCACCGTAGCCGCCGCCGGCGGTGCGGCGCCGAAGATCGGCGGGTGCTTGGAGCCATGGGGCGTCACCCGGTCAGGTAGACAGGAACGCATGTCAGACAACCCCTCCCGCGACGCCTTCACCTTCGCCGGGGACTGGAGCGGCCAGCTCGTCGCCACCTCCATCCACGCGGGTCACGACCTGCGGGACGAGACGGCCGACCTCATCGTCCTCGACGAGGAGACGCGGCTGCGCGAGGAGGACCCGTTCACCGAGCAGATCGCCTCGCTGTGCCCCGCGCGCCTCGTCGTGCACCGGTCGCGGTTCGAGGTGGACCTCAACCGGGAGCGGGATGCCGCGGTCTACCGCCGGCCGTCGGACTGCTGGGGCCTCGAGGTCTGGCGCGAGTCACCACTGCCGGACGACGTCTCCGAGCGCAGCCTCGCCGTCCACGA
This sequence comes from Knoellia aerolata DSM 18566, assembly GCF_000768695.1. Classification (GTDB taxonomy): domain Bacteria; phylum Actinomycetota; class Actinomycetes; order Actinomycetales; family Dermatophilaceae; genus Knoellia; species Knoellia aerolata. The sequence continues at coordinate 51,885 of NZ_AVPL01000005.1, forward strand.
CGACTTCTACGCCCGGCTCGGCGAGCGGCTCGACGAGATGGCGGCGCGCGGCCCGTTCGTCCTCTACGACGTGCACTCGTACAACCACCGCCGTGACGGCGCCGACGAACCGGAGGCCGAGCCCGAGGACAACCCGGAGGTCAACGTCGGGACCGGGTCGCTCGACCGCGACCGCTGGGGCGACGTGGTCGACGCCTTCATCGAGTCCCTGTCGGGGACGGGGACCGCCGGAGGTGAGATCGACGTGCGCGAGAACGTGCGGTTCCAGGGCGCGAACCTCGCTGGCTGGGTGCACGAGCGCTACCCCGACCACGGCGTCGCGCTGGCGCTGGAGTTCAAGAAGACCTACATGGACGAGTGGACCGGCGAGCCGGACCGGGCCCGCATCGCCACGCTGTCGCGAGGGCTGGCCGGGACCGTCGAGCCGGTGCTGCGCGCGCTGGCCTCCGCCGGGCGCGACCGATGAGCAGCGAGCACTTCTCGGTGGCCGACCTGGCCATCGACCACGTGCTCGCGCAGACCGCCGGGGGCATGCAGTTCCTCCTCGACGTGACGCCGGTCAACGCCGACGAGGTGCGGCGTGCCTTTGTCGACGGGCGGGTCGGCGAGCCCTCGTTCACCTACCGACCCCTGGAGATCTCGCCGGACGTGCTGGCCAAGGCGCTCGAGAACATCGACGTCGCGTCTGTGGAGGACGCCACACTCGGGCACCTCCTGCGGGCCAAGCACCGCGAGCTCGGGCTGCAGATCGAGATGCTGCGCGCCCGGGACACCGACGACTTCAGCGCCCTGAGCATCGAGCTCTACGGCGCGGCGTCCCCGGAGCTGCGCAAGCAGGCCGAGAACATCCTCGGCCGGGTCCACCGCGTCGAGAGCGCCGGGGCGAGCCTCTCGGCGCCGGAGTTCCTCGAGCTCGCCCAGCTGGAGATCGACCACTACCGCTCGATCGACCCCGAGATCGACATCCACGCGGAGATGCGCGACGACGTCAACGGGGTCATGGTCAGCGGCAACACGCTCCTCATCGACAACGACGCCGCGGTCCAGCGCGCCCGCGCCAACGCGCTCATCCAGCACGAGGTCGGCACCCACCTCGTCACCCAGGTCAACGGCGCCGCCCAGCCGGTCCGCGTCCTCGGCGCGGGGCTCGCCGGCTACGACGAGACGCAGGAGGGTCTGGCCGTGCTTGCCGAGATCGGGTGCGGCGAGCTGACCCCGTTCCGGCTGCGGCAGCTCGCTGCTCGCGTGCTGACCGTCCACCGGATGCACGCGGGCGCCTCCTTCGTGGAGGCGTGGCGTGCCCTCGTCGACGAGGGCTTCCCGGAGAGCAGCGCGTTCACGACGACGATGCGCGCGTACCGGTCCGGAGGTCTGAGCAAGGACGCGATCTACCTCCGCGGCCTCGTCGCGCTGCTCGTCCACCTGCGCGGCGGCGGCGACCTCGACCTGCTCTGGCTCGGCAAGTTCTCACTCGAGGACCTGCCGCTCATCCGCGAGCTCGACGAGCGCGGTGTCCTGCACCCCCCACGTCTCATCCCTCGTTACCTCGAGGACCCCGCATCGACCGAGCGGCTCGTCGCCGCGGCCGACCAGGCCGACGACGTCGCGCAGCTCATCAAAGGAGCAGCATGAAGATCGGTTTCGTCGTCAACGACGTCATGAGCGAGTCGCCGCTCTACACCACGACGCGGCTGGCCATGGCGGCCACGCAGATGGGCCACGAGGCGTTCCTCATGGGCATCGGCGACTTCGCGTACGAGCCGGACGGGTCGCTCACGGCGCGGGTCCGCGCTGGCGGCAAGGGCAAGAGCTACCGCTCGCTCGAAAGGTTCCTGGGCGACGTGCAGAAGCCCGACGTGGAGGAGCGCCTCCCGCTCGGTGAGTTCGACGTCGTCATGCTGCGCAACGACCCGGCGGATGACGCGGAGGCCCGCCCGTGGGCCAACACCGCCGCCGTGGCCTTCGGTGAGCTGTTCGCCGGGTCGGGTGTGCTCGTCGTCAACGACCCGACGAACCTCGCCCAGGCGCTCTCGAAGGCGTACTTCCAGCACTTCCCGGAGGCGGTCCGGCCGCAGACGCTGATCTCCCGCGACGAGGACCGGATCGCCGGCTTCATCTCGGACCTCGGTGGTCGCGCGGTGCTCAAGCCGCTGCAGGGATCGGGTGGCAGCGGGGTCTTCCTCGTCAACAGCGAGGAGTCGCCCAACCTCAGCCAGATCATCGAGGCGATCGCCCGGGACGGGTACGTCGTGGCCCAGGAGTACCTGCCCGCCGCCAGTGACGGCGACGTCCGGATGTTCGTCATGAACGGACGCCCGCTCGAGGTGGACGGCCGGATCGCCGCCTTCCGCCGCAAGAGCAGCAGCGAGGACCTGCGCAGCAACATGTCGGCGGGCGGCAAGGCGAGCAAGGTCGCCGTCACCGACGAGATGCTCGAGCTCGTGGAGGCGGTCCGGCCCAAGCTCGTGGCCGACGGCATGTTCCTCGTCGGGCTCGACATCGTGGGCGACAAGCTCATGGAGGTCAACGTCTTCAGCCCGGGCGGGCTCGGCTCCTGCCAGTCCCTCTACGGCCACGACTACGCCACGCCGATCATCGCGGACCTCGAGCACAAGGTGGGGATCAAGCGCCACTACCCCGACGAGATGAGCAACCTCCGCCTCGCCACCCTCTGACCCTCTGACCCCGCGCTCAACTCGCCAATCCCCCGTTCGGCACACCGCGTGTCCGTGCCCAACGGGGGAATTGGCGAGTTGGGGGCGCGGGCTCGGTCGGGCGGCAGACGCGTCCGCACCTGCCGTCGGCCCCGAAGGTATGGATTGCACAAAGTTTTGTGCGGAACCATTGCCCTCCGGTCGGTGACGGGGCAGGGTGCAGCGTGGGGTCGCGATCCCTGCGACCCACAACCAGGAGGAACACGTGAACTCGACCTTCATCCGCAAGGCCGCGGCCATCGCCGCCACCGCGTCGTGCGCCGTGGCAGCCACGGCACTGACCGCGACCGCGCCCGCCGGAGCCGCCCCGCTCGCCGGCCCGACCTCGTTCGTCGTCGCCCAGGGCGGCACCGGGACCGACAAGGCCGTCGCCGCCGTCACAGCGGCGGGTGGCACCGTCGTCCAGGAGTGGCCGCAGATCGGCGTCGTCATCGCCAGCGCGAGCGACGACACCTTCGACGACAAGGCCCGCCAGTCCCCCGGCATCATCGCGGCCGGCCCCTCGCGCGCCATGCAGGCCTACGAGCCCACGTCCACCGTCCCCGTCGACGGCGTGGTCCAGGGTCTCGGCGCCGGCACGTCCGGTGGCGACGACAACGAGGAGCCGCTCTTCGCCAACCAGTGGCACATGCGCCAGATCGGTGCCGACAAGGCGCACCTGAAGACCGACGGCAACCGCAACATCACCGTCGGGGTGCTCGACTCCGGCATCGAGGCCGACCACCCCGACCTCGCCGCCAACGTCGACGCCTCCCAGTCCGTCGACTGCACCGACCGTGGCGTCCCGAACACCGACCCGAAGGCGTGGCAGCCCACCACGTCCGACCACGGCACCCACGTCGCCGGCACGATCGCCGCGGCCCGCAACAAGCAGGGCGTCATCGGCGTGGCTCCGAACGTCAAGCTCGCCTCGGTCAAGGTCGTCGAGGACGCCGGCTACATCTACCCGGAGTACGCCATCTGTGGCTTCATCTGGGCGGCCGACAAGGGCATGGAGGTCACGAACAACTCGTACTACATCGACCCCTACGCGCTGTGGTGCAAGGCCAACCTCGACGAGAAGGCTGCGATCCTCGCCGTCGAGCGCGCGCTGAAGTACAGCGAGAAGAAGGACGTCGTCAACGTCGCCGCCGCCGGCAACTCGGCCTGGGACCTCTCCAAGCCGATCACCGACACGGGCAGCCCGAACAACGCCGAGCCGATGCCGCGTGACGCCGACCAGCGGTGCTACGACATGCCCACCGAGGTCGGCAACACCGTGACCGTCTCGTCGGTCGGTTCGACGGCCGTCAAGTCCTACTTCTCCAACTGGGGCCGCAACGTCATCGACGTCGCAGCACCCGGTGGCGACGCGCGCGTGGCCGCCGACACCCCGTCGAAGAACGGTCGCGTCCTCTCCACCATTGTGGGCGGTGGCTACGGCTACAAGCAGGGCACCTCGATGGCGTCCCCGCACGCTGCCGGTGTCGTCGCGCTCATCCGCGGCACCGACACGGGTCTCAACGCCAAGCAGGCGATGAAGACGCTCGAGCGCGAGGCCGACACCCTGGCCTGCCCCGAGTTCTACGACGCCAACCGTGACGGCGTCAACGACGCCACCTGTGACGGCGGCGCCTCGGGCTCCGGCTACTACGGCCACGGGCTCATCGACGCGCTGGACGCCGTCACCAAGTGACGCACCGTTCCACCGCGTGACCTGCACGACCGGTTTGACCGCACGACCGGTTTGACCGCATCACCGGTTTGACCGCATGAGATGAGGCCCGTGTCCCCCTTGGGGGCACGGGCCTCATTCGTGTCTCCGGGCTGCTGCCGGTGGGTTGGGTCAGCGGGAGGTGGCGGCGTGCTTCTCGGCGATCTCGACGACGTTGGTGAGGAGCATGGCCCGCGTCATCGGGCCGACGCCGCCGGGGTTGGGGCTGACCCAGCCGGCGACCTCGGCCACGTCCGCGGCGACGTCACCGGCGATGACCGAGCGGCCGTCGTCCTCGACGACGCGGCTGACGCCGACGTCGAGGACCGCTGCTCCCGGCTTGACCATGTCGGCGGTGATGAGCCCGGGCACGCCGGCCGCGGCGACGACGATGTCGGCCCGACGGACCTCGGCGGCCAGGTCGCGCGTGCCGGTGTGGCACTGGACGACCGTGGCGTTCTCGGAGCGTCGCGTGAGGATGAGCGAGAGCGGTCGGCCCACGGTGATGCCACGCCCGACGACGACGACGCGGGCGCCGGCGATCGGCACGTCGTAGCGGCGGAGCAGCTCGACCACGCCGACCGGGGTGCACGGCAGCGGCGCCTCGTGGCCGAGGACGAGCCAGCCGAGGTTGGTCGGGTGCAGCCCGTCGACGTCCTTCTCGGGGTCGACCTCGGCGAGGATCCGGTGCTCGTCGAGGCCGGTCGGCTGCTGCACGAGGAAGCCGGTGCACGCCGGATCGGCGTTGAGCTCGCGCACGACGGCAAGGACGTCGTCGAGGCTCGAGTCGGCGGGCAGGTCGTGACGCATGCTCGAGAGTCCGATCTCCGCGCAGTCCTTGTGCTTGGCGTTGACGTACCAGCTGCTGCCCGGGTCGTTGCCGACGAGGACGGTGCCGAGTCCGGGCACGATCCCCCGCTCGGCGAGGGCCGAGACGCGGCCGCGCAGCTCCTCCTTGATGGTCGCGAGGATCGCCTTGCCGTCGAGAGTCTGTGCGGTCACGCGCGCCATCCTCCCAGACGCTCCGCTCTCGTCGAACGGTCGCCGCAGCGCAGCCCGCTGGAACCGCGCACACCTCGGCTGACGCCCCTGTGCACTGCTGCGCCAAAGCGCAGCACCACGCGCTGGCGGAGCACTGCTGCGCCCAGCCGCAGCAGCGCACACTGTGGCTGTGCACTGCTGCGCCCGAGCGCAGCAGTGCACAGCGCGAACGGGACAGGTCAGACGCGCGCCGCCAGCGCCGCCAGGGCGGCCGGGAAGCACTCCGCCGGCGGCGTCACGAGCCCGGCACCGACCTGACCCGTCCCCGCCACGCGCCCGGCCATGCCGGTGTTGATCTGGGGCAGGATCCCGGTCCGGACGACGGACACGACGTCGATGCCGGTCGGCGTGCCGCGGAAGTCGAGGATCGGCACCTGGTACATCGGGTGCTCCCCCATCGTGATCTCGTACATCGTCTGCGTGGCCCGCAGCGCGAACGCCACGTCCCCGCCGACGAACTTGACGATCGCCGGGGCCGCCGCCATGGCGAACCCGCCGATGCCGGCGGTCTCGGTGATGGCCGAGTCGCCGATGTCGGGGTTCGCGTCCTCGGGCCCGTAGTCCCCGAGGAACAGCCCCTCCGGGGTGTTCGCCGGACCGGTGAACCACTCGTCGCCGGTCCCCGAGACCCGGATGCCGAAGTCGGTGCCGTTGCGCGCCAGGGTCGTCACGAGCGACGACCCCGGGATGCCGTGCGCCGCCATCGTCGCGAGCTTGCAGGCCGGCATACCGAGGTTGAGGAAGAAGTGCTCGTTGGCGCCCGAGAAGCGCACCGCCTCGGCGATGTCGGTCGAGCTGGCGTCGGCGGTGATCATCCCCGGGAGGAGCTCGCGCAGCAGCATGAGCGAGCCGGCACGGTTGCGGTTGTGCCCCTCGTCTCCCATCTGGAGCATCTGCGCGAGGATCGACTTGATGTCGAACGGTCCGGTGGCCCGCACCGACTGCTGCAGGATCGGGCCGAGGACGTCGGTCATCCAGTGCAGCCGGTCGACGACCTCGGGACCGTACGCGCCGTAGCGCAGCACCTTGCCGAGCCCCTCGTTGAGCGAGCACCACGACCACGCGTCGTGGACCTCGTCGCGCAGCCCGTACATCCACATCGACGGCGAGACGACGCCCGCCATCGGGCCCACCGCGTTGCGGTGGTGGCACGGCTCGAACGTGAACTTCCCTGCGGCGAGGGCCTTCTCGGCCTCCTCCGCGGTGTCGGCGAGACCCTCGAAGAGCACCGCTCCGATGAACGCCCCGCGCAGCGGCCCGGAGGCGCGCTCCCAGTCGATGGGCGGCCCCGCGTGCAGGAACGTCCCCCGCTCGAGGCCGAGCGCGTCCTTGGCCTGCTTGACGTCGCACAGCTCGGCGGTCGAGGCCGTCAGGCGGGCGTATGCCGTCGCGTTCGCCTCCGCGCGCCGCGTGTCGGCCATGACCGTGCCGAGGTTCGCCTCGGTGCCCTCCATGGGCGGCTGCCAGTCGGCCTCGGTGACCGCGACGGCCTGACCGCGCAGTGCCTCCGCGAAGAGGGGCACCCCGGCGGTGGCCACGGCGGGGGACTCGACGGCGAGGAGCCCGCGCAGGGGCCCGCCCGTGGTCGGTGCGGTGGGCTGGGTCATCGCGTGCCTCCGAGGAAGGTGAGGGCGTGCCGGGTGGCATCACGGTTGGAAAGGAAGACCGAGGCGCCGGCGGCGGCGAGCGCCTCGCAGGTCGCGGTGAGCCCCTGGGGGTCGCCCTCGGTGCCGGTGACCGAGACGACGACGGGCAGGACCCGGCCACCGTCACGCGCGGCGGTCCGGGCCGCGGTGATGGCGTCGGCGAGCTCGCCGGCGGGGTCGGCGTGCGCGCCGTACCCCAGGACGAGGTCGAGGAGCAGGACCCCGCACGTCGGGTCGGCCGCCTCGGCGGCGATCCGCTCCATCCGCAGGCTGGGGTCGATCATCGGGTGCGCGCGGCCCTGGGTGAGGCCGTCGTCGCCGAAGTCGATGACGAGGTGCCCGTCGTCGCGCAGGTCCGACCCGAGCGCGAGGTCGTCGCGCAGCGGGATGTTGGAGCGGATGTCGCCCAGGCTCTCGGCGGCGATGAGCATCGCGTCGTCGGCGAGCGTCCCGCCGCAGAAGAGACCGCGCAGCGCACCGGCCACGGAGCCGGGCTCCGGGTCCTCGCTCGCCACCCACGCGGGCCACTGCGGCACGTCGCGGCCCTCGGCCCGCAGCACGGCCTCGAGCGCGGAGGTGAGGTCGGGCCGGCCGGCACCGAGCGTGGCCCAGCGGACGGGCACACCCAGCCCACCGGCATACTCCTCGAGGTCGGCGAGGACCGCCTCGTCCGGCGGCTTCGACACGACGACGATCGACGTCGTCGCGGGGTCCGCGGCCAGGGCGGCGAGCGCCTGCCGGGTCGAGCGCCCACCGACGGCGGTCTTGAGGTCGCGGCCGCCGACGCCCAGGCAGTGGGAGATCCCGACCCCGGCGGCGTCGAGCAGGCACATGAGCTGCTGGGCCCCGGTGCCGGACGCGGCGACCATCCCGATCGGGCCGGCCTCGACGACGTTGGCGAAGCCGAGCGCGACTCCCCCGATGACGGCGGTGCCGCAGTCCGGGCCCATGACGAGCACGTCGGCGTCCGCGGCGGCGTCCTTGAGGAGGATCTCGTCCTCGACGGAGACGTTGTCCGAGAAGAGCATCACCGAGGCGCCGGCCGCGATGGCGTCGAGCGCCTCGGCCGTGGCGAACCGCCCGGGAACGGAGATGAGGGCGAGGTCGGCACCCCCGGCGCGCAGGGCGCCACCGACGGTGCGCGGCGTGGGCGGGTCACCGAACCCGCCGCTGGAGGGCACGGACTTCGCGGCGAGGGCGGCCTCGGCGACGGCCATCCCGGCCGCGACCCCCGCGTCGTCGGCGCCGCGGACCGCGAGGACGAGGTCGTTGGGGCCCGCACCGTCGGGGATGTCGAACCCCATCCCGGTGAGCACCTCGACGTTGAGCTCGGTCGCCATGGCCACCTGGGCGGCCTCCACCCCCTCCGCGTCGGCGACGGTGCGTGAGACCTGGAGCAGGGTGACGGAGTCGTGGTACGCGCCTCGGCGCACGTCGACGTGGGTGATGCTCACGACAGGATTCCTTCCGGCTGGGGGCTGGTGGCGGCGTGGAGGACGAGGTCGATTCCCTCGACCAGTCCGGCGCCGGAGGTGTGACCGATGGCGAGGACCTGCTCGCGGGTGCGTTCGACGTCCGGGGACCCGGCCACCGCGGCGGCGACGTGGTCGACGACGCAGGACACGGCATACCCCTCGCTGGCAGCGACGAGCAGGGACGCGGACAGGCTCGTCGTGCGCTCGAGCGGGAGGGTCTCCGGACCGGCGATGCCGACCGCGCGCGCCGCGAGGAGCGCGCCGCAGAGGACGTCGTCGGCGCGCGGGGTGAGTCCCTCTCCGCGCCCGACGTCCGCGAGGAGACCTCGCCAGTCGACGGTCGCTGCGCTGGGTGCCGCCGTCCCGACCCGCCGTGGCCGCCACGAGCGAACGACGCGTATGCCGTGTCCGCGCAGCGCGACCACGTCACCTCCGAGCATGACGACGTCGCCCGCCACGACCCCCCACGGGTGCGGCGAAGGCGTGGCGAGGAGGATCGAGGTCGGAAGGACGAGCGCGTCACTGGTGACGACGGCGACGACGTCGGCGTGCCCGGCATCCCCGTCGGCGAGCGCGAGGTAGAGCGCCGAGGGGAACGCCGCGAGCACCACGGCGGGCCTCAGCCGGCCCGCGACGAGACCCCGGACGAGCGGCGACACCGCGCCGGGGATTGTGGGAAGCACCCCTGAAACGGTAGTCAGCATGACTACAGTGGCCGGATGGTAAATGTTGCCAACGATCTGCCTGCTGAGGGCCAGCACTTGCCATCCCCGGGGTCGGGCGGTGACGACAGCGCGGCGACGGTCGCGTCGCTCCGGCGGGTCGTGGAGCACCAGGCCGAGCTGCTCCGGCGCGAGGACGAGGTCAACCGCATCCTCGTCCAGACCGTGCTCGCGGGTGGCTCGCTCGACGACCTCTGCGAGGCCCTCGTCACGCTCTTCCCCGGGGTGGCCCTCGTGACGACCACCGACGGCCGGACCGTCGCGAAGGCGGGCTCGGAGGAGTCGCTCGCCCACGTCATGGGGCTCGAGTGCTTCGACCGGACCGGGCGGCTCATCGTCGAGGACGAGCCCGTGGGGGTGCGGGCCGCCGGCGTGACGAAGTCCGAGCGGGCGATGGTGCGGATCGTCGCCGGCACCTCGGACCACGGGCTGCTCGCGATCTTCACCCCGGGCCGGGCCCTCACGACGACCGACGTGCACGGGCTCGAGCGCGCGGCCGCGGTGGCGGCCCTCGCGATCACCAAGGACCAGGCCGTGTCGGCGGTCGAGGGCAAGTACCGCGCCGAGTTCCTCCGCGACACGCTCGTCGGCCGGGTGGGTTCGCCGACCGAGGCGGTCGCGCACGCCGCGTCGCTCGGCTGGGACCTCGACCGCCGCATGGTCGTCGTCGTCGCCGAGACCGACGAGGACGACGCGCACACGGCGCGCACCAGCGACGAGGTGCGCTCCCTGCAGGACCGGTTCGTGCGCGCGTGGGTGCAGGCGGTGCGCACCCGCGAGCCGAAGGCACCCGTGGCGGGCTTCAGCCAGGAGGTCGTCGCCCTCATGCCCGCGCCGTGCGGCGGCGACGGTGAGCACGACGCCGTCATGCGGTCGGTCGGCGAGATGGTCAAGATCGTGCGCGGCGACGGTGGCGGAGGCCGGCGCTCGTTCTCGACCGGCGTGTCACGGCCCGTGGACTCGGTGGCCGACATCCCGCGGGCCTACTCCGAGGCGCTGCGCGCTGTGGCGGTCGGCCGGCAGATGCAGGGCGAGTCCGCGGTCATGCACTTCGACGGGCTGGGGATCTACCGGCTGCTGTCGCTCATCCCCGACACCGCGGACCTGCGCGCGTTCGTCGACGAGGCGCTCGGCGCACTGGCCACCGACGACCAGGCCTCGTACGCCGACCTGCGCCAGACCCTGCAGGTGCTGCTCGACACCAACCTCAACGTCGCCGAGACGGCGCGCCTGCTCTTCTTCCACTACAACACGCTGCGCTACCGGATCGCCAAGCTCGAGCAGATGCTCGGGCCGTTCACGACCGACCCGCAGCTGCGGCTGACGCTGGCGCTGGCCCTGCGGATCCGCCAGATGCGCGGCGTCTGACCTCGTCCCCAACTCGCCAATTCCCCCGTTCGGCACGCGCTTCCGCTGCGTCCGCAACCTTGGTCGGTTTCTCGACCAGAGTTGCGGACGCAAGCGGCGGCGCCAGCGTTGCGTCCGCACCTGTGGTCGGTTTCTCGACCAGGGTTGCGGACGCAAGCGGGGGACGTCAGTCGGTGAGGCCGAGGCCGAGGGCGCGGCGGCCGATCTCGTTGAGCTGCTCGGGCTGGAAGCGGCCCTCCCAGTCGCGCTCGTAGTGCTCCTCGGGGAAGTCGCTCGGGCTTGAACCGGTGAGGAACGCCTCCCGGACGCTCGCGGCATACGCCTCGTTGCGGGGGCACCACGGCGCGGCCGGGATGTACATGACGTTGCCCCAGCCCACCTGGTCCTCGACCTGGGCGACGGAGTGGATGAGGTCGCAGTGCCACCAGACGGTGTCGCCGGCCCGGACGTCGGGGATCCCGGAGACGGCCTCCATGAGCAGCGGGTGCCACTTCCACGTGATGGGGAAGGTCTGGTTGTGGGCGACGCCGCAGAGCTCGTCGTCGGGGACGTCGTCGAGCAACGGACGCAGCATGAGGTAGGCCATCGCCTCCGGGATCGGCACCGTGTGGAGGACGCCCTGGTCGTGGCCCATGTCGGACAGCGCCGTCCAGCCCTGGAAGGTGCGGAACGCCGAGCACATCGTCGACGCGGGGTAGTTGACCGCCTCGGTCCGGTGCGCCGCGTTCCACGGGTCGTAGCTCTCGACGTCCCCGGAGAAGAGGTGACGGAAGACCTGCTGGTAGCCCTCGGTCATGAAGAGGTCGATGCTGCCGGTGTCGACGTGGGTGCCGAGCCCGGCCGAGTCCGTGCCCGGCGGGCGGCGACGGATGCGGTCGGGGTAGAGCGAGTCCCGGTCCGGGTCGAACCACTGGCGGCCCTCGGACTCGTGGGTCCACCGGCTGTTGAGGAAGCCCTGCACCGCTGCCATCCGCGGGCTCTGCCGCGCCTCCATCTGCGGCTGCGACCAGTAGATCGGGTAGATCTCGGGCGTGCTCTCGACGCTCGCGAAGAAGTCGTCGGCCGGGCCGGTGTAGGTCTCGAAGAACTTGTTGCGCTCGACGTACTCGACGATGTCGCGGTCCCACTGGAGGGCCTGCTCGTGCGGGAAGGTGCCGCGGACCACGGCGCAGCCCCGCTCCTTGACCTTGGCGGCGAGCTCGGCGGGAACGGTGCCCGCCTCGATGTCGGCGAACTCGATGACCGGCCAGACGCTCTCCCCCGAGGCGCGCTCGGCCTTGATCTTCTCGACCTTGAGGGCGATGGACGCCTCGAGCTCGGCGAAGACCTCCTCGACGGTGCGGCCGCTCGCGGCGATGCGGGCACGCAGGGCGCGCTTCACCTCGACGATGGCGCCCGTGACGTCCTCGGGCTTGCTCTCCCAGTGCGGCAGCTGGGGCGTGTCGGTCTGCGTGGTCATCGGTGACCCTCTCTCGGCGGCGATCATTCGTTAGGAGTCCTGACTGAAGGCAACGGTAGCGCAGCGCTCTGCTACTTTGCAAGGAGTCCTGACGAAAGGTTTCGACGTGCCCACCGACCTGCCCACGCTCGACCTGCTGCGCTCCATGAGCGACCGCCACGTCCTCGCCGCGGTGGCCACGGCCGGCCGGCTGACCCGTGCCGCGGCGGCCAGCGCCACCGGGCTCTCCAAGCCCACCGTCTCGCACAGCGTCGCGCGCCTCCTCTCCTCCGGCGTCCTCGTCGAGGGCGAGCGCGCGAGCGGGGGTCGCGGCCGCGCCGGCACCTACCTCACCGTCAACGACACGGCCGGCTGCGCCCTCGCCGTCCAGGCCGGGCCCCACGGCATCGTCGGCGAGGTCGTCGCCCTCGACGGTCGCACGGTCGCGAGCCGGCGGCGGTCGATCCCGGTGCCCGTCACCCCGGGCGCGCTCGGCCGCGCCCTCGTCGGCGTATGCCGTTCGCTCGCATCCGACTCCCCCGGGCCGATCCGGGCCATGACCCTCGCCGTCGCGGACCCCGTGGACCGGTGCACCGGACGGGTCATCGAGCTGCCCGCCAGCCCCTTCCTCGTCGGGGAGCTCGACCCCGTGGCCCTCCTCGACGGCGTCGTCCCCGTGCGCCCGGTCGTCGACAACGACGTCAGCTGGGCGTTGCTCGCCGAACGCGAGCACGGTGTCGCGGCCGGAGTCGACGACGTCCTCCACGTCCACCTCGACGAGGGGATGGGTGCGGCCATGTGGAGCGGTGGCCGGCCGTTGCACGGCGCCCGCGGCCTCGCCGGCGAGATCGCCTACTCCCTCACCGCGGTCCATGGGCGAGGGTCGGCGGCGACGCGGAGCGGCACGCTCATGGAGCGCGTCGAGGCCCTCGGCTACCTCCGCGATGGTGGCACGGCCGTCGACGTCGAGGCCGTCGTCGAGGACCTCGACCGGGGTGTCGGCCAGGCCCGCACCCTCGCCGGGGCCGTCGCCCAGGTCGTGCGGGCTCACTGCTACCTCCTCGACCCGGAGCTGGTCGTGCTCAGCGGAGGGTGGGGACGGCATACCCAAGTCGTCGAGGCGGTGACCACCGCCATCGCCGACGCGGGCGGGCTCCAGACCACCGTTCGCACGGCCGAGGTGATCGAGAACGCACCCCTGGTCGGCGCCCGCACGAGCGCCCTCGACGCACTGCTCGCGACGTGGTCCACCCAGCCCGGTGGAGCGCGCACCCCTTCCCCCTGACGCACTGCGGGTCCTGACCACCTCGCGCAAATGGGGTGTGGCACGGATGTCCCCGCCCGCAGGTACCGCACCAGAGTGACGCCATGCCGACCGGACCACCGCCGGGCCGCACGTGAGCGCCACTCTCGCCTGCGTGATCTTCGTCGGCACCTACGCCCTCATCGCGACGGAGCGGGTCCACCGGGTCGCGGCGGCGGTCGGCGGGGTGGCCGCGATGGCCGCGGTGGGGCTGGTAGGCACCCGCACGGCGTTCTACTCCGAGAGCAGCGGGATCGACTGGAACGTCATCTTCCTGCTGTTCGGGATGATGGTCATCGTCTCCGTCCTCAAGCAGACCGGGCTCTTCGACGCCCTCGCGGTGTGGGCCGCGCACGGCTCAGGTGGCCGGCCCTTCCGCCTCATGGCCCTGCTCATGACTGTCACGGCCGGCGCGTCCGCGCTGCTCGACAACGTCACCACCGTGCTGCTCATGGCGCCGGTCGCCCTCATGGTGTGCCGGCGGCTCGGCTTGGACCCGGGGCCCTACCTCATCACCCTGGCGTTCGCCTCCAACGTCGGCGGGGCGGCGACCCTCATTGGCGACCCACCCAACATCATCATCGCGAGCCGGGCCGACCTGTCCTTCAACGACTTCCTCGTCCACATGGCGCCGGTCGTCATCGTGCTGCACGGGGTCCTGCTGGGTCTGGCCTGGGTGCTGTTCAGGACGCGGCTGGAGGTCGACGAGGACCTCGCGACCACGGCGGACGACCTGCGTCCGGGGGACGCCATCCGGCACCCCGCGATGCTGCGACGCTCCCTCGTGGTCCTCGTCCTCGTGATGGTGGGCTTCTCGCTGCACTCGGTGCTGCACGTGCAGCCCTCCCTCGTCGCCCTGCTCGGCGCGTGGGTCATGGTGCTCGTCTCGGGCGCTTCCCCCGAACAGTTCCTCGAGGAGGTGGAGTGGGCCACGCTCGCGTTCTTCATGGCCCTGTTCGTCCTCGTCGGCGCCCTCGTGGAGGTGGGAGTCATCGGCGACATCGGCGAGGCGGCGGTCCAGGCCACGGGCGACCGCACCCTCGTGGCGGCCACCGCCCTCCTCTTCGGGTCGGCGGTGCTCGGCGCGCTGGTGGACAACATTCCCTACACGACGGCGATGTCGCCCGTGGTCCAGGACCTCGTGGCGTCGATGCCGGCCGGCGAGGGCGAGCCGCTCTGGTGGGCGTTCGCGCTCGGAGCGGACCTCGGTGGGAACACCACGGCGGTCGCCGCCGGCGCCAACGTCGTCATCATCGGGATCGCGGCGCGCAACGGAACGCCGGTGAGCTTCTGGCAGTTCACCCGGTACGGGATCGTCGTCACCGCGGCGACCCTCGTCGTCGGCTGGGTGTACGTCTGGGTGCGCTACTTCGTGCTCGCCTGAGCTCCGGTTCAGGGCTCGACCAGACCCGCACGAATCGCATAGCGGGTCAGCTGGGTCCGGTCGCGCATTCCGAGCTTGGCGAGGATGTTGGACCGGTGCCGCTCGACGGTTTTGATGCTGATCGCGAGCGCCTCGGCGATCTCCGTAGAGAGATGTCCCTCGGCGATGAGCTTGAGGACCTCGTTCTCGCGGGGCGTCAGGCCTCCTGCCTGGGGTCGCTCGCCCCGCCGCACCCGCTCAAGGTAGTTGCGGACGAGCGTGCTCGTCACCCCCGGGTAGAGGAAGGACTCACCCCGCATCGCGGCGCGGCAGGCCTGGACCAAATCCTGGTCGGCGACCGACTTGAGCACGTAGCCGGAGGCGCCGGCCTTGAGCGACTCGAAGAAATACTGCTCGTTGTCGTACATCGACAGCATGAGGATCTTCGGTGGGTTGCGCCGCCGGCTGATCTCGAGCGCGGCCTGCAGACCGGTCATGCGGGGCATGGCCACGTCGAGGATCGCCAGGTCGACCTCGTGGTCGCGCACGATGGCCACCGCCTCCGCGCCGTCGGAGGCCTGCGCGACGACCTCGAGGTCGGGTTCGGCGTCAAGGATGAGACGGACGCCCTGCCGGACGAGGGCGTGGTCCTCGGCGAGCAGGATGCGGATGGGCCGCTCGACGGTCACGCGGCCGGCCGACCCGCCACCGGCACCGGCACGACGAGTCGGACCTCGGTGCCACCCTCCGGGCGCCTCCGGACGGTCAGCTCCGCGCGGACGAGGAGGGCCCGCTCACGCATGCCTCGTATGCCGGCCCCTTCCGACCCGGGGCGGAGCCCCCTCCCGTCGTCCGCGACGAGGAGGGCGACGCCCGCTCCCTGCCGAGTGAGGGACAGGTATACGGTGTCGGCCCCCGAGTGCCGTGCGACGTTGGTCATGGCCTCCTGCGCGACCCGGTAGAGCACCAGCTCGGCCTCCTTGCCGAGGTCGGGCAGGCCGGATGCGAGTCCGCGCTGGACGTGGATCCCGGTGTGCGCGGTGAGGTCGGTCGCCAGGGCCGCCAGTGCGCTGACCAGACCGAGGTCCTCCAGCACGCCCGGGCGCAGCCGGCGGGCCACCTCGCGCACCTCCTCGAGGCTGCCCCGTGCGGCGGTCTGCACGAGCTCGAGGTCGGCCCGGATGTCGTCGGGGGCGCGGTCGACGGCCCGCTTGAGGCCGAGCAGCATCGCGGTCAGGCCCTGGCCCACCTCGTCGTGCAGCTCACGGGCGATGCGATGGCGCTCGGCCTCCTGGGCGGCCAGGGCCCTGGCCGTGCTCGTGCGCCGTTCGGTCTCGAGTCGCTCCAGCATGGCGTTGAACGACTCGACGAGGTCCGCCACGGCACCGTTGCCGGTGTCGGTGAGGCGCTCCCCCGGGCTCTCGAGGTCGACCCGCTCCATGAGACGGGCCGCCCGGTCGAGCGGTGCCAGCGTGGACCGCAGCAGCAGCGCGTTGAGGATGAGGATCGTCGTGAGCCCGATCGCCAGCACCACCGCCTCCGAGGCGAGGACCCGCGACGAGACCGTGACCGGCGCCACCGCGAGGGCCACCGTGCCGAGCACGAAGACCACCGCGTTGATGAGGCAGACCCGCCAGTAGAGCGGCATCCGCCGGAGCAGGCTCACCGCCCCACCCTCGCGCATCGCCCTGCCGGGCGTCCATCCACCCACACGGATGTGGGTGGTGGCCCCGATTGCCCGTGTGTGACCGGGACCCGAGGATGGTGACGCGGCGGGGAGCACACCGTCCCCGCCGCGCCACAGCCCGTTCGGCGAGAGGAGCGTCGTGGAGTCCCTCGTCGCGTGGCTCGCCGTCCCCTGCGCCGTGCTCCTTCTCGCCGTCGTGTCGTCGGTCCGCGTCGTCGCCGAGCAGCAGCGAGCCGTGGTGACCCGACTCGGTCGCACCCACCGCGTCGGAGGACCCGGGCTCGTGGTCCACCTTCCCGGCGTCGAACGCATCAGCCTCGTCTCCCTGCACCCCACCCCGCTGACCGTCGTCGTCCCGACGGTGACCCGCGACGGGGTGGACGTGCGGGTCATCGGCACCGTCACCTGCCAGGTCGTCGACGCCTGGCGGGCCTCCGTGCCCGAGCCGGGCCCCGTCGCCGCCTCGGCGCTGACGGTCGAGGTCGCGATCGCCCGCGGCATCGCCCGCCTCGACCTCGTCGGGCTGCTGACAGCCCGTGAGCGGCTGGAGACCTCCATCCTCGAGGAGGTGAATGCCACGACCTCGGCGTGGGGCGTCGAGGTCGTCGGGCTCGAGCTCACCGACTTCGAGACCCGGCTGACAGCGGCGCTGCTGCGCGGCGCCGGCACCCCCGGCAGCCGGTCCCGCCCATGAACGCCGAGGACCTCAACGTCGTCGTCCTCGCCGTCACGCTGGTCCTGCTCGTCGGGGTGGCAGCGGTCCGGGTGTCCAGCCGGGTCGGGCTGCCCAGCCTCCTGCTCTACCTGGCCATCGGCCTGGCACTCGGGGAGTCCGGACTGGGACTGCGCTTCGAGGACCTCAACCTCACGATGATCCTCGGGTCGCTGGCCCTGGCGATGATCCTCGCCGAGGGCGGCTTCACGACCCGATGGTCCGTGGTGCGCCCCGTGGCCCCCCTCTCGCTGGTCCTCGCCACGGTGGGCGTCGGCATCAGTGTCGCCGTCACGGGAACCCTGGCCCACCTCATCCTCGACGTCGACCTGCGCACCGCCGTCCTGCTCGGGGCGGTGGCCTCGTCCACGGACGCCGCGGCGGTGTTCGCCGTGCTGCGGTCGATGCCGCTGCAGCGCCGGTTGCGTGCCGCACTGGAGGCGGAGTCCGGCTTCAACGACCCCCCGGTCATCATCCTCGTGAGCGTCGTCGCGTCCGACGCCTGGAGCGAGTCGGGTGCGGTGAGCATCGGCGGTGCGATGCTCGTGCAGCTCGTCCTCGGGGCAGGGCTCGGACTCGTCGTGGCACGGGTGGGGCAGTGGGTGCTGGCCCGGAGCGCCCTCCCCTCGGCCGGGCTCTATCCGCTCGCGACCGTCGCCTTTGCGATGCTGGCCTTCGCGGTGGCCGGGGTCGCCGGCGGGAGCCCCTTCCTCGCGGTGTACGTCGCCGGGCTGTGGCTGGGCAACGCCCCACTGCCACACCGCAACGCGACGACGGGCTTCGCGGAGGGCCTGGCCTGGCTGGCCCAGATCGGGTTGTTCGTCATGCTCGGCCTGCTGGCCTCCCCGAGCAGGCTCGTCGACGCGATCATCCCCGCTGCCGTCGTCGGGTGCGCCCTCACGCTCGTCGCCCGGCCGATCTCGGTGGCCCTCTGCGCCACCCCCTTCCGCGTCCCCTGGCGGGAACAGGTCTTCATGTCGTGGGCCGGGCTGCGCGGTGCCGTGCCCATCGTGCTGGCCACCATCCCGATGACCCGAGGCTTGCCGGAGGCCGACCGGATCTTCGACGTCGTCTTCCTCCTCGTCGTCGGGTTCACCCTCGTGCAGGGCCCGACCCTTCCGGCTCTGGCCCGACGACTCGGCCTCGCCGAGAGCGACGCCTCCCGCGAGGTCCACATCGACGCCGCCCCGCTCGAGGAGATCGACGCCAGCCTGCTGCAGTTCGACCTGCCCCCGCAGTCCCGGCTGGCCGGGGTCGCGCTGTTCGAGGTGCGGCTCCCGGCCGAGGCTGCGGTCAGCATGATCGTGCGTGACGGTCGGCTGTTCGTCCCTGACGAGAACACCGTGCTCCGCAGTGGCGACCGGCTCCTGCTGGCCACCTCGAACCCCGCGCGAGAGACCACGGAGCGGCGGCTCCGCGCCGTCAGCCGCGCCGGACGACTGGCGCAGTGGCGTGGCGAGCACGGCGACCCGGTGACGCGCAATTCACCGCGCGCACGGCGAGTTGCGCCGGACGAGGGCTCAGGAGAAGGACGCCGTGCCACGATGGCGCCTGCGACAGCGATGCGACCCGGCCGAACCCACGTGCCAACGACCCCCGCCAGCCGCTGTCACTGTTTGACGAATGACCCCGAGGACGCCCCAACTAGCGTCCTCGTATCCGATGACGGTGCGACTCCCACGCCGTCCGTGTGAGGAAGGCTGACAAATGGCGCTTGGACTTGGATGGCAGGTGAAGGAGGGCACGCTCGGGCCCGACGACGTCGTCGCTCCTCATGAGCGCCTCGACTGGGGCCGCACCGTCGGCCTCGGTGCGCAGCACGTCGTCGCGATGTTCGGCGCGACCTTCGTCTTCCCGCTCGTCATGGGCCTCAACCCGCAGCTCGCGATCATGATGAGCGGCATCGCGACCATCGCGTTCCTCCTCATCGTCCAGGGCCGCGTGCCGAGCTACCTCGGCACCTCCGCCGCGTTCGTCGGCGGGGTCGCGGCGATCCGCTCCCAGGGCGGCGACTCCTCCGAGGTCACCGGCGCGATCCTCGTCGCCGGCCTCGTGCTCGCGCTCGTCGGCCTCGCGATCCACTTCCTCGGCTCGGCGGTCCTGCACAAGGTCCTGCCGCCCGTCGTCACCGGCGCCGTCGTCATGCTCATCGGCTTCAACCTCGCACCGGTCGTGGCCAACATCTACTGGCCGCAGGACCAGTGGGTCGCGCTGCTGACGATGCTCTTCACCATCGTCTGCGCGGTGGCGTTCAAGGGCTTCATCAGCCGCATCGCGATCTTCCTCGCGCTGATCTTCGGCACGCTCCTGTCGTGGGTGCTCGACCGCACGCTCGGCCAGATCAACTCGGTCCTGGGCGGCGCCACCGAGGCGACCGACCACTTCCGCTGGAACACCGACGCGATCGGCGACGCCTCGTGGCTCGGCTTCCCGGCCAAGACCATCTTCAACGCCGACGGGACCGAGGTGGCCGGCTGGCACACCCCGACCTTCACCACGGCCGCGATCCTCCTCGTCCTCCCCGCCGTCATCGCCCTCATCGCCGAGAACACCGGTCACGTCAAGGCCGTCGCCGAGATGACCGGCGCGGACCTCGACAAGGACATGGGTCGCGCGATCGGCGCCGACGGCGTCGGCACGATGCTCGCCTCGGCCGTCGGTGGCTCCCCCACGACGACCTACGCCGAGAACATCGGCGTCATGGCGGCGACCCGGGTCTACTCCACGGCGGCCTACTACGTGGCAGCGATCGTCGCGATCCTCTTCGGTCTCTCCCCCAAGTTCGGTGCGCTCGTCGCCTCCGTCCCGGGTGGGGTGCTCGGCGGCATCACGGTCGTCCTCTACGGGATGATCGGCCTGCTCGGCGCCAAGATCTGGAAGGAGAACGGGGTCGACTTCGCCAACCCGATCAACCTCGTTCCCGTGGCCGCCGGCATCGTCATCGGCATCGGCGACGTCAAGCTCAAGTTCAGCGACGACTTCACCCTCAGTGGCATCGCCCTCGGCACCATCGTCGCCATCGGCGCCTTCCACCTGGCTCGCACCCTCGCGCCCGCCGACCTCCGGCAACGCGCCGACGGCCAGGGCGGTCTCGGCGGCACCGCCATGGCCGGCGGCGACCGGGTCTACGGTGACGAGGACGGCATCGACGACCTCTACCAGTCCGGCTACCCCGGCGACACGGGCGAGCGCGACCCGGACCGCGACCGCCAGGTCTGAATCGTCACCGCCGCCCCGCCCGGGGACGACTCCGGGCGGGGCGGCGCCATTCCCCCAGAACGACCAGCAGAACGACCAGCAGGCAGGAGCTCCCAGGTGAAACCGGCACCGTTCGTGCACCACGGCCCCCGGACCCTCGACGAGGCCGTCGCGGTCCTCGGCGAGGTCGGGCACGACGGCAAGGTGCTCGCCGGTGGCCAGAGCCTCATCCCCGTGCTCAACATGCGCCTGGCGCAGCCCGCCCACCTCGTCGACATCAACCGGGTGGCCGGGTTGGACACCGTGACGGTCACCGACTCCCACGTGCGTGTCGGTGCCACCGTCCGTCACGCCGAGCTCGAGAAGCACGACGAGGCGTATGCCGTCCTCCCCCTCCTGCGGCAGGCCCTCCTCTGCGTCGCGCACCCCGCGATCCGCAACCGCGGCACCACCGTCGGCTCGATCGCGCACGCCGACGCCGCGGGCGAGATGCCGTCCGTGCTCGTCCTCACCCAGGGCGTCATCGAGGTGGTCGGTCCGCGCGGCCGTCGCGAGGTGGCCGCGTTGGAGTTCTTCGAGGGCCCGCTCCAGACCGTGCTCGAGGCCGACGAGCTCGTCGAGGCGGTCCGCTTCGCCCGGTTCGCGCCGGGCACCCGCACCGCCTTCCTCGAGTCGGCCCGGCGCTCCGGCGACTACGCGGTCGCCGGGGTCGGCGTCGCCGTGGACGTGAGCACCGACTCCGGTGAGGCGGTCGTGACCGGCGCGCGGGCGGCATACGTCTCCGTCACCGACATCCCGGTGGTCGTCGACCTCACCGACGCCGTTGCGGGACAGCCCGTCTCGTCGGTCTGGGACGGCGTCGACGAGCTCGTGCAGGCCGGGATCGCACCCGAGGCGGACATCCACGCCAGCAGTGAGTACCGACGGATGCTCGCCGCCGAGCTCACCCGCCGCGCACTGACGCGGGCCACGACGGAAGGGACGGCATGACCGACATCGACCAGGGCACGACCGTCGACGTGACGGTGACCGTGAACGGCATCGCCCACACGCGCACCGTGGAGCCGCGTCGGCTGCTGTCCGACTTCATCCGGCACGACCTGCGCCTCACCGGGACGCACGTCGGCTGCGAGCACGGCGTCTGCGGCGCGTGCACCGTCCTCGTCGACGGGAAGCCGATGCGGTCCTGCCTCATGTTCGCCGTCTCCGCGGAGGACATGGAGATCACGACCGTCGAGGGCCTCGGGACGCAGGACGCGATGGGTCCGGTGCAGCAGGCGTTCGTCGAGTGCCACGGGCTCCAGTGCGGCTTCTGCACGCCGGGCTTCGTCACGACGATCACCGCCTTCATCGAGGAGAACCCCGACCCCACGTCCGAGGAGGCGCGCGAGGCGATCTCGGGCAACCTCTGTCGCTGCACGGGGTACCAGAACATCTGCAAGGCCGTCCTGCGCGCCGCCGAGATCAACCGTGAACGCGCCACCCCCACCGAGGGTGGTGACCCGGCATGACGACGAGGCAGTTCGGCCAGCCCGTCCTGCGCCGGGAGGACCCGCGGCTCGTCACCGGCAACGGGCGCTACCTCGACGACCTGGGCCACACGGCATACGAGGCGGCGTTCGTGCGCAGCCCGCACGCCCACGCGCGGATCACCGACATCGACGTCGAGGGCGCGCTCGACGTCGAGGGCGTCGTCGCGATCTTCACCCACGAGGACCTCGAGGGACCGGCCGCCGACCGCCTGCCGCTGCTCATCCCGCACCCGAGCATCGAGGCCGGCCGGACCGGGCACGCGCTCGCCAAGGACGACGTCAACCACGTCGGTGAGGCGATCGCGATGGTCGTCGCGACGAACCGCTACGTCGCCGAGGACGCGGCCCAGCGGATCGTCGTCTCCTACGAGTTCCTGCCGCCCGTCGTCGGCATCGAGAACGCCCGAGACGGCGCGAACCTCGTCCACGACGACGCCCCCGGCAACGTCGCGGCCCACCTGCTGCAGGAGGTCGGCGACGTCGAGTCCGCGCTGGCTGCGGCCCCCCACACGCTCACCCTCGACCTCGACATCGAGCGCAGCGCCTGCACGCCCATGGAGGGCAGGGGCGTTCTCGCACAATGGGACTCGGACGAGCAGCGGCTGCGGCTGCACTCCTCGACCCAGACCTCGACCGGCGTCCGCGCCGCGGTCGCGGCCAAGCTCCAGCTTCCCTTGTCGCAGGTCGAGTGCATCGCCCCCGACGTGGGTGGCGGCTTCGGCGTCAAGATCATGCACCCGTGGCCCGAGGAGGTCCTCGTCCCGTGGGCCGCCCGGCGCCTCGACCACGACGTCAAGTGGACCGAGGACCGCCGCGAGCACTTCACCGCCAGCGCCCACGAGCGCGGCCAGGTCCAGCAGGTCACCGTCGGGTTCGACGACGACGGGCGGCTGCTCGGCCTCGACGTGAGGTTCTGGCACGACAACGGCGCCTACCTCCCCTACGGCGTCATCGTCCCGATCATCACGGCGACCCAGCTGCTCGGGCCCTACAAGCCGCAGAACTACCGCGTCGAGTTCTGGTCGCTCTACACCAACACCGCCATCGTCACCCCCTACCGCGGCGCCGGCCGCCCGCAGGGCTGCTTCGCGATGGAGCGGACGATGGACGCGATCGCCGCCGAGCTCGGGCTCGACCGCGCCGAGGTGCGCTCGCGCAACTTCATCCAGCCCGAGGAGATGCCGTTCGACCAGGGGCTCATGTTCCAGGACGGCCGGCCGCTCAAGTACGACTCGGGCGACTTCCCCGCCTCGCTCGCCAAGCTCAAGGCGCTCGTGGGCTGGGACGACTTCGCGGCCTACCGGGAGGAAGCCGAGTCGCAGGGACGCAAGGTGGGGCTCGGGATCGGCTGCTACGTCGAGGGCACCGGCGTCGGCCCCTACGAGGGGGGCCACGTCCACGTCGAGACGAGCGGCCGCGTCAACGTCGCCACCGGCCTGACCACGCAGGGCCAGGGACACCAGACGATCCTCGCGCAGATCGTCGCCGACGAGCTCGGCGTCTCGATCGACGACGTCCACGTCACCACCGGGGACACGCGGCGGATGCCGTACGCCGTGGGGACGTTCGCGTCGCGCGGCGCCGTCATGAGCGGCAACGCCGTCGCCCTCGCGGCCCGGGCCGTGCGCGCCAAGGCCCTGCGGATCGCGGCCGACGCCCTGGAGGTCGCCGAGGAGGACCTGCAGATCGAGGACGGGACGATCAGCGTCAAGGGCGCGCCGCACGCCTCGATCGCGCTGTCGACGGTGGCCGTCATGTCCAACCCGCTGCGCTACGCCTTCGACGAGTCGGCCAAGGCCGCGACCCAGTTCGCCGGCACCTTCGACCCTGACAAGCCGCCGGTCGCCGACGACGAGGAGCCCGGGCTCGAGGGCAAGGACTTCTACTCCCCCACCCAGGCGACGTTCGCCAACGGCATGCACGCCGCCATCGTCGAGACCGACCCGGTGACTGCGGAGATCAAGATCCTGCGCTACTGCGTCATCCACGACTGCGGCACCGTCGTCAACCCGATGATCGTCGAGGGCCAGGTCCACGGTGGGGTGGCCCAGGGCGTCGGTGGCGCGCTCTACGAGCGGATGGCCTACGACGAGACCGGGCAGCTGCTCAACGCCTCGTTCATGGACTTCCTCATGCCCTACGCGTCCGAGATCCCGCACATCGAGACCGACCACCTCGAGACGCCCTCGCCCCTGAACCCGTTGGGGATCAAGGGTGCCGGCGAGGCCGGGACCATCCCCGTGACCGCCGTCATCGCGTCGGCCATCGAGGACGCCGAGGGCTTCCCGATCCGCTCGATGCCGATCAGCCCCCACGAGCTGTGGGACCTGCGCCGTGCGCACGCCCACGCGCTCGAGACCGTGAGCCCGACCCCGACCGAGGAGTCCGCATGAAGATCTCCGGCAGCGCCCAGATGGCCGCCACCCCCGACCAGGTGTGGGCGGCGGTCCACGACCCGGCCGTGCTCGCCCGCTGCATCCCCGGGTGCCAGTCGCTGCGCGAGCTGTCGACCGGGCGCTACGCCATGACGGTGATGGCGGGGGTCGCGGCGATCAAGGGCTCGTATGCCGGCGAGGTCGCCATCCACGACGTCACCGAGCCGACCGCGTTCACGATGAAGGCCGAGGGCGCGGGTGCTCCCGGCACGATCGCGACGACGGTCGAGGTCGCCCTGGCGCCGGGCGAGTCCGGCGGCACGTCGATCAGCTACGAGGCCGACGCGATCGTCGGGGGCGCGATCGGGGGCGTCGGCCAGCGGATGCTCGCCGGGGTGGCCCGCAAGATGGCCGGCCAGATGTTCACCGCGCTCGACCGCGACATCGCCGGCGAGCGCCCGGCCGAGGCCCTGCCCGCTGCGGTGGGCGCCGGCGTCGGCGTCGCGGCTGGTGCTGTCCCGGCGGCCGGTGGCGGCCAGGCGACGTATGCCGGGTCGGCAGGCCCGGGGGGTCTGCCGGGCTCGCTGGTGGGAGGATCGAGCAAGGACTTCGGCTTCGGGGTCCTCGTCGGCGGGGCGCTCACCCTCGTCGGTGTCGTACTGGGCTGGGCGATCGGAGGACGACGCTGATGCGTGCATTCACTGCAGCTGCCATCCAGGTGGCTCCCGTGCGGGGCCCCCTCACCCCGCAGGTGGTCGAGGCCAACATCGCGCGCTGCGTCGACTTCGTGCGCCGCTGCGTCGCCGAGACCGGCGCCGAGCTCGTCGTGCTCCCCGAGTCGGCCACCACGGGGTTCACGCCCGACTGCCCCGTCGAGGAGCTGTGGGACCTGGTCAGCGAGCTGCCCGGCGCCATGACCGAGCCGTTCCAGGCGGTGGCCCGCGAGCTGGGTGTCGTCCTCTGCGTCGGCACCTACGAGCGCGGCCCGCAGCGCGGGATCGTCTACAACGCGTCCGTGCTCATCGACACCGACGGCACGCTGCTCGGGGTCTACCGCAAGACGCACCCGTTCTGCACCGAGGCCGTCTCGGGCGGGGGCTGGGTCACCCCGGGCGACACCGTCACCGTCAGCGACACCGCCCTCGGGCGGATCGGCATGATCATCTGCTTCGACGGCGACTACCCGGAGCTCTCCCGGATCCAGGCGGTGCAGGGCGCCGAGGTCATCTGCCGCCCGTCCGCGCTGCTCCGCTCGGCCGACATCTGGGAGCTGACCTCACGCGCCCGGGCCTACGACAACCACGTGTTCGTCATCGGCGCCAACGCGACCGGCATCGACCCGGCCGGGGTCATCTACTTCGGCAACAGCCACATCGTCACGCCCAACGCGACGATCGTCGCCAAGGCCGCCTCGCACGAGGGCTGGGTGTCGGCGCGGCTCGACCCCGAGACCGCGCTCGCGTCGCTCACGCCCGGCTCCAACATCCAGCAGGGCTTCGACCACCTGCGCGACCGCAACCTCGACCTCATCCGGGGCCACCGCGAGGAGCTCGAGGCGGCGGCCAAGACGTCGTTCCCCCACGGCGGCCCCCGGCCCGACCACGTGCCCGAGGGCGACTGACCCTCCCGTCACCCGGGTGCCCTGTCGTTCTCGCAGCGGCATGGCGCCGTGGCGGCATGCCCGGGCGAGATCGACGTGCGGCTGCGGGAGGGACCCGACCTGGCGTGCTGGCCACCGCCCCCCGGCCCCACCCGCCTCCCCTTTTCCGGGGGCGGCGGGAAACGGTTCCCGGGCGAGGCCGGGCTCATTGGCGGGTTGTGAGGCGGTTCAGACGATCCGTTGGCAGAGATTGACAACGAGACCGGACGGCATACCGGGCTTGAATTTCCCCCATGGCGCAGCGACGGATCAGGATCGGTATCGACACGGGCGGGACGTTCACGGACGTCGTGGCCTTCGACGAGGACAGCGGTGAGCTGGTCACGACGAAGACCCCCAGCACGCCCAGCAACCCGGCGGACGGCTTCATCAACGGCATCGACAAGGTGCTGGGTCTCATGGAGGCGAGCGGCGAGGACATCACCGCGGTCTGCCACGGGACCACCGTCGCCACGAACAAGCTCCTCGAGGGCAAGGTGGAGCGGCTCGGGTTCATCACGACCGAGGGCTACGAGTTCATGCTCGAGATCGCCCGTCAGGCCGTGCCCGACGGCTACGGCAACTCCTACTTCTGGGTCAAGCCGCCACGCATCGTTCCCGCGGAGGCGGTGCGCACCGTCGGTGGGCGCGTCGACTTCGAGGGCAACGAGATCCGCCCGTTCGACGAGGAGAGCGCCGTCGCGGCGGCACGCTGGTTCAAGGACCACGGCATCACGACGATCGGGGTCTGCTTCCTGCACTCGTATGCCGCGGACGACCACGAGCTGCGGATGCGCGAGATCCTGCGCCGCGAGCACCCCGAGGCGATCGTCTCGATCTCGAGCGAGGTGCTGCGCGAGTACCGCGAGTACGAGCGCTCGATGACCACGCTCGTCGACGCCGCGGTCAAGCCCAACGTCAGCCGCTACGTGAGCAACATCCACAGCCGCCTCGAGGGCTTCACCGGCGGCAGCGGACGCGAGATCCCCTTCTACATCATGAAGTCCAACGGCGGCGTCCTCTCCGCCGACGAGGTCGTCCACCAGCCCATCACGACCGTCCTGTCCGGGCCCGCCGCCGGTGCGCTGGGCGCGGCCCTCATCGCGCAGAAGGCCGGCTTCGACAAGGTCCTCACCTGCGACGGTGGCGGCACCTCGACCGACGTCTCCGTCGTCCTCGACGGTGAGCCGACGCTCACCACCGAGGGCACCGTGGGCGCCTACCCGAGCAAGATCCCGATGATCGACGTCGTCACCGTCGGCGCCGGCGGCGGCTCCATCGCCTGGGTCTCCCCCGAGGGCGCGCTCAAGGTCGGGCCGCACTCCGCGGGCGCCGACCCCGGGCCGCTCTGCTACGGCAAGGGCGGCACCGCCCCGACCATCACCGACGCCCACGTCACCCTCGGGCGCATCCCCCCGCACCTGCTCGGCGGCGAGATCCCGCTCGACGTCGACGCGGCCCGTACCGGCATCGAGGAGCTCGCCGGTCGGCTCGGCCTCGACTTCGAGCGCTGCGCCACCGGCATCCTCGAGATCTCGGCGTGGAACCAGGCCAACGCCCTGCGCCAGGTGAGCGTCAAGCGGGGACTCGACGTGCGCGACTTCATGCTCACGACGTTCGGCGGCTCCGGCTCGCTGCTCGCCTGCCGCCTCGTCGACATCCTCGACCTCGCCGGCGTCGTCGTCCCGCAGAACCCCGGCAACGTCAGCGCCTTCGGCCTGCTCACCGTCGACGTCAAGAACGACTACGTCCAGACGCAGGTGGCCAAGCAGACCGCGCTCGACCACGCGGCCATCGAGAAGACGTTCAGCCACCTCACGGCGCGGGCGGCCGCCGCCCTCGACAAGGAGGGCTTCTCGCCGGAGGAGCACCAGTTCACGCGCACCGTCGACCTGCGCTACTTCGGGCAGGCCTACGAGGTGCGGGTCACCGCGCCGACCGACCGACCCGTCGACGCCGCCTACGCGGCCCAGGTCGGGTCGGGCTTCCACGACGAGCACCGTCAGCTCTACGGCTACGACTTCCGCGACGACCCGCGCCAGCAGGTCGAGTGGGTCAACCTGCGCGTCACCGGCGTCGGCCCGATCACCCGCCCCCAGCTGCGCGAGCTCGCCGCCGCCGCTGACGGTGGCTCGGTCGAGGACCGCGCCCGCCGCTCGACCCGCGAGGTCTGCTTCGACGCCGAGGACGGCTACGTCGAGACCGGCGTCTGGTGGCGGGCCGACCTCGCCGCCGGCGACACCATCGAGGGGCCGGCGATCATCGAGGAGTTCGGCTCGACGGTCCCGGTCCACCCGGGCTTCACCGTGGTGGTCGACGCCTACGGCAACCTCGTCATCACCAAGACCACGACCACGACGAAGGACGCGCGATGAACACGGCAGGCCTGCCCACGGCATACGAGCACGGCAAGCGCCTCACCGCTGCCGACAGCAGCGTCGACCCCATCCTCGTCGAGATCGTCCAGGGCACCCTGGCGAGCGTCGAGATGGAGGTCGAGACCGCGATCGCGCGCACGTCCCGCTCCCCCATGATCCGCGACGCGCACGACTTCCGCGCCGGGATCCACGACCGCCAGCTGCGCAAGCTCACCGGCCGGTCCTACAGCGCGCTCGTGCACCCCATCGCACGCGACTTCCCGCTGTCGGAGATGAACGAGGGCGACGTCTTCTTCCACAACGACGTCTACGAGTCCGAGGGCGGCATCGGCCACCTCCCGGACCTCTGCGTCACCGTCCCCGTCTTCCACGAGGGCGAGGTCGTCGCGTTCGTGCAGGCCTTCGGGCACCACGACGACATCGGCGGCGCCGTGCCCGGCTCGATGCCGAGCAACGCGACGAGCGTGCACGAGGAGGGGCTGTCGGTCCCGCCGATCAAGCTCTGGGACGCCGGCGTGCCCAACAAGGCCGCGCTGCGGATCATGACCCGCAACTCGCGCATGCCCGACAGCCTCGCCGCCGACCTCGACGCCGAGTGCTCGGCCTGCCTCATGGGTGCCCGCCGCCTCGCGGACCTCTTCGCCCGCTACGGCCGCGACAGCGTCGAGACCGCGTTCGACGCCATCCTCGACACGACCACCGAGACCTACCGCCGCGAGATCCTCAGCAAGATCCCCGCGGGCAGCTACGTCTGGGAGGACTACGCCGAGCACGACGGCATCGACGAGCCCCGGCTGCACACCCAGCGGATCACGCTCACCAAGGTCGACGACGCCCCCGCCGACCCCGAGACCAACTTCCCGGGCGGGCCGCGGCTCATCGTCGACTTCACCGGCACCGCGCCGCAGGCGAAGGGACCGATCAACCACTGCGGCGACTACGTCGGCGGCAACTTCCTCAAGAAGTGGCTGGCGCCGATCCTGCGCAACCTCGCCGACACCCCCGAGCGGATGGCCGAGCTCGACGTCAACGAGGGCATCGTGCCGCTCATCGAGATGCGCTTCCCCGAGAAGGGCACGCTCCTCACGCCGATCTACCCGGCGCCGACCAACGCCCGCACCTTCGTCATCCTCCGCCTGCTCGGCGTCCTCTCGGGCGTCGTGGCGAAGGCCGTCGACGGCCAGATGCCGGCCGACCAGGAGACGATCCGCTACACGGGCGTCTACGGCAAGGACCGCGACGGCAACGACTACCTCATGCGCGAGGTGCTCGGCGGCGGCTCCGGCGGGCGCTACTACGCCGACGGCGAGGACACCATCCACGTCGTGCCGGACTCCCGCAACCTGCCGACCGAGTTCACCGAGTCGCGCTTCCCGTTCATCGTCGAGCGGCTCGGCCTGGCCGTCGACTCCGGCGGCGCCGGCCGCTACCGCGGCGGCCTCGGCTACGAGAAGCACATCCGGATGCTCAACGACGCGAACTTCATGTCCATCGCCGACCGCTCGATCCTCGCCTGCTGGGGCGTCAAGGGCGGCAAGGCCGGCCAGTCGTTCAGCGTCACCGTGGACGTCGGCGGCCCCGAGGAGCGCGACGTCGACGCCCTCGCCGACGCCGAGCCCGTCAAGGCCGGTCAGGTCATCCGCATCCGCACCACCGGCGGCGGCGGCTGGGGCGACCCGCTCGAGCGGCCCCTCGACGAGGTCGAGCGCGACCTGCGCTGGGGCAAGGTCTCCTTCGAGGGTGCGCGGACGGCATACGGCGTCGTGGCGACCGGCGACAAGGACGACGTGAGCATCGACGCCGAGGCGAGCGAGGCACTGCGCGCCCAGCTGCGCGACGACCGCGAGGAGCAGCCGTTCTTCGACCGTGGACCGGGGTACGCCCGCCTCGCCGACGGCGCCGCCGCGAGTGAGTACGACTGGGTGTGACCCCGTCCTGAGCGAGGTCCTCGTCATGGGCGCGGCCGGCAAGACCGGCCGCGCCGTGACGCGCGCCCTCGTGGCTCGCGGGGTTCGCGTGCGCGCTGCGGTCCGAGCGGGGTCACGTGGTGTCCCGGATGCCGGCCCGTCGGTGCGCGTGGTCACGCTCGACCTCACGACCGGGGACGGTCTGGCCGAGGCGATGGCCGGGGTCGACGGGGTGTACCACCTCGCCCCGAACGTCCACCCCGACGAGGTGGCGATGGCCCGTCGGGTCGCGCACTCCGCTGCGGCACAGGGGGTTTCGCGTTTCGTCTTCCACTCCGTGCTGCACCCCGACGACGCGTCGATGCCGCACCACCGGCGCAAGGCCGAGGCCGAGCGGGCGATCCGCGCGCGACTCGACTCGGTCACCGTCCTGCGCCCGGCGGCATACGCGCAGAACCTGGTTCCCGCGGCCCGGGCCGGACTGATCGAGGTCCCCCACTCCGTGGACGCGCCCTTCACCAACGTCGACCTCGACGACGTCGCGGAGGTCGCGGCCATGGTCCTCACCGAGGAGGGGCACGGGGGCGAGACGTACGAGCTCGCCGGCCCGGAGCGGCTGTCCGTGCGTGAGATGGCCGAGACCGCCGCCTCGGTCCTCGGACACCCGGTCGAGGCGGTCGCGATCCCGGTGCAGGAGTGGGTCACCGGCCCCGGTGCGACCCTTCCGGAGCAGGCCCGTGACGACCTCGTCGCGATGTTCGAGAGCTACGACCGGCAGGGACTCGTCGGCGACCCGAGCAGCCTCCGGCGACTCCTGGGCCGGGAGCCGCGCTCCTGGCGGGACGTCCTGGCCTGACTGCGGACACGGGCGCCAAGTGCTGTCACACGACCCCACGTGCTGACAGCATGAGGACATGACCGACGAGCAGAAGTGGCTGGACCACGCGATCGACCTCGCCATCGCCAACGTGGCCAGTGGCGGGGGGCCGTTCGGTGCGGTCGTCGTGCGTGACGGGGTCGTCATCGGTGAGGGCGGCAACAGGGTCACGGTCGACCTCGACCCGACCGCGCACGCGGAGGTCGTCGCCTTGCGCAACGCGTGCCGCGAGGTGGGCGACTTCGCCCTGACCGGGGCGACCGTCTACGCGTCGTGCGAGCCGTGCCCCCTCTGCCTCTCGGCCTCGCTCTGGGCGCGCGTCGACGCGGTCGTCCACGCGGCGGACCGGCACGCGGCCGCGGGCGCGGGCTTCGACGACGCGGTCTTCCACGGGTTGCTGGACCCGGCGCCGGAGTCGGAGGCCTGGCCGATGCGCCGGGCTCACGTCCCCGCGGCCAGGTCGGAGGAGCCGTTCGACGCGTGGCGCGCCCTGCCGCACCGCACGGAGTACTGACGTTGGACGTCTCGACCTTCTACGCACTGTTCTCCGCGACGTGCTTCACGCTCGTCGGGCTCTGGTGGACGGTCGTCCAGAAGCACGAGGCCTGGCTGCGGACCGCGGAGGGACGCCGCGACATGGGCGGCATCTACCTCGCGTTCCTGCTGCCGGCCCTCATGGGCCTGTTCGCGCAGATCGGGGGCACGACGAACCCGCTCATCTGGCGGGTCAGCTTCGTCGCCGTCGCCGCCATCGGCTGCTGGTCGACGCTGCGGCTGCTGCATCGCTCCCGGCGGGACGGGGACGCGGGGACCTTCGCCCGCCACCGGTGGATCGCGGCGGTCATCTACGCCGCGGTCGCGGTGCTCGGCGTCGCCCCCGAGATCGCCGAGCCGCTCGGTGTCACGCCGCTCCAGGCGGAGGCGACGCTGCTCATCCTCCTCGTGGCCGTGGCGCACTGGCTCGTGTGGGAGTTCATGACCCACACCGAGCCCGACACCCCGACCTGACCCCGCGCCGTGTGCCTGAGCGCGAGCCCTGGGTCGCGCTCAGGCACACGAGGCGCGGGCGTGCGCTATCTTGTGTCGCATGGTACCCGGCGACGACGCCATCCTGACGCACCTCCGGCGTGGTGCGCTGGAGTACTGCGTGCTCGCCATGCTGCGCGACCAGCAGCTCTACGGTCTCGACATCGCGCGGCGCCTCGCCGTCGACGGCATCCTCATGTCCGGCGAGGGGACGCTCTATCCCCTGCTCGCCCGGCTGCGGCGGGCCGGACTCGTGGACACGACGTGGCAGGAGTCGGTCGAGGGACCGCCCCGCCGCTACTACGCCCTCACCCGCGACGGTCGGGAGGCCCTCGCCGCCTTCACCCGCACGTGGAAGCCCTTCCGCGACGCCGTCGACTCCGCACTCCTCAGGGGGACCCCATGAGCACTCCCGTCAGCCACCCGCTCGTCGGTGCGTACCTGCGCGACCTCGAGATGCTGCTCCACGGCGTCGAGCCCGGTGAGCGCGCCGAGGTCCTCGCGGGAGTGCACGAGCACCTCGAGGCCTCGCTCCCGCCGAGCGCCTCCGACGACGACGTGCGACGCACCCTGACCGAGCTCGGCTCGCCGCAGTCGGTCGCCGACGAGGCGTATGCCGGCCGCCCGGCGCCCGCTCCGCCCGCGGCGCCCGCGGCGCCCGTGCGTCCGCGTCCGTCACCCTGGCTGGCCCAGGTCGCGTGCGTCCTCAACGGTGTGATGCTCGCGCTCGTGCTGCTGCTGGGCTGGCTGGTCCCCCACGGGATGGAGTGGATCGGGCTGGCGGCCTTCTTCACGGTCCCCTGGCTCGCCGTCGCCGTCCTGACGTCGATGACCGAGGTGTGGTCCTCGGGCGAGAGGACCCGCTCGATCCTCCTCATCCCGGCGACGCTCCTCGGGCTCGCCCTGCTGACCTGGGTCCTCACCGCGCTCATCGGCTGGCACGACCTCGCGCTGCGCCTCACCACCGTGGCCGTGGTCCTCTCGGCCTCGTGGGTCGTCGTCGGCCTGATCCGCTCGGCGAAGCGGCGGCCGGGCTGAGCGGGCCGGCACACGTCAGCCCCTCGCCTCGTGTGCCTCAGCGCGAGCCAGGGGTCGCGCTGAGGCACACGAGGCGGGGGTGGAGGGCCGGTTTGGCAGATGGTGACACCGTCGCGACGCCGTCCTTGCCACGACCTGACCGGTTCCCGGGCCGCTCGGCTCCCTAGGCTCGACTCCACGCCCAACGAAGGAGCCGGACCGTGAGCGGACCACTGCAGGACATCACCGTCGTCGACCTCTCGCGCGCCCTCGCCGGGCCGCACGCGGCGATGATGCTCGGGGACATGGGGGCGCGGGTCATCAAGGTGGAGACCCCCGGCACCGGTGACGACACCCGCGGCTGGGGGCCGCCGTTCGTCGGGCCCGAGGACGAGCCGATCTCGACGTACTTCCTCGCGGCGAACCGCAACAAGGAGTCGATCACCCTCGACCTCAAGTCCGACGACGGCCGCGCCGTCCTCACCCGGCTGGTCGAGCGCGCCGACGTGCTCATCGAGAACTTCCGCCCGGGGGTGCTCGACCGCCTCGGCTTCCCCGTGGAGCGGCTCCACGAGCTCAACCCTCGGCTCGTCGTCCTCGCCATCAGCGGCTTTGGCCACGACGGCCCCCAGGGCGGGCGCGCCGGCTACGACCAGATCGCCCAGGGCGAGGCCGGCCTCATGTCGGTGACCGGTCCCGACGCCGACAGCCCGCAGCGGGTGGGCGTGCCCATCGGTGACCTGCTCGCCGGGATGTACGGCGCGTTCGGCGTCGTGTCCGCCCTCCACGAGCGGCACACGACGGGCACGGGCCGCGTCGTCCGCACGAGCCTGCTGGCCGCGGTGGTGGGGTCGCACGCCATGCACGGCACCGGCTACACGGTCGCGGGCCACGTCGCCCGCGCCCAGGGCAACCACCACCCGAGCATCTCCCCCTACGGCCTCTTCCACTGTGCCGACGGCGACGTGCAGGTCGCCTGCGGCGCCGAGTCGCTCTGGGTCAGGCTCGCCGAGGGCTTCGGCATCGACCCGACGACGCCGGGCATGGCGACGAACCGCGAGCGCATCGCCCACCGCGACCAGGTGGCCGCCACCCTCAACGAGGCGTTCGCGTCGTGGCGCCTCGACGACCTCCTCCCCCGGCTCGCCGAGCTCGGCATCCCCTCCGGCGAGGTGCGGACCATCGACCGCGTCTACGACTGGGACCAGACCCGCTCGCAGGGGCTCGTCATCGAGGTCGACCACCCGGTGCTGGGCCAGATCGAGATCCCCGGCCCGCCGATCCGCTTCGACGACAACGCCTTCGCCGGCGGCCGCGAGACCCACCTCGCTCCCCCGACGCTCGGGCAGCACGACGCGAGCATCCGCGCCTGGCTCGACAGCGAGGACCCGGCATGAGCGTCAAGCCACACCGGCCGACGTCGAGCGAGCTCATCGCCGCCGTCCTCGACGACGGCGCGTGGACGAGCTGGGACGAGGCACCGCTCCCCGTGGCCGAGCCCGGGAGCCCGTATGCCGGCGAGCTGGCTGCCGCTGCCGAGAAGGCCGGGACCGACGAGTCCATCGTCACCGGCGAGGGACGGATCCGCGGGCACCGCGTCGCCGTCATCGCCGGTGAGTTCGGCTTCCTCGCCGGCTCCATCGGGGTCGCCGCCGCCGAGCGGATCGTCCTCGCCTTCGAGCGGGCCACCCGGGAGCGGCTGCCGCTCTTCGCCGCCCCGGCCTCGGGCGGAACCCGCATGCAGGAGGGCACGCCCGCCTTCGTGACGATGGTGAAGATCTCGGGAGCCGTCGCGGCCTACAAGCGTGAGCACCTGCCCTACATCACCTACCTGCGTCACCCCACAACCGGAGGGGTGTTCGCGTCGTGGGGCTCGCTCGGCCACGTCACGGTCGGCGAGCCCGGCGCCACGATCGGCTTCCTCGGGGCCCGGGTCTTCGAGGCGCTCTACGGCGAGCCGTTCCCCCGCGACGTGCAGACGTCCGAGAACCTCTTCGCGCACGGGCTCCTCGACGCGGTACTCCCGGTGGAGCTGCTCACCGAGACGGCCGGGCGCTTCCTCGACCTCGTCCTCGCCCCGCGCGACGACTCGGCCGCACCGGACGTCCCCAAGGAGCCTCTTCGCGACGTCCCGGCCTGGGAGTCGATCACCCGCTCCCGCAACCCCGCCCGCCCGGGCGTGCGCGCCCTGCTCAAGCTCGGCGCCACGGACGTCCTGCCCCTGTTCGGCACCGGGGCCGGCGAGTGGGACCGGTCCCTCTTCCTCGCGCTCGCCCGCTTCCGCGGCGCGCCCTGCGTCGTCCTCGGGCAGGACCGCCGCGGCGAGCGGACCGAGGCCCCCCTGGGCCCGTCGGGCCTGCGCGTCGCCCGTCGCGGCATGAAGCTCGCCACCGAGCTCAACCTGCCGCTGGTCAGTGTGATCGACACCGCGGGAGCCGCGCTCTCCAAGGAGGCCGAGGAGGGCGGCATGGCCGGCGAGATCGCCCGGTGCCTCTCCGAGCTCGTCGTCCTCGAGGTCCCGACCGTCTGCGTGCTGCTCGGGCAGGGGACCGGCGGAGGCGCCCTGGCCCTCATGCCGGCCGACCGGGTGATCAGCGCGCAGCACTCGTGGCTCTCGCCGCTGCCACCCGAAGGTGCGTCGGCGATCCTGCACCGCACGCCCGACCGGGCGCCCGAGCTCGCCGAGCGCCAGCGCGTCCGCTCGCTCGACCTCCTCGAGGACGGCATCATCGACCGGATCGTCGCCGAGCACCCCGACGCCGCCGACGAGCCGGAGGCCTTCTGCACCCGCATGGCCCAGGCCATCCGGCACGAGCTCGCCGAGCTGGGGCCGCTCGACCCCACGGAGCGACTGGCGGCGAGGCACGGGCGCTACCGCCGTCTCGGACGGGGCAGCGACGCTAGGACTCCAGGCGCCGACTGAGGGGGACGACCGTCGAGTCCGTGCGGTGGCGAGCCGACCGCCGGGACTGCTGCCTGCCGTCCTCCACGAGGTCGACGAACTGCCCCACCGTCACTCCGACCTCCAGTGGGTGGCGGAACGGCTCCTCACGACGCACGACGTAGCGGTTCCGCCGGCCCACGCGCATCCGGATGATGATGCCGGCGCGTTCGAGGTCGCAGACGATCTGCTGGACGGAGCGCTCGGTGATGCCGGTGCGCACCGCCACGTCACGCAGCAGGACGTCCGGATCCTGGGCCAAGCACACGAGCACGTGTCCGTGGTTGGTCAGGAACGTCCATCCGTCCCTCTTCACGTTCCCGACGTTACCGAGGGGCCCCGCCTCCGGGATGTGACCAAGGTCCGGTTCCTCGTGGCGCGCCGAACGGCACGGTGTGGGGCCCGACCCCTGACCGGGGCCCACACCGTGCCGACGGTTCGCCCGGGTCAGGCCCCGGGCACCAGGGTCGGCGGTGACCACGCCGTGCCGACCGAGTTCACCGAGCCGACCCGGAAGTACCAGACCTGCCGGGCGAGGTTGCCCGTCTGGTAGGTCAGGACGTCCGCCGCCGTCGTGGCCGACCCGGCCACGGTGGCGAAGTCGCTCGTGACGCTCCACTGGACCCGGTAGCCGGTCTCACCCACGACGTTGTCCCACGCGAGCGTGACCTGTTCGTTCCGTCCCTGCCGGGTGGCCACGGCCGAGCGGATGGTCGTCGCCGGAGCGAGGGCCCCGATCGTCGCGGTGGCGGTGTTGGACGGTGCGGAGGTGCCGGCGACGTTCGTCGCGCGCACCCGGTAGTCGTAGCTCGTCGACCCGGCCACCGTCGTGTCCGTGAACGTCGTCGTCCCGGTGTTCGTGCGGGCAGGTGCGACTCCCACCGTGGCGAACGTCGTCGTGCCGGCGGGGGCCCGCTCGATGACGAATCCGGTCTCGGTCGTGGCGTTGTCGCGCCAGCTGAGGCTCACCTGTGGTCCCGGCTGCACCGTGGCGGTGAGCAGGGTGGGTGCCGCCGGCGTCGCTGCCGGAGCGTTGACCGTCATCGTGTTCGACACCGACGTGACCGTCATGCTCGGGAAGTCCCCGCCGTAGCCCACCGCGTTCTGCGCGACGATCCGGTACGAGTAGGCCGTCGTGCCGTTCGACGTGGCGTCGGTGAACGTCAGCAGCCGGTGGTCGTTGGGTCCGTCGATCGGCACCGGGACGGTGCCCACCGTCGTCCATGTGCTCCCGTTGGTGGAGCGTTGGACGAGGAACGCCGTCTCGGTGATGGAGTTGTCGTTCCACGTCACCGTCACGACCTTCTTGCCCGTGGCGGGCAGGGTGGCGGTGAGCAGCTCGGGCTTGACCGGCGGCAGCGCCACCGACTCGGGCCGCATCATGTCCATCTCCTCGTGGCTGAGGATGTGGCAGTGGATGACGTACTCCCACCCGAAGTTCACGAGCCTGTTGGTGACCGGGTCGATCGTCGGGACGCCCTGGGGGTCCGTGCTGTTGAACCCTGCCGTGGACCCCAGCGGCATCATCGGGTTGAGTGGCCGCACGGCGTTGGGCACCTCGAAGGGGACCTTCGGGATGATCGGCCGCAGGGCGACGATGGTGTCCTGGAGCGGGTTCATCCGCACGGTGTCCTTCCAGCCCAGCTCATTGGGCTCCGTGAGGGTCACGTTGTTGTCCCAGGCCACCCTGTTGAGCACCTGCACGTCGTAGAGGTGGAAGTGGATCGGGTGACTGTCGACCCCGTTGTGGGTGAACCGCCAGATCTGTGTCCCATCCCGGGCGCTGCTGATGGGGGTGACCTTGACGTCGCCGTCGGGCAGGCCGTCAGCATTCAGCCTGACGTCCGCCACCGGGAGGTTGGTCGCGTCGATGAGCTCGGTCGCCGGGTTGACGTACGGGTAGAGGGTGACGTTCTGCTGACCGGGCGTGGGCGGTTGGGCCTCGATGCCCAGGTTGGCCTGCATGCGTCCGAACTCGTCGAAGGTCGACGAGTTCATCTCGTCGTGGATCGCCTTGGGCTCCATGTCCATGACCATCTTCGACGTCGGCGCCTTCAGCGTGTTGAAGCCGAACGACCCGGTGTTGTTGATCCGGACGATCCCGTCACAGCTCGTCGTCGTGCTTCCCGGCACGTTGCAGTCGCTGCTGGCCGGGAAGTTGGTCCCGTAGGCAGAGTCGTAGGCGTCCTGACCGACGATCGTGGGGGGCTGGCTGGCCTCGAAGACACCGCTGCCGTCAGCCTTGTGGGCGAAGGCGGCGTTGAGCTTCGGGACGTCGTATGCCGGTGCCGGCGCCGACGCTGCGATGGTCACCTTCATGATGGTGCGGGTGTTGGGCCCGTATCCGGGCAGGATCGACGGGGCGCCGGTCGGGCTGAGGTCGGGCGCCCCCGTGTAGTAGTCGTACTGGGGCACCCGAGCCGGGAAGGCGGCGGGGGCGTCGTTGTAGAGGATGAGCGTCTTGCCCGCGAACTTCGAGAAGTCCACGACGGTGTCGGCCCGCTCCGCCGGCGCCAGGAGCAGCGAGTGCTTGTCGACGTTGCCGACGTCGAAGCGGGTCGGGTCGGTGATCCAGGTCGTCGGCTGCTGGCCGTCGACGACGGCCGGCTTGGGCAGGAAGCCGCCTTCCGTGCCGATCTGCACCCAGTCGGGCCCGGCCGCGTTGTTGTTCGAGTCGACGGGCGTCGGTGACACCGTCGGGTCGGTCTGCGCGGCGGCAAGCTCGTTGGGCTTGAGGGCGACCTCGGTCGTCCCGTCACCCTGGGTGGCGTCGGCGACGTACCACTGGAAGTTGAAGAAGCGGTCGTTGGCGGCGTTGAGCATCCGCAGCCGGTACGGCTTGGGCTCGAGGGTCACCTTGGGATAGGCGACACCGTTGACGACCGGGGTGTCGTTGAACTGCTCCATCCCGGCCGAGATGTTCGGCGTCCCCGGGATGAGCTCGGGCTCACAGAACGGGTCGGTCTGGTACTTCCACGTGGTGGGCACGTCGAGCTTGCAGGCCGGGTCGTAGTAGGGGTTCTTGATCGTCCCGTACTTGGTCCCCGTGGCCGGCGGCCAGAACCAGGGGCCGTACATCCACCGACCGTAGGCGCTCATGCCGGACGTGTCGCCGGGGTTCTGGGCCGGCATGTAGACGTGGTGGTACCAGAGGTCGCCCTCACGTCCCCAGCGGGCCTTGTCCCACGTGGGGTCCTGGCCGTAGCGCGTGACCGCACCGGAGGCGTCCTTGGTGTCGTAGAGCTGCTTGTCGCCGGGCACGAACGTGCGGTCCTGGACGACCAGGGGGATGGTGTCCGCAGCGCCGGGGATGACGCCGTCGGCGATGAGCTTCTTCTCGGTGTCGTCCGCGATGGTGTACCCGCCGGCCTCACCGGCATACACGTTGAGCCGGGTGATGCCCCACGAGTGGTCGTGGTAGAACATCAACCGCGCGCTCTGCTGGTTGGTGTAGAAGAACGTCGAGCATCCGTCGTCCTTGGCGGCGCAGGTGACCGCACCGGCGGTCGTCATGTCGGGGACGTTCTGCACGCTGACACCCTCCGGCCAGGTGGTGTTCTCCCCGGCGGGGGTGATCCACTGGTGCGGCGTGCCGTCACTGATCCACGGGGTGACACCGCCGTGGAGGTGCAGCGTGGCGCGGTTGTCGGCGAAGCAGGTCCCGCCCAGCGGCTTGGGCGACTGCGTGCACGCCGGGTTGCGCACCTCGTCCATCACGGTCGAGGCGTTGTCGGGCTCCATCGGGCCCATCGGACCCATGCCGGACCCCATCATGCTGCTGTCGGTGGGGAGGAAGAGGTCACCGTCGACCCCCTTGGGCAGTAGGTTGCGGAAGGTGATCCGCACCGGCTTGTCCTTGGTGGCGCCGATGAACGGGCCCAGGTACTGCGGCGCGGTGACGCCCTTGTAGCCGCCGTCGACGGGCACCTTCGTGCCGTCGAGGAGCTCGTTGGTGAGCGGCACGCCCTGGCTGACCGCGGCGTTGTCCGGCGTCTCGAGCTGGACGTACCCGCGCACGAGGGTCCCGGTCGGGAGGTCGGCCGAGAACTTGGTGCGGTACTGGACCAGGCCGATGACGTACTCGTCGGCCTCCACGCCGTTGTACTTCTTCGGCGCAGGAACGCCGGTCGGGATGTACTTGGCTGCGGGGTCGGCACTGCAGGCCGGCGGAAGGCAGGTGCCGGGCAGGTCGTCGACGAACTTGCGCATGCCCTTGTCGAGATAGCCGTCACCCTGGCTGTCGACGGTGATGGCGGTGATGGCGCCCACGTCGCTCAGTGCGGTCGCCGCCGCTCCGGTGCCGGTACCCGACGGGTCGGTCACCGCGACGGTCGGCGCGGACGTGTAGCCGCTGCCGAAGTCGACCACGTTGACGGCGGAGAGTGCCAGGGTGGCCTTGACCGCGGCGGGCCCGCCGCCCTCAGGGAAGTTGAGCGGGTCGAACTGGGTGCCGTTGCGGATCGTGACCGCCGGCGCCGAGGTGTAGCCGGACCCGGGTTCATCGACCACCACGCTGGTGACCGTGCCGTTGGCGTCGATCGTGGCGTGGGCCTTGGGCGCCACGCCTTCGGAGCTCTCGGGCATGTCGAAGTCCACGGTCGGCATCGTGTAGCCCTGGCCACCGTCGGTGATGGCGATGCTGTCGACGCCGCCGGACCCGATGGCGGTGGCACCAGTGCCACCACCACCAGACAGGGCCACCCCGAAGGACGTGTAGCCCGAGCCGGGGACGATCCCGGTGAAGCCGATGACGACACCGCTCGTGCTCACGGTGGCGCTGGCCGTGGCGGCAGTGCCGGAGCTCCCGCTGACGGTCACCGTCGTGGTTCCGGCGACGTAGTCGTGGCCCGGTGAGCTGACGTCGATGCTCTTGATCCCGCCCGTGACCGGGTCCACCTGGGCGACGCCCGCGGCGCCGGTACCAGCGCCCTCGATCGCCACGGCCGCCGTGGAGAGCGTGAGCGGGCTGTTCGCCCAGTTGGGCCAGGGTCCGAAGTAGTGCGGGACCGCTGTCTCGTCCGTCGGTCCGCTGGGCATCGCCGCTGCCGCCACCGTGGGCCGCACCACCACCGCCTGCACGGCGACAGAGGCGACCATGGCGGCGCTGGCCACCATCGCGACGGAGAAGTACTTCCTGGTGGTGGCTGAGCGCGACATCGCTTCCCCTGCTTCCCGGGCCCCGGCCCATTGGTCATCAGGGCGATGCTAGGGGCGAAAAAACAGGCAGAGACAGGGATTCGCGTCAACTCGACATGCGAAAAGTGTTGCGTGACAACGGTTTCCGGAACCATTGCGTCAGGTGCGTACGCGCCACGCCCCCAGCCGCCGAGCAGGGAGCACGGCCCGGACCACCGTCATCGACATCGCGACACACGACACGGAGTTCGCGAGTTCCACGTCAGGGCCCGAAATCGTGGGAAAAGCACCGCATCCGACGTGACGTCGGGAACCACTGCCGATCTCCCCCGTGCCGTCCTACGATGGGACGGTGGTGGCCGACCCGCCGATCCCACGGCAAGAGATCCGCTTCTGCCGTTCCAGCGACGGTGTGCAGATC
Source organism: Knoellia aerolata DSM 18566 (assembly GCF_000768695.1). Lineage (GTDB taxonomy): Bacteria > Actinomycetota > Actinomycetes > Actinomycetales > Dermatophilaceae > Knoellia > Knoellia aerolata. Next base: position 93,494 of record NZ_AVPL01000005.1, read on the forward strand.
GCGTATGCCGTCCACGGATCCGGTCCGCCGCTCGTGGTCGACTCCTGCTGGCTGAGCCACCTCCAGTACGACTGGCAGTCGCCGGTGTGGCGCCACCACCTCGTCGAGTGGGGCCGCTCGCACACGGTCATCCGGTTCGACGAGCGCGGGCACGGCCTCTCGGACCGCGACGTCGCCGACCACGGCCTGGAGCTGCGGCTGGCCGACCTCGAGGCGGTGGTCGACGATGCCCGCCTCGACCGCTTCACCCTCATGGCGATGGCGCAGGGCGGGCCAGTCGCGATCGCCTACGCCGCTCGCCACCCCGAGCGGGTGTCGCGTCTCGTCTTCTACGGCAGCTACTCCGGCCAGCAGGCCAAGGACCCCGCCGAGGCGGAGATGAACGACACCCTGGACGCGCTCATCAAGGTGGGGTGGGCCCGCCCCGACTCGGCGTTCCGGCGGGTGTTCACCTCGTTGATGATCCCGAACGCCACCCAGGAGCAGCGCGAGTGGCTCGACGAGCTGCAACGGGTCGCGACGTCGGCCGAGACCGCACGGAGCTCGCGCCGCCAGCGGCTCGCCGCCGACGCATCGCACCTCCTCGACCGCATCGAGGTGCCGACCCTCGTCCTGCACTCGCTCGGCGACCGGATGAACGACTTCTCCGAGGCCCGCTACCTCGCCGCCCACATCGCCGACGCCCGCCTGGTCGCCCTCGAGAGCGACAACCACATCGTCCTCGAGCACGAAGAGGCGTGGCCGGTGCTGCGCGACGAGCTTCGCGCCTTCCTCGACGCCGACGCGGGGAACGGGTCGCGCCCGGTCGCCGACCTCGCGGCGCTCTCCGCGCGGGAGCGCGAGATCCTCGAGCTCGCCGCCAGGGGGCTGGACAACCACGAGATCGCCGACGACCTCGTCCTCAGCGCCCGCACGGTCGAGCGACACCTCAGCAACGTCTACGCCAAGCTCGACCTCCACGGGAAGTCCGCCCGCACCGCCGCCGTCGCCCGCCTGCTCACGTCCGGCTGACCCCTACGCGTATGCCGCCACGCGCGGCACGGTGCCGCGCGCCCGTTGCGTGCACACGCCGATGTGCCAGTCACCCGCGCGTTCCTACGGTGGTTTCAGCCGCAGATCCACGGCATCCCACACCACACGGAGGACGACCCGATGAGCACGACGACACCACCTATCACCACCACCGCCGACGACGGGGCTCTCAAGGCCAGGCACCGCGCCATGTGGGCGCTCGGGGACTACCCCCGCGTGGCCACCGAGCTCATCCCCAGCCTCGGACCGATCCTCGTCGAGGCGGCCGGGGTCACGTCGGCCCAGCGCGTCCACGACGTCGCGGCCGGCTCCGGGAACGTGGCCATCCCCGCCGCCCGCACGGGTGCCGACGTCGTCGCCACCGACCTCACGCCCGAGCTCCTCGCCCGCGGGAAGCAGCTGGCCGGCGAGGAGGGTGTGTCGATCACGTGGCAGGCCGCAGACGCCGAGGCCCTGCCCTTCGCGGACGAGGAGTTCGACGCGGTGCTGTCCTGCGTCGGGGTGATGTTCGCCCCGCACCACCAGGCCGTCGCCGACGAGCTCGTCCGCGTGTGCCGCCCGGGCGGCACGATTGGCCTCATCAGCTGGACGCCCGGCGGCTTCATCGGGCAGATGTTCGCGACGATGAAGCCGTACGCCCCGCCGCCGCCCCCCGGAGCCCAGCCGCCCCCGCTGTGGGGTCGCGTCGACCACGTCCGCGAGCTCTTCGGCGACCGGGTCAGCTTCGGCTCGCTCGTCCAGCAGGACGTCGTCATCGACGAGTTCGCGACACCGCAGGACTTCGTCGACTTCTTCAAGACCCACTACGGCCCGACCATCGCCGTCTACCGAGGGATCGCCGACGACCCTGACAGGGTCGCCGCGCTCGACCGCGACCTCGTCGCCCTGGTCGAGCGCTTCGACCGCGGCGCTGCCGCGACCGATGGCACCGACGGAGTCGTTCTGGACTGGGAGTACCTCCTCGTCACGGCGACCCGCACCTGACCCGCGGCGCGGCAGGTGCGACACCTGACAAAGGCGAGGCGCCCGCCTGTCAGGTGCTGCCAACGCCCACGCGGACCCCCCCTCCTAGGCTCGCCGCAACGGCATACCACTCGGGTGTGCGTCAGGCCCGGAAGGTGGACACGTGCGGGTTCTCGTGGCACTCGGCGGCAACGCCATGACCGCTCCCGACGGCTCGGCCCACCCGGCCGCCCAGGTGCGCGCCATCAGCGGGGCGATGGAGCACGTCGCCGAGCTCGTCGCCGCGGGGCACGAGGTCGTGCTCACCCACGGCAACGGCCCCCAGGTGGGCAACCTGCTCGTCAAGAACGAGATCGCCGCCCACGTCGTCCCGCCCGTGCCGCTCGACTGGTGCGGCGCGCAGACGCAGGGGACGATCGGCTTCACGATCCTCGACGCCCTCGAGCCCGCCCTGGCGCGACGCGACGTCGCCCGCCCGGTCGCGGCCCTCGTCACGCGCACCCTCGTCGACGCCGACGACCCCCACTTCCGCGAGCCGACCAAGCCGGTCGGGCGCTACCTGCCGGCCGACCAGGCGCAGCAGATGATCGAGCACGGGCAGCACTGGGAGGACCGCGGCGACAAGGGCTGGCGCCGCGTCGTCGCGTCCCCGACGCCGGTCGAGATCCTCGACCTGGGAGCCATCCGCTCCCTCGTCGGGTCCGGTCACGTCGTCGTCGCCGCCGGCGGTGGCGGGATCCCCGTGGTGCGCGATCCCGACGGCAGCCTGCGCGGCGTCGAGGCCGTCATCGACAAGGACCTCACGGCGGCGCTGCTCGCCCGGGCGCTGGAGTGCGACATCCTCATCATCGCCACCGACGTCGACCACGCGATGGTCGACTACGGCACGCCCGACGAGCGGCCGCTCGGCTTCACCTCGCTCGCCCAGATGGAGGAGTTCGCCGCGGCCGGGCAGTTCGCCTCCGGGTCGATGGGGCCCAAGGTCGACGCCGCGATGCGCTTCGCCGCGAGCGGCGGTCGCAGCATCATCACCTCCCTCGAGCACATCACCGACGCCGTCGAGCGCGAGTTCGGCACCGTCATCGACACCAGCCCCGAGGACTGACCTCACCGGTCGTCGTCCCACCGACTCATCCACACCAGAGAAAGGTCCAGCCGTGCCAGAAGCCATTGAGGTCCGCAAGGTTCCGATCCACAGCGTCTCCGACGCCTCCGAGCTCGCGAAGCTCATCGACGACGGTGTCATGGAGGCGAGCCGCGTCATCGCCATCATCGGCAAGACCGAGGGCAACGGTGGCGTCAACGACTACACGCGCATCATCGCCGACCGGGCGTTCCGTGAGGTGCTCGTCGAGAAGGGCGCCCCGGCCGACCAGGTCAAGCAGGTCCCGATCGTGTGGTCCGGTGGCACCGACGGCATCATCAGCCCCCACGCGACGATCTTCGCCACCGTCCCGGCAGACAAGGCCGAGCAGTCGGACGAGCTCCGGCTCACCGTCGGGTTCGCGATGAGCGAGGCCATCAAGCCCGAGGAGATCGGCTACGTCGGCATGGTCTCCAAGGTCGCCGACGCCGTGAAGGTCGCCATGGAGCGCGCCGGCATCACCGACCCCGCGGACGTCCACTACGTCCAGACCAAGACGCCGCTGCTGACGATCCACACCATCCGCGACGCGAAGTCGCGCGGCCAGAAGGTCTGGACCGAGCACACCCACGAGTCGATGGACCTCTCGAACGGCACGACCGGGCTCGGCATCGCCGTCGCCCTCGGCGAGATCGAGATGCCCACCGACGAGGACGTCATGCACAACCGCTCGCTCTTCTCGGCGGTCGCGTCCTGCTCCTCCGGTGTCGAGCTCGACCAGGCCCAGGTCGTCGTCGTCGGCAACACCCGCGGCATCGGCGGTCGCTACCGCATCGGCCACTCGGTCATGCGCGACGCCCTCGACGCCGACGGCATCTGGTCCGCGATCAAGGACGCCGGCCTCGACCTGCCCGAGCGCCCGCACACGAGCGACATCAAGGGCCGCCTCGTCAACGTCTTCCTCAAGTGCGAGGTGAGCCAGGACGGTCAGGTCCGCGGGCGCCGCAACGCCATGCTCGACGACTCCGACGTGCACTGGCACCGCCAGATCAAGTCGGCCGTCGGTGGCGTCACCGCCTCCGTCACCGGTGACCCCGCGGTGTTCGTGTCGGTCTCCGCCGCGCACCAGGGTCCCGACGGCGGTGGCCCCGTGGCCGCGATCGTCGACCTCGGTGAGGGTGAGCCGACCGGCTACGCCGCGCCGGGAGCACCCACCACCTGAGTCCCACCCCTCGATTTATTGCCCGTTCCGGTCACGCGAGCGCCAGCGAGAGTGACCGGAACGGGCAATGAGTCGAAGGTGCAGTCGGGTCAGTGGGCGAAGTGGCGGGTCCCGGTGAAGTACATCGTGACGCCGGCCGCCCGGGCGGCCTCGATGACCTCGCCGTCGCGCATCGACCCACCGGGGGCCACGACGGCCCGCACGCCTGCGTCGAGCAGCACCTGCAGCCCGTCCGCGAACGGGAAGAACGCGTCCGAGGCCGCCACCGCACCCCGGGCCCGCTCGGCCTCGCCCGAGTTCGCGCGTGCCACCGCGAGGTGGCAGGAGTCGACCCGGTTGACCTGTCCCATGCCTATGCCGACGGAGGCGCCGCCTCGGGCGAGCAGGATGGCGTTGGACTTCACCGCACGCACCGAGCGCCAGGCGAACTGGAGGTCGGACAGCAGGGCCTCGTCGGCCGCGTCGCCCGAGACGAGCCGCCAGGCCGCGGCGTCGTCACCACCGGTGACCGTGCCGTCCTCACCGGTCACGACCGCGTCGACGGCGTCGCGGTGCTGCATGAGCAGGCCGCCGCTGATCGGACGGATCTCCGCGCCACCCTGCCGGGGCGGGGCGCACTCGAGCAGGCGGATGTTCTTCTTCGCGGTGAGGACCTCGAGGGCGTCGGCGTCGAAGCCGGGCGCGACGACGACCTCGGTGAAGATGTCGGCGACGGTGCGGGCCATCTCGACGGTGACGGTCCGGTTCGTCGCGATGATCCCGCCGAAGGCGGAGACCGGGTCGCACTCGTGGGCCTTGCGGTGGGCCTCGGCGATGTCCGCGCCGACGGCGATGCCGCACGGGTTCGCGTGCTTGACGACGGCGACGGTCGGCTGGTCACCGTGGTCGTGGGCGGCGCGCACCGCCGCGTCGGCGTCGACGAAGTTGTTGTACGACATCTCCTTGCCGTGCAGCTGGCGCGCCTGGGCCAGCCCGGGCTCCGGCTGGAAACCGTTGGTGTAGAGCGCCGCTCGCTGGTGCGGGTTCTCGCCGTAGCGCAGCACCGTGGCCTTGTCCCACGTCGCGCCCGCCCAGGCGGGGAAGCCGGAACCCTCGCTGCTGTCGGTGTAGGCGTTGCCCATCCAGGACGCGACGTGCACGTCGTAGGTGGCCGTGTGGACGAAGGCCTTGGCCGCGAGCGCCTTGCGCTGCTCGAACGTGAACCCGCCCTCGCGCACCGCGTCGAGGACGGAGGCGTATGCCGTCGGGTCGACGACCACGGCGACGCTCGGGTGGTTCTTGGCCGCGGCGCGGACCATCGACGGGCCGCCGATGTCGATCTGCTCGACGACCTCGTCGGGTGCTGCACCCGACGCAACGGTGGCGGCGAACGGGTAGAGGTTGACGACGACGAGGTCGAACGGCTCGACCCCGAGCTCGGCCAGCTGCTCGACGTGGTCGGGCTTGCGGGTGTCGGCGAGGATGCCCGCGTGGACGCGCGGGTGGAGGGTCTTGACCCGCCCCTCGAGGCACTCCGGGAAGCCGGTGAGCTCGGCGACCTCGGTCACCGGGATGCCGAGCCCCTCGATGAGGGCGGCGGAGCCACCCGTGGACACGATGGCGACCCCGGCCTCGTGGAGGCCGCGAGCGAGGTCCTCGAGCCCGGTCTTGTCGTAGACCGAGACGAGCGCCCGGCGGACGGGTCGTCGGTCCTGGGTGGGGCCGGGAGGGGTGACGGTGACGGCCATGGTGATGGCTCCAATCGCGGGACGACGTGGGTGGGGGCATGCTGGTCGAGGCCGGGTGCACCCAGGCGGGCGATGCGAACCCCTGTGACTTCCCGGTGGTGGTCCACCCGCGCCAGTCGTCGCCGCCGAGTCTACCGACGAGGGCGGGCCGGCCCCAACCTCACGTGGCGTAGGGCGAGGGCGGCAGCGGGTCGGGCCACGAGCCGCCGAGGACCCGGTCGACGTCGAGGACGATGACCACCCGCTCGGGGTTCGGGCGCGGCCGACGGTAGCGGACGGCATACCGCTCCTCGGCGTCCCGCACGGAGACCTCGTCCTCGAGCACGCGGGTCGTGCCCTCGAGGGTGACCCACCGGCGCCCCTCGACCTGGGCCAGGGCGGCGCGCCGGCCGGCGCGGGCCTGCACCACCTTGGCGCTCCCCCGGCTCGCGATGACGCGGGCGACCCGCTCCTCGCGGTCCCAGGTGAAGCCCACCGGCACCACGTGCGGCGAGCCGTCACGGCGCAGCGTCGTCAGGGTCGCGAGGTGCCGCTCGGTCATGAACACGACCGCCGCCTCGGGCAGGCCTGCCGGGTCGAGGGCCACGGGTCAGGCCGTCCGGAGGTCGTGGGCGAGGCGGCCGACGAGGTCGACGAGGAGCTCGCGCTCCACCACCTTGATCCGCTCGTGCAGGCTGTCCTCGGTGTCGTCGTCGAGGACCTCGACGGCGCGCTGCGCGAGGATCGGCCCGGTGTCGATCCCGGCGTCGACGAGGTGCGCGGTCGTGCCGGTCACCTTGACCCCGTGCGCGAGCGCGTCCCGCACCGCATGGGCTCCCGGGAAGCTCGGCAAGAGCGCCGGGTGCGTGTTGAGGATGGTCCACCCGGCGAGCGTCGCCGGCCCGAGGAGCTTCATGAAGCCCGCCGTGACGACGAGGTCCGGCGCGCGCGCGGCGATCTCGGCGGCCAGCGCGACGTCCCACGCGGCCCGGTCCGGGAAGTCGGCCACCCGGCACACGAAGGTCTCGATGCCGGCTCGCTCCGCGCGCCGCAGCCCCTCGATGCCGTCCCGGTCGGCGCCGACGGCGAGGATCCGCACGCCGTACGCCGGGTCGAGACTCGCGTCGACCAGCGCCTGCAGCAGGGTGCCGGAGCCGGACACGAGGACGACGATGCCGGCGGGTGGGTTCACGTCGAGCACCCTACCGAGCGTGCCGCGTGCCGCTCAGCGGCGCAGGCGCCAGACGTCCCAGGCGACGACGGCCACCGCACCGACGGCGAGCTCGGCACCGAGGGTGACGGCCAGCCAGAGGGCGGGGACGCCGATGTCCGAGAGCCGGTAGGCGCCGAGCGACCCGCCTCCGAGCACGTCGAGGGCGCCGACGGCGACCGCGACCATGAGGCAGGCCACGACCGCGACCGAGGCCTTCGTGCGCAGCGACGAGAGCCGGGCCACCGAGCGGAGCGAGCGACGGCCGATGTAGCCGCCGAGGAGCACGGGCAGGAGCACGAGGAGCCGCAGGGCCCACGGGTGGTCCCCCGGGCTCGGGAGGGCGCCGAGGACCGGCACGAGCGGGAGGAGGCCGCTCGTCGAGCCGGCGAGCCCGGTGTGGGCACCCTCGACGACGGAGAAGCCCGGGCCGGCGACGAACGCCACGACCCACAGGGCGAGGTTGGGCAGCGACGCGAGCTGGACTCCCGTGAGGAGCAGCCCGCCGAGGAAGCCGGCACCGACCTCGGACTGGAGGTCGCTCACCGACCCCCAGCGCAGCACGACCGCGGCGGCGACCGTCAGGGCGGCGAGGCCCAGCAGGACGGAGAGGCCGCGCACGGCGGGACCCCACGCCCGTCGGGCGACGTCGGGAGTCGGCACGCCCTGCAGCCGGGGGCCGAGGACGTCCTCCTCGCGAGCCAGCCGGCGCAGGGCCACGACGAGCGCGAGGCCCGGCACGACGACCACGGGCACGACCAGGCTCGGCCACCGCAGGGGCAGCGACCCGGCGAGCGAGAGGGCGGCGGCGCCACCGACGGCGACGGCGTACCCGCCCCACCACCGACCGGCCACCGACGCGACGGAGCGGGGCAGGAGGTCGGCGAGCCAGGCGTCCTCGACGTCGGCGGTCGCGAGCGCCCGGCCCGCCCCACGTGAGGCGCCCCAGACGACGAGGGCACCGAGCACCAGGGGGACGAAGGCGACGTTGGTCGCACCGTCCCCGAGGTGGGCGCCCTGGACGAGCAGCCACAACGACGCCGCGGCGCCGAGCGGCTCGCCCAACGAGGCCTTCGGACGAGGGTCGAGCAGCCACCCGAGCACGGTCGGCACGGCGACGACGAGGAGCGACAGGAGGCCGGTCGCGAGACCGACGAGGACGTCGCGCGCGGAGTCGGGCAGCCACGACGTGGCCGGCGACCCTTCGCCGTCCTCGTCGTCGGAGGGGCGCACACCCCGCAGCAGCTCCAGGACCGTCATCGCGCCCAGTCTCCCCCGACCCGCCCACGAGGCCGTGGCGCACACGCCGACGAGCCACGACGAAGGCGGACGGGGCCGCGCGACGCGAGCGGGCGGCATACCGAGGGAATCCGGTATGCCGCCCGCTCGCGTCGCGTGGAGAGGCGCTACTTCTGCAGGCCCTGCATGATCTCGCGCATGAGGTCGGCCGTCTCGGACGGCGTCTTGCCGACCCTGACGCCGGCGGCCTCGAGGGCCTCCTTCTTGGCCTGCGCCGTGCCCGAGGAGCCGGAGACGATGGCGCCGGCGTGGCCCATCGTCTTGCCCTCGGGAGCGGTGAAGCCGGCGACGTAGCCGACGACCGGCTTGGTCACGTGGTCCTTGATGTAGGCCGCGGCCCGCTCCTCGGCGTCGCCGCCGATCTCGCCGATCATGACGATCGCGTCGGTGTCGGGGTCGGCCTCGAACGCCTCGAGGCAGTCGATGTGCGTGGTGCCGATGATCGGGTCACCGCCGATGCCGACGCCCGAGCTGAAGCCGATGTCCCGCAGCTCGTACATCATCTGGTAGGTCAGCGTTCCGGACTTCGAGACCAGGCCGATGCGGCCGGGGCCGGCGATGTTGGCCGGGATGATCCCGGCGTTGGACTTGCCGGGGCTGATGAGGCCGGGACAGTTCGGGCCGATGATCCGGGTGCCCTTGTCCTTGGAGTAGTTGAAGAACTCCGCGGAGTCCTTGACCGCGATGCCCTCGGTGATGACGACGCACAGGCCGATGCCCGCGTCGATCGCCTCGATGACGGCGGACTTCGCGAACGCCGGCGGGACGAAGACGACGGACACGTCGGCGCCGGTCTCCTTCATCGCGTCGGCGACGGAGCCGAAGACGGGCACGGAGATGCCGCCCTCGAACTCGACGGTCGTGCCGGCCTTCTTGGGGTTGACGCCGCCCACGATGGTGGTGCCGGACGCGAGCATCCGGGTCGTGTGCTTCATGCCCTCGGAGCCGGTCATGCCCTGGACGATGACCTTGGAGCTCTCGGTGAGGAAGATTGCCATGTCAGAAACGTGTCCTTGTCTGTTCGCTCGACGAGTCGAGGGTCACTTGGCGGCGGCCGCGAGCTCGGCGGCCTTCTGGGCGGCGCCGTCCATGGTGGCCTCGATGGAGACCAGGGGGTGGTTGAAGTCGGCGAGGATCTGGCGGCCCTCCTCGACGTTGTTGCCGTCGAGGCGCACGACGAGCGGCTTGGTGGCCTCGTCGCCGAGCGCCTTGAGGGCGCCGACGATGCCGTTGGCGACCGCGTCGCACGAGGTGATGCCGCCGAAGACGTTGACGAAGACCGACTTGACCTGCTCGTCGCCGAGGATGATGTGCAGCCCGTCGGTCATGACCTCGGCGCTCGCACCGCCACCGATGTCGAGGAAGTTGGCCGGCTTGGAGCCGAGCGCCTCACCGGCGTAGGCGACGACGTCGAGGGTGCTCATGACGAGCCCGGCCCCGTTGCCGATGATGCCGACGTCGCCGTCGAGCTTGACGTAGTTGAGGTTCTTCTCCTTGGCGGCGGCCTCGAGCGGGTCGGCGGCCTCGGCGTCCTCGAGCGCGGCGTGGTCCGGGTGGCGGAAGTCGGCGTTGGCGTCGAGGGTGACCTTGCCGTCGAGGGCGACGATGTCGCCGTCCGTGGTCTTGACGAGGGGGTTGACCTCCACGAGCGTGGCGTCCTCGTCGCGGTAGACGACCCAGAGGCGCTCGAGCACGGGGACGATCCTGGCGCCGGTCTCGGCGTCGAAGCCGGCCGCGTCGACGATCTCCTGTGCCTTGGCGGTGTCGATCCCGACGTTGGGGTCGACCTCGACCTTGGCCAGGGCCTCGGGGCGCTCGACGGCGAGCTGCTCGATGTCCATGCCGCCCTCCTTGGAGCACATGGCGAGGTAGGTGCGGTTGGCCCGGTCGAGCAGGACGGAGAAGTAGTACTCCTCGGCGATCTGCGCGCCCTGGGCGATCATCACCCGGTGGACCGTGTGGCCCTTGATGTCCATGCCGAGGATCTCGCCGGCGAGCTGCTCGGCCTCATCGGCCGACTTGGCCACCTTGACGCCACCGGCCTTGCCACGGCCCCCGGTCTTGACCTGGGCCTTGACGACGGTCACGCCGCCGCTCCTGGCCCCGATGGTCTCGGCGGCCGCGCGGGCCTCGGCTGCGGTGGTCGCCACCGCACCTGCGAGCACGGGAACCCCGTGCTTCTCGAACACATCGCGTGCCTGGTACTCGTAGAGATCCACGGATTCGTTCCCGTCCTCACGTCGTCGTCTGATGGCCTGGGCCGTTCGCGCCGAGCCTAGCGTCGCCACGAAGCCCCGGCGCCCCGTGGGTCTCGATCCGGTGACGTCCCCGATGGTGATCCTCACGACATCCGCCCGCGGCCGTGCGGGGATATACCGTGAGCGCACCATGGATGCCTCGACGCGGACGCACCCGGCCGGCCCCCGGCGATCGCTGATGGGCCGTGCCCACCACGCGGTCGGCGCGACCTGCTCCGCGGCCCGCGACCTCGGCACCCTGCTCACCCCGCGCTCCGTCATCGGCATGGCCATCGAGGGGGCGTGGGTCTCGACCCACCTCGTGACCTACCCGCTCGGGATCTTCCAGGACCGGGCCGAGAGCCGGCGGGGTTACCGGATCGAGCACCTGGCCCCGGTGCAGCGCGGGCTGCACATCGCCAACGTCGAGGCGGCCGGAACCCCGATCCTGCTCGTGCACGGGCTCATCGACAACCGTTCGATCTTCGCGATGCTCCGGCGGGGGCTCACGCGACGCGGGTTCAACTCGGTCTACTCGATGAACTACTCGCCGTTCACCGCCGACGTGCGCACCGCCGCGGCCCAGCTCGGCGAGGAGATCGAGGCGATCGTCGCGGAGACGGGCTACGAGAAGATCCACATCGTCGGCCACAGCCTCGGAGGCCTCATCGCGCGCTACTACGTCACCCGCCTGGGCGGCGACGCCCGCGTGCACACGCTCGTCACGCTGGGCACCCCCCACCAGGGCACGTGGGGCGCGTACGCCCTCCCCATGCGGATCCTCAGCCAGATGCGGCCGGACAGCGGGCTCATCCGCGAGCTGGACGAGCCCGCCCCGGGGTGCACGACCCGTTTCATCAGCTACTGGTCCGACACCGACCTCGTCATCGTGCCGCAGGCCAACGGCGCGCTGCGCCACCCCGACCTCTCCGTGCGCAACATCCGGCTGCACGGGGTCGGCCACATGTCGCTCCCGATCGTCGGCGACGTCGCCCACGGCATCTGCACGGCGCTGGCCGAGCTGGACCAGCACGGCGGCACGGTCACGTCCGGGGTGACGCCCATCGCGCCACGCACCCGCACCGGGACGACGACCCGGCGGCGCCCGCCTGCCGACCGGGCCGGGGGGCGAACCGCACGCTCCGGCCAGTGATCCACCTCACCGCGAGAGCGCTTTCGCAGCGTGACGCCGCAGGTCACCGGGGTGCCGCCCCTAACCGATCCACAGCCGAATCAATCCCGAATTTGTATAACGGTCAGGTCACGCTACGGTAGACGCTTCCGTGTCCCCTGCACGTGAGGTACCCCTGTCTTGATCTCCTCTTACGAGGGGCGTCACCGAGGCCGGCATCGCAAAGCTGCGACTAGTCGGGTCCCGCGCGCCCTCCATCCGGGCTTCGTGTTGCCCAGTGCCGCTGCCGTGGCCCTGGTCATCACCGCCACCGGTGCGTCCGTGGCCGAGTCGTCTCCCCTGACGCTCGAGCTCACCGCCGCACAGACCCAGGTCGCTCGCGAGCAGGCCGCCACCGACGTCGCCCAGCAGGCCGACGTCTCGACGCGCCGCCAGCAGGTCGCGATCCAGACCGCAGCCCTCCAGGGCCGCGCGACGGAGCAGGAGCGCGTCTCCCGCTACCAGGCACGCGTCGCCGCAGCCGCCAAGGCCAAGGCCGCGGCCGTCGCCGCGGCGGCCAAGGCCAAGGCTGCCGCCGTCGCCGCCGCCAAGGCCAAGGACGCCCGTGAGGGCAAGCGCTGGGTCTCGCCCATCGCCGGTGCGTCGTTCACGTCCGGCTACGGCATGCGCTGGGGACGCATGCACTGGGGCAACGACTTCGGCTGCCCGGTCGGCACGCCGCTGCGCGCCATGTCGCGAGGCACCGTGACCTTCGTCGGCACCAACGGCAACATGGGCCGGCTCGTGAAGATCAGGTACTGGGAGGGCACCGAGTCCTTCTACGCGCACATGGACAGCTACGCCGTGAGCGTCGGCGACACGGTCCTGGCCGGCGACGTCGTCGGTCGCACCGGCAACACCGGCCGCTCGACCGGCCCGCACCTGCACCTCGAGATCCACCCCAAGGGTGGCGGCGCCGTCAACCCGGCACCGTGGCTGGCCGCGAAGGGCCTGCAGTGACCTGAGGGTCCGCACCACCACGTCGCAAGGGCGGCACCCGTTCCCGGGTGCCGCCCTTCGTCGTCCGCCGCCCGTGCCCGTCGCGTGCCGGGCCGACGCCCCGGCCGACTTAGACCGACCGGCAATTGGGTTCATCGGAGTCGTCGGGTCGTGGGACGGGTGTCCCATCGGTAGTGGGTGCGGGCGGTGTTGATGAGTCTGCGCGCGACGGTGATTGCTGCGGCGAGGAAGAGGAAGAACTCCACGGTGACGCGTTGTTTGTCGGTGCTGCGACGGAGTTTGCCGAAGCCGTTCATCCAGGAGTGGGTGCGCTCGACGACCCAGCGTTTGCCGACCTGGATCGGTGAGGGTTTGCCCTTGGTCGCGATCCGGTGCTCATAGCCCAGGAGGTGCAGCAGGTCTCGGGTCTTGCCCGAGTCGTACCCGGCGTCCAGGTGCACGCAGGCCGTGGCGGGCAACGGCCCGACCGCGTCGGGAACACCGGCGAGGGTGGGTTCGAGCAGGGGTGAGTCATGGGCGCCGGCGGCTGCGGCGACCAGGTGCAGCGGCAGTCCGCCTGCGTCGGTGACCACCGAGCGTTTCGTGCCTTGTTTGCCACGATCCACCGGTGAGCGGCCGGATACCTCACCGCCACAGGGGGACTTGGTGATCGACCCGTCCACGCACAGGTCGTCCAGCTCGAGCCCGAGCATCCGGTCGTACCCGGCCAGCGCCGTGCGGAGCAGGGCTTTGCTCACGCCAGCCTGGGCCCACTCCTGCAGGCGACGGCGGATGGTGCGGTCCGAGCAGCCCGGGACCGCGACCCGCTCGTAGCCGCTGCCATGGACCAACGCAGCGATGACGCAGTCGAACACGGTCCGGTCATCGACGCGATGACGGTGGCAACCCAACGGATGACCCGGGCTGTACTCGGGACGATCCGCCGCGCCGATCAACGCTGCGAACTCGACCCACAACGGCTCGATCAGGGATGCTGGAACCAGGGGCACGGACCCTCCCGATGCGCGACAGGACGTAGACACTCCCATCGTGTGCTCGCGGGTCCGTGCCCTCCCTCATCGACACACCAGTCACATCAACCTCATCGACCCCAATTGCCGGTCGCTCTTATTGCGCATTCCGGCCGTACGCGACCGACTTATTGCGCATTCCGTTGTACGGAATGCGCAATAAGTCGTGGTCGCGGGGCCGGAATGCGCAATAAGTCGGGGGTGGTGCCGGTCAGAGCTTCTCGAGGGGGGCGAAGCGGAGCAGGAAGCGCTTGACGCCGGTCTCCCCCCCGAAGTCGACCTCGGCCTGGGTCTTGTCGCCCTCGCCCATCGTGCGGAGCACGGTGCCCATGCCGAACGTGTCGTGGGTGACCTTGTCGCCGTCCGAGAGCGGGATGACGGGTCGGTTGCCGGGCGACCGGACGCCGGGCCGGGCCGCGAGCGAGGCCACGGCGGGGCGCTGGCCCCGGTGGCCGATCGCCGCGGCGCCGCTGAGCTCGCGCTCCCACGTCAGCAGGTCGACGGGGATCTCGTCGAGGAACCGGCTCGGCGGGTTGTACTGGGGTGCACCCCACGCGGAGCGCACCGCCGCCCGGGACAGGTGGAGCCGCTCGCGGGCGCGGGTGATGCCGACGTAGGCGAGGCGTCGCTCCTCCTCGAGCTCCTTGGGGTCGCCGAGGGAGCGCAGGTGCGGGAAGGTGCCGTCCTCCATCCCGGTGAGGAAGACGACGGGGAACTCCAGGCCCTTGGCGGTGTGCAGCGTCATGAGGGTGACGACGCCCTGCTCCTCCGCCTCGGCCGAGTCGGGGATCTCGTCGGCGTCGGCGACGAGGGAGACCTGCTCGAGGAAGTCCTCCAGCGAGTTGACCTCACCGGTCTCGGCGCGGGCCTCGTCGAACTCCTGCGCCACGGCGACGAGCTCGGCGAGGTTCTCGATCCGGGTCTCGTCCTGCGGGTCGTGGCTGGCGCGCAGCTCGGCGAGGTAGCCGGACTTCTCGACGATGGCCTCGAGCAGGTCGGCGACCCCGGCCTCGTCGTCGTCGCGCACCCTGCCGAGGTCCTCGAGCAGCGCCGTGAAGCCCTTGATGCACGTGACCGAGCGGGTGGCGATCCCGGGGGCGTCCTCGGGGCGGCCCAGCGCCTCGACGAAGGTGATGCGCTCGCGCTCGGCCAGGGCGGCGACGACGGCCTCGGCCCGGTCGCCGATGCCACGCTTGGGCACGTTGAGGATACGACGGAGGTTGACCGTGTCGGCCGGGTTGGACAGGACGCGCAGGTAGGCCAGCGCGTCCTTGACCTCGCGGCGCTCGTAGAACCGGGTGCCGCCGACGACCTTGTAGGGCAGGCCGACGCGGACGAAGACCTCCTCGAGGGCGCGGGACTGGGCGTTGGTCCGGTAGAACACGGCCACGTCGCCGGGCTTGACGCCGTGCTCGTCGCCGAGCTTGTCGATGGTGCGGGCGACGAACGACGCCTCGTCGTGCTCGTTGTCGCCGACGTAGCCGACGATCGGCGCGCCCGAGCCGGAGTCGGTCCACAGGTTCTTCTTGCGGCGTGACTCGTTGCGCGAGATGACCGCGTTGGCGGCCGTGAGGATCGTCTGGGTCGAGCGGTAGTTGCGCTCGAGCAGGATGGTCCGGGCGTCCGGGTAGTCCTCCTCGAACTCGACGATGTTGCGGATCGTCGCGCCGCGGAAGGCGTAGATCGACTGGTCCGCGTCACCGACGACGACGAGCTCGCTCGGCTCGACGGCGTGCTCACCACGCTTGCTCTCGTGCCCCACGAGCTCGCGGATGAGCTGGTACTGCGCGTGGTTGGTGTCCTGGTACTCGTCGACCATGACGTGGCGGAAGCGCCGCCGGTAGTGCTCGGCGACGTCGGGGAACGCCTGGAACATGTTGACCGTGAGCATGATGATGTCGTCGAAGTCGAGGGCGTTCGCCTGCCGCAGACGACGTTGGTATGCCGTGTACGCCTCCGCGAGGAGTCGTTCCGTATGGGTGCCACCGGGGTTCTCAGCGCTGGGCTCCGAACCCACGCGGGCGGCATACGTCTCCTCGTCGATGAGCTCGTTC
The DNA here is from genome assembly GCF_000768695.1 of Knoellia aerolata DSM 18566. Lineage (GTDB taxonomy): Bacteria > Actinomycetota > Actinomycetes > Actinomycetales > Dermatophilaceae > Knoellia > Knoellia aerolata. The sequence goes on from NZ_AVPL01000005.1 coordinate 109,442, forward strand.
TTGAGGTTGCTCACCTGGTGGGTGAACGTGCGCGGGTTGTAGCGCTTGGGGTCGAGGTCCATGTCGCGGATGACCATCGCCATGAGCCGCTGGCTGTCGGCGGCGTCGTAGATGGAGAAGGTCGACTTCATGCCGACCTTGCCGGCCTCGCGGCGCAGGATGCGCACGCACGCGCTGTGGAACGTCATGACCCACATCGCCCTGGCGCGCGGCCCGACGAGCTCTTGGACGCGCTCGCGCATCTCGGCGGCGGCCTTGTTGGTGAAGGTGATGGCGAGGACCTGGCCGGGCTGGACCCCGCGGGCCGCCAGGAGGTGGGCGACGCGGTGGGTGAGGACGCGAGTCTTGCCCGAGCCGGCCCCGGCGATGATGAGCAGCGGGCCGCCCGCGTGGAGCACGGCCTCGCGCTGCTCCTGGTTGAGACCCTCGAGGAGGGCGTCGGCGTCCTGCGGGCGGGCGCCCCAGGCGGGCTCCGGCGGGGCCTGGTCGTCGGAGGTCGCCCACGAGGGGACCCCGGCGGCGTTGACGAGGGCCGCGTGGGCGCTCTCGTGTGCGCCGGCATCGGTCGTGGGGGCAGCAGCGGGGTCACTCGGGGCGCCGGCGTCGCCGAAGTCCAGACCGTCGAAAAGGGTGCTCATCTCACCGACAACCCTACGTCGTGGCACTCACAGGACCCGCCTCGTCCTCGGTCTGCCCAGCGGGGCGCAGCCGCCCGTGGCTACCGGTTGATGAACGCCCGGCGCACCCTCGTCCTCCACGAGTGGGGTGGCGCCCACGGCCGATCCGGGAGCTGGCCGGCGCTGTTGGGGGCCGGACCCAGGAACACCACGCTGGAGATCCCCACGACGCCGACCACCGCGAGCACCCACCGGGGGACCTCCACGAGCAGGGTCGACGCCGAACCGCCGAGGGCCCAGGTGACCAGAGCCACGACGATTCCGAACACGACGGGGACCGCGACCCGGTACGGCCAGACCGACGGCACGGCGGTGCTGCCGAGCGCCGCTGCTCGGCGCCGACTCTCAGTGAGGCCCACCGTCCATGGCACGAGACCGACGACCGCGAACATCACGAGGAAGCCGGTGAGGTCCGACCGGTCGAGCGCAACGGCGCTCGACCACTCACCCCCTGCGAACATCGCCTTCACTCCCGAGGCGACGCCCAGGGCGGGTACCCCGCCCAGCAGGACCTGCCCGATCCACCGTCTCGGCGAGAGCGACCGCCACTGCGCCGCGTAGTCGACCGGTTGGCCGAACGCGTCGACGAGGTCCTCGCCGGTGGCCGCCGCGTGGCCTTCGACCTGGGCGACGATGTCCCGGACCTGGGGCTCCGGAACCCCGTTGATCCGGAGCTGCTCGGCGAGCTCCTTGGCGTAGTGCCACCTCGACGTCGTCATGTCAGCCCTCCAGAGCCGTGGTCATCGTGGCGGAGAACGCGCACCACCCCGCGCGCCCCGCGTCGAGCTCCGCCCGGCCCGCGGCCGTGAGCCAGAAGTACTTCCGCGGCGGCCCCGACGAGCCGGTCACCCACTTGCTGCGCACCAGCCCCTCGTCCTCGAGTCGACCGAGCAGCGGGTAGATCGTGCCGCCCTTGATGCCCTCGAAACCGAGCTCGGCGAGCGAGGCCATGAGCGTGTAGCCGTACGCCGACGTCTCCCGGGCCAACGCGGCGAGCACCGCGAGGTCGAGGACGCCCTTGAGCCACTGGCTCTGCCTGTCCTCACGCACCACGGGTCGTGCCATGGCTAGATGGTGGTCCGACCTAGGTAGTGATGTCAACTACCTCGTATGCCGTGCGGCCGCAGGGCGTGCCCTGCGAGGTCACGACGGCGCCGATTACGTTGTGGCAGTGCGACATCCACCTGAACTTTCCCGTGCTGATCCGTTGACATCGAACATGCGTTCTAGGAGAATGGAGGTATGCATCAGCCGTCCACCTCCCCCGTCGCCACGCTTCGCGCGGCGCTCGAGGGTGCGCGAGAGGCGCTGGGGACCGAGGGGCTCGGGGAGGCGCTGGCCCGGATGAGCGGACCGGAGCTCGCCGAGGTCATGGCGTTGACCGACGAGGTGAGGTCGCGGGCCGGGGCGTCCCAGGTGCGTGTCGCCGCCGAGGCAGCCCACCGCGGCGAGTTCAGTGCCGCCCGGCGTGGCGTCGGGTCGCTCCACGCCTGGGTGCGCGAGCACGCACCGTCGCTGCGCCAGAGCGGCGCCGGACAGGTCGCTGCGCTGGCGCAGGACGTCGCCTGCTCGGTGCCCGGGGGCCTCTGGAGCACGCACGGGCCGGATGCCGGGGCGTATGCCGACCCGACCCGGGCCGAGGGCGTCGTCTGGGCCCGGGTCGTCACCGGTGAGGTCGGCCCGGCGCTGGCGCTGACGGCACTGCGCGAGGTCGCGCGCATGAAGGAGCTGCTCGTTCCGGAGGCGGTGCCCACCGTGGCCACGGCGATCCTCGACCACGGGGTGCAGTGGGGAGCCGCCGAGGCGAAGAAGATCCGGACGAGCCTTCTCGCCGCCCACGGCCTGGCCGGCGAGCTCGACGACCAGGACCGGCGTCTCCGCAGTGGCGCCTACCTGTCGAGCCCGCAGGTCGCCGACGGGGACGTCACCGAGTACCGGATGGCGATGACACCGGAGCAGGCCGCCACCCTCGAGGCGGCGATCGGCCCACTGTCCCGGCCCGCTCCGAACGACGCGACCGGTGAGCGAGACCTGCGCCCGGCGGGACAGCGCCGAGTCGAGGCCCTCGCCGCCGTCTGCGCCCGTGCCGTTCGCGCGGACGCCGCCGACGGCACACCCGGCGGGGCGGCCACGACCGTTCACGTCGCCATGGGTCTGGACGACCTGCGCGCCGCCGGCAGCGAGGCGCCGACCGGATCCGGCCAGGTCATGGTGTCGCGGGCCCAGCAGACGATCCTCGCGCCGGCCACGATGCGCCGGCTCGCGTGCGACGCCGACGTCATCCCCGTCGTGCTCGGCTCCGCGGGAGAGGTCCTCGACCTCGGTCGGGCGGTCCGCCTCTTCACCCGCCCCCAGCGCCGGGCCCTGTGGCACCGCGACCGGGGCTGCTCCTTCCCCGGCTGCGACATGCCGCCCGGCTGGGCCGAGGCGCACCACCTCGTGCACTGGGCGGACGGCGGCACGTCCGATCTCGACAACGCCGCCCTGCTCTGCCAGCGACACCACACCCTCGTCCACGACCGACGGCTCGTCGCCACCGTGCATCCGCCCGACGAGCACGGTCGATCCGTCACCTGGGACCTCACCCGGGGCTCCTATGACCGCGTCCTGTCGAGCCGCCTCGAGCAGATGAGACGCCGGCGACGGAGCGTCGATCGCCTCGACACCGGCCCACCCGACCCCTGGGCCGGCCAACCACCCGAGCACGTCATGCTGCAGATCGCCGAGGAGTTCCTCGCCGACCACGACGCCGACGCCTGGGACCTCACGGCCTGAGCCGCCACCCATCGCGCCCCGCGACGGTGGGCCGACGGCATACGGTGTGGTGCATGGCTTCTCGCAAGGGTGAGTTCGGGGAACCGGTCCACCTCGACGTGGCCGGCCACGAGGTGAGGCTGTCGAGTCCCGAGCGCGTGTACTTCTCCGCGCGCGGCGAGACCAAGCTCGACCTCGCGAACTACTACATCTCCGTGGGCGACGGGATCCTCAACGCCCTGCGCGAGCGTCCGACGATGCTCCACCGCTTCCCCGACGGCGTCGACGGGAACAAGGTCCACCAGAAGCGCGTCCCCCGAGGCGCGCCGCCGTGGCTGGAGACGGTGCGGCTGCACTTCCCCCGCTACGGGCTGCACGCCGACGAGCTGTGCCCCACCGACCTCGCGCACATCGTCTGGGCCGTCCAGATGAGCACCGTCGAGTTCCACCCGTGGAACAGCCGCCGGGCCGACACCGAGAAGCCGGACGAGTGGCGCATCGACCTCGACCCCATGCCCGACGCCCCGTTCGACCGGGTCCGTCGGGTCGCCCACGTCGCCCACGAGGTGCTCGACGAGCTCGGTGCCACCGGCTTCCCCAAGACGAGTGGCGGCCACGGCCTCCACGTCTACGTCCGCATCCGGCCCGACCACGGGTTCCAGGACGTGCGGCGCGCGGCGCTGGCCTTCGCCCGAGAGGTCGAGCGCCGGGCACCCGAGGACGTCACGACGACGTGGTGGCGCAAGGACCGCGACCCCGAGGCGGTCTTCGTCGACTACAACCAGAACGCCCGCGACCACACCATCGCCTGCGCGTACTCGGTGCGCGGCAACACGATCGGCACCGTGTCCACGCCGATCGCGTGGGACGAGGTCGACGCCGTCGAGCCGCAGGACTTCACCATCGCGACCGTCCCCCAGCGCTTCGCCGAGCTCGGCGACCTCCACGCCGGCATCGACGACGCCGTCTTCGACATCGCCCCGCTCCTCGAGTGGGCCGACCGCGACGAGCGGGACGGCCAGGACACGCCCCCCGAGCCCGACGAGAGCGACGAGGACGACGCCACGCCGTGAGTCCCGACGACGGGGTCGTGCGGGCCGGACCCGACCCGCACCCCCTCACCGGCGAGCCGTTCCTCTCCCCCGTCCCACCAGGGACCGGCTGGCCCGGCGACCCGGCGCAGCCGACGACTCCCGTCGCCCACGACGCCGACGAGGTCCGCGCCCTCGCCGCGAGCGCCACCACCCTCGAAGACCTCGACGCCCGCGTGAGCGTCTGCCGGGCGTGCACCCGACTGGTCGAGTGGCGCGAGACCGTTGCGAGAGAGGGCCGCCGGGCCTCGTTCGCGGGTCAGCCCTACTGGGGGCGCCCCGGCCCCTCGTTCGGCGACCCGGACGCCGACGCCCTCATCGTCGGGCTCGCCCCGGCCGCCAACGGCACCAACCGCACCGGCCGGATGTTCACCGGCGACGCGTCGGGCGACTTCCTCTACGCCGCCCTGCACCGCACCGGCTACGCGACCCAGCCGACCTCGGTGGGTGCGGGCGACGGCCTGGAGCTGCGCGGCATACGCATCGTGGCAGCGGTGCGGTGCGCCCCGCCCGCCAACGCCCCCACCCCGAGCGAGCGCGCGACCTGCGCGACCTGGCTCGGCCGCGACCTCGAGCTGCTCGGTGAGCGCCTGCGGGTCATCATGACGCTGGGCGAGATCGGCTGGAAGGGCGTCCTCGCCGCCACCTCCGCGCTCCGGTGGGACGTCCCGAGGCCGCGACCACGCTTCGGGCACGCCGCCGAGGCCGAGCTGCGCACCCCTGCCGGCGTGGCGGTTCGCCTCGTCGGCTGCTACCACGTGAGCCCGCACAACACCTACACCGGACGGCTCACCCCGGCGATGCTCGACGACGTCCTCCTCGACCTCCGCACCTGACCACGGATCCGCGGATGCGGCGCTAGGATCGGTTCCATGCCGCAGATGCGCCTCTCCGAAGCCGCCATGTACCTCGGGGTCAGCGACGACACCGTCCGGCGCTGGGTCGACAGCGGCACCCTCACGGCCGGGGTCGACGAGTCAGGCCGCAAGACCGTCGACGGGCACGCCGTCGCGCTGCTGGCCCGGGAGCAGTCACGGGCCGCGACCGACCCGTCCACCGTGGGCCGCTCGGCCCGCAACCGCTTCGTCGGCCTCGTCACCCACATCACGATGGACACGGTCATGGCGCAGGTCGAGCTCCAGTGCGGTCCGTTCCGCGTCGTCTCGCTCATGTCGAGCGAGGCGGTCCGCGAGCTCGGTCTCGAGCCCGGTTCCGTCGCCGTCGCCGTCGTGAAGTCGACCTCCGTCATCGTGGAGACTCCATGACGAGGCCGTATGCCGTCCGCGCACCCTTCGCCGTCCGCGCACCCGTGACCGTCGCCGCCCTCACGCTCCTGGCCGGGTGCTCGCAGGGCAGCGCCGGCACCACGGGAACCCCGCAGGACCCTCCCGCGCGGACGCTCACCGTCCTCGCCGCGGCCTCGCTGCAGCGGTCGTTCGAGAGGATCGGCTCCGACTTCGAGGGCGACCACCCCGGCGTCACGGTCCGGTTCGGCTTCGGCGGCTCGTCCGGACTCGTCGCCCAGCTCGCCGACGGCGCCCCCGCCGACGTCCTCGCCACGGCCAACGAGCCGACGATGGACACGGCGGTGGCCGAGGGCCTCGTCGCCGGCGAGCCGACGCCGTTCGCCTCCAACCGGCTCCAGATCGTCGTGCCGAAGGACAACCCCGCGGGCATCCGGTCGCTCGGCGACCTCGCCGACCCCGGCGCCAAGGTCGTGCTCTGCGCACCCGCCGTCCCCTGCGGCGCGGCCAGCGTCGCCGTCGAGCAGGCTGCCGGCATCGACATCCGGCCGGTCAGCGAGGAGCAGTCCGTCACCGACGTGCTCGGCAAGGTCCGTTCCGGAGAGGCCGACGCCGGCCTGGTCTACGTCACCGACGTCGCGGGCGCCGGTGACGAGGTCGCCGGGCTCGACGTCGCCGAGGCCGCGTCGGCCCGCAGCACGTACCCGATCGCGACGCTCACGCGCGCCGACGACGCGGCGCTCGCCGAGGAGTTCGTCGCGGCCGTCACGGGCGCCGAGGGCCAGTCGGTGCTGCAGGCCGCGGGATTCGCGGCACCGTGACCCGGCTGCCGAGCCTCACGATCCCACGCTGGCTGCTCGTCCCCGCAGCCCTCGGCGCGCTGCTCGTCGCGGTCCCGGTCGTCGCGATGGCGCTGACCGTCGACTGGCGCGAGTTCGGGCCGCTCGTCACGTCCGAAGCGTCGACCGACGCGCTGTGGCTCAGCCTGCGCACGGCGTCCGTGAGCACGCTGCTCTGCCTGCTCTTCGGCATCCCCCTCGCCGTCGTGCTCGCGCGCACGACCGGCGCCGCCGCCACCCTGCTGCGCTCCCTCGTCCTGCTGCCCCTCGTCCTGCCGCCGGTCGTCGGCGGCATCGCCCTGCTGCAGGCGTTCGGTCGCCGAGGGCTCCTCGGCGACACCCTCGACGTCCTCGGCCTGGAGATCGCCTTCTCGACCACCGCCGTCGTCATCGCGCAGACCTTCGTCGCGATGCCGTTCCTCGTGCTCAGCCTCGAGGGCGCCCTCCGCGCCGCCGGCACCCGCTTCGAGGACGTCGCGGCCACCCTCGGCGCCGGCCCGACGACCGTCTTCCGGCGCGTCACCCTGCCCCTGGCGCTGCCCGGCCTCGTCGCCGGGACGGTCCTCGCCTTCGCCCGCTGCCTCGGCGAGTTCGGCGCGACGATCACCTTCGCCGGCTCGCTCCAGGGCACGACCCGCACCCTCCCCCTCGAGATCTACCTCCAGCGGGAGGGGGATCCACAGGCCGCCGTCGCCCTCTCCCTCGTCCTCGTCGGCGTCGCCGTCCTCGTCATCGCCCTCACCCGGGCCCGGCGCGACTCCCTCGTGGCGGGGGCGACGTGACCCTCACCGCCGACATCGCCCTCGAGTCCCGAGACGTCGCCGTCGACCTCGTCGTCGAGACCGGCGAGACCCTCGCGCTGCTCGGACCCAACGGGGCCGGCAAGTCCACCGTCCTCGCGGCCCTCGCGGGGCTCCTCCACCCCCGCGGCACGGTCGCGCTCGACGACCGGGTCCTCTCCGACACCGGCACGCGCACCTGGGTCGCCCCGCACGACCGCGGCATCGCCCTCCTCGCCCAGGAGGCGCGCCTCTTCCCCCACCTCGACGCCGGCGACAACGTCGCCTTCGGCCCCCGGGCCCGCGGGCAGTCACGCACCGAGGCCGCGGCCACGGCGGCCCGCTGGCTCGACGAGGTGGGCATGACGGCACACGCGCACCGCCGGCCGCACGAGCTGTCCGGCGGGCAGCAGCAACGCGTCGCCATCGCCCGCGCCCTGGCGACCGAGCCCCGCGTCCTGCTCGTCGACGAGCCGCTCTCGGCGCTGGACGCCGAGGCCGCCCCGGAGATCCGCGACCTGCTGCGCCGGGTCCTCGCCGAGCGCACCACCGTCCTCGTCACCCACGAGGTCCTCGACGCCGCCCTGCTCGCGGACCGGGTCGCCGTCATGGACGCCGGCCGGGTCGTCGACACGGGCGAGACGACCCGCGTCCTCAGCCGCCCCCGCAGCGACTTCGGGGCCCGGTTTGCCGGCCTCAACCTCGTGCGCGGCGTCGCCAGCGACGGCGCCCTCCTCATGGCCGACGGGCGCCTCCTCCACGGGCTCGCCGAGTCACCGGTCGCCGACGGACAGCCGGTCGCCGCGGTCGTGGCCCCGTCGGCGGTGAGCATCCACCTCACCCACCCGCACGGCAGCCCCCGCAACAGCCTCGACGCGGTCGTCACCGAGCTCGAACCCCACGGGCACCTCGTCCGGGTCCGCACCGACCTGCTCAGCGCCGACGTCACCCCGGCCGCCGTCGCCGAGCTCCGCCTGCACCGCGGCTCGGCCGTCGTCCTCGCCGTCAAGGCCACCGAGGTCCACCTGCACCCGTCCCGCCCGCTCTCGCTAGCCTGAGTCGATGACCTCCGGATCCGCACTGCCCGAGTCCGCTCCCGCCCTCGTCGTCACCCGTCACGGCGGCCCCAAGGTCCTCGACGTCCGCGACGAGCCCCTCGGTGAGCCCGCCGCCGACCAGGTCCTCGTGCGGGTCGCCGCCGCCGGCGTCAACTTCATCGACGTCTACCAGCGCGAGGGGGTCTACCCGGTGCCGACGCCGTTCGTCCTCGGCACCGAGGGCGCCGGCGAGGTCGTCGCGGTCGGGTCCGGCGTGAGCAGCTTCGTCGTCGGTGACCGCGTCGCCTGGGGGCAGGGCCTCGGCTCCGCCCGGGCCTACGCCACCGTGGACACGAAGAACCTCGTGCACGTCCCGTCGGGCGTCGACCTCCAGACCGCGGCCGCCGCGATGCTCCAGGGCCTCACGGCGCACTACCTCACGACGAGCACGTATGCCGTCCAGCAGGGCACCGTGGCCCTCGTCCACGCCGCCGCCGGCGGCGTCGGGCAGCTGCTCACCCAGATGGTCACCAGGCGCGGCGGCCGCGTCATCGCCACCGCCGGCTCGGCCGCGAAGCTCGAGACCGCGCGCGAGCGAGGCGCCGACGAGCTCATCAACTACGCCGAGGTCGACGACGTCGCGGCCGCGGTCCGCGAGCGCACGGACGGGCGGGGCGTCGACGTGGCCTACGACGGCGTCGGCAAGGACACGTTCGAGGCGTCGCTGGCCTCCCTGCGACCGCGCGGTCTCCTCGTGCTCTACGGTGCCGCCAGCGGCCAGGTCCCGCCCTTCGACCTGCAGCGGCTCAACGCGATGGGCTCGCTCTTCGTCACCCGGCCGAGCCTCGGCGCCCACGTCGCGACACCCGAGGAGCTGCGCGCCCGGGCCACCGAGCTCTTCGGCTGGATCGAGAGCGGTGACGTGCAGGTGAGCATCGGTGGGCGATACCCGCTCGCGGACGCGCGCACCGCCTACGCCGACCTCGAGGGCCGCCGCACACAGGGCAAGCTGCTCCTCATCCCCTGACCGACCGGCCGCCGTCCGCTCAGGTCCAGAGGACCGCGACGAGGGTGTTGAGGACGGCCAGCCCACCGGCGGCGTGGACGAGCTCGGGCCTGCCCTGACCACGGCGCTCGCGTCCGGCGGCGATCTCGGCGCAGGCCGCGACGGCGAGCGCCACGACGAGCTTGACCGCGATCTTGGTGTTGTCGACCGGCTCGTCCGCGGCCTGGTTCAGGCCGACGAGCACGAGCCCGGTGACGAGCTGGGCGCGGGCTCCCCACACGAGCGCGGGGGTCGGCACGCCCCGTGCCACGAAGACGGCGCTGCCGACGATGGCGGCGAGGCCGAGCAGGTGAAGGACGACGACGAGGTTGATGAGGAGCTCCATGCGGCCGAGGGTATCGGCCCGCCCCTCAGACCAGCCGGCGCCCCATGGCCCACGCCGTGAGCTCGTGGCGGGAGGACAGCTGGAGCTTGCGGAGCACCGACGACACGTGCGTCTCGACCGTCTTCACCGAGATGAAGAGCTCCTTGGCGACCTCCTTGTACTGGTAGCCGCGGGCGATGAGCCGCATCACCTCGCGCTCGCGCGCGGACAGGCGGTCGAGCTCCTCGTCGACCTCGGCGATCTCCCCCGCCGCCGCACCGAAGGCGTCGAGGACGAAGCCCGCGAGCCGCGGGGAGAAGACCGCGTCCCCGTCGGCCACGCGGCGCACCGCCGTGTGGAGGTCGCGCGCGGTGATCGTCTTGGTGACGTAGCCCCGGGCGCCGGCGCGGATGACCGCGATGACGTCCTCGGCCGCGTCCGACACCGACAGCGCGAGGAAGCGGACCGGGGCGCCGGCCTCGCTCTCCACGCCGAAGCAGCCGTTGATGACGTCGGCTCCGCCCTTGCCCGTGCCACCGGGGAGGTGGACGTCGAGCAGCACGACGTCGGGCCGGGTCTCGCGGACGACCTTGACCGCCGCCTCGACGTCCGGGGCCTCACCGACGATCTCGATCGCGGCGCCGGCCTCCTCGGCGAGCTCGCTGCGCACGCCCGTGCGGAACATCCGGTGGTCGTCGACGAGGACGACCCGCACGGGTCCGGTGCGGGCGGGGGTCCGGCCGGCTGCCGGCGGGGTCGGTGTGGACATCAGTGCTCTCCTTCGAGGGGCGGCAGCGTGAGCTCCACCTCGGTTCCGTCCTCACGGCGGCGGACGCGGGCGCCGCCTCCGTGTCGTGCCATCCTGCCGAGGATCGAGGCCCGCACGCCGAGCCGGTCCTCCGGCACGTCGTCGACCTCGAACCCGTCGCCGCGGTCGCGCACGAACGCCTCGACGCCGTTCGGGCCGATCTCGACGTATGCCGTCACCGGCGGCTTCCCGTGCCGGGTCGCGTTGAGCATCGCCTCGCGCATCGCCCTGGCCAGGGCCGTGCCGTGCTGCTCGAGGGGCCGGTCGCCCGTGACGACGAGGTCGATGACGACCCCGTGGAGGTCCTCGACGTCGTGGGCGGCCGCGGTCACCGCGGTGGCGAGGGTCTCGTCGGAACCGGCGGGGCCGGCATACAGCCACGAGCGCAGCTCGCGCTCCTGGGCGCGGGCGAGCTGGGTCACGGAGGCCGGGTCGTGGGAGCGCCGCTGGATGAGGGCGAGGGTCTGGAGGACCGAGTCGTGCAGGTGGGCGGCGATGTCGGCGCGCTCGTTGGCGCGGGCCGCGACCTCCTGCTCCTCGCGGTAGTCGCGCCACAGCCGGACCACCCAGGGCGCCGCGATGAGCGTCGCGCCGACGAGGACGGCCAAGGTGGCGAGCAGGGCGTCGCCCATGGCGGACAGCGAGCTGCCGCGGATGGTGAGGACGAGGATGCCGATGACCGCGACGGTGATCCCGAGGCCGAGGCGCACCCACATCCGCCCGCGGTCCTGCTCCTGCGTGCCCAGCCACTTCGTGCGCTCGGCGTCGTCGAGGTGCGACCACGCCACGGCGACGCCTGCGGCGATGAGGAGCAGCGGCAGGAGCACCCCGGCGCGCACGTCGACCCCGGCGAACTGCAGCCCGACGACGGTGCCGACGAAGACGAGCAACCCGCCGATCGCCACCGTCACGCCCCAGCGCGACTCCCCGAGGCCGGACACCGCGCGCAGCGCCCCCGGCTCGCGCTGCTCGCCGCGGGTGTCGCTCGACGGGGTCACCGCCCAGAGGAAGAGGTAGATGGGGATGCCCGGCCCGACGAGCGCGAGGACGACGACGGTGAGGTGGACCCAGCGCCGGCTGATCCCGAGGTGGTCGGCGATGCCGGCGCACACCCCCCCGATCCACCGGCCGTGCAGGGGTCGGGTCAGCGGCGGCCTCCCGGGTGCGGGGAGGTCCGTCGGTGGCGCGACGCGCTCGTACGGTGTGGGCACACCCCCATCCTGACGCACGGGGAGCGGGACCGCGGCGATGGCCGGGGTGGCGTGGGGGTCACCTCAGGGAGTCGTCAGGGTCGACCCTCATGGCCGTGGGCCGCGCGCTCCGCCACTGTGGGAGACATGACGCAGACACCCCACCCCGCGGACGGCGGGCCGACCGGCCCGACCGGCCCAGCCGCTCCCCCCTACCCCGGCCCGCCGCCGGCCCAGCAGCCGCAGTCGCCGTGGCAGCCGCCGTCGCAGTCGAGCCGCTTCTGGGACGACATCCTCGCGACCGGCCTGCGCCGCGACCGCTCCCGCCAGTGGTTCGCCGGCGTGAGCTCCGGCATCGCCCGCCGCGTCGACGTGGACCCGGTCCTCATCCGCGCGGCCTTCATCGCGCTCACCCTCTTCGGCGGCTTCGGCATCGTCGCCTACCTCGTCGCCTGGCTGCTCCTGCCGGACGAGGACGGCCGGATCATGGCGCGCGACGCCCTCTCCGGCGGTGGCACAGGTGCCACCGGGGCCATCGTCCTCTCGGTCATCGCGGTCCTGGTCATCGCGGCGATCGTCTTCGGCGACAACGGCTTCCTCATCGGCTGGGGAGTCATCCCGCTCGCCATCGTCGCGTGGCTGCTCTGGCGCCACCAGCAGGGCAGGGACGGCGTCCCGGCCTGGTCCTCCACCGCGCAGGGCGCGCCGATGCCGGCCGGGACCCCCGGCGGTCCCGACGGCCCGGCCGGCCCCGCCCCCACCGGTCCCGTCCCCCCAGCCCCGTCAGGAGCCAGCATGTATGCCGCCACCACCAGCCACGCCGCCGTCGCACCGCAGGCACC